>NZ_SJEX01000099.1 GCF_005930495.1 Modestobacter excelsi | reverse complement strand
CCACGGGCCTGACCCCGGCCCCCTCGCAGGGGCCCGCCCCGAGCGTGCGAGGAGTGGGGGGCGAGGGGGTCCTTCGTGAGGTCCTTCGTCAGTTCACGGTCATCGGGCCGGCGAACTGCCGGAGGGGTACCGGCACGGCCCCCAGCGCGCGCAGCAGGGTCAGCTCACGCCGCAGCAGCCGTGACTCCAGCGCCAGTCGTCGGCGGGTGGCGGACTCGGCCAGCAGCGCCTGGCGGTCCTCCGTGGTGAGCAGCGCCGAGGACGCGACCAGGTAGGACAGCCCCCGGGCGTCGTCGCTCACCTCGCGCAGCAGCGCCGCCGTGGCGGCGACCTCGCCGGCGGCGTCGTCGTCGGGCAGGTCGTCGGGGGAGAGCGCGTCGAGCACCTCGTCGGGCAGCCCCTCGGGGGCGCCGCTCTGGCGCACGGCCACGTCGGCGACGTACCGGGCGAACAGGTCGCGCACGTTGTCGGCGAGCAGGCCCAGGGAACCCCGGGCCACGTCGGTCGCCACGTCGTCGGGGACCACGCCGGCCGTGGTGCCGGCGCCGGTCAGCCCGTCGACGTCCCCGGCCGCCTCCTCGGCGGCCTCCTCCTCGGCGAGCCACTCGACCAGCGCCCGCAGGTAGGGCGGTTCGCCGGCCTCGTCCTCCCCGGCGCCCGGGGTCGGCACCAGCACGTCGAGCAGCCGGAAGCGGTCGACGCCGACCGCTGCCACCCGGTAGCCGCCGTCCCGCTGCGGGGCGACCATCCGGAGCGCCGCGGTGCAGCCCACGTCGTAGAGCGCCTCGGCGGGCGCGACGTGCTCGACCTCCCAGCCCTGCCTGATCGCCACCACGCCGAACCGGCGCTGGGCGCCGTCCGGGATGGCGGTGAGGTCGGCCACCAGCCGGCGGTAGCGCGGCTCGAAGACGTGCAGCGGCAGCACCACGCCGGGGAACAGCGGGGTCTCCAGCGGGAACAGCGGGATGACCTCCTGACCGCCGGTCCCATCCGCCTTGCCCACGCCGGGAGCCTACGGGCAGCAGGGGTGGATCATCCGGGCGTCTACCGTGGGGTGTTCTCCCGCTCGCACCCGGAGGTGCTCCGTGCTGTCCCGCATCGACCTGCGAGGGTCCGCGCTGCCCGGGCCGCGTGAGCTCGCGCAGCTGCTGCCCCGCGCCGCGACCGACATCGACTCGGTGCTGGCCGTCGTCCGCCCGATCTGCGAGGACGTCCGGCTCCGGGGGGCGCAGGCGGTCCGCGAGATCACCGCCCGGCTCGACGGCGTCGACGTCCCCGAGATCGCCGTGCCCCGGGCCGCGCTCGACGAGGCGCTGGCCACGATCGACCCGGCGGTGCGCGCCGCCCTCGAGGAGTCGATCGCCCGCGTCCGGAAGGTGCACGCCGACCAGCGCCGCACCGACGTGACCACCGACGTCGTCCGCGGCGGCCGGGTCACCGAGCGCTGGGTGCCGGTCCGGCGGGTCGGCCTCTACGTGCCCGGCGGCCTCGCGCCGCTGCTGAGCTCCGTGGTGATGAACGTCGTCCCCGCCCAGCTCGCGGGGGTGGAGTCGATCGCCGTCGGCAGCCCGCCGCAGCGGGACAACGGCGGGCTGCCCGACCCCGGCGTGCTGGCCGCCTGCGCGCTGCTCGGCGTCACCGAGGTCTACGCCGTCGGCGGGGCGCAGGCGATCGCCGTCTTCGGCTACGGCGCCGGACCGTGCCTCCCCGTGGACATGGTCACCGGGCCCGGCAACGTGTACACGACCGCGGCCAAGCGGCTGCTCCGCGGCCTGATCGGGATCGACTCGGAGGCCGGGCCGACCGAGGTCGCCGTGCTGGCCGACGACACCGCCGACCCCGTGCACGTGGCCGCCGACCTGATCAGCCAGGCCGAGCACGACCCGCTGGCCGGGGCGGTGCTGGTGACCACCAGCGAGCAGCTCGCCGACGCGGTGCTGGACCTGGTGCCCGGGCAGGTGGCCGCCACCAAGCACAGCGACCGGATCCTCACCGCGCTGGGCGGCAGCCAGTCCGGCGTCGTCCTGGTCGACGACGTGGACGCCGGCCTGGCCGTCGTCGACGCCTACGCCGCGGAGCACCTGGAGATCCAGACCCGGGACGCGCGCGAGGTGGCGATGCGGGTGCGCAACGCCGGCGCCGTCTTCGTCGGCCCGTGGGCGCCGGTCTCCCTCGGCGACTACATCGCCGGCTCCAACCACGTGCTCCCCACCGGCGGCTGCGCGCGGCACTCCAGCGGGTTGAGCGTGCAGTCGTTCCTGCGCGGCATCCACGTCGTCGAGTACGACGAGCAGGCGCTGGCCGAGGTCGCCGGGCACGTCGACGCCCTGGCGAACGCCGAGGACCTGCCGGCGCACGCCGCCGCCGTCCGGGCCCGGCAGCGCGCATGACGGGGATGGAGGAGCTCCCGCTGCGGCCGGAGCTGCGTGGCCGCACGCCCTACGGCGCGCCGCAGCTCGCGGTCCGGTACGCGCTGAACACCAACGAGAACCCGCACCCGCTGCCGGCGGCGCTGCTCGCCGACCTGCAGGTGGCGCTCGCCGACGCCGCGGCCGGGCTGAACCGCTATCCCGACCGCGACGCCACCGCGCTGCGCAGGGACCTGGCGGCGTACCTGTCCCGCAGCAGCGGGGAGCCGGTCGCGCCGGGGCAGGTGTGGGCCGCCAACGGGTCCAACGAGGTGCTGCAGCAGGTGCTGCAGACCTTCGGCGGCGCCGGGCGCACCGCGCTGGGCTTCACCCCGTCGTACTCGATGCACCCGATCATCAGCGTCGGCACCGGCACCTCCTGGGTCGACGGCCACCGCCGGGACGACTTCACCATCGACCGCGGGAAGGCCACCGCGCAGGTGGGCGAGGTGCAGCCCGACGTCGTCTTCGTGACCAGCCCTAACAACCCGACCGGCACCGCGGTGGAGCTGGACACGATCGCCGCGCTGTACGAGGCGACGACCGGCGTGCTGGTCGTCGACGAGGCCTACGCCGAGTTCGTCCGGCCGGGCACCCCGTCCGCGCTGACCCTGCTGCCCGGCCGCCCGCGGCTGGTGGTCAGCCGGACGATGAGCAAGGCCTTCGGCATGGCCGGGCTGCGGCTGGGCTACCTGGCCGCGGACCCGGCGGTGGTCGACGCGCTGCAGCTGGTCCGGCTGCCGTACCACCTGAGCTCGCTGACCCAGGCGGCCGCGCGCACCGCCCTGGCGCACACCGAGCAGCTGCTCGCGACCGTCGACGCGGTCAAGGCCGAGCGCGACCGGATCGTCGCCGCGCTCCCCGGGCTGGGGCTGACCAGCGTGCCCAGCGACGCCAACTTCGTGCTGTTCGGACACTTCGCCGACGCCGCCGCCACGTGGCAGGCGTTGCTGGACCGCGGCGTGCTCGTGCGCGACGTCGGGCTGCCCGGCTGGCTGCGGGTCACCGCCGGGACGACGGAGGAGACCGACGCCTTCCTCACCGCGCTGGGTGAGGTGGCTGGGACGCCCGCACCGGGCCTGGGAGGATCACCGGCATGACCGCTCTGTCTGGGCACCGCACCGCACGCGTCGAGCGGGCGACCAACGAGACCAAGCTGGTGGTCGAGGTCGACCTCGACGGCACCGGCAAGGCCGACGTCGCCACCGGGGTCGGCTTCTACGACCACATGCTCACCGCGCTGTCCAAGCACAGCGGCATCGACCTGACCGTGCACGCCGACGGCGACCTGCACATCGACGCCCACCACACCGTCGAGGACGTCGCGATCGCGCTGGGGCACGCCTTCGCCGAGGCGCTCGGGGACAAGCGCGGCATCACCCGTTACGGCGACGCCACCATCCCGATGGACGAGGTGCTGGTGCAGGCCGCCGTCGACCTGTCCGGCCGGCCGTACTTCGTGCACGCCGAGCCCGAGGGCATGACGCCGATGATCGGCCCGGACTACCCGACGTCGCTGACCAAGCACGTGCTCGAGTCCTTCGCGTTCAACGCGCGGATCAGCCTGCACGTGCGGGTGCTCTACGCCGGCCGCGACGCCCACCACATCGTCGAGGGGCAGTTCAAGGCGCTGGCCCGGGCGCTGCGCACCGCCGTCGCGGTGGACCCGCGGGTGACCGACGTCCCCTCCACCAAGGGAGCTCTGTGACCTTCGGGGTCGCACTGCTCGTCGTCGGTGGCTTCCTCCTCGGCGGCTCGTACAGCATCTTCAAGGCCGACTCCGACACGCGGGGGCGCACCGGCCCGCAGGTCACCTTCGCTGTCGTCCTGCTGGTCGCGGCGCTGCTGTCGTCGGTGGCCGGCGTCCTCTACCTGGTCTGACGTAGGACTGGGGGGCCGGCCGGGCCGTCGGACGGGACGACGCTGACCGGGTGGGTCACCCGGCTGGTGACGAGCACGCAGGCGACCCGACCTGTCGGACCGGTACGGCAACCTCCCGGCATGGAGAGCTGCGCCTGGCCACCGTCACGCCCGACAACGTCACCGCTGCCTGCCGGTTGCGGATCAGACCGGAGCAGGAGGGGGTCGTGGCGCCGGTCGCCGTCTCGCTCGCCGAGGCCTACGCCAGCCCGGACGTCGCCTGGCCCCGGCTGGTGCTCGGCACCGACGACGAGGTGCTCGGCTTCGTCATGGGCGCCTTCGACCCGGACAACGAGATCGAGGCGTTCCGCTGCGGCCTGGCGGCTCGACGTGGCCGCCGACGGGCAGGGGCTGGGCGTCGGCCGGTTCGCCGTCCAGGCGGTGTCCGAGGAGGCCCGGCGCCGCGGGAACGACCGGATCACCGTGCTGTGGGAACGGCACCCGCACGGCCCCGAGGGCTTCTACCTGCGGCTGGGCTTCCGGCCGACCGGTGAGGAGCTGTTCGGCGAGGTGGTCGGGGAGCTGGTGCTGCCGCCCGGGAACAGTCCGGGCCCCTCCGCGGCTGATGGGTAGCGTGGCAGCTGTGAAGAAGGTCGTCGTGCTGGACTACGGATCGGGCAACCTGCGCTCGGCCGAGCGGGCGCTGGCCCGTGTCGGCGCCGACGTCACGGTCACCGACGACCCGCACGCCGCCCTGGAGGCCGACGGTCTCGTCGTGCCCGGGGTGGGCGCCTACGCCGCCTGCATGGACGGCCTGCGCGCCGTCGACGGCCCCAAGGTCATCGGTCGGCGGCTGGCCGGCGGGCGCCCGGTGCTCGGCATCTGCGTGGGCATGCAGGTGCTGTTCGAGCGCGGCGTGGAGCACGGCCAGGACTCCGAGGGCTGCGGCGAGTGGCCCGGCGTCGTCGAGCAGCTGCAGGCCCCCGTGCTGCCGCACATGGGCTGGAACACCGTGCAGGCGCCGGAGGACTCCACGCTGTTCGCCGGGCTGGCCGACCAGCGCTTCTACTTCGTGCACTCCTACGGGGTCCGCGAGTTCCCGCTCGCCGAGCCCGGGGTCACCGGCCGGCTGACGCCGCCGGCAGTCACCTGGGCCGAGCACGGTGACCGGTTCGTCGCCGGGGTCGAGAACGGGCCGCTGTCGGCGACCCAGTTCCACCCCGAGAAGAGCGGCGACGCCGGCGCCCAGCTGCTGACCAACTGGCTCGACACGCTGGACTGAGCACCGCCCCCGGGCGACGGCCGGCCCACCCCAGGGTGATCCGGCTGTCGCCTCCCGGAGGTCCCCGGTGCGTGCTGGTCGTCTGCTCGGGCTCGCCCTGCTCCTCCTCGGGGCGCTCGCGGCGCTGAGCGTCGTGGTGCTGCAGCCGCCGGCCCCCGCTCCGGTCGACGCACCGGCGGGCGAGTCCAGCGCCGGCTGGCGTTCGACCACGTCCAGCAGCTCGCCGTTGGCACGCACCGACCCCACCGGCCGGCTGTTCCTGGCGACGTCCCGGACGCCTCAGGAGCGCAGGTAGCTGGCCCCGTTGACGTCGATGATCGTGCCGGTGGAGAAGCGGGCGCCGGGGCTCGCGAGCCAGAGCACCGCCGAGGCCACCTCCTCGGGGTGGGCCACCCGGCCGTAGGGCGACTGCGCCCGGACGGCGTCCCCGCCGGGGCCGTCGAGCACCTCCCGGGCCATCTCGGTCTGCACGAAGCCCGGCGCCACGGTGCCCACCGCGATGCCGTGCGGTGCCAGCGCGAGCGCCATCGACTGGCCGAACGCGTTGAGCCCGGCCTTGGAGGCGCCGTAGGCCGGGTTGGCCGGCTCCCCGCGGAAGGCGCCCCGGCTGGAGACGTTGACGACCACCCCGCCGCCGGCGGCGACCAGGTGGGGGAGCGCGCGGAACGTGGCGTTGGCCGGACCCAGCAGGTTGACCGCCAGCGTCGTCGTCCAGGCCTGCTGCCAGTCCTGGTAGCTGGTCTCCAGCGGCGGATGGGCGGTGAACACGCCCGCGTTGTTGACCAGCACGTCCAGCCCGCCCAGCTGCGCGGCGGCCTCGTCGACCATCCGGCCCACGGCTTCGGGGTCGGCGAGGTCGGCCTGCACGAGGACGTGGCCGTCGCCGGGCAGCTCCGCGAGGACCTGCTCGGCCCGCTCCCGCGACCCGCCCCAGTGCACCGCCACCCGGTCGCCCTGCGCGGCGAAGGCCAGGGCGATGGCGCGGCCGATGCCGCGGGAGGCGCCGGTCACCAGGACGGCGCGGGAGCTGTTCACGTCGGTCACCCGCTGAGTCAACCAGTCACCACCGACCGCGGTGCACGACCTCCTCGACTCCGCGCCGTCCGCGCTTGAGCGAGGGCGACCGCTTGTCCTCGCTGCCCTCGTAGCCGACCGAGATGCAGCCGATCGGCGTGTACCCCTCCGGCACGTCGAACGCCTGCCGGAACGGGCCGTGCCTGTCCGGCTCCACCCCGAAGAAGCAGGCGGCCAGGCCCTCGTCCACGACGGTGAGCAGGATGAGCAGCGCGGCCATGCCGGTGTCGACGTCCCAGTAGGGGACCGGCCACCGCGACTCGTCCCGGTCGGTCGCTCCCTTGTCGGGCTCGGCGTAGCGGTCGAGATAGGCCTGCTTGTGCGACAACGGGACGACCAGCAGCGGAGCCCGGCGCATGCGCCCGAGCCAGTCGTCCATGCGCGCGGCCTGCTCCGGTGAGGTCGAGGACTGCCAGAACCGCTCGCGGTCGTCGGGGGACTCCAGCACCAGGAACGCCCAGCCCTGGCTGAAGCCGGCCGAGGGCGCGCGGATCGCGTGCTCCAGCAGCCGCTCGCGGATCTCGGCCGGGACCGGCCGGTCGGGGTCGTAGTCGCGCACCATGTGCCGCTTCCGGACGACGTCCCTGAACTCCATGCGAGCAGCCTGCCGGAGCGGTCCGACAGCCCGGTCGGAGGGCTTCCCTAGGCTTGGGTCGTGCCGAAGCTGCAGCTGCTCCCCGCCGTCGACGTCGCCGACGGTCTCGCCGTCCGCCTGGTGCAGGGCGAGGCCGGCAGCGAGACCTCCTACGGCGACCCGCTCGAGGCGGCGCTGGCCTGGCAGCGCGACGGCGCCGAGTGGGTGCACCTGGTCGACCTCGACGCCGCCTTCGGCCGGGGGTCGAACCGGGAGCTGCTCGCCTCGGTGGTCGGCGCCCTCGACGTCGACGTCGAGCTGTCCGGCGGCATCCGCGACGACGAGTCGCTGACCGCCGCGCTGGCCACCGGCTGCCGGCGGGTCAACCTCGGCACCGCGGCGCTGGAGTCGCCGGAGTGGTGCGCACGGGCGATCGCCGAGCACGGTGACCGGATCGCCGTCGGCCTCGACGTGCGCGGCACCCGGCTCGCCGCGCGTGGCTGGACCAAGGAGGGCGGGGAGCTGTACGAGACGCTGGCCCGCCTGGACGCCGAGGGCTGCGCCCGCTACGTGGTCACCGACATCACCAAGGACGGCACGCTGCGCGGTCCGAACCTGGACCTGCTGCGCGAGGTCTGCGCCGCCACCCCGCGGCCGGTCGTCGCCTCCGGCGGGGTGAGCTCGCTGGACGACGTCCGGACCCTCGCCGGGCTGTCCGGGATCGGCGTCGAGGGCGCGATCGTCGGCAAGGCGCTGTACGCCGGGCAGTTCACGCTGCCCGAGGCCCTGGCCGTCACCCAGGAGCTGGCATGACGGCGCTGCGGCTGGGCTCGGGCGGTCCATGGGAGGACGTCGTCGGCTACAGCCGCGTGGTCGCGGTCGGCGACCAGGCGTGGGTGAGCGGCTGCACGGCGACCGTCGACGGCGCGGTCGTGCACATCGGTGACGTGGGCGCGCAGGCGCGGGTGGCGATGTCGGTGCTCGTGACCGCGCTGGAGAGTGCCGGCTTCTCGGCCGCCGACGTCGTCCGCACGCGCATGTACGTCACCGACACCAGCCGCTGGGAGGAGGTCGGGCGGGCGCACGGTGAGGTGTTCGGCGCCGTCCGGCCGGCCACCGCCATGATCGGGGTGGCTGCCCTGCTGCACCCGGACATGCTGGTCGAGGTCGAGGCGGACGCCGTCCGGGGAGCCGGGGCATGAGCCTGGCGGTGCGCGTGATCCCGTGCCTGGACGTCGACGCCGGCCGGGTGGTCAAGGGCGTGAACTTCGTCGACCTGGTCGACGCCGGCGACCCGGTCGAGATGGCGAGGGTCTACGACGCCGAGGGCGCCGACGAGCTCACCTTCCTCGACATCACCGCCAGCTCCGGCTCCCGCGAGACGACCTACGACGTCGTCCGGCGCACCGCCGAGAGCGTCTTCATCCCGCTGACCGTCGGCGGCGGGGTGCGCACCGTCGACGACGTCGACAAGCTGCTCCGCGCCGGCGCGGACAAGGTCGCGGTGAACACCGCCGCCGTCGCCCGGCCGGAGCTGATCGCCGAGATCGCGCACCGCTACGGCAACCAGGTGCTGGTGCTGTCGCTGGACGCGCGGCGGGTGCGCGACGGCGCGGTCACCGACTCCGGCTTCGAGATCACCACCCACGGCGGGCGGCGCGGCACCGGCCGGGACGCCGTCGAGTGGGTGGTGCAGGCCGCCGAGCTCGGCGTCGGCGAGGTGCTGCTCAACTCGATGGACGCCGACGGCACCCGGGCCGGCTTCGACACCGACCTCATCCGGGCCGTGCGCCGCGAGGTCAGCGTGCCGCTCATCGCCAGCGGGGGAGCGGGCGCGGTCGAGCACTTCCCGCCCGCGGTCGATGCCGGTGCCGATGCGGTGCTCGCCGCCAGCGTCTTCCACTTCGGCCAGCTGCGGGTCGGCGACGTCAAGGCGGGGCTCGCCGCCGCCGGGGTGCCCGTCCGGCAGGAGACCGACCACCCGCTGGGCTGACCTGGTCGGGTTGACCACGGGCAACTGGCGACGCTGACCCGGGACTCCGACTCGGTGCTCGAGTCGGGACGCGGCGACGCAGCGCCACCACCGGCCAGGGCGCCTGCGTCGGCCGGCGCCGCCGCACCACCGGCCGGCGTCGGGGCGGACGCCCCGCCGCCCTTCTGACGCGCGGGTCAGCGGACGCAGCCGCAGGTCGGGCACGGGTCGTGAGGACCCGGTCTCCCGGCCCCGGAGGACCGGCTCGCCGACGGGCGCCGGGGCCCTGGCCGGACACAGGTCACCGGTGCCCGGCGACGGCGGCGCAGAGCCCGCCGCACGGCAGCCATCTCCCGCCTGCTCAGAACCGCCAGCGGGGGTGGCCCCGCCGGGGTCGACGGTGAGCAGCGCCGTGGCCTGCCGGACCTCGATGCGGTGGACGTGCCACGGTGGCGGCCCCGCCGAGGGAGCGCTGGACTCCGCCGTCAGCGCCCGTGCCCGTCGCGTCGACGCGCGCCGGCCAGCCGTCGGCGGCCCACAGGCCGGCCAGCTCGGCGACCAACGCCGGGTCGTCCACCCGCGTGGCGGTCCCGTCGACGACGAGGTCGGTCTCGTCGGTCGCCACGCTCAGCGAGCACCGCGGGTCGCGCGCCAGGTTCCTGCCCTTGCGGGTGGTCGTGCCGGTCTCGAACCAGAAGGTGCGGGACGTCCACAGGGCGCCGATGCCGGTCAGGTGCGGCGTGCCGTCGGCGTTGGAGGTCGCCAGCCAGCAGGTGTGCCGCCCCGGCCCGGCCGACCCGGGCGCCTGCGACAGCCCGCGGGACAGCCGCCCCTCGACCTGGGCCCAGTCGACCAGCGGTGTCCCGTACAGCTCGGCGAGGTTCGTCGCGTCCATGCCCAGCAGGACCTGCCCGCGACGGCGAACTCATCGACGCCGAACTCATCGCCGGCGCGGGGCGGCTACTCGACGGTGAGGTCCACGCAGGCGACCGTCGCCCGGCCGCTCACCCAGAGCAGCACCTCGAGCGGGGCGCCGATGACCGTCGTCGTCGGCTGCTCGTCGCGCAGTCGCCGCTCGCTGCCGGGCGCCCCGTCCGGCACGTCGCTGCGCCGTACGAACAGGCCGCCGGCCGTGCTGGTCGCCGCCCGGCCGCGGGCCAGCAGCGGCACCGACCGCCACAGCTGGTCCTGCACCGACCGGGGCAGGTCGCGCGGCGCCCAGCCGGGCTGGGCCCGCCGGACGTCCTCGTGGTGGATGACCATCTCCGCGGTGTTCAGCAGGCGGTCGACCACGGGCCACGCCGTCGGCGCCCACGCCGGCGGGCCGGACCGCAGCTCGGCCACCAGCACGCCGAACGGGCGCGCCGACCGGGTGCGGTCGTGCACCCGGGAGGTCCACGCGGTGAACGGCCCGCCCAGCACCAGCCCGGGGCCGGCGTCGGGCCGCCGGTCCCGGACCACCAGGTGCGTGGCCATGTCCCGGGTCGTCCAGCCCTCGCAACACGTCGGCTGGTCCGGTCCCAGGTGCTCCAGCAGGTCGGCGAGCGCCGCCCGCTCCGACTGCGACACGGGCACGGCGGAGGTCGGCACGCCTCGAGGCTAACGCGGCCCGGGCGCCCAGTCGCCGCGGTCGAGGTGGCCCTCAGCACCCGCCGCGGCTAATCCGTTAGACGGGGTAAGGAGCGCGGGTAGGGTCGTGCACACCGCTCGTACCAGCTGAGGAGGACACCTGTGCCGCGCCGCAGAGACGCCGTGGTCCGGCGCGGACTCCGCCACATCGGCCGGGCCGTCTCCGAGCAGCGCGCCATGTTCACCCTCGCCCTCCTCGGCAGCAGCCTGTACGCCGGCATGACCGTGGCGAGCGCCTACGTCATCGGGGGCATCACCGACCGCGTGCTGCTGCCGTCCTTCGACGACGGCGCGACCACCGGTGCGGCACTGGGCCTCGCCGCGCTGGCGATCCTCGTCGTCGCCGTCCTCAAGATCGTCGGCATCATCGGCCGGCGGCTGTTCGCCGGGATCATGAGCTACCGGCTGATGGCCGACTACCGCCGCCGGGTCACCGGCCAGTACCTCCGGCTGCCGCTGTCCTGGCACCAGCGGCACCCCACCGGGCAGCTGCTGTCCAACGCGAACTCCGACGTCGAGGCCAGCTGGTTCTTCGTCGCCCCGCTGCCCTTCGCCTGCGGCGCGCTGGTCATGGTGGCGATCACCGTGGTCGCGCTCGTCCTCACCGACCCGCTGCTCGCCGTCGTGGGGCTGGTGGTCTTCCCGCTGGTGTTCGTGATCAACGCCGTCTACAGCCAGGTGATGTCGCCCCGGATGGAGCGCGCCCAGCAGCTGCGCGCCGAGGTCTCCGAGATCGCGCACGAGAGCTTCGACGCCGCCCTGGTCGTCAAGACCCTGGGCCGGGAGGACGACGAGGCCCGGCGCTTCGCGGTCAAGGCCGACGAGCTGCGCGACGGCCTGGTCGCCGTCGGCCGGGTCCGCGGCCTGTTCGACCCGATGATGGAGGCGCTGCCCAACCTGGGCACCCTCGCCGTCCTGCTGGTCGGCGCCGAACGGGTCGCCGACGGCGCCACCCAGGCCGGCGACCTGGTCTCCATCGCCTACCTGTTCACCCTGCTCGCCCTGCCCATCCGGGCCATCGGCTGGGTGCTCGCCGACCTGCCGCGCGCGATGGCCGGCTTCGACCGGGTCACCCCGGTGCTGCAGGCCACCGGGGAGATCCCGCACGGCCCGGACGCCGCCCCCACCGGGGAGACCGGCGCCACGGTCGCCCTCCGCGGCGTCGAGTTCCGCCACGAGGGCGCGCCCCGGCCGACGCTGCAGGGCATCACCTTCGACGTCGCCGCCGGCCGCACCCTGGCGGTCGTCGGCCCCACCGGCTCGGGCAAGTCGACCCTGGCCGGGCTGCTCGTCCGGCTGGTGGACCCCGACCGGGGCACCGTCGAGCTCGACGGCGTCGACCTGCGCACCCTGCGCGAGGGCGAGGTCAGCAGCCAGGTCGCCTTCGTCGCCCAGTCGACGTTCCTGTTCGACGACACCGTCCGCGACAACGTCACCCTCGGCGGCGACTTCACCGACGAGCAGGTGCACGAGGCACTGCGCACGGCTGCCGCCGAGGACTTCGTCGCCCGGCTGCCCGGGGGGCTGGACACCCACGTCGGCGAGCGCGGTGCCAGCCTCTCCGGTGGTCAGCGCCAACGGCTGGCCATCGCCCGGGCGGTGATCCGGCACCCACGGCTGCTCGTCCTCGACGACGCCACCAGCGCGGTCGACCCGTCGGTGGAGGCCCGCATCCTCGACGCCCTGCGGGCCACCGACCACCCGGCCACCGTCGTGGTCGTCGCCTACCGGCAGGCCACCATCGCGCTGGCCGACGAGGTCGTCTGGATCGAGAACGGCCGGCTGGTCGCCCGGGGCGCCCACGAGGAGCTGCTCGCCCAGGTCCCCGGCTACGCCCGGCTCGTCCGCGCCTACCAGCCGCCCGAGGCCGATGCAGCCGAGCGCGAGACCGCCGGGGCGCAGGCGTGACCGCGCCCGAGGAGCAGCCGGTGCTGCCGAAGGACCGCGGTGCCGAGAGCGCCACCGCCACGCTGCGGCGCGGCCTGCGGATGATGCCGGAGTTCCGCCACGGCCTCCCGCTGACCTTCCTGCTCGCGCTGGTCGCCACCGCCGGCCGGGTCGTCGTCCCGATCGCCGTCCAGCAGACCCTCGACCGCGGGCTCGGCGCCCCCGGTGGGCCCGACATCGGCCTGGTCCGCGAGCTGGTGGCGATCTGCGCCGTCGTCGTGCTGGTCACCGGCGTCGCGGTGTACCGGATGAACGTCCGGCTGTTCCGCACCACCGAGACGGCGCTGGCCGGGCTCCGGGTGCGCGCCTTCCGGCACGTCCACGACCTGTCGGTGCTGCACCAGCAGGGTCAGCGCCGCGGGTCGCTGGTCTCCCGGGTCACCAGCGACGTCGACCAGCTCTCGGTCTTCATGCAGTGGGGCGGGGTGCTCGGCCTGGTCAGCCTCGGCCAGCTCGTCGTCGCCACCGTCGTCATGGCGGTCTACTCCTGGCAGCTGACCCTGCTGGTGCTGGTCTGCTTCATCCCGCTGGGCGTCGCGGTGAAGTTCTTCGCCCGCAGGCTCGCCACCGTCTACGGGCTGGTGCGCGAGCGGATCGGTGACGTCCTCGCCGCGGTCGGCGAGTCCGTCGTCGGCGCCCCGACGGTGCGCGCGTACGGCATCCGCGCCCGGACGGCGGCCCGGCTCGACCGCGCCATCGACCGGCACTACCGGGCCTCGGTCGACGCGCAGAAGACGACGGCGGCGGTCTACGTCAGCGGCGAGTTCGTCGCCGCCGTGGCCAACGCCGCGGTCGTCGTGGTCGGCGTCTGGCTCGGCATCGGCGGGCACATCTCGGCCGGCACGCTGGTCGCGTTCCTCTTCCTCGTCACCCTCTTCGTCGCGCCGGTGCAGACCGCCAGCGAGGTGCTCAACGAGGCGCAGAACGCCGTCGCCGGGTTCCGCCGGGTGCTCGACGTCCTGGACACCGAGCCCGACGTGCAGGACCCGGCCGTCGCCGACCCCGAGCACGCCCGCGGGCTGCCGCCGGGTCCGCTCGACGTCCGGTTCGACCACGTCGGCTTCGGCTACGCGCCCGGCGCCCGCAAGGCCCTCGACGGCGTCGACCTCGCCATCGCACCCCGCACCCGGGTGGCGATCGTGGGGGAGACCGGGTCGGGCAAGACGACGTTCGCCAAGCTGGTCACCCGGCTGATGGACCCCACCGAGGGTCGGGTGCTGGTCGGCGGGGTCCCGCTGACCGAGGTCGCCTTCGCCTCGCTGCGCGAGCGGGTGGTGATGGTGCCGCAGGACGGCTTCCTCTTCGACGCCTCGATCGCCGACAACGTCCGCTACGGCCGGCCCGCGCTGACCGACGCGGAGATCACCGCAGCCTTCGACGAGCTCGGCCTCGGCGACTGGCTGCGCGGCCTGTCCGACGGCGTCCGCACCCCGGTCGGCCAGCGCGGTGAGTCGCTGTCCGCGGGTGAGCGGCAGCTGGTCGCCGTGGCCCGCGCCTACGTCGCCGACCCCGACCTGCTGGTGCTCGACGAGGCCACCAGCGCGGTCGACCCGGCCACCGAGATGCGGCTGACCCGGGCGCTGGACGCGCTGACCGACGGGCGGACCACGCTCACCATCGCCCACCGGCTCTCCACCGCCGAACGGGCCGACGAGGTGCTCGTCGTCGACGCCGGTCGGGTGGTCCAGCGCGGCCGGCACGCCGACCTGGTCGACGCGCCGGGCCCGTACGCCGGGCTGCACGCCTCCTGGCGGCGCAGCTCGGGCCGCCAGCCCGAACCGGTTGTCTGAGCGCGCCGGACCACCCCGGCCGGGAGGACGCCCTGGGTTGCGCGACATGTCCGCACCCGTGCGTCGCCGCCCACCGGCCGTCGCGTTCGTCGCCGCCCTGCTCGCGCTGCTCACCGTGCTGGGCGTGGGGCTGTTCGAGCTGATCGCGCTGGCGTTCTCCGACGGGCAGTTCGGCGACGGCGGCTGGGTGGTGGTCACCGTCCCGCTGCTGCTCATGGTCGCCCTGGTCGCCGGCGCGGCGCTGCTGCTGACCGGCCGGTCGTGGCTGGCGCTGCTGCTGCCCGCGGCCGCGATCGCGGTGTTCCTGCTGGTGGTGGGCACCAGTGGGAGCACGACGGTCGAGCTCGCGGTGATGGCGGTCGTCCCGGCGGTCGCGGCGCTGCTCTGCGCGCTGCCCGGCGTCCGGCGGTGGGTCGCCGCGCGGCGCGGCAGCGCACCCAGCGGGCTCCCAGCCGGCAGCCAGCGGGGTCCGAGGCGCCGTCCCTAGCCTGCGGGTCATGACGTCGTCCGTCCAACGTCGCAGTCCCCGAGCTGCCCCGACCGCGTCCCGCCGGCCCCTCGGCCGCGGGTCCACCCGCGCGCCGGCCGCCCTGTCCCGACCGCTGCAGGCGCCGTTCGCGGCGGTCTTCGGGCTCCTCGTCGCCGTCGAGGACGGCTACCTCGGCTGGCTGCTCTGGGACGCCGACCCCGGTTGGGGCTGGTACCTGCTCGGCCCGCTCGTGCTGGCCGCAGGGGCGCTGGCCGGCGCCGTGCTGGTGCTGCGCGGCCGCGCGCCGACCCGGTGGACCAGCGGGTCGACGGTGCTCGTCGTCTTCTCGGTGCTGCCGCTGCTCGGGCTGCTGGGCCTGGCCGGCTTCTTCGCCCTCCTCGGCGGCGGGGAGGCCGTGGGGTGGGCGCTGCTGCTGCTGGTCGGCCCGATCGGTGCCCTGTCGCTGGCGTCCCGGCGGCCGGTGCGGGCATGGACGCGACCGGGCCGACGACGGCAGGTCGCCACCGGGGTCCGCCGCGCCCGCTAGCGTCCCCGCCGTGGGCAGTGCGCAGAGGGACCCGGACGCTGACGTCATCGTGGTGGGGGCGGGGCTGGCCGGACTGGTCGCCACCGCGGAGCTGGCCGACGCCGGGAAGCGGGTCCTGCTGGTCGAGCAGGAGCCCGCGGCCTCCCTCGGTGGGCAGGCCCACTGGTCCTTCGGCGGGCTGTTCCTGGTCGACAGCCCGGAGCAGCGCCGGCTCCGGGTCCACGACTCCCTGGAGCTCGCCCGCCAGGACTGGTTCGGCAGCGCGGGGTTCGACCGCGAGGAGGACCACTGGCCGCGCCGCTGGGCGGAGGCGTACCTGCAGTTCGCCGCGGGGGAGAAGCGGGCCTGGCTGCACGCCCAGGGCGTCCGGTTCTTCCCGGTGGTCGGCTGGGCCGAGCGCGGTGGCTACACGGCCACCGGGCACGGCAACTCGGTACCGCGCTTCCACGTCACCTGGGGCACCGGGCCGGGCGTCGTCGCGCCCTTCGCCCGCCCGGTCGCCGACGCCGTCGCCCGCGGGCTGGTCGACGTCCGCCACCGGCACCGGGTCGACGGCCTGGTCGTCACCGACGGGGTCGTCACCGGCGTCCGGGGGGCGGTGCTGGAGGCCAGCGATGCCGCGCGCGGGACGGCGAGCAGCCGGGTCGAGGTGGGCGAGTTCGAGCTCACCGCGCAGGCCGTCGTCGTCACCTCCGGGGGGATCGGCGGCAACCACGACCTGGTCCGCAAGAACTGGCCGGCCCGGCTGGGCCCGGTGCCGCAGCGGCTGCTGTCCGGGGTCCCGGCCCACGTCGACGGCCGGATGCTGCAGATCGCCGAGGACGCCGGCGGCCGGGTGATCAACCCCGACCGGATGTGGCACTACACCGAGGGCATCGCCAACCACTCACCGATCTGGGCCCGGCACGGCATCCGGATCCTGCCCGGGCCGAGCTCGCTGTGGCTGGACGCGACCGGCACCCGGCTGCCGGTGCCGCTGTTCCCCGGCTTCGACACCCTGGGCACGCTCGCGCACATCGGCACGACCGGTCACGAGCACACCTGGTTCCTGCTCACCCAGAAGATCATCGAGAAGGAGTTCACCCTGTCCGGCTCCGAGCAGAACCCGGACCTCACCAACAAGGACCTCAAGCTGCTGCTCAGCCGGGTGAAGAGCGGCGCGGCCGCCCCGGTGCAGGCGTTCCTGGACGCCGGCGAGGACTTCGTCGTCGCCCGCACGCTGCCCGAGCTGGTCGCCGGGATGAACCGGGCCACCGGCGACACCCCGCACCTGGACCTGGCCACCGTCGAGCGCGAGGTCGTCGCCCGGGACCGCGAGATCGCCCACCGCTTCACCAAGGACATGCAGGTCACCGCGATCCGGCAGGCGCGCACGTTCCTCGGCGACAAGCTGATCCGGGTCGCCCAGCCGCACCGGCTCCTCGACCCCGACGCCGGCCCGCTCATCGCCGTCCGGCTCAACCTGCTCACCCGCAAGTCCCTCGGTGGGCTGGAGACCGACCTCTCCGCCCGGGTGCTGCGCGCCGGGGGCGCGCCGTTCCCGGGGCTCTACGCCGCCGGGGAGGTCGCCGGGTTCGGCGGGGGCGGCATGCACGGCTACCGCTCGCTGGAGGGCACCTTCCTCGGCGGCTGCATCTTCTCCGGCCGGGTCGCCGGCCGGGCGCTCGCGGCCGCGCTGTGACCACTCCCGAGGAGGACGCCGACGCGCCCTACGCCGGCCC
>NZ_SJEX01000098.1 GCF_005930495.1 Modestobacter excelsi | reverse complement strand
AGATGTGTATAAGAGCCAGGGTGGAGGGAGCCGGTGCGGAGCTGGTGCTCGACGCGGTGCTCGGGGTGGTGCGGCACAGCGGCAGCCGCTGGTCGCGCAGGTTGGTGAGGATCCGCTGGGCGTCGTCCCGGTCGGAGGCGGTGATGCCGCCGGTGACCCGGCTGCGGGCGGCCTGGGTGAGGTCGGTGGTGGCGAGGCCGGTCGCCTCGTCCAGCCGGAACAGGTCCACCCCGACGATCGAGGCGTCCAGCCCCTGGAACACCGCGACCTCGTTGCCGTCGGCGGTCTCCGCGACCCCGACGAACCAGTGCCCCATGACGAACAGGTAGCCGCCGATCGCCGCGGCGGCGAGCACGACCAGGGCGGTCAGCGAGACGAGCGCGGTCCGCAGCGGGCGCCGGGCCACCGGCGGCGAGCTGGTGGCCACCGCCGGGTTGGCCTGGGCGGGCTGCGGATCGGCGAGCGCCGCCCGGCCGGCCGCCGAGCGCGGGTCGACCTCGCGCTGCCCGCGGTTGTCCCCGGCGGCGCCGTCGACCACCGGGTCGATCAGGGCGCCGCGGCCGTCGTCCTCGACCACGTCGGCGACGATGCAGGTGATGTTGTCCGGGCCGCCGCTGCGCAGCGCCAGCTCGATCAGCCGGTCGGCGGTGGCCTGCGGGTCCGGGTCGCGCATCGCTGCGGCGAGGGTCTCGAACGTGACCACGCCGGACAGGCCGTCGGAGCAGAGCAGGTAGCGGTCGCCGGCCCGGGCGTCGCGCATCGACAGGTCGGGCTCGACGTCCTGGCCGTTGAGGGCGCGGAGCAGCAGCGACCGCTGCGGGTGGCTGCTCGCCTCCTCCTCGGTGATCCGGCCGTCGTCGATGAGCGTCTGCACGAACGTGTCGTCGTGGGTGATCTGGGCGAGCTCGCCGTCGCGCATCAGGTAGGCGCGGGAGTCCCCGACGTGGCAGAGCCCGAGCCGCCCGCCGGCGAAGAGGACGGCGGTCAGCGTCGTCCCCATGCCCTCCAGGTGCGGCGCCTCGCGGATGACCTCGCGCAGGTGCTCGCTGCCGTCGAACACCGCCTGCCGCAGCGCCTGCAGCAGGTCACCGGAGGGGGCGTCGTCGTCGAGGTGCTCCAGCGCGGCGATGACCACCTTGCTGGCGACGTCGCCGGCGGCGTGGCCGCCCATCCCGTCGGCGACGGCGAGCAACCGCGGACCGGCGTAGACCGAGTCCTGGTTGGTGCCGCGGATGAGACCGCGGTCGGAGCGGGCGGCGTAGCGCAGGACGAGCGTCATGAACGGAGCTCCAGCACGGTCTGGCCGATCCGGATCGGTTGGCCGGGGCCGACCAGCAGGGGGCCCTGCACGCGCTGCTGGTCGAGGTAGGTGCCGTTGGTCGACCCGAGGTCCTCGACGTACCACTGGCCGCTGCGGTTGGTGAGCCGCGCGTGCCGGGACGAGGCGAAGTCGTCGGTCAGCACGAGGGTGGAGTCGTCGGCACGGCCGATCAGGATCGCCTGCTCCCCGAGGGTGATGCGAGTGCCCGAGAGTGGGCCCGCGGTCACGACGAGGTGTCGCGGACCGCGGTTGCCGCGCTTGCGCCCGGCCGCGGCGGCCCGGGGCGGGACGGAGGTGACCCGGCCGGCGCGACCGCCGAAGAGGTCCGCCCGCACGACCCGGAAGGCGGCGAAGATGAACAGCCAGAGCAACAGCAGGAAACCGAAGCGGAAGGCCTGCAGGACGATCTCCGCCATCAGCCCGCCGCCCGGGGCCGAGTCGCGGACCTGGTCATGTGCCGTCCTGCCGGTAGACCAGCACCGAGTGGCCGATCCGGATGACGTCACCGTCGGCGAGGTCCTGGCGGCCGACCCGCCGGCCGTTGACCAGCGTGCCGTTGGTGGAGCCGAGGTCCTCGACGGTGACGACGGTCCCGGCGAGCTGGACGTCGGCGTGCTTGCGGCTGACCCCGGTGTCGGGCAGCCGGATGTCGGCCTCGGTGCCGCGGCCGAGCACGTTGCTGCCCGGCTCGAGCACGTGCTTGGTGCCGGGGCCGTCGACGACCAGGACGTGCGCCACCCGCTGGCCAGCGCGGCCGACGACCGGGGGGTCCTGGGCGCCGGTGTCGGTCGACCCGGTGCGCATCGACGGCAGCGGGGGGAGCGGGGGGCGGCCGGACGGCGCCGGTGGCCCGGGGACCTCGGTGCGGTGCTGGTTGCCGCCGGTGACGTGCGAGGCGACCTCGAAGACGCCGGTGCGCAGCGCCTCGTCGCGCTCCAGCCGCACCTGGACGTCGCCGAAGGTCTGGTAGCCCTCGGCCTGGACGTGCTCGGTGACCATGTCGGCGAGCTCACCGGCCAGCTGCTCGGACCACTCGGCGAGGTTGTCGTGGTCGACCGGGCCCAGGGTGACGACGTACAGGTCCGGGGCGAGCACCCGGCCACCGCCGAGCACGGACCGCTGCTCGTCGGCCTCGCGCTGCAGGGCCGTGGCGATCTCGGCCGGGTGGACCTTGCCCTTGAAGACGCGCGCGAACGCCAGGCCGACCATGCCCTCGAGGCGTCGCTCGAAGCGCTGCAGCACACCCACAGTCGCTCCCTCGCGTCTCGGCTGACCTCCCACTGCACTTGAGCGCTGATCGTAACCGGGGGAGGGTCGCCGGACCGGTCGGGAAGCGCAGGACGCCCCGGCGATGTCTGCCGGGCCGCGTCCCGCGCACTGTCTACCAGCGGGACCGGCGCGGCGCCGCAGGCCGCGCCGGGGAACGAGGCCACCGGGCGGCCCCCGGGGGTGGGCCCGGAGGACCCGTGGGCCGGCTGCTAGTGTTCTCCCTCGCCAGGGCAAGTGGCGGAATGGCAGACGCGCACGGTTCAGGTCCGTGTGTCCGAGAGGACGTGGGGGTTCAACTCCCCCCTTGCCCACCGACCGACCGAGGAAGAGCGCCGGTGACCGAGAGGTCCCGGCGCTCTGCTGCGTCCGGGGCCGGTCAGCCGTGCAGCTGCCCGGGGTGGCGGTCGCGCTGCCGGTCGCGCTGCCGGTCACGGCCCGGGCCGCGCGTCCCGCCGAGGGTCTGCGCCAGCAGCACCACGCCCCAGGGGCCGATCACCCACACCGGCCACGGGTAGATCGACTCGCCGGAGCTGACCGAGGTCAGTGCCCAGATCCCGACCACGAGGACGGCGGTGGTGAGCCAGCTGGCCCAGGCGGCCCGCAGGCCGTTGGCCGTGCTGCCCCAGTGCCCCCAGCCGCCGACCCAGGAGTGCATCCCCCAGCCGGGTCCGCCGCACCCGGCGGGCGCCGGCCGGACGACCGGCGCGGGCTCGGTGCGGACGGCGGGAGGCTGCTCGACCGCCGGCAGGTCCGCGGTGAGCTGGTCGAGCTCGCCGTAGGTGCGGGCGGCGTAGGCGCGGGACAGCCGGTCGTCGAACTCGGCGACGGTCAGCCGCCCGGCGGACATGTGCGTGCCGAGCACCTCGGCCACGGCAGCTCGGTCGGCATCGGCAGCGCGCAGGTGGGACTCGGGCATCCTGGACTCCTCGGTCGGTCGCAGCACCAGTCTGCTGCCGGCGGCGGTCCGGTGACCACTGACGTCTGTCACCAGTCGGTCGGTTCCACGTGGAACGCGGCGTTGTGCTGAGCTGTCCGGGACCGTCCTGAGGAGGACCCATGCCGCTCGACCCGCTCTGGCCGTCCACCGCCCCGCTGGACGCCGAGGTGTCCACCGACGGCGCCCGGCTGGCCGTCGACCTGCGCGGCGGTGGCCTGCGCGAGCTGGTGGTCGGGGAGTGGCAGCTGCTGGACGGCTACGCCACCGGCACGGTGCCGGCCGGACGGCGCGGTGGCGTGCTGCTGCCGTGGCCCAACCGGCTGCGCGGTGGTCGCTGGCAGTGGCGCGGCGCGGACCTGCAGCTCGACGTGGTCAGCGCGGCCTCGCCCAACGCCGTGCACGGCCTGCTGTCCGCGCAGCCGTGGGCCGTGCTGGGCGAGCGGCCGGCCGGCGTCACCGTCGGCACGGTCCTCCAGCCCCGCGGCGGCTACCCGTTCCGGCTGGCGACGGCGATCGACTACGACCTGACCCCCGGCCGGCTCGCCGTCACCGTGCGGGTGCAGAACGCCGGGGACGGGGACGCCCCGTTCGGCGTGGGCATGCACCCCTACCTGCACGTGGGCGCTCCCGCCGAGGGCGGCGTGGCCGACGCCGAGCTCCACGTGCCGGCGCGGACGGCGATGGTGGTCGAGGGCGGCCTGCCGACCGGGGAGAGCCGGCCGTTCGACGGCGCGGTCGGCCGGATCGGCGACCGGGCGCTGGACGACCCGCTGACCGACCTGGTCCGGGACGACGAGGGCTGGGCCCGGGTGGAGCTGCGCGGGCCGGCCGGGTCCCTCGAGCTCGCCGTCGACCGCTCCTGGCCGTGGCTGCAGGTCTACACCGGGGACACGCTCCCGGCCGGTCAGCGCCGGCGCAGCGTGGCCGTGGAGCCGATGACCTGCCCGCCGAACGCGCTGGCCGACGGCACCGACCTGGTCGTCCTGGCACCGGAGGGGACGTGGTCGGGCACCTGGACGCTGGGCTGGACGCCGGCGTGAGCGACCTGCGGGTGCTCGAGGTGTGGCGGTTCCCGGTGAAGTCCCTGCTGGGCGAGCGGGTCGAGCGGGCCGAGCTCGGCGTCGAGGGCCTGGCCGGGGACCGCGGCTGGGCGCTGTTCGACGTCGGGACCGGCTTCGGGCTCACCGCCCGCCGGGTGCCCGAGCTGCTGTTCGCCGCCGGCCGGCTGCGACCGGACGGGACGGCGGAGGTGGTCCTGCCCGACGGCACGGTCACCGACGACGACGCCGTCCTCTCCCGCTGGGCCGGCCGGCCGGTGGCGCTGCGGGCCGCTGCCGCCGTGCACGGCCCCCGCCGCTTCGAGAACCCCGTGGACGTCGAGCACGAGGACACCGGGCGCTGGGACCCCTTCGCCGGGGCGGACGGCGCGTTCCACGACAACGCCGATGCCCGGGTGACGCTGGTGTCGACCGGCACGCTGGGCGGCTGGGACCGGCGGCGGTTCCGGGCCAACGTGGTGCTCGGCGGCGCGGGGGAGGACGAGCTGGTGGGGCGGCGGGTCCGGCTGGGCACGGCGGAGCTGGACGTCGTCCGCCGGGTGCCGCGCTGCGTGATGACCACCCGCCCGCAGGCCGGCGGCATCGGCCGGGACACCGCGGTGCTCAAGACCATCCACCGGGAGCGCGGTGGGGCACTGGCGGTCGGCGCACTCGTCGTGCAGCCCGGCGCCCTCGCGGTGGGCGACACCGTCGTCCCTGCTGGAGTGAGGAGCCTGAGCGAGGAGCCTGGGGGAGGATCGGTGGCGTGCGCACCATCGAGCTCCGCTCCGGCGAGGAGACCATCCGGCTCGGCCAGCTGCTGAAGCTGGTCGACGCCGTCCCCTCCGGCGCCCAGGTCAAGGACGTGCTCACGTCCGGCGACGTCGCGGTCAACGGTGAGCCCGAGGAGCGCCGCGGCCGGCAGCTGCGCCGGGGTGACGTCGTCTCGGTGGCCGGGCAGGAGGACGTCCGCGTCGGCTGACCCGTGCGTTGCGTGAACGGCGGAGCCTCAGCGTGACCACGCGCGGAACGACACGCCGCGAAACACAGAGTTCACACAACTGACGTGCAGCAGGTCGAGATGTGGGCATGGCGGTGGTGCCCGGGCGGCGGTGGTGCGGAACCCGCCGCCCGGGGCTCTCCTCCCGCTGGTGGCTCAGCCCGCCGGCAGCCGCAGGTCGGCGACCAGCGCCCGGTGGTCGGTCCCCGGCACGTGCACCACCGCGAGGGAGACCACGCCGATCCGCGGGTCGACCAGCACGTGGTCCAGCGTCAGCCGGGGCACCGGCACCCGGACCGGTGACCAGGTCGGTCGCAGCGCCTGCCCGGTCACCCGCGCCGCATCCACCCAGCCGCGGCGCAGCAGCCGCCGGAACGCCCCGTGGTCGGCGGTGGCGTTGAAGTCGCCGGCGAGCACCCGCAGCAGCGGCTCCGCCGGGTCGGGCAGCAGTCCGAGGTCCTCCTCCCAGCGCGCGACCTGACCGGGCGAGCGGGTCGGTGGGTGGGTGTGCACCGCCGTCACCTCCAGGTCGCGCCCGCCCGGCACCGCCAGCCGGGCGCTGGGCTGACCGAAGCGGCCGGGGACGACGGAGCGCTCGAGCACCTCCAGCCGGGTCCACAGCGCGCCGCCCGCCCCGGCCGGCCGGCCCTCCCCGGCGGGGACGACGTGCGCGTGCGGCAGCCGGCCGGCCACCCCGGCGGCCAGCAGCCCCGTGACTGCCTCCGGGGTCACCTCGGCCAGCGCCAGCACGTCGGCGTCGGTGGCCCGGACCAGCGCCACGACGGCTGCCGGGTCCGCCCGCCCGTGCAGCATGTTCAACGCCACCAGGCGCAGCGGCCGGCCGTCGGTCGGCCCGGCCGGCGTCCGGCGGACGCCGGAGAGCACCGACCCGCTCAGCACGGCGGCGGCGCCGGCGGCCAGCCAGCCGGCGCTGCGCGAGCGGGCGACCACCCCGACCACCACCGGGAGGACACTGCTGGCCGCCGCGTACCGGGTGAACGCGGTGGCCGGGACCAGCGGGAAGCCGCGGTCCGCACCGGTCGCACGCACCACCGCCCAGCCGGCCCAGGGTGCGGTGAGGGTGAGGGCGGCGCGACGGGTGAGCGGCACCGGCCCATCCTGCCGATCCCCGCTGCGCCGCGCTCTGGGGGCCGCTGACCTGGCGGTTCACCTCGGTGGGGTAGACCCTGGCGGACGAGTGGTCCGGAACGGTGCACGAACGAGGAGTGGACGCGTGGCTGTCGAGCATCTGGAGATCGAGCGCAAGTTCGACGTCGACTCGACGTTCGCACTGCCCGACCTCACCGGCGTGCCCGGGGTCGCCGAGGTGCGGGCGCCCGTCGAGCACGCCCTCGAGGCCGCCTACTACGACACCGCCGACCTGCGGCTGGCCCGCGCGCGGGTGACCCTCCGCCGGCGCACCGGCGGCGTCGACGCCGGGTGGCACGTCAAGCTGCCGGCCTCGGCCGGTGCCCGCCGCGAGCTGCACTCGCCGCTCGGCCGGGCGATGAGGACCCCGCCGAAGGCGGTCCTGGAGCCCGTGCTCGGCATCGTCCGCCGCGCCCCCGCCACGCAGGTCGCCGCGTTGCGCACCCGCCGAGTGGTCACCGAGCTCGTCGACGCCGAGGGCCGGGTGCTCGCCGAGGTGGCCGACGACCAGGTCACCGGCACGGCACTGCCGGCCGGACCGGGGGAGGCCGCCGTCGTCACCGTCTGGCGGGAGGTGGAGATCGAGCTGGTCGACGGCGACGAGGAGCTGCTGGCCGCGGTGTCCGCCGCTGTCGTGGACGCCGGCGCCCGCCCGGCCACCGCGCCGTCGAAGCTCGGCCGGGTGCTCGCCGACCGGCTGGCCGCGGTCGAGGGCCCGGTGCTCCCGCCGGCCGAGCCCGCCGCGCCCGTCGAGCAGCGCAAGAAGGGCAAGGGGAAGAAGGGCAAGAAGAAGGACGAGGACGCCGGGCGCGGGCGGACGTCGTCCGCACCGGCCGGTGAGGTGCTCCGGGCCGCGCTGCAACTGCAGGTGCGCGCGCTGCAGGACGCGGACCTCATGGTCCGCACCGGGCAGCCGGACGGCGTCCACCAGGTGCGGGTCTCCTGCCGCCGGCTGCGCAGCACGCTGGCCGCCTACCGCCCGGTGCTCGACCGCACGCAGACCGATCCGCTGCGCGAGGAGCTGGCCGCGGTCGGGACGGCGCTCTCGCCCACCCGCGACGCCGAGGTCGCCCTCGCCCACCTGCGCGAGCTGGTCGCCGCCGAGCCGGCCGAGCTGGTCCTCGGCCCGGTGGCGGCCCGGCTGCAGCAGGCCGCGATCGCCGACCAGCGGGCCGGTGAGGTGGACGCCCGCAGAGCGCTGACCTCGGCCGCCTACCTGCAGCTGCGGGACGACCTGGACGCCCTGGTGGCCGAGCCGCCGCTGACCGAGGCCGCGGCCCGGCCCGCCGACGAGGTGCTGCGCGAGATCGTCGCGCACACCGGCAAGCGGCTGCGTCGCGCGGTCGGGGCGGCGCAGGACAGCGACCACCCGGAGACGCTGCACGCGGTGCGCAAGGCGGCCAAGCGGGTCCGGTACACCGCAGAGTCGGCGGTGCCGGTGCTCGGTGAGCCGGTCCGCCAGCTGGTCGGTGCCCTCAAGGGGGTGCAGGAGGTGCTCGGCGACCGGCAGGACACCTTCGTGACCCGGCCGCTGTGCACCCAGCTGGGGCTGCAGGCCTTCGCCGCCGGCGAGAACGCCTGGACCTGGGGCCGGCTGCACGCCCTGGAGCAGGCGCGCTGCGAGCAGGCCGAGCAGGAGTTCTGGCTGCGCTGGCCACAGCTGCCCCCTGCACTGGAGACGGCGACGGCGACGGCGACGGCGTAGGCCGCGGGCTCCCCCGTGGTCGTGTTCGGCGCCGTCGTCGGCCTGGCGATGGCGCTGCTGCACGGCTACCTGTGGTGGCGGCTGGTGCGGGGCACCACCCGCCCGGGCCGCACCCGACGGGTGCTGACGGCGGTCACCGTCGTGCTGGCGGTGCTGCCCACCGTCGCCGTGGTGTTCCGCGGTCAGCTGCCGATGGCGGTCGCGACCCCGCTGGCCTGGGTGGCCTACAGCTGGCTCGGCCTGGCGTTCTACCTCCTCCTGGCCACGATGGTCACGGAGCCCGTCCGGGGGGCGCTGCGGCTGTTCCGGTACAGCAGTGCGGCAGCCGACGCCGGGCAAGCCGACGCGGAGCGCGGGATCGTGTCACGGCGCCGGCTGTTCGCCCTGGCTGCGGGCGCCGTCGGGGTCGGTGTGGCCGGTACCGGCGCCGTCCTGGCCAACTCCGCGCCCGTCGTGCGCCGGGTGCCGATCCGGATCCCGGGGCTGGACCCTTCGCTGGCCGGGCTGCGGATCGTCACCTTCTCCGACGGGCACCTGTCGGCCACCTACGGCGGGCGCCGGTTCGAGCGGGTGGTGGAGACGGTGAACGCCCAGCGGCCGGACGTCGTCGCGATCGTCGGCGACCTGGTCGACGGCGAGGTCGACCAGCTGCGGGAGGACGCCGCCCCGCTCGCGGACCTGGTCAGCGACCAGGGCGTCTTCTTCGTCACCGGCAACCACGAGTACTTCGTCGACACCGCCGCCTGGCTGCGGCACCTGCCGACCCTCGGGATCGACGTCCTGCGCAACGAGCGGGTGCCGATCCGCCGGGGCAGCGCGTCCTTCGACCTGGCCGGCATCGACGACCGCACCGCCGCGGCCTCCGGCGTCCCCGGGCACGGCGCAGACCTGGACGCGGCCCTCGACGGCCGGGACGACGCCACGGCGCTCGTCCTGCTGGCCCACCAGCCGGTGCAGGTGGATCAGGCGCGGGCGGCCGGGGTGGACCTGCAGCTGTCCGGGCACACCCACGGCGGGCAGCTCTGGCCCTTCGACCACGCGGTGCGGCTCGACCAGCCGGTCGTCGAGGGGTGGTCGCAGCAGGGCGACACCCAGCTGTACGTGACCGCCGGCGCGGGCTACTGGGGGCCGCCGATGCGCGTGGGGGCCCGTCCGGAGGTCACCGTCGTCGAACTGCAGCCCGGGCAGCCGGTCCGGCCACCGCGCTGACCGCTGCCCGGGCGCACCGCGGGGTCACGGCGGTGCGCGGACCGTTCTCGTGCGTGGCGACAGGCCGGGCGCTGCAGTCGTGGGACTCTCCCGGTGTCTCACGATCGCCGCAGCCGGTTAGTACCGCCGTGATGTGGCCGACATGTGGCCGCCGGGGGAGTGGCCGCATGGGGGCGACGATCGGGGTGACGCTGGCCGCGCAGCGGCTGGCGGCGTTGCTCGCCGAGCCGCGGTACCGCCGCCGCTGGCAGCCGCACAGCAGCGTGCGACGGGGCGAGCTCTCCCGGGCGGCCGTCGCGGCCGTGCTGGACGCCCACCTGGTCGAGACCGGCGAGGTGGGCTGGGACCACCAGCCACGCAGCCTGGAGAACCGGGTCGGCCGCGCGCTGAACGGCGACCGGCTCTCCGACGCCACGCTCGAGCTGTTCATCGCCGCGTTCGAGATGACCCGGGAGCACGCCGACGAGCTGCGCGCGCTGGTCCGCGGCCGCCCGCTCCGCGACCAGCTGGTGGTGGCCACCCAGCTCGACGGCGAAGCACCGCTGCCGCGCCGCACCGTGCGCACCCTGCAGGTCGCCGAGCACCACGAGATCGGGCCGGACCGGTCCCCCCGGCAGCACGTCACCCGCCTGCTGCTGGAGGCGGTGGAGCCGACCGACCGCCACCACTACGCCTTCGACACCCCGCACGCGGCGGTGACCGTGCTGACCGGGGGCACCCCGCTGCGGGCCTACCGGGTGACCGGCACGCAGCTGTTCGCGGTGGAGATCGTGCTCACCGAGCCGATGCTGGCCGGGCAGACCACGCACCTGGAGTACCGCACGGCGTTCTGCTACCCCGCGCCACCGGTGCCGGAGTTCCGCAAGATCGTCACGGCGAGCATGCGGCACGTGGCGCTCACCCTCCGGTTCGACCCGTCCTGCCTGCCCCGCGAGGTGTCCTGCGCCCGCTGGGCGGACGCGGCGTCGACCGACCCGACCGATGCAGCGCCGGTGCGGCTGGTCGGGGGGCAGACCTCGCAGGAGGTCGTCCCGGACGGCGAGTGCGTGATCGGCTGGCACTGGACCTGGTGACCCCGTCGCCACAGGCGTGCTCTCGGCGTCCGCCGAAAGCACGCCTGTGGCGGAAGGGGTCCTCCAGCTCAGCCGGTGAAGGACGCCGTCTCGGCGAGCCGGGACTTCGGCACCGTCTTGAGCTCGCGGACGGCGTCGGCCAGCGGGACCAACCCGATCTCGGTGCCGTGCAGCGCGACCATCTGCCCGAAGTGGCCCTGGTGGGCGGCGATCGCGGCGTGCAGCCCGAACCGGGTGGCCAGCACCCGGTCGAAGGAGGTCGGGGTGCCGCCGCGCTGCACGTGACCGAGCACCGTCGTCCGCACCTCCTTGCCGGTGCGCCGCTCGAGCTCCTCGCCCAGCTGCTGGGCGACCCCGGTGAACCGCCGGTGGCCGAACTCGTCCAGGCCCCCGTCGCGGAGCGGCATCGTGCCGGGCAGCGGCGTGGCGCCCTCGCTCACCACCCCGATGACGTGCCGGTGCCCCCGGTCGAACCGGGCGGTGACCAGCTTGCAGACCTCCTCGATGTCGAAGGGCTGCTCGGGGGTGATCGTCAGGTGCGCACCGGAGGCCAGCCCGGCGTTGAGCGCGATCCAGCCGGCGTGCCGGCCCATCACCTCGACCAGCAGCACCCGCTGGTGCGACTCGGCGGTGGTGTGCAGCCGGTCGATCAGGTCGGTCGCGATGCTCACCGCGGTGTCGAAGCCGAAGGTGAGATCGGTGCCGTGGATGTCGTTGTCGATCGTCTTCGGGATGCCGATCACCGGCACGCCCTCGGACGCCAGCCACGCGGCCGCGGTCAGCGTGCCCTCGCCACCGATCGGCAGCAGCGCGTCGACCCCGTGGGCGTCGAGCACCTCGCGCATCCGGCCGAGGCCGTCCCGGAGCTTCTGCGGCGCGACGCGGGCCGAGCCCAGCACCGTGCCGCCCCGGGTGAGCAGCCCGTTGACCACCGGCCGGTCGAGCACCATGGCGTCGTCCTCGAGCAGGCCGCGCCAGCCGTTGCGGAACCCGACGACGGTGCTGCCGTACTCCTTCTCGGCCGTGCGGACCACGGACCGCAGGACGGCGTTCAGGCCGGGGCAGTCGCCGCCGCCGGTCAGCACTCCGATGTGCACGGGTTCTCCTCCGAAAGGGTGGTCACACGGCTGAACGGTACGTCATGACGTCTAGACGTCTCGTCGTGCAGTACCTTCCAGGCGTGGTGAGTGTCGAGGCGGGGCCGAAGTACCTCGCCGTCCGTGAGGCGTTGCGGCGCCGGGCGTCCGCGCTGCCCGAGCACACCCTCCTCCCCCCGGAGCCGGTGCTGTGCGCCGAGTACGGGGTCAGCCGGATCACCCTGCGCCGGGCGGTCGACGGGCTGGTCGCCGACGGGCACCTGGTCCGCGAGCAGGGCCGCGGCACGTTCGTGAGCCGGCCGGGGATCCGGCACGAGTACCGCGAGAGCTTCGTGCACCGGATCGCCGGGTTCCACTCGGTGATGACCGAGCAGGGCGCCCAGGTGGGCACCACGGTGCTCAGCCAGAAGGTGGTGCCGGCCGCACCGGCCATCGCCGCCGAGCTGAGCATCGCCACCGCCGACGACGTCGTCGAGCTGGTCCGGCTGCGCAGCGTCGACGGGCTGCCCAACCACGTCGTCCGCAGCTTCCTGGCCGCCGACCGCTACCCCAAGGCGGCCAGCGAGGACTTCGGGCACGGCTCGCTCTACGAGTTCCTCCGCCGGGAGTACCAGGCCGACCTCGCCCACGCCCGCCTGGTCGTGGACGTCGGGACGGCGGCCGCCGACGAGGCCGAGGTGCTCGACGTCATCGCCGGCTCCCCGCTGCTGGTCGTGCGGACCACCGTGCGGGACAGCGCCGGCCACCCGCTGGTGCACAGCTTCTCCCGGCTGCGCCCGGACGTGAGCCAGGTCGAGTTCGAGGTGTCCGTCGGCGGTCGTTGACCGTCAGGCGCTGACCGGCACCGGCGGCGAGGTCGCCGCGAGCCGCAGCCGCTGGGCGCGCAGCAGCACCCGGTCCAGCGCGTGCCCGACGTGCCGGGCCAGGTCGGTGACGACCGCGGACAGCGGCGCGTCCAGCTCCCGGGTGTGCCCCCAGCCGACCAGCAGCCCCGCCGCCGCGGTGTGCTGGCCGAGCACGATCGGGACGGCGAGCGCCGACTCCGCGCCGACCGGGAAGCGGGCCAGCGCCGGGAACTCCGCCTCGCCCGCGGCCCGGGAGCCCACCGGCACCGGCCGCCGCTCCCGCACGGCCGTCGCCATCGGGTGCGCGTCCGTCAGGTGGAGACCGGTGGCCACCCGGGTGGTCGGTGGGCTGCCGGCCTCCGCGGCCCACACCCGCAGGTCGCTGCTGCCGGTCTCGGCGAGCCCCAGCAGCGCCACCGTGGCCCCGAGCGGCGAGCGGACGAACCGGTCGATGCCGTGCAGGACCTCCAGCAGCGTCTCGGCCGGCTGCAGCTCCTGGCTCAGCCGGGCCGCGATCCGGGCGCGGTCGGCGGCGGCCTCGGCCTCGACGTAGGCGGCGCGGGCCGCGTCGGCGGTCCTGCTCGCGGCGACGGCGGCCCGGGCCGCCGTCGCGACCGCCTCCCGCTCGGCCAGCTCGAGGGCCTGGAACTGCAGCCGCCGGGCCGCCTCGGCGGCCAGCCCGTGCAGCGCTGCCAGCTCCTGCGGCGACCAGTCGCGGGGCTGGTCGTCGGACACGGACAGCACGCCGATCGGCCTGCCGTGCACGTCGGCCAGCGGCATCGCGGCGTAGGCGACGATCTGCATGTCCACGACGCCCGGGCTGTCCCGCAGCTCCGGGTCCTCCCGGGCGTCGCGGAGCACCAGCGGCCGGCCGGTGGAGACCACCCGCAGGCTCATCGAGTGGCTCAGCGGCATCGACCGGCGGGTCTCCCACGGCTCGGGCAGGCCGTGGGCCCCCGGGTACACCTGGCCGCTCTTGGAGACCAGCACCACCAGGGCCCGCTGGACGCGGAGCTCGGCGCAGACCCGGGCGGCCAGCTCGTCGAACACCTCGTCGGCGCGCGCGGGCAGCGGCGCCCAGGTGGGCAGCTCGTGGCCGGTGCTCTCCATGGCCGTCTTCCCGCCTCGTCGTCGTACGCCTGACGCCGGCGGGCCGGCTGCGGTGCGCTCACCTGTTGTGCGCAGCCCGATGCTCTCAGATGTCAGCCGCCGGTGGACGGCTTCCCCCCGAGCAGTTCAGACCGCGACGGACTCCCCGGGCGCCAGCCGCTGGTACGGGGTCGGCTGACCCGGGCCGCCGGCACCCAGCAGCCGCGCGACGCCGCCCAGGCCCAGGTCGCTGAGCAGCGCGTCGTGCACCGCGAACGCCCGTTCAGCCTGTACCTCGCGCAGGTAGTCGATCAGCTCGCCCAGCTTCGACCACGGTGCGTGCGCCGGCAGCAGCAGCGTCGGGACGGCGACCTCGGGGACGGTCAGGGCGTCCCCGGGGTGGAACACCGTGCCCTCGACGAGGAAGCCGACGTTGGCCACCCGGGGGATGTCCGGGTGGATGACCGCGTGCCACTCACCGTGGACCGAGACGTCGAACCCGGCCGCGGTGAACGTGTCGCCGGCGCCGACGACGTGCACCCGGGGGCCGAGGCCCTCCAGCTGGGCGGCGACCGAGGCGTTGGTCCACAGCTCGAGCGCGGGGTCGGCCTCGAGCGCGGCACGGACCTTCCCCGGCACGAAGTGGTCGGCGTGCTCGTGCGTCACCAGCAGCGCCGAGGCGCCGGCCCACGCGTCGTCCGCGGTGAAGGAGCCGGGGTCGACGACCAGCCGGCGGTCGCCGTCGGACAGGACGACACAGGCGTGTCCGTGCTTGGTGAGCTGCACCGGGGCCTCCTCGCAGGCGGGTGGGGTCGCAGGCACGGTGCCACGCGCGCCTGGGAGTCCGGTGACCGGGGCGGTGACCCGATGGGGTGAGCACCGCACCCCCGGCTGTCCCGGTGCCACGCCGCTGCCGACAACCGGGGCATGACCTCCTCGACGCTCACCCTCGTCGCCGCCCGCAGCCGTGCGCACGGACCGACGGCCGCCCTGTGGCACGCCGTCGAGGTGCACCGGGTCCTCGCCGATCTGGACGGGGCCTGCGAGCTCACCGTCTGCGGCGCGCTGGCCCGGGTGACCACCGAGCGGGTCTGGCCCGCTGCCGGCACCGACGTCTGCCCGACCTGCGTCGTCCTCACCCGCTGACCCGGGCGCACCGGCGGGTGTTCCACGTGGATCAACGCCGGGTGCCGGCCGGGCCGACGGCCCGCGCGGCGAGGACGGCGTAGCGCCGCCGGTCGCCGTCCTGCGGCCGGTGCACGCGCTCGACCTCGGCGAGGCCGGCCTCCCCGAGCCGGCGCGCGAGCTCCTCCGCCGGCCAGCGGTGCGCCTCGACCACGCGGTGCGCGAACGGCTCGCACACGGGGCCGTCGAAGAACCCGACCACCAGTGCGCCACCCGGCGCCAGGACGCGACGCACCTCGGCCAGGACGCCGTCCAGCTCCCCCGGCGCGAGGTGGATCAGGGAGAACCAGGCCAGGACGCCGGCCACCGACGCGTCCGGGCGCGCCAGCTCGGCCAGGGACCCCAGCTCGAACCGCACGGCCGGGTGCGACCGCCGTGCATGGGCGATGAACTCCGGCACCAGGTCGATCCCGGTGACGTCCGCGCCCGTCCGGCCCAGGAAGCCGCTGAGGTGCCCGGGCCCGCACCCGAGGTCCAGGACCGGACCGGCCGACCGGCCGAGGTGGCCCTCGATCAGCCGCAGGTCGTCCGGGTGCACGCTGTCCACGGACCCGAACAGCTCGATGTACCGCCCGGCCAGCGACGAGTAGGCCTGCGCGACGCGCTCGGCCGGCCGGGTCGCCACGCCGGGGTCAGCGGCCGGTGAACCGGGCCGGCCGCTTGGCCAGGAACGCCTCGACGGCCTCGCGGTGGTCGGCGGTGCCGCCCAGCTCGGTCTGCAGCCGGGCCTCCAGCGCCAGGGTGTCCTGCAGGGAGTCGGTGGCGGCGGTGGCCAGCACCTCCTTGATGGCCCGGTAGGCCCGGGTCGGCCCGGCGGCGAGCCGGGCGGCCAGCGCCTGCGACTCGGCCAGCACCTGCTCCGGCGGGACGACGCGGTGCACCAGCCCCCACTGGCCCGCGGTCTCGGCGGTGAACGGCTCGGGCAGCAGCAGCAGCTCGGTGGCGCGCGAGCCCCCCACGCAGTGGACCAGCCGGGAGGCCAGCCCCGAGTCGCTGGACAGCCCGATGCCGGCGAACGCGGTGGTGAACTTCGCGCCGGCGGCCGCGACCCGCAGGTCACCGGCGAGCGCGATGCCCAGTCCGGCCCCGGCGCAGGCGCCGTTGATGCCGACCACGAGCGGCACCTGCAGCCCGGCCAGCGCCAGCAGCAGCGGGTTGTACTCCGCCTCCACCACCGACAGCGAGCTCTCCGCGTTCCCGCGCAGCACCTCCACGTGCTCGCCGAGGTCCTGGCCGACGCAGAACGCCCGCCCGGACCCGGTCAGCAGCACCGCGCGCACCGAGGAGTCCGCGGCCACCTCCCGGACCAGCGTGATCAGCTCGGTGCGCAGCTGGTGCGAGAGCGCCGGCCGCTGCAGGGTCAGCGTGGTCACGCCGTCGGCGTCGGTCCGGGTCACCGTGGGGTCGGACATCGGCGTCCTCTCAGGGAAGGGGTGGGGTCCCAGCGCATCGCTCCCCGAGCGCTGGGACTCCGCTCAGGTGTAGTCGTGGAAGCCGCGGCCGGTCTTGCGGCCCAGCTCGCCGGCGGCCACCTTGTCCCGCAGCAGCTGCGGCGGGGTGAACCGTTCACCGAGGGTCCCGGCCAGGTACTCCGCGATCGCCAGCCGCACGTCCAGGCCGACCAGGTCGGTGGAGCGCAGCGGGCCCATCGGGTGCCGGTAGCCCAGCTCCATCGCGGCGTCGATCGCCTCGGCGTCGGCCACGCCCTCCTCGAGCATCCGGATCGCCTCCAGCCCGAGGAGCACGCCCAGCCGGGAGGAGGCGAAACCGGGGGAGTCCTTGACCACGACGTCGGTCTTGCCCAGCGCCCGCACCCAGCCGCGCGCGGACTCGACGACGTCGGCGGCCGTCTCCGGGGCGACGACGACCTCGACCAGCTTCGACGCCGGCACCGGGTTGAAGAAGTGCATGCCCAGGAAGCGCGCCGGGCGCTGCAGCGCCGCGGCCAGCTCGGTGACCGACAGCGAGGAGGTGTTGGTCGCCAGCACGGCGTCCGGGCCCAGCGCCTGCTCCGCCGCGGTGAGCACGGTGACCTTCAGGTCGGCGCGTTCCGGGACCGCCTCCACGACCAGCCCGGTGCCGGGGGACAGCTCGGCCGCCGCGTCGACCAGGGACAGCCGGGCGAAGGTGTCGCCGACCTCGCCGGTGAGCTTCCCGCGGCGGGCTGACTCCTCGAGACCGTCGGCGATCCGGCCGCGGGCGGCGTCGGCGGCGTCGCCGCCGGCCTCGACGACCTCGACCCGGGCGCCGGCGAGCAGGAACGCCTGGGCGATCCCGGCCCCCATCCGGCCCCCGCCGATCACGCCCACCTGGTCCGGGACGTCGCTCATGGCCACCGTCTCCTCGGTCCGGCCGCGCGCCGCCGTGCTCCGTCGCCGGCTCCGACATCGCGGACGCCGCTCATCATGCCCAGCCACCGGGACGACGACCGAGCGGGGGCAGGCGCCCTCATCGAC
>NZ_SJEX01000097.1 GCF_005930495.1 Modestobacter excelsi | reverse complement strand
GGCCGGGACCCGGCGGGTCCGGTCAGCCGGCGAGCAGGCCGGCGGCGGGGGCGATCACGAGCACGGTGCCGGCGAGCAGCAGCACCGCCAGCAGCCGCACGCCGAGCGCACCCTGGCCCCGCCTCTGCCGCCAGGCGGCCACCCCGGCGACCAGCGCGGTCACCGCGACCGGCGCCGCCACCAGCGCGGCGTAGGGCATGAGCTCCCACAGCACGGTGAAGGCGAAGTACAAGCCGATGCCGACCGCGAGGGCGACGACGAGCTCCCCGACGAAGCGGACCCAGGCGAGCGCGCTCTCCTTGGCGGTGAGCGGCTCCTCCTCCTCGACCACGGCCGGCTCGGCCGCGGCGCGCTGCACCGGGATCGGGCCGGTGACCGGGTGAGCCTCCGCCCGACGGTGGGGGGTCGTGCCGGTGGCCGGGATCGCGGACGTCGAGGGCCCGGTGCCGAACAGCCCGGTGGTCGCTGCGGTGGCCGGGGCCGCGGTCACGGCATCGCTCTTCCGCCGCCCGGTCCGCACCGCGGACGGCGTCCCGTTGCTGCGACCGGTCCCGGGCCCGGTCGCCACCGCACGCTCGCCCGGGGAGTCGCGGCTGGGCTCGGACCGCGCCGGCGCAGCGGTGCGCACCGGTGCGGGCTCGCGCGGCGTCACCGGGCCGGCCAGGCCGGCCGCCGGGCGCGGACCGGCGGTGTCGGACTGGTCGGGCCACGTCGTCGCCGGGGTGCGACCGGTGGACGAGGCGCCCGCCGGGGAGCGGACCGCGGCGGGCGTCGGGCTCGGCGTGCGCGGCGGGGTCGTCGCGCGGACCCCGGCGACCGGCCGGCCGGGGGCCTGCGGCCGCGCGGCCGGCTCGATGCGCGGCGACCGCCCGGTGACCTCCGGGTCGTCGGAGGTGCGCCGCCGACGGCCGGGGCGGGTGCCCAGCTCGGTCTCGAGGCCGTGCTCCCGGAGGATCTCGGCGAGCGAGCGGACGCTGTGCTCCCCCGAGTTCGGCGGCTCCGACATCACGCTCCCTCCAGCTGGTCCAGGCGGCGCAGGATGATCCCCTCCCGCAGCGCCCAGGGACAGATCCGGACGAACGGTACGTCCACGGCACGCATCGCGGCCCGCGCCACGACGGCGCCGGCCGGGACCTGGTGCGCGCGTTGCGCCGACACGCCCTCCAGCTCGGCCAGCGCCGAGGACTCGATCCGGGAGACGAACCCGATCACCTGGGTCAGGCCGGTGGAGGTCAGCTCGCGGGGGACCGTCAGCCCGGCTGCGTAGGGCGCAGCGCCGGCCAGCCGGGCGAGCGTCCGGAAGGTCTTCGACGTCGCCACCGCGAACTCCGGCTCGCCGACCCCGCGCAGCTCCTTGCCCGCGGGCGCCAGCAGCTCGTCGGCGTACTCGTCCAGCCGGGCCAGCGCGCGGAGGTCCGGACGGCCCCCGGTCTCGGCCTCCGGGAGGAACTCCCTGGTCATCCGCCCCGCACCCAGCGGCACCGAGAGCGCCACCTCGGGGTCCTCGTCGACCCCGGCGGCCAGCTCCAGCGAGCCGCCGCCGATGTCCATGACCAGCACCCGGCCGGCGCTCCAGCCGAACCAGCGGCGCACCGCCAGGAAGGTCAGCCGGGCCTCGTCCTCGCCGGTGAGCACCTGCAGGTCGACGCCGGTCTGCTCGCGGACCCGGCGGAGCACCGCCGCCCCGTTGTCGGCCTCGCGGATGGCCGAGGTGACGAAGGCCAGCAGCTCGTCGCACCGCCGGTCGGCGGCCTGCCGCTTGGCCTGCTGCACCGCGTTGAGCAGCGCCTTCTCCCCCGCCCTGGACAGCTTGCCGTCCTTGCCCACGTGCTCGGCCAGCTTGAGCACCCAGCGGTCGTCGTGCATCGGCGTCGGGTGTGCGCCGCGGTGCGCGTCCACCACCACCAGGTGCACCGTGTTCGAGCCGACATCCAGCACCCCGAGTCGCATGCCGGTGAGTCTGCCGTCTGGCGGCTCAGCGTGTCGCGCCGCCTACTCTGCGCCTACTCTGCGCCGGTGGAACCGAGCACCCCAGTCGGCACCCCGACCGAGGTCGGGCTGGACTTCCCGCGCGAGTGGATCGAGTTCACCGACCCCGCCGATCCCGAGCACCGGGTGCGGGCCGACCTCACCTGGCTGACGAGCGCCTGGACGTGCGTCTTCGGCCGTGGGTGTGCCGGCGTGGTGGAGGGGCGGGCCGAGGACGGCTGCTGCAACCACGGGGCCTTCTTCACCGACACCGACGACCTCGACCGGGTCGAGGCGGCCGTCGCCGAGCTGACGCCGCTGGACTGGCAGCGCCATCCCGGCACGGCGGTGACGCGTGCGGACTGGACGGAGGCGGACACCCTCACCGAGCCGGCCGACGGCGAGGTCGCCGAGGAGGCGCTGCGCACCCGGGTGGTCGACGGCGCGTGCCTGTTCCTCAACCGGCCCGGGCACCCCGGCGGCGCCGGCTGCGCACTGCACGCGATGGCGCTGCGGCAGGGGCGGCACCCGCTGGAGACCAAGCCCGACGTCTGCTGGCAGCTCCCGGTGCGCCGCGAGCAGGAGTGGGTCGACCGGCCCGACGACACCCGGGTGCTGGTCTCCAGCATCGGCGAGTTCGACCGCCGCGGCTGGGGCCCGGGCGGGCACGACCTGCACTGGTGGTGCACCGGCTCGCCGGCCGCGCACGTGGCGAGCGAGCCGCTGGTGGTCACCTACGGGCCGGAGCTGACCGCCCTGCTCGGCCCGGCCGCCTACGCCGAGCTACGCCGGCTGACCGAGGCCCGCCTCGACGCTGGCCTCGTCGCCCCGCACCCCGCGAGCCCCCGGCCAGTGCCGGTGCAGCTGCACCGGCGCCGTCCCGGCTGAGGCGGCCGCGCGGAAGGTCTGCCGGTAGGCGCGCGGGGAGACCCCGCGCCGCCGGGTGAACTGCTCGCGCAACCCGGCCGCGGTGCCGAAGCCGACCAGCCGGGCGATCTCCTCCACCGGGGCGTCGCTGTCCTCCAGCAGCCCCTCGGCGGCGGCCAGCCGCTGACCGAGCAGCCACGCGTGCGGCGTCGTCCCGGTGGTGGCCTTGAACCGGCGGGCGAAGCTGCGTGGGCTCATCAGGGCCCGGCGGGCCAGCGACTCCACGCTGATCTCCTCGGCGAGGTGGGCGCGCGCCCACTCCAGGACGACGCCGAGCAGGTCGTCCTCGCAGCGGGCGACCGGGCTGTCGATGAACTGCGCCTGCCCGCCGTCCCGGTGCGGCGGCACCACCATGTCGCGCGCCAGCGCGTTGGCCGCGGCCGCTCCCCACTCCCGGCGCACCAGGTGCAGCAGCGTGTCGACGCCGGCCGCCGTCCCCGCGCCGGTGAGCACCCGGCCGCAGTCGACGTAGAGCACCGCCGGGTCGACCTGCACCGCCGGGAACCGGGCGGCCAGCTCGCCGGCGTACCGCCAGTGCGTGGTCGCCCGGCACCCGTCGAGCAACCCGGCATGGGCGAGCACGAACGCGCCGGTGCACTGGCTGACGATGATGGCGCCGCGGTCGTGCGCCGCGCGCACGGCGTCGACGAGGGCCGGTGAGGGGACGCGCTCGAACAGCTCCCAGGCGGTCAGCGTGACGATGTCGGAGACGGCCAGCCGCTCCAGCCCCGCGTCGACCAGCATCCGCAGGCCGGTGTCCGTGCGGACGACGCCCGGCTCCTCGGTGACCAGCGCGTAGTCGAACCGCGGCAGCCCCATCGCGGTGCGGTCGTAGCCGAAGATCTCGGTGGTGACGCCGAGGCCGAAGCTGCCCACGACGCCGTCACTGACCACGGCGCTGACGACCAGCGGACGGCTGGATGTGCTCATGACCACAGTGTGGCAGGAACGTGGCGTTCATGGTCAGTCCTGCCACTCGTCCCCCTGCCGACGGCCGAGCACGCTCGTCCCATGTTGCTGATCACCTGCCCCGTGACCCGGACCGACGAGCTGGTCGCTGACCGGCGCATCCGGTCGATCGCCAACCACCCGACCCACCTCGCCCTGCGGGTCGACTGCCCGGCCTGCGGCGGGGTGCACGTCTACCGCACCGGCCGCCGCTGGGAGGCCGCCCGCACGCGCACCGCCGCCCGCGCCGCCGCCCAGGCGTCGGCGGACGCCGCCGCGGCTCGAGCTGCACGGGTCGCCGTCCCCGCGTAGTTTCGAACACATGAGCGAAGCCAACGTGAACAGCGGCCAGGCCGGCGACCCCTCCGCGGAGAAGGACCCCTCGGAGTGGGTGACCGGCGGCGAGCCCGCCACGGGTGCGCAGAAGAGCTACCTGCACACCCTCGCCCGGCAGGCCGGCGAAGAGGTGCCCGACGACATCTCCAAGGCCGACGCCTCGATCAAGATCGACGAGCTCCAGGAAGAGACCGGCCGCGGCCAGTGAGGCACCGGGCGGGGCCCGGAGGGTCCCCCCGAGGCATCACTGGTGGTGACGTGCTCGGACGTTCGGCGAAGCCGGTCGCGCCGGACGGCGGCCCCGAAGGGGTCACCTCCGGCGCGACGGGCAACGGCTCAGCGCCAGCCGACCCGGCACCTGGCCGCGGTGCGATCCGGAGGATCGCCATGTGTCACGCCTCGAACTTGTAGCCCAGGCCGCGGACGGTCACCAGGTAGCGCGGGTTGGCCGGGTCCGGCTCGAGCTTGGCGCGCAGCCGCTTGACGTGGACGTCGAGGGTCTTGGTGTCGCCGACGTAGTCCGCGCCCCAGACCCGGTCGATGAGCTGCCCGCGGGTGAGCACCCGGCCCGCGTTGCGCAGCAGCAGCTCGAGCAGGTCGAACTCCTTCAGCGGCAGCGACACCGGCTGACCGTCGACCGCGACCACGTGCCGGTCGACGTCCAGCCGCACCGGTCCGGCGGCCAGCGCCGCCTCGGCGGACACCTCGGGCTCGGTGCCGCGGCGCAGCACCGCCCGCATCCGGGCGACCAGCTCGCGGGCGGAGTAGGGCTTGGTGACGTAGTCGTCGGCGCCCAGTTCCAGCCCCACGACCTTGTCGATCTCGGTGTCCTTGGCGGTCAGCATGATGATCGGCACGGAGCTCTTGCTGCGCAGCGCCCGGCACACCTCGGTGCCGGACAACCCCGGCAGCATGAGGTCCAGCAGCACGATGTCGGCCCCGGCCCGGTCGAACTCGGCGAGCGCGTCCGTGCCGGAGGCGGCCACGACGGTGTCGTAGCCCTCCCGGCGCAGCATGTAGGACAGCGCATCGGAGAAGGACTCCTCGTCCTCCACCACGAGCACTCGGGTCATGACCGTCCTCTCTCCAGGTCGTCCTCCTGCGAGGCCCCGGTGGGGACCTCGTCCGTGGCCGGCCGGCCGTGCAGCGGGGGCACCGGCGGCCGTTCCGGGCCGGCGTCGTCCGCCGGCTGGTCCGCGTCGGCGCCCAGCGGGATGCGCAGGGTGAAGGTGGAGCCGAGGCCCTCCTCGCTCCACACCGTCACCGCGCCGCCGTGGTTGCTCGCGACGTGCTTGACGATCGCCAGCCCCAGGCCGGTGCCGCCGGTGGCGCTGGCCCGGGACTGGTCGACCCGGTAGAAGCGCTCGAACACCCGCGACCGGTCCGAGCGCGGGATGCCGATCCCCGAGTCCGTCACCGCGATCTCGGCGAACCCGGAGCGCGCCCGGGCGCCGACGGCGATCGTCGTCCCCGGCGGGCTGTAGGCGACGGCGTTGGCCAGCAGGTTGGTCAGCGCGGTGGCCAGCTGTGCCTCGACCCCGCGCACGACCAGCCCGGGCTGGGCGGCGACGGCCAGCTGGATGTCCTTGGCGGCGGCCGCGGCTCGGGTCCGGTCGACGGCCTCGGCCACCACGGTGCCGACGGCGACGGGTACCAGCGCGGGCAGCGGCTCGGCGCCCTGCAGCCGGGAGAGGTCGATCAGCTCGCGCACCAGCCGGGCCAGCCGGTCGGCCTCGTGCTGCATGCGGGTGGCGAAGCGCTGCACGGTCTCCGGGTCGTCGGCCGCGCCCTGGACGGCCTCCGCCAGCAGCGCCAGCGCGCCGACCGGGGTCTTCAGCTCGTGCCCGACGTTGGCGACGAAGTCGCGGCGCACCGCCTCGACCCGGCGGGCCTCGGTGACGTCGGTGAGCACCAGCGCGACCGGGCCGGGCGTCACGACCGGGCCGCTGCCCAGCCGGATGCCGTGCACGCCGACCATCCGCGGGCCGGTGCCCACCACGTTGCCCGGCAGCGCCACGTCGGCCCGCTGGCTGCCGGCGACCTGCACGCTGCGGGCCACCTCGACCAGCCCGGGGACCACCAGCCGGTCACCGCGCAGGATGCCCAGCGCCCGGGCCGAGGGGTTGGCCAGCACCACGGCGTCGTCGGGACCGAGCAGGACGACGGCGGGGTCCATCAGGTCGACGAGCCGGCGGCTGAGCGCGGCGTCGCTGTCGACCCGGTCGACCAGCAGGTCCGCACCTCCGGCGGCACCGCCCTCGTCGACGGGTCGCATCCGGGTGCGGACCACCGTCAGTGCCAGCATCAGGCCGATCACGAGGCCCGCCAGCAGGGCGAGCAGTGGTTCCACACCGACGATGCTAGAGCGGGCCGAGCTGCTGACCAGCCACTCCGGCGCCCCTCACCCGACCGGGTCGGAACTGTTCACTGCCGCGTGCCCCGTCGTTCACCTGGCAGCCCCCTGTGACCCGCTCGCCGGTCTCTACCCTCGGAGCTGACACGTGCCGGGGACGTCGAGCAGAGACGTCCGCGCGCAGCAGGGCGTCGCCCGGGCAGCCCTGACCGGCGGCGCGACAGAGGAGGAACCGTGTTGCGCGAGAGCTACCGCGAAGAGCTGGACGACATCAACGCCTGCCTGGTGGAGATGTCCAACTCGGTGGGCTCGGCCATGAGCACGGCCACCACCGCACTGCTGGACGCCGACGTCGCGCTGGCCGACCTGGTCATCGCCGGGGACGAGCGCATCGACGCGGTGCGGGAGAGCATCGAGGAGCGCTGCTTCACCCTGCTGGCCCGGCAGCAGCCGGTCGCGACCGACCTGCGCGTCATCACCACGGCCATGCGCATCGTCAGTGACCTGGAGCGGATGGGCGACCTTGCCGAGCACATCGCCAAGGTGGCGCGGATGCGTTTCCCCGAGCACGCGGTGCCCCAGGAGGTCCGGCCGATGTTCCTGGAGGCCGGGCACATCGCCGAGAGCCTGGTCACCAAGGCCGGCACGATCATCGCCAAGCGGGACATCGAGGCGGCTGTCGAGCTGGAGGCCGAGGACGACCTGATGGACCAGCTGCACAAGCAGTTGTTCCGCGAGCTCCTGCTGCCGACGTGGGGTCACGGCATCGAGGCCGCCATCGACGTCACGCTGCTCGGCCGCTACTACGAGCGCTTCGCCGACCACGCGGTCAGCGTCGCCCGCCGGGTGGTCTACCTGGTCACCGGCGAGAAGTCGATCCCCGCCTACTGACGTGCTGGAACGGCCCCGTCGCAGGGGCCCGCGCCGAGCGTCAGCGAGGTGTGGGGGGCGACGGGGTCCTTCATCTCTTGCCCTGGTTCTTGACCGCCTCGATGGCGGCTGCCGCAGCGTCGGGGTCGAGGTACTGGCCGCCGGGCTGGGTGGGACGCAGGTCGGCGTCCAGGTCGTAGCGGAGCGGGACGCCGGTCGGGATGTTCAGCCCGACCACCTCGTCGTCGCCCATGCCGTCGAGGTGCTTCACCAGGGCGCGCAGGCTGTTGCCGTGCGCCGCCACGAGCACGTTCCGGCCGGCCCGCAGGTCCGGGACGATCGCGTCGTACCAGTACGGCAGCATCCGGACGACGACGTCGGCCAGGCACTCGGTGGCCGGGCGGGACTCCGGCGGCAGGAAGGCGTAGCGCGGGTCGGCGTCCTGGCTGAACTCGCTGCCGGACTCGATCGGCGGCGGCGGGGTCGCGTAGCTGCGCCGCCAGGTCATGAACTGCTCCTCGCCGTACTCGGCGAGCGTCTGCGCCTTGTCCTTGCCCTGCAGGGCGCCGTAGTGCCGCTCGTTCAGCCGCCACGACCGGCGCACCGGGATCCACTGCCGGTCCGCCGCGGCCAGCGCCAGCTCGGCGGTGCCGATCGCCCGCTTGAGCAGCGAGGTGTGCAGGACGTCGGGGAGCAGGTCCTGCTCGGCCAGCAGCTCACCCCCGCGGGTCGCTTCGGCGCGGCCCTTCTCCGACAGCGGCACGTCGACCCAGCCGGTGAAGAGGTTGGCCTTGTTCCACTCGCTCTCGCCGTGGCGGAGCAGGATGAGGGTGCCTGAGGTCACGGGCCCATCCTGCCCGACCGGCGGCGACACCCGCCGGGCGGTCGCTAGCGGCGCCTCGGCCGCCCAGGCATCCAGACCAGCACCACCGTCGTCGCGACCAGCGCCGCGGCAACGGTGCCCAGCGCGGTGAGGTGCATGGCGTCGACGAAGGCCTCCTGGGCGGGGGCGACGACGGCCGCCGCGGACCGGGCCACGTGGACGTCCCCACCCTGGGCCTGCTGGACCGCGCCGAGGGTCGCGACGATCGACTCGCGGGCGTCGTCCCGTGCGGCCGCGGGCAGCCCGTCGACGGCGTCGCCGAGGCGGGTGGCGTACGCCGAGGCCATCACCGAGCCGAGGATGGCCACCCCCAGGGCGCCCCCGACCTGGCGGACGGAGTTGTTGACCGCGGCACCGGCACCGGCCTTCTCCCGCGGGACCACCGCCATGATCGCCTCGGTGGCCGGGGCCAGCACCAGGCCCATCCCGCAGCCCTGCACGGCCAGGTCGACCAGCACGAGCCACAGCGGAGCGGACTGGTCGAGCAGCTGGATGCCGGCGAAGGAGACCGCCACGAGCAGGAACCCCGACGCCACCACCAGCTTCGGGCCCCAGCGGGCCGCCAGCCGGGAGCTCTGCGGCGCCATGACCGCCATCCCCACGGCCACCGGGATGAGCGCCGCACCGCTCTGCAGCGGCGAGTAGCCCCGCACCCCCTGCAGGTAGAACACCAGGTAGAAGGTGGCGCCCTGGAGCGCGAAGAAGTTCAGCGCCAGCGCCCCGGCCGAGGCCGAGAAGGCCGGGTTCTTGAACAGCGTGACGTCCAGCGCGGGGTGGGAGGTGCGCCGCTGCCACCAGACGAAGACCGCCAGCAGCGCGAGACCGCCGGTGAGCGGCCCGAGCACGCCCGGGGTCGTCCACCCCGCTCCACCGCCGCCGCGGATGATGCCGAAGACCAGCCCGGCGAGGGCGGCGATCGACAGCAGCACCCCGGGCACGTCCAGCCGGCCCGGTGAGGGGTCCTTGGACTCCGGGACGACGAGCAGGATGCCCGCGGCGCCGACGGCGGCGACCGGGACGCCGAGCAGGAACACCGCGCCCCACCAGTAGTGCTCGAGCACCAGGCCACCGGCCAGCGGCCCGCCGGCGACGGCGATGCCCGCCGCGCCGGCCCAGATGCCGATGGCCTTCCCGCGCTCGCCCGCGGGGAAGACGTTGGTGATGACCGCCAGCGTGGCCGGCTGCACCGCCGCCCCGCCGACCCCCATCAGCGCCCGCCAGGCGATCAGCTCCAGGGCCGACCCGCTGAACGCGGCCAGCACGGAGCCGATGGAGAAGATGGTCAGCCCGGCCAGCAGCACCTTGCGCCGGCCGATCCGGTCGCCGACCACGCCCCAGCTGAACAGCAGCCCGGCGAACACCAGGATGTAGGAGTCGATCGCCCACTGCAGCTCGCCCTGGGTGGCCGAGAGCTCCCGCTGCAGCGTGGGCAGCGCGACGTTGAGGATCGTGTTGCCCATGATCACCATCAGCAGGCAGACGATCATCGTGGCCAGCACCCACCACCGCCGCGCGTAGCCCTCCGGGAGCTCCTCGGTCGCCGCGGCCGGGTGCCGGGTGGTGCTCACTCCCGAGGCCGCCGCGCGGGGTCGGCGAAGGCGGCGAAGGCCTCGAGGTTGCGCAGCGACTCCCCGCGCTTGACCCGCCACTCCCACTCCCGGCGGATCGAGCTGCCGAACCCGATCTCCAGCATGGTGTTGAAGTGCTCGTCGGCGTAGGTCAGCACCGAGCCGAGCAGCCGGTCGATCTCCTCCGCCGTCACCGCCGCGTGCGGCAGCCGGCCGGTCAGGTACACGTCCCCGACCGTGTCGATGGAGTAGCTGACGCCGTACATCCGGGCGTTGTGCTGCAGCAGCCAGGCCCACAGCTGCTCGCGGTTCTCGTCCGGCTGCCGGCACACGAACGCCTCGACCCGGAACCCGTGGTCGCCGACCGTGAGCCCGACCAGCGTCTTCAGCTTCTTCACCCCGGGCAGGGTGACCACGAAGCGACCCAGCCCCGGGTGCTCGTACTCCAGCTCGGCCGCGCGCAGCGTCTCCTCGAGGACGGCGTCGAGGTCGGCGACGGTGCGCTCGGTCATCGGCCGAGCAGCCCCACCGCGCTGCGCCCGTACTCCGCGGCGGGCCGGAGCAGCGGGCGGGCGACGCGCATCTCGGCCATGGCCGCGGCGTAGCCGTCGACCAGCGCGTCGGTGGTCCGGTCCCAGCTGAACGCGGCGGCGTGCCGGCGGGCACCGGCGCCCAGCAGCTGGCGGCGGGCCAGCACCCGGCGGATCGCGGCGGCGTAGTCCGCCGGGTCACGCCCGGGGACCAGCAGCCCGGAGACGCCGTCGTCCACCGCGGTGCTCAGCCCGCCGACGGCGGCGGCGACCACCGGCGTCCCGCAGGCCTGCGCCTCCAGCGCCACCAGGCCGAAGGACTCGTTGTGGCTGGGCACGACGGTGGCGTCGGCCGCCCGGTAGTGGTCGGCCAGCTGCTCGGGCCGCTGCGGCGGGAGGAACCGGACGACGTCGGTCACGCCCAGGGCGACGGCGAGCTCCTGCAGCCGCTGCGGCTCGGCGAGCCCGGACCCGCTGGGCGCACCGACGACGAGCACCTGGAGCCGCGCGCGCAGGGCCGGGTCGTCCGCGAGCATCCGGGCCGCGGCGTGCAGCAGCATGTCCGGCGCCTTGAGCGGCTGGATCCGGCCGACGAACAGCAGGACGACGGCGTCGGCCGGCACCCCGACCCGCTGCCGGGCCCGCTGCTGGTCACCGGGGCGGAAGACCTGCAGGTCGACGCCCGGCGGGATGACCAGGGTGCGGCGCGGGTCGGCCCCGTAGAAGTCGACGAGCTGCCGGGCCTCCTCGGCGGTGTTGGCGACCAGCCGGTCGGCCTCATCGACCACCTGCTCCTCGCCGATCACCCGGGCGCGCGGCTCGGGCTCGTCGCCCTCGGCGAGCGCGGCGTTCTTCACCTTCGCCAGGGTGTGCGCGGAGTGCACCAGCGGCACGCCCCAGCGGTCCCGGGCCAGCCAGCCGACCTGACCGGACAGCCAGTAGTGGGAGTGGACGACGTCGAAGTGGCCGGGCTCGTGCTGGGCCTCCTCGCGCAGCACGGCCGCGGTGAAGGCGCACATCTGCGCGGGGAGCTCCTGCTTGCCCAGCCCCTCGAACGGGCCGGCGCTGACGTGCCGCACGGTCACCCCGGGGGCCATCTCCACGACCGGCGGCTGCTCGCTGGAGGTGGCCCGGGTGAAGACGTCGACGGCGATCCCGCGGGCGGCCAGCCGGCGGGACACCTCGACCACGTAGACGTTCATGCCCCCGGCGTCGCCGGCGCCGGGCTGCTCCAGCGGGCTGGTGTGCACCGAGAGGGTGGCCACCCGCCGCGGGAGGGCGAGCGGGGTGGGCGGCGGCCCGGCCCGCCACGGTGTCGGCTGACGGGGATGGCGACGCGAGGGCACGCTGCTCCTCCCGCTCGGGCTGTCGAGCGCCCGGTCGGGACACCCCTGTCGACTGCTCAGTGTCCTACAACGCCAGGATGGGCACATGTCCAGCCCTGCCTCCCCGTCGTCCTCCCGCGCCGCGTTCCCCGGTCAGGGCCGTGTCGCCGTCGTCACCGGCGCCTCCAGCGGGATCGGTGCCGCGACCGCCGAACGGCTGGCCGAGGAGGGGTTCGACGTCGTCCTGGCCGCCCGCCGGCTGGACCGGCTGGCCGCGCTGGCCGAGCGGATCGGTGGCCGGGCGGTGCAGCTGGACGTGACCGACGCCACAGCGGTCGACGCCTTCGCCGCGGGTCTGGAGCAGGTGGACGTGCTGGTGAACAACGCCGGCGGCGCGTTCGACGCCGCACCGGTGGCCGAGGCGGACCTCGACTCCTGGCAGCGGGCCTTCGAGGTCAACGTGCTGGGCTCGGTGGCGATGACCCGGGCGCTGCTGCCCGCGCTGCGCGCCTCCGGCGCCGGGGACCTGGTGTTCGTCGGCTCGACCGCGGGGTTGACGAGCTACGAGGGCGGCGCGTCCTACACCGCGGCCAAGCACGGGGTGCACACGCTGGCCGAGACGCTGCGCCTGGAGCTGGTGTACGACCCGGTGCGGGTGGTGGAGATCGCCCCCGGGATGGTGAAGACCGAGGAGTTCACCCTCAACCGCACCCGCTCGCAGGAGCGGACCGACGCGGTCTACCGCGGGGTGCGCGAGCCGCTCGTCGCCGAGGACATCGCCGACTGCATCGCCTGGGCCGTCACCCGGCCGCACCACGTGAACGTCGACCTGCTCGTCGTCCGCCCGCGCGCGCAGGCCGCCCAGTACAAGGTCGCCCGGGACGAGTAGGAGGACCCCGTCCTCCCCACCCCTCGCAAGCTCGGCGCGGTGCCCTGGACGGGGCCGAGACAGCCCTTCAGTCGGCGTGGGAGAGCAGGACCTCGTACGCCCGGGCGACCCGGGCCCGGTCGACCGCGCTGCCGCTGCGCTCGAACAACGCGTGCGCGTCCTGCACCTCCGCGGTGGTCGCGGTGCCCTGGTTCAGCACCCGGGAGATGAGCCCGGCCAGCGCGGCGTCGGCCTCGACGCGGGACATCCAGGCGCTCACCCCGGCCGGGCCCGCGCCGACCGGCAGCGGGTCCGGCGTGCGCAGCGCGTCGTAGAGGGCGCCCAGCAGCAGCGACTCGTCCGGCCGCACGTCAGGCCCGCACCGCGGTCGGCTCGGGCACCAGGGTGACCCCGAACTGGGCGCGGACGGCGGCGACCACCTGCTGGGCGAAGGCCATCAGCTCGGTGGCCGTGGCGCCGGGCTCGGTGGTCAGCGCCAGGCTGTGCCGCGACGACGTCCCGACCCGGCCGACCCGGGTGCCGCGACCGAAGCCGGCGTGCTGCACCAGCCAGGCCGCGCTCAGCTTGACCTGGGCGGCACCGTCCGCCCCGATGCCGGCCGGCCACGACGGGCAGCCCTCGACGCCCGCCGCGACCGGGACGACGGGGTTGGTGAAGAACGAGCCCGCAGACCGCGAGTCCGGGTCGGCCGGGTCCCAGACCATCCCCTTGCCGCGGCGCAGCGCGAGGACCGCGGCGCGGACCTCGTCCAGCGGGGCGGTCTCCCCCAGCTCGACGCCGAGGGTCCGGGCGAGCTCGGCGTAGCTGACCGGGCTCGACTGCGCCGAGGCCCGCAGCAGGAAGGTCACCGCGAGCACGACGTACGCGCCGGGTTGCTGCTTGAGCCGGCTGTCCCGGTAGGAGAACCCGAGCTCCGCCGGGCCGAGCACCCGCTCGGTGCCCGCCGCCCGGTCCCAGACGCGCACCGCGGTGACCAGCGCCGACACCTCCTGGCCGTAGGCGCCCACGTTCTGCACCGGCGTCGCCCCGGTCGACCCGGGGATGCCGGAGAGCGCCTCCATGCCGGCCAGCCCGTGCTCGACGGTGAACGCCACCAGGTCGTCCCACGGCTCGCCGGCCTCGACCTCGAGCTCGACCCCCTCGGGCGTGTCCCGGCGGGCCACGCCCCGGGTGCGCACCAGCACCACGTCCCCGGGCCAGCCGCTGTCGGGCGCGACGACGTTCGACCCGCCGCCCAGCACCAGCAGCGGGCGACCGGCGTCGTCGGCATCGCGCACGGCGCTGACCAGCTCCTGCCGCGTGGTGACCTCCAGCAGCCGGTCGATCGGGCCGCCCACCCCGAGGGTGGTCAGGTCCGCCAGTCGGGCGTCTCGGCGTTCCTGCACGGGTCCACGGTAATCGGCTCCGCGACTACTCTCGCCCACCGTGAGCGACCACACCCGACGTGCGTCGCTGCCCGCGACCCGCCGACCGCGGCTCGCCGCCGGCCGCGCCCGGGCGCTCGGCCTGCCCACCCGCGGCACCACCAACGCCAACCGGCTGCGCCGGGTCGACCGCTGGCTGGTCAGCACCCAGGTGGCCCGGCTGCGGGACGCCGCCCGGCCGCTCGTGGTCGACCTCGGCTACGGCGCCTCGGCGGTCACCACCCTGGAGCTGGTCGAGCGGCTCGCACCGGAGATCGACGGCCTGGAGGTCGTCGGGCTGGAGATCGACCCGGCCCGGGTGGCGGCGGTGGCCGAGCACCGGGACCCGCCGCGGGTGGACTTCCGGCTCGGCGGCTTCGAGCTCGCCGGCCTGCGCCCGGTGCTGGTGCGGGCGTTCAACGTGCTGCGCCAGTACGACGAGGAGTCCGCCGCGCGCGCCTGGGACACCATGCGCGGCGCGCTGGCGCCCGGCGGGCTCGTCGTCGAGGGCACCTGCGACGAGTGGGGACGACGGGGCACCTGGGTGGCGCTGGACGAGGACGGGCCGCTGACGCTCACCCTGGCCGCCCGGGTGTCGGACCTGGAGCGGCCCTCCGACCTCGCCGAGCGGCTGCCCAAGGCGCTGATCCACCACAACGTCCCCGGCCAGCCGGTGCACGCCTTCCTGACCGCCTTCGACGCCGCCTGGGCGTCCGCAGCCGGGCTGTCGACGTTCGGCCCGCGCCAGCGCTGGGCGGCGGCCTGCGAGGCGCTGGCTGCCGACGGCTGGCCGCTGGTCACCCCGACCCGGCGGTGGAAGCACGGCGAGGTCAGCGTCCGCTGGTCGGCGGTCGCGCCGGAGGCGATGTGAGCGTCGCGCCGGAGGCGATGTGAGCGTCGCGCCGGAGGCGATGTGAGCGTCGCGCCGGAGGCGATGTGAGCGTCGCGCCGGAGGCGATGTGAGCGTCGCGCCGGAGGCGATGTGAGCGTCGCGCCGGAGGCGATGTGAGCGTCGCGCCGGAGGCGATGTGAGCGTCGCGCCGGAGGCGATGTGAGCGTCGCGCCGGAGGCGATGTGAGCGTCGCCGAGGTGCTGCCGGGGACGACGGCCCGGTGAGCCGGCGCGACCGGGGTCACCTCACGGCCCTGCCCGGGAAGACCGAAGTCGCCGGGGGGACGGCGGAGCTGCTGGCCGACGCCGACCGCGACGGCTCGTGGGAGCTGCAGCTCGACGGGGTCCCGCAGTCGCACGTCGACCTGGCCGACCCCACCCACCTGGAGTTCGAGTACGTCCGCCGGATGGGCCACGTGCTCGACCTGGCCGCCGAGCCCGGCCGGCCGCTGGACGTCGTCCACCTCGGCGGGGGTGCGCTCACCCTGGCCCGCTACGTCGCCGTCACCCGGCCCGGCTCGCGCCAGCGCGTGGTGGAGGTGGACGAGGCGCTCACCGACCTGGTGCGCCGCGAGCTGCCGCTGCCCCGCAACGCCCGGGTCCGGGTGCGCGCCGCGGACGCGCGGGCGGGGCTCGCGGCCCATCCCGACGCCAGCGCGGACGTCGTCCTGGTCGACGTCTTCGCCGGAGCCCGGACGCCCGCCCACCTGACCACCGTCGAGTTCGCCACCGACGTCGCCCGGGTCCTCCGCCCCGGCGGGGTCACCGCGTGGAACGTCTCCGACGGCCCGCCGCTGCGGTTCGTGCGCGCGGAGGCGGCCACGTTGCGCACGGTCTTCGCGCACGTGGCGCTGCTCGCGGAGCCGGGGACGCTGCGCGGCCGCCGGTTCGGCAACACCGTCGCGGTGGCCTCGGACGCCGAGCTGCCGGTCCCCGGGCTGACCCGTCGCTGCGCCGGTGACCCGATGCCCTCGCGGGTGGTCAGCGACGAGGAGCTGGTGCGGTTCGTCGGGCAGGCCGCGCCGGTCACCGACGCGGACGCGCAGCCCTCACCGCAACCCCCAGCAGGCATCTTCGACTGACCGTAGGGTCGAGGGCATGACCGCTCCCGCGTCCCGCCGGCTCACCCGCGACACCCGCCACCAGGTGATCGCCGGTGTCTGCTCCGGTCTCGCGCGCCGCTTCGGGCTGTCCCGGACCGGGCTCCGCGTGGCCTTCGTCGTCTCGTGCGTGCTGCCCGGCCCGCAGTTCATCGCCTACCTGGTGCTCTGGGTGGTCATGCCCGCCGACGACCGGTACTGACCGACCGCCAGCCCTCAGGGCGGCGGCTCACCAGCTGGTGTTGCCCCGGCGCAGGCCGCGCACCGCAGGCCGGACGTCGACCAGGTAGACGACGCCGGCGATCACGGCGGGCAGGCCCAGGAAGCTGAGCGGACCCTGCCAGAACACGATGAGCGCCGCGATGCCCGTGATCGCCAGCCAGCCGGGCTTGGTGAGCTTCCCGGCGGCGACGAAGGCGGTCGCAGGGCGGATCACCGCGTCCACGAAGGCCCACACCGTCAGCGCGAGGGTCCCGTAGTAGACGACGAGGTTGATGAGCCCGTCGAAGGAAGCCATGGGTCGAGGATAGGCGCGTCCGCGGCACCGGTGCTCCCGCACGCGCCCGGCAGCCCTCGACCTCCCCCGGGCGGGGCGGACGACAGCGCCCCGGCACCCGCAGGAGCGGGTACCGGGGCGCAGGCGACGCGGTGGAGCGGCCCCCTCGCGAGGGCCTCGTTCAGCTGGCGGGGTGGCTCTTCGCCGGGACGGCGGTCGGGTCCGGGACCGGCTGGGTGGTCGCGGTGGCCTTCTTGGCGGTGGCCTTCGGGGCCGTCTTCCTGGCGGCGGCCCGGGTCTTGGCCGGCACCGGGACGCTGACGCCCTCGACCGGGACGGTGGTCGTCTCCGGCTCGGCGGCGGCGCGGACGCTGGCCTTGGTGCTGGCGGCGGTCTCGCGGGCCTCCTTGGTCGCCTCGTCGACGGCCTTGTCGGTGCGGGCCTTCGCCTTCTGCGCGACCGAGGTCACCTCGTCGGAGGCCTTGCCGACGGTCTCGGCGGTCTCCTCCAGCACGTCCTCGAGGGTGTCCTCGACCGCGTCGACGGCGCGCTCGGTGCGGGCCACGACCTTGCGGAACACGGGCTGGGTGCGCAGCTCGTCGACGACCTTCTCGCCCCGGCCGGCCAGCTCGGTGATGGTGGCGAGCGCCTGGTTGCGGGCGCTGTCCACGAGGCCGGTGACGGTGGCGCGCACGGTCTCCGGGCGGACCGTGGAAGCGGCGCTGGTCACCGCGGCGCGGGCCTGGGTGGCGGCGTCCTCGGCCTGGCTGCGGGCCTGGGCGGCCCGGGCGCGGGCCTCGGCGGCGGCGCGGGAGGCCCGCTCGCGGGCCTGCTCGGCGCGGGTGCGCGCCTCCCGGGCAGCGAGGTCGGCCTGGACCTGCGCCTCGCCGGGCAGCGCCTCGGCGCGGGTGCGCACGGTGCCGAACACGGCGCGGGCGCGGTCCACGGCAGCGTCGACGGCCACGTCGCCGGCGCCGATGGCGGCCAGCAGGCCGGTGCGGCCGGTGTCGACGAGGGTCTCGCCGTAGGACTTCAGGGTGTCGGTGCGGCTCATGCCGTCTCCTCCTGGGGAT
>NZ_SJEX01000096.1 GCF_005930495.1 Modestobacter excelsi | reverse complement strand
CCCTTCGGGCAGCACCCCACCCAGCAGTTCGGGCAGCCCGCCGCCGCGCCGCACCAGCCGTGGCCGCCGGCCGGCTACGGGACGCCCGGGTACCACCAGGCGCACGGTCAGCCCGCCGCGGGCACGCTCCCGCCTGCCTTCCAGCCCCCGGTGCAGCCCGGTGTCCCCGCCCAGCCGTCCCGGCGACCCGGTCGCTGGCGCCTCGGCGTCGCCGCCGGCCTGGTCGGCGCTGCGCTGGTCGGTGGTGGCGCCGGTGCCGGTGTGATGGCGCTGACCGACGACGGCGGCGTGGCGACCGCCAGCGGCACGTCCGCGCAGAGCGTCGTCATCAAGGACGCCGAGAACGCCACGAGCACCACCGCGGCGGCCGCGAAGGCGGCGCCCAGCGTGGTCACCATCTACGTGAGCGCGGGCTCCGGCTCCGGTTCCGGGTCCGGCGTCGTCCTCTCCGCCGACGGCTACGTGCTGACCAACAACCACGTCGTCACGCTCGACAGCTCGACCGACCAGGCGACGGTGCAGGTGCGCACCTCCGACGGCACGCTGTACGACGCCACCGTCGTGGGCACCGACCCGACCTCCGACCTGGCCGTGGTCAAGCTGAGCGACGCCAGCGGGCTGACCCCGGCCACGTTCGCCGACTCGAGCAAGGTGCAGGTCGGTGACCTGGCGGTCGCCATCGGTGCGCCGCTGGGGCTGTCGAACACGGTGACCGACGGCATCATCAGCGCGACCAACCGTGCGGTGGCCACCGGCTCGAACACCGACCAGGCGGTGATCGACGCACTGCAGACCGACGCGGCGATCAACCCCGGCAACTCCGGCGGTGCGCTGGTCGACGCCGAGGGCCAGGTGATCGGCATCAACAGCGCCATCGCCACCGTCGCCAGCTCCGACCTGCCCGGTCAGGGAGCCGGCCAGAGCGGCAACATCGGCGTGGGCTTCGCCATCCCGGCCAACACCGCCAAGCGGATCGCCCAGCAGATCATCGACACCGGGTCGGCCACCCACGCCCTGCTGGGCGTGAACGCCACCACCGCGTCGGACAACGCCGACTCGGCGGTCGGCACCGGCGCCCAGCTGGTCTCGGTGCAGGACGGCTCCCCCGCCGCCGACGCCGGGCTCGAGGCCGGCGACGTCATCACCGCGGTGGGCGACCGGTCGGTCACCAGCTCCACCGAGCTGACCGCCGCCGTCCGCAGCGCGCAGCCCGGCGACACGGTCACCCTGACCATCCGCCGCGGCTCGGACAGCTCGAAGGTCGACGTCACGCTCGACGCCGCCTCGAACTGACGCATGACCCCTCTGCCCCCCGCCCCTCGCGAGCGCGGGGTGGGGCCCTGCAGAGGGGTGCACCTAGGCTCGGTCGGGTGCCCAGCCCGCAGCTGCCCAGCCACCAGCTGACCGTCCCCCTCACCGCCTCGCTCGACGACCCGCAGCGCGCCCGCGACCTGACGAAGATGAAGCGGCTGGCCACCGGCCTGTTCCTGCTGGCCGCGGCGGTCTTCCTGGTCTGCGTGCTGGTCGGGGACGAGGCCGGCGCCTGGGTCGGCTACGTCCGGGCGACCGCCGAGGCGTCCATGGTCGGAGCCCTGGCCGACTGGTTCGCCGTCACCGCGCTCTTCCGGCACCCGATGGGGCTGCCCATCCCGCACACCGCGATCATCCCGCGCAAGAAGGACCAGATCGGCACCAGCCTGGGCACGTTCGTGCAGGAGAACTTCCTGACCCGGCACGTGGTCGAGGAGCGGCTGGACGCCGTCGACGTCCCCGGGAAGCTGGGCGCCTTCCTGGCGGCCCCCGGGCGGGCCGAGCGGCTGGCCGGGGACGCCGGTGCGGCCCTGGGCGCGCTGAGCGACCTCATCGCCGACGACGAGGTCCAGCAGACGGTCTCCGCCTTCGTCGACCGCAAGCTGCGTGAGACCCCCGCGGCGCCGGGGTTGGCCCGGGTGATCGAGCTCGCCGTCGACGGCAACCGGCACCAGGAGGTGCTCTCGGCCGGGCTGTCCGGGCTGGCCGAGTTCCTCGCCGACAACCGGCTGGTCTTCCGCACCCGGCTGGGTGACGCCTCCCCGTCCTGGGTGCCCGACTGGGTCGACGACAAGGTGTTCGACCGGGTCTTCGAGCTGCTGCGCAGCTTCCTCGCCGAGGTCGGCGCCGACCCGGAGCACCCCGTGCGGGAGATGTACGACCGCCGGCTGCGGGCCTACGTGCACACGCTGCGCACCGACCCCGAGGCCGCCGCCCGGGTGGAGCACTTCAAGGCGGAGGTGCTCGAGCACCCCGCCGTCCGCACCTGGTCCGGCTCGCTCTGGACGACGGCGAAGAACTCCGTGCTCACCGCCGCCGCCGACCCGCACTCCGAGCTGCGGGCCCGGATGGTGTCGGTGATCCGCTCCGCCGCCCGGCTGCTGACCGACGACCCCACCGTGCGCGAGCTGGTCCAGCGGGAGGCTCGCCGCGGCGCGGGCTGGGCCGTCGAGCGCTTCGCCGGGGACGCCGCCGAGCTGGTGGGCACCACGGTGGCGCGCTGGGACACCGAGGAGACCAGCCGGCGGATCGAGCTGCAGGTCGGCCGCGACCTGCAGTGGATCCGGGTCAACGGCACCGTCGTCGGCGGGCTGGCCGGCCTGGTCATCTACACGATCGCCCAGCTGCTCAGCTGATCGACCGGGACCCTCCGGACTCCAGCACTGTCGTGAGGAGTGGGGCCCGGAGGGTCCCGCGACCGAGCGACTCAGCGGCTCCACGCGACTGGACACGGCTCCTGGCCGCGGTGCGGCCCGTCAGGGTCGCGATGTCATCGCGGTGCGGTCCGTCAGGATCGCCGTGACGACGCCGCCGCGAACAGGGCGATGCCGGCGGCGACGCTGACGTTGAGCGACTCCGTGGACCTCGTGATCGGGATGGACAGCACGACGTCGCAGCGCTCGCGGACCAGCCGCGACAGCCCGGCACCCTCGGCTCCGACCACGAGCGCGATCGGGTCGGCGAAGCCGTCGTAGTCGTGGATGCTGATGTCGCCGTCGGCGGCCAGCCCGACGGTCTGCAGCCCGGCGTCCTGGTAGGAGCCCAGCGAGCGGGCCAGGTTCGTGGCCCGGGCGACCTGCAGCCGGGCCGCGGCGCCGGCGCTGGTGCGCCAGGCCGAGCCGGTCATGCCGACCGCGCGGCGCTCGGGCACGACGACGCCGTGCGCGTCGAACGCCGCGGCCGAGCGGATGATCGCGCCCAGGTTCCGGGGGTCGGTGACGCCGTCGAGGGCGACCAGCAGCGGCGGGCGCCCGGAGTCCCGGGCGATGTCGAGCAGGTCGTCGGGGTGCGCGTACTCGTAGGGCGGCACCATCAGCCCGATGCCCTGGTGCAGCGCCCCGGCGGACATCCGGTCGAACTCGGCCTTGCCCACCTCGAGCAGCGGCAGCCCCCGGTCGGCGGCCAGCTGCACGGACTCCGTGATCCGCTCGTCGGTGCCGCCCCGCGTCGTGTCGCCGGTGACGACGTACAGCGCCGTCGCCGGGATCGCCGCACGCAGCGCCTCGAGCACCGGGTTGCGGCCGAGCAGCAGCTCGGGCTGCTCCTCGTTGCGGCGCTGGACCCGGGCCCGGTTGTCCCGGCGCGCCGCGTCGGCCTGGGCCTTCTTGTAGGCCGGGTGGTGCGGCCGGGCCGAGGCCGGCGGGGTCGCGCCCCGGCCGGCCAGGGACCGGCGGTTCTTGCCGCCGGTCCCTGCGGTGGCGGTCTTCTTGCCGGCGCCGGCCGAGCGGCCGCGTCGTTGGCTGTTGCCGGCCATCAGCTGGTCAGCTCCCATCGTGTGCCCTGGGGGGTGTCCTCGACCTGCACGCCCAGGGCGCCGAGCTGGTTCCGGATCGCGTCAGCTGACGCGTAGTCCTTGCGGGCCCGAGCGGCGGTGCGCTGCTCGAGGGCGAGCTGCACGAGGCCGTCGGTGACGTCGACGAGGCGCTCGTCGCCGCCGGCGCCGGCCCACTGCGGGTCGAGCGGGTCCAGCCCCAGGACGCCGAGCATCGCCCGGACCGAGCCCAGCGCGGCGGCGACGCCCTCGTGGTCGTCGGCGGCCAGGGCGGTGTTGCCGGCGGTGACCGCCTCGTGCACGGCGGCGACGGCGGCCGGGGTGGCCAGGTCGTCGTCCATCGCCGCGGTGAAGGCCTCGGCGAGCACCGGCTTGCCGGCGTCCGCACCGACCCGCTCGGCGGCCCGGCGGACGAAGGACTCCAGCCGCCGGTAGGCGACCCCGGCCTCCTCGAGCGCGGCCTCGGTGAACTCGATCGTCGAGCGGTAGTGCGGGGCCACCAGGTAGTACCGCAGCTCCACCGGGCGCACCCGCTGGACGACCTCGTCGACCAGCAGCGTGTTGCCCAGCGACTTGCTCATCTTCTCGCCGCCCATGGTCACCCAGGCGTTGTGCAGCCAGTACCGGGCGAACCCGTGCCCGGCGGCCCGCGACTGGGCCCGCTCGTTCTCGTGGTGCGGGAAGCGCAGGTCCAGCCCGCCGCCGTGCACGTCGAACTCCGGCCCCAGGTACTTCTCCGCCATCGCCGAGCACTCCAGGTGCCAGCCCGGCCGGCCCCGGCCCCACGGCGTCGGCCACGACGCGGTCTCCGGCTCGCCGGGCTTGTGCGCCTTCCACAGCGCGAAGTCGCGGGGATCGCGCTTGCGCTCGTCGGTCTCGGTGTCCGCGGCCGGCTGCAGCTCACCGAGCCGCTGCCCGGACAGCTCGCCGTAACCGGGGAAGGACCGGACGTCGAAGTAGACGTCCCCGTCGACGGCGTAGGCGTGGCCGCGGTCGATGAGCCGGCCGATCAGCTCGACCATCTCCGGCACGTGCCCGGTCGCCCGCGGCTCGTACGTCGGCGGGAGGGTCCCCAGCACCTCGTAGGCGCGGGTGGCGGCCCGCTCGTTCTCGTACGCCCAGGCCCACCACGGCTCACCGGCGGCCGCGGACTTGGCCAGGATCTTGTCGTCGACGTCGGTGACGTTGCGGACGTAGGTGACCTCGTGGCCGTTGTGCTCCAGCCAGCGCCGGAGCACGTCGAAGGCCAGCGCGAAGCGCACGTGCCCGATGTGCGGTGGGCCCTGCACCGTCAGGCCGCAGACGTACACGGAGACCTGTCCTGCACGCAGGGGCGTGAAGTCGCGCACGGCACGTGCGGCCGTGTCGTACAGGCGGAGGGTCACCCTGCGGATTCTACGGGCGGCGCACCAGTGCTCCGGACCACGAGCGCGGTGGCCACCGCCGCCCGCCCCTCACCACGCCCGGTGAGCCCCAGGCCGTCGGTCGTGGTCGCGGTGACGCTGACCGGTGCGCCGAGGGCCGCCGACAGCACGGCCTCGGCCTCGGCCCGGCGCGGCGCGGCCTTGGGGGTGGTGCCGATGAGCTGCACGGAGGCGTTGCCGACCTCCCAACCGGCGGCGGCCAGCACCTCCCGGACGTGGGCGAGCACATCGGCACCGCGGGCACCGGCCCAGTGCGGGTCGTCGGTGCCGAGCAGGCCGCCGATGTCGCCGAGCCCGGCGGCCGAGAGCACGGCGTCGGTGAGGGCGTGCGCGACGACGTCGCCGTCGGAGTGCCCGGCGCAGCCGTCGGCGCCCGGCCACTCCAGCCCGGCCAGCCAGCAGGCACGACCGGCCTCGATCGGGTGGACGTCGGTGCCGATCCCCACCCGCGGCAGGCTCATGCCCGCACCTGCGTCACTCGCTCACCCGTCGCCTGCACGGTCAGCTCCGCCAGCGCCAGGTCGTGCGCCACGGTGATCTTGGCGGCGCGCTCGTCGCCGGCGACCGTGTGCACCGGGATGCCGGCGGCGCGGACCACCGAGGCGTCGTCGGTGAACTCCGCCGCGGCGCCGTGCGCCGCGGCGTAGGCGTCGACCAGGGTCGCCCGGTCGAACCCCTGCGGGGTCTGCACCCGGCGGAGGTGGGCGCGGGCGACGTCGGCAGCGACCACGCCGTCGTCGTCGACCACCACGGTGGTGTCCACGACCGGCAGCACCGGGACGACGGCGGCCACGCCTCCGGACAGCGCCGCCAGCACCCGGGCGACGACGTCCGGCGGGGTCAGCGGCCGCGCGGCGTCGTGGACCAGGACGGCGTCGGCGTGCTCCCGTGCGGCGGCCAGTGCGGCCCGGACGGAGGCGGTGCGGGTGTCCCCGCCGAGGACGACGTGCACGTCGCCGGGGAGGACGGCGGTGAAGGCGGCGCGCTGCGGCTCCGGGACGGCGACCACGACCTCGGCCACCCCGCCGGCGCGCAACGAGTCGACGGCCCAGCAGACCAGGGGGCGGCCACCGAGCGGGACCAGCGCCTTGGGCAGTGCTGCCCCCAGACGCAGACCACTCCCGGCCGCTGCGACGATGCCGACAGCGTGCACGGGAGTGGTCTGGGTGTCTCAGGGGTGGAGCAGGGGATCAGGAGGCGAGGACCTCGTCGAGCAGCAGCTCGGCCTTGTCCTCGTTGGTCCCCTCGGCCAGCGCGAGCTCGCTGACCAGGATCTGACGGGCCTTGGACAGCATCCGCTTCTCGCCCGCGGACAGGCCGCGGTCCTTGTCGCGCCGCCAGAGGTCACGCACGACCTCGGCGACCTTGTTCACGTCCCCGGAGGCCAGCTTCTCGAGGTTGGCCTTGTAGCGCCGGGACCAGTTGGTCGGCTCCTCGGTGTGCGGCGCGCGCAGCACCTCGAAGACCTTGTTCAGGCCGTCCTGGCCGACGACGTCGCGGACGCCGACGATCTCGGCGTTGTCAGCCGGCACGCGCACGGTCAGGTCGCCCTGGGCGACCTTGAGCACGAGGTAACGCTTTTCGACACCCTTGATGGTCCGCTGCTCGATCGCCTCGATGAGCGCAGCGCCGTGGTGCGGGTAGACAACGGTCTCGCCAACAGTGAAGCCCATGTGGATGTGACCCCTTTCGCTGACTCCAGGTTACCACGGCAGAATGCCGTCCGGCTCGGCGAAGTCCGACAAACGTGCAGGTCAGCGGCCCGGCCGAGGTCAACTCGCTCTTGACAGGAGACGGTGGGTGTGCAGGTGACCGACGCCGCGGGGCGCAGGGACCCGGTGCGGCGCGGGGTCGCACTGGCCCGCGCGACGCACCTCGAGCCGGCCCTGGCGGTGAGCACCGTCGCCGTCCTGCTCGCGGTCGCCGCCGAGGTCGGCCCGGAACGCACCGTCCTCCTCGGCGCGGCCGTCCTCGCAGGTCAGGCCTCCATCGGCTGGTGCAACGACTGGCTGGACGCCGACCGGGACCGCGCGGTCGGCCGGCAGGACAAACCGGTCGTCCAGGGCGTCGTCACGCCGGCGACGCTGCGCACCGCGGCGCTGGTCGCGGTCACCGTCGCCGTCGTCCTGTCGCTGCTGCTGGGCGTCGTCCCCGGCCTGCTGCTGCTGGTGCTCGTCGGCAGCGGCTGGGCCTACGACGCCGGGCTCAAGCGGACGGCGCTCTCCCCCCTGCCCTACCTGACCGGCTTCGGCGCCCTGCCCGCGGGCGTGGTCGCCGCGGCGCCGGGCACGCCGGGCGCGCCGTGGTGGCTGGTCGGCGCCGGCGCGGCGCTGGGCGGCGCCGCGCACGTGGCCAACGTGGCCCCCGACGTCGCCGACGACCTCGCCACCGGGGTCCGCGGCCTGCCGCACCGGGTGGGCCCGGTGCCCTCGGCGATCGCCGGCGCGGTGCTGCTGGGCGTGGCGTCGCTGCTGCTGGTGCTCGGCCCCGACGGGCCGCCCAGCGCCCTGGGCTGGGTGGCCGGCGTGCTCGCCGCGCCGGCGGTCGTGGTGGCCGCGCTGGCCGGCAGCCCACGGGCCCGGCGGCTCGCCTTCCCCGCCGTGATGCTGCTGACCGTGCTCGACGTCGTCCTGCTGCTCGCCGGCGGCGCCGCGCCGGGTTAGGGCGCGTCGGTGCCGCGCAGCCGTTCCTGCTCGACGACCTCCTCCAGGCCCTTCAGCCGGCCCAGCCCCGCCAGTGGCTGGCGCATCCGCCGGTTGCCGGCCAGCCGCTCCCGGTTGCGCTCCAGGAAGGCCCAGTAACCGGCCGTGTAGGGGCAGGCGTCCTCGCCGAGGCGCTTCTTCGGGTCGTACCGGCAGCCGCCGCAGTAGTCGCTCATCCGGTCGATGTAGGCGCCACCCGCCGCGTAGGGCTTGGTGGCCAGCACCCCGCCGTCGCCGTGCTGGCTCATCCCGACGACGTTGGCGACCATCACCCAGTCGTAGCCGTCGACGAAGACGCGGTGGAACCAGTCGGTCATCGCCAGCGGCCGGATGCCGCGCTGCAGCGCGTAGTTGCCCAGCACCATCAGCCGCGGGATGTGGTGCACCCAGCCGCGGTCGCGCACGTCGGCGACGACGGAGGACAGGCAGTTGGCGTCGATCGCCCCGGCGTCCAGCTCGCCGAGCCAGTCCGGCACCTCCTCGGTCGCGGCCAGCGCGTTGCCGTGCCGGTACTCCCGGCCCAGCTGCCAGTACAGGTGCCAGATCCAGTCCCGCCAGCCCATCACCTGCCGCACGAAGCCCTCGACGGAGTTCAGCGGCAGCGGGTCGCCGGCCGCGACGGAGTCCCGCCACGCCTGCTCGGCCCGGTGCACGACGTCGGCCGGGTCGACCAGCCCCAGGTTCAGCGACGCCGACAGCATCGAGTGCGCCAGCCACGGGTCCCCGGCCAGCATGGCGTCCTCGTGCGGCCCGAACGCCCGCAGCCGGTGGGTGAGGAAGTCGGTCAGCCGCTCCTCGGTCTCGGCGGCCGTGACCGGGAACGACCGGGGGCCGTCGTCGCCGACGAACGCCACGTCCCCGTCGGCCACCCAGCGGTCCAGGTCGGCGCGGACCTGCTCGTCGATCTCGTCCTCGACCGGCAGCCAGGGTGCCGGCACCGGGACCCGACCGTCGGCCGGCGGCGGCTCCCGGTTGTCGTGGTCGAGGTTCCAGGTGCCACCGGCCGGTTCCGCGCCGTCCATGAGGACGTCGTGCACGCGCCGGGCCGTGCGGTAGAAGTCGTCCATCAGCAGCCGCTCCCGCGTGCGGCCACCCGCCCAGCGCCGGAAGTCGGCCTGCCGGGTGACGAACCCACGCGCCTCGAGGACGGTCACGCCCGGACGGCGCAGCACGAAGTCGCGGGCCGGCCAGGTGGTCGGCGCGCACACCGACAGCGGCCCGGGCACCTGGTCCAGCGCCTCGGCGTAGGTGTCGGTCTGCAGGAAGAGCGCCTGGTCGCCGAGCTCGGCCGCGCGGTGCCGGAGGGCCGACAGCAGCAGGTGCGCCTTCTGCCGGTGGAACCGGCGCCGGCGGAAGACCGCCCGCGACTCGACCAGCAGCACCGGCTGGTCCGGCGCGTCCAGGAAGTGCGGCCCCAACTGGTCGGCGAACAGCCACCGCCGGGTGTCCGGAGCCTGCGCAGGGAAGTCGCCGAGCGCGGGGTCCCCGTCGCCCGGCATCTCCCCGCCGCCACCGCTGCCCGCCCCTGCCGCCATCTGCCGCACCTCCCAGCGGACATCCTGTGCGGACCGTTAGGCTCAGCGCGACTCGTGTCACCGGAGCACTCGGTGACCGGCACGTCCTCTGGAGGTCGACCCCCTGTGAACCGCGGACTGCGCGCTGCCGCGACGGCTGCCCTGTTGCTCACCCCCGTGGCGCTGGGCGCCTGCAGCGCCGGCCAGGTCGCCCAGACCTCCGCGCAGAACCGGGACAAGACCGGCGCCATGACCAGCGTCGGCGACCTGTCCCTGCGCGCGGTCGAGCTGCCCTACCCGACCGGCGGGGTGTACGCGAAGGGGAGCAGCGCCCGGCTGCTGGCCGCGGTGGCCAGCTCCGCCCAGACCGACGACACGCTGGTCCGCATCGAGGGTGACCAGTTCGACAGCGTCGAGGTCGTCGACCCCGAGGCCGCCACGGAACCCGCCACCAACAGCGGCTCGCTCGACCTCGCGGTCCCGGCCGACGGGATCCTGTACCTCGGCAACGGCACCGGCCCCTCGGTGACCCTGGTCGGGCTCGCCGACGACCTGGGCGTGGGCCAGTCGGTCAACGTGACCTTCACCTTCGAGCAGGCCGGCTCGGTCACCATCCCGGTCCCGGTCGGCACGTCCCCCCGCGACCTGCCCCGCGGCGAGCCGTTCGACTTCCACACCGAGCAGGGCGTGGAGCAGCAGGCGGGCGGCTGAGCCGGTGGGCTCCGGCCCCCTCGGCGCGTCCCCCGGACTGTCGTACCCGGCTGCCACGCTGACGGCGTGCCAGCATCCGGTGTGAAGTCCACCCGTCCCGCCCATCGCTGTACCGAGTGCGGCTACACCGCGGCGAAGTGGGTCGGCCGCTGCCCGGAGTGCCAGACCTGGGGCAGCATCACCGAGGTCGGCGCGGTCGGCTCCTCCCCGCTGCGGTCGGTCTCGGCCGGTCCGGTCAGTGCCAGGGCCCGGCCGATCGGCCAGGTCGAGCTGGCCGGCGCGCGGGCCGTGCCCACCGGGATCACCGAGTTCGACCGCGTGCTCGGCGGCGGCCTGGTGCCCGGGGCGCTGCTGCTGGTCGCCGGCGAGCCGGGCGTGGGCAAGTCCACGTTGCTGCTGGAGGTCGCCCACCGGGTGGCCGCCGCCAACGGGCCGACCTTGGTCGTCTCCGGCGAGGAGTCCGCGGCCCAGGTGCGGCTGCGCGCCGAGCGGATCGGCGCGCTGCACGACGACCTCTACCTCGCCGCCGAGACCGAGCTGTCCGCCGTCCTCGCCCACGTGGAGGACGTCGCCCCCACGCTGCTCGTGCTCGACAGCGTGCAGACCGTCCGCTCCCCCGCCGTCGACGGCACCGACGGCGGCGCCACCCAGGTCCGCGCCGTCGCGACCGGGCTGAGCGCGGTGGCCCGCAGCCGGAACATGACCGTGATCCTGGTCGGCCACGTCACCAAGGACGGCGCGATCGCCGGCCCGCGGGCGCTGGAGCACCTCGTCGACGTGGTGATCTCCTTCGACGGCGAGCGGCACTCCACCCTGCGCCTGGTGCGGGCCACCAAGAACCGGTTCGGTCCGGCCGACGAGATCGGCTGCTTCGAGATCGGTGACGGTGGCGTGGTCGGCGTCCCGGACCCCTCCCACCTGTTCGTCTCCCGCCGGTCCGCCCCGGTGCCCGGCAGCTGCGTCACCGTGACGATGGAGGGGAGCCGGCCGCTGCTGGCCGAGGTGCAGGCGCTGGTCGCCTCCTCCGGTGGCGGGGGCTCGCCGCGTCGCGCCGTCAGCGGGCTGGACTCCCAGCGGGTGGCGATGGTCAACGCCGTCGTCGAGCGCCGCGGCGGCGTGCGGCTGGCCGACGCCGACGTCTTCGCCGCCTCGGTCGGTGGGGTGCGGATCATCGAGCCGGCCGCCGACCTCGCCCTCGCGCTGGCCATCGCCTCGGCGTCCAAGGACCGCCCGGTGCCCTCGGGGCTGATCGCGCTGGGCGAGGTCGGGCTGTCCGGCGAGATCCGCCGGGTCGGTGGCACCGCCCGGCGGCTGGCCGAGGCCGCCCGGCAGGGCTACACGTCCGCGCTGGTCCCGGAGGACTCGGGCCCGGCACCCAAGGGCATGCGGCTGGTCGAGGTGGCCGACCTCGGGGGCGCGATCGCGCGCCTGTGGTGACTCTCCGGTACCGCCGAGCGGCCGGGCCACACGCTCGGAGGACCCGAGGTGGTCGGCGCCTCGTGCTCGCATCGTAGAATCGGCCGCCGTACCGCCCGACCGTCAGGAGCGCACGTGCCCCCCGCTGTGGACCCTGAGGCCTCGTTGCGGGAACTGCTCGGCCGGATCGCCCCCGGTACCGCTCTCCGGGACGGTCTGGAGCGGATCCTGGCCGGCCGGACCGGAGCGCTCATCGTCCTCGGCTACGACCGTGTCGTCGAGTCGTTGTGCACCGGCGGCTTCGCCCTCGACGTGGCCCTGTCGGCCACCCGGCTGCGCGAGCTGGCCAAGATGGACGGCGCGGTGATCGTCTCCTACGACGGCACCCGGATCGTCCGGGCCGGTGTGCACCTGATGCCCGACCCCACGATCCCGACCGAGGAGTCCGGCACCCGGCACCGGACCGCCGAGCGGGTGGCGCTGCAGACCGACTTCCCGGTGATCTCGGTCAGCCAGTCGATGCACATCATCTCGGTCTACGTGGCCGGCCGCCGGTACACCCTGGAGCACCCGACCACGATCCTGGCCCGGGCCAACCAGGCGCTGGCCGCGCTCGAGCGCTACAAGCTGCGGCTGGACGAGGTCGCCTCCACGCTGTCGGCGCTGGAGATCGAGGACCTGGTCACCGTGCGGGACGCGATGAGCGTCAGCCAGCGGCTGGAGATGGTCCGCCGGATCGCCGACGAGATCGAGGGCTTCGTCGTCGAGCTCGGTACCGACGGCCGGCTGCTCGCCCTGCAGCTGGACGAGATGCTCGCCGGCGTCGAGGAGGACCGCGGGCTCCTGGTCCGCGACTACCTGCCCAGCGGCCGCCACAACCGCTCCGGCGAGGAGGTGCTCGCCGACCTGCGGGCCCTGACCGCCACCGAGCTGCTCGACCTCTCGGCGGTCGCCCGGTGCTACGGCCTGCCCACCTCCCCGGATGCGCTGGACTCCCCGGTCAGCCCCCGCGGCTACCGGCTGCTGGCCCGGGTGCCCCGGCTGCCGGCCGGGATCATCGACCGCCTGGTGACGCACTTCGGCGGGCTGCAGAAGCTGCTGGCGGCCACCATCGAGGACCTGCTGGCCGTGGAGGGCGTCGGCGAGGCCCGCGCCCGCGGCATCCGCGAGGGGCTGTCCCGGCTCGCCGAGACCTCGATCCTCGACCGCTACAGCTGACCGCCCGAGCGGGTCGGCATGCGGAGCATCCCGACCTTCGCTCGGGCGGGACCAAGAGAACGCTCGGCGGAGCCGGGACCGCGCAGTTCCACACCGCAGGTGCGTCAGGTGAGGGTGAAGGCCGCATCGCCGCTGGTCTTGGTGTCCAGCCGGCCGCGGACGACGTAGCTGCCCGCACCGGGCGTCGTCCGGTCGGCCGTGCAGCCGGGGGCGCTGCTCAGCCCGCTCCAGAGCACCGGGAACACGACAGCCTCCCCCGGCTGCAGCGTCCGGGTGTCCGAGCTCGCCTCGGGGAAGCAGTCGTTGCTGCCCCACAGCCGGTTGCCCGCACCGTCGAGCAGCACGATCTCCTGCAGGCCCTTGTCCAGCGCCCGCACGCAGGCGACCGGCGACACGTTGGTGACCACGAGGTCGAACGTCGGCTTGCCGCCCACCGGGCTGCTCGCGGGCTCCGGGCGGACGTCGACCTCGATCATGTCGTCGGTGCACGGTCCCCCGGCGACCGGGCCGGACGGCGCTGCGCTGGTGACCGGCGCGGGGGCCGGCGTCGTCGGGACCGCGGTGGGGACCTGGACGGCGGCCAGCGACGGCAGCACCTGTTCCAGCGCGGGCGTCGGTGCGTCGCTGGTCGCCCCGGCTGCCGCCACCGTGCCCGGGGCCGGGTCCGACCCCCCGGGGTCACCGCTCGCGACGGCGACGCCGAGCCAGCCACCTCCGCCGAGCACGCCCAGGGTGCCGACGAGCACCAGCAGGCGCCGCCGCCAGTAGACGGCGGTGGGCAGCGGGCCGACCGGGTGGAGCACGTGGCGACGCTAACCGGCGGTAAGCCCGGCGGCCGCACGCCACGCCACGCCAGACTGCAGCCCGTCTGCGCAGGTCACACGGTTGTGACTGGATCCACCGGCCCGGTCACCCACCGTGGTGGACGGGTCCGGCGCGGGCCTCGTGGGCGAGCGAGGGCAGACTGGGCGGCCGTGAGCAGCACGTCCCCCGCACCCCCCTCCCTCGGTCCGACCGACGAGCCGGTGGGTGAGGTGGTCGTCGACTGGTACGCCGGTGCGGCGCGGGACCTCCCGTGGCGGGAGCCGGGCACCGACCCGTGGGCCGTCCTGGTCAGCGAGGTGATGCTGCAGCAGACCCCGGTGGCGCGCGTGGAGCCCGTCTGGCGGGAGTGGCTGGACCGGTGGCCCACCCCCGCGGCGATGGCGGCAGCGAGCCCGGCGGAGGTGATCCGGGCCTGGGGCAAGCTCGGCTATCCCCGCCGGGCGCTGCGCCTGCGGGAGGCGGCCGTGGCGATCACCGAACGGCACGCCGGCGTCGTCCCCGCCGAGGTCGACGAACTGGAGGCGCTGCCCGGGATCGGGACGTACACCGCTCGCGCCGTCTCCTGCTTCGGCCACGGACGACGTCAGCCGGTGGTGGACACCAACGTCCGTCGGGTCGTCGCCCGGCTGGTGCACGGACGAGCCGAGGCGGCGCCCGCCCGCGCCGCCGACCTGCTGGACATCGCCGCGCTGGCCCCCGCGGACGACGAGCGGGCGGTGCGCTTCTCGGTGGCCGTCATGGAGCTGGGGGCGCTGGTCTGCGTGGCCGGGACGCCCCGCTGCGCCGCCTGCCCGGTGTGCGACCGCTGCGCCTGGCGACGCGCCGGGTACCCGGCGCACGCCGGTCCGCCGCGGCGGGTGCAGCGCTTCGCCGGCACCGACCGGCAGGTGCGGGGTCGGCTGCTGGACGTCCTGCGGGCCGCGCACGAGCCGGTCGAGCCCGACGCCCTGGTCCCTGCCTGGGAGGACCCCGTCCAGCGCGCCCGCTGCCTGGACTCGCTGCTGGTCGACGGTCTCGTCGTCCAGACCGAGGACGGCCGGTTCGCCCTGCCCTCCTGACGGACGGGGCAGCGGGGTCTGCCCTCAGCGGCGGGGTCGCCGGGGCGGGGTGCGGTCGCGGAGCGTGAGCAGGGCACCGACCAGGAGGGCGACCACGGCCACCGCGTCGGCCCCGCCGCAGGGGCCGGCTGCGCGCCTGCGAGCGGTGGGGGGCGGCGGGGTCCTTCGACCGATCATGGCGGCGGTGATCAGCAGCCCGCCGTGGACCGGCGTCCGCATCGGGTGGTCACCACGTGCCGTGCCGCCGTCCTCGCTGGTGGTCGATCGGCCCGAGCGACCACAGAGGGCCGCCACCCGCGGTGCGGGTGACGGCCCTCTGTGCCGTGCTGGCCTCCGGGTTACTCGGCGGCCTGCGCCGCCGGACCGTCGTCGTCCACGTCGGGGGCCGTGAGGGCCACCGGCGGGGTGTCGGGCAGGTCGACCGGCTTGGCCTCACCGCGGAAGGTGAAGGTCGACGCGGTCGGGTCCGCGTTCTCCTCGACATCCACCACGATGATCTGCCCGGAGGTGATCTCGCCGTAGAGGATCTTCTCGGAGAGCGTGTCCTCGATCTCGCGCTGGATCGTCCGACGCAGCGGACGAGCACCCAGCACCGGGTCGAACCCACGGGCCGCCAGCAGCTTCTTCGCCGCCGGGGTGACCTCGAGCGACATGTCCTTGTTCGACAGCTGCGTCTCCACCCGGTTGAGCATCAGGTCGACGATGTGGACGATCTCGTCCTCGGTCAGCTGGTGGAACACGACGATGTCGTCGATGCGGTTGAGGAACTCCGGCCGGAAGTGCTGCTTGAGCTCCTCGTTGACCTTCTGCTTCATCCGGTCGTAGTTGCTGGCCGTGTCGTTCCCGGACTGGAAGCCCAGGCCGACCGCCTTGGAGATGTCCCGCGTCCCGAGGTTCGTGGTCAGGATCAGGATCGTGTTCTTGAAGTCCACGATCCGGCCCTGGCCGTCGGTCAGCCGGCCGTCCTCCAGCACCTGCAGCAGCGTGTTGAAGACATCGGCGTGCGCCTTCTCGATCTCGTCGAAGAGGACCACCGAGAACGGCTTGCGCCGGACCTTCTCGGTCAGCTGGCCACCCTCGTCGTAACCGACGTAGCCGGGAGGGGCACCCACGAGCCGCGACACGGTGAACTTGTCGTGGAACTCGCCCATGTCGATCTGGATGAGGGCGTCGTCCTCACCGAACAGGAACTGGGCCAGCGCCTTCGCCAGCTCCGTCTTACCGACACCCGAGGGGCCGGCGAAGATGAAGGAGCCACCGGGACGACGGGGGTCCTTGAGGCCCGCCCGCGTGCGCCGGATCGCCTGGCTGACGCTCTTGATGGCCTCTTCCTGGCCGATGATCCGCTTGTGGAGCTCGTCCTCCATGCGCAGGAGGCGAGTGGTCTCCTCCTCGGTCAGCTTGAAGACCGGGATGCCCGTCCAGTTCGCCAGGACCTCGGCGATCTGCTCGTCGTCGACCTCGGCGACGACGTCCATGTCGCCGGCCTTCCACTGCTTCTCGCGCTCGGACTTCTCGCCCAGCAGCTGCTTCTCCTTGTCGCGGAGAGACGCGGCCTTCTCGAAGTCCTGGGCGTCGATCGCCGACTCCTTCTCGCGGCGGATGCCGGCGATCCGGTCGTCGAACTCGCGCAGGTCCGGCGGCGCGGTCATCCGCTTGATCCGCATCCGGGCGCCGGCCTCGTCGATCAGGTCGATCGCCTTGTCCGGGAGGAAGCGGTCGGAGATGTACCGGTCGGCCAGCGTCGCGGCGGCCACCAGGGCGCTGTCGGTGATGCTGATCCGGTGGTGCGCCTCGTAGCGGTCGCGCAGGCCCTTGAGGATCTCGATCGTGTGGGCCAGCGTCGGCTCGCTCACCTGGATCGGCTGGAACCGGCGCTCGAGAGCGGCGTCCTTCTCCAGGTGCTTGCGGTACTCGTCGAGCGTGGTGGCGCCGATGGTCTGCAGCTCACCGCGGGCCAGCATCGGCTTGAGGATGCTCGCCGCGTCGATCGCGCCCTCGGCAGCACCGGCACCGACGAGGGTGTGGATCTCGTCGATGAACAGGATGATGTCGCCGCGGGTGCGGATCTCCTTGAGGACCTTCTTGAGCCGCTCCTCGAAGTCACCGCGGTAGCGGGAACCGGCGACGAGGGCACCGAGGTCGAGCGTGTAGAGCTGCTTGTCCTTCAGCGTCTCGGGCACCTCGCCCTTGACGATCGCCTGGGCCAGGCCCTCGACGGCGGCGGTCTTGCCGACGCCGGGCTCGCCGATCAGGACGGGGTTGTTCTTGGTGCGGCGGGACAGCACCTGCATGACCCGCTCGATCTCCTTGGCCCGGCCGATGACCGGGTCGAGCTTGCCGTCGCGGGCGGCCTGGGTCAGGTTGCGGCCGAACTGGTCGAGGACCAGCGAGGTCGACGGCGTGCCCTCGGCAGGGCCGCCGGCAGCGGCCGGCTCCTTGCCCTGGTAGCCGCTCAGCAGCTGGATGACCTGCTGGCGGACGCGGTTGAGGTCGGCACCCAGCTTGACCAGGACCTGGGCGGCGACGCCCTCGCCCTCGCGGATCAGGCCCAGCAGGATGTGCTCGGTACCGATGTAGTTGTGGCCGAGCTGCAGCGCCTCGCGCAGCGACAGCTCCAGGACCTTCTTGGCACGCGGGGTGAAGGGGATGTGCCCGGACGGCGCCTGCTGGCCCTGCCCGATGATCTCCTCGACCTGCTGACGCACGCCCTCCAGCGAGATGCCGAGGGACTCCAGCGCCTTGGCAGCGACGCCCTCGCCCTCGTGGATCAAGCCCAGGAGGATGTGCTCGGTGCCGATGTAGTTGTGGTTGAGCATCCGGGCCTCTTCCTGGGCCAGGACGACCACCCGACGGGCTCGGTCGGTGAACCGTTCGAACATCTGCTGCTTCTCCTCTGACCGGCTGGACCTGCTGTGCTCGTGCCCCCTCGCAGGGGACGGTGGACACCCGACGTTCGTCGGCGCGCTGGGCACCGGTCGCTCCACTGTAGTTCGCACCACCCACCCGGCGTCGAGATGATGCTGTCGGACCGGCGGGGTGGCTCGATGGAGACAACTGTCGTCCCACTGAGGCTGTTCCGCCGCCTTTACGCCGTCAGCGGACGCCTGCCC
>NZ_SJEX01000095.1 GCF_005930495.1 Modestobacter excelsi | reverse complement strand
GCCCCGCAGGCGCCCGCTGCCCCGGCCCCGCAGGCGCCCGCTGCCTCGGCTCCCGCCACGGCAGCTCCGGCGACCTCGGCACCTGGTCCGCGTCCCGGCCCGCGGCCCGCGCCGCGGCCGGCGGCCAGCACCCCTGCCCCGCAGGCCCCGGTCCAGCCGGAGCCGGTGCAGCAGACCCCGGCCGCGCCCGCGCAGCCGGCAGCACGCCCGGCCGCGCCGGGTCCCCGTCCGGGTGGTACGCCCGGCGGTGCGCCCTCCGGCGTCCCCGGTCAGGGCGGTGCCACCCCCGGTGGCGCACGTCCGGCCCCGGGCCCGCGCCCGGGTCCCCGTCCGGCCCCGCGGCCGGGCAACAACCCCTTCAGCAGTGCGCCGCGTCCGGCCGCTGCCGGTCCGCGTCCCGGCGGGGCCCCCGGCCAGGCCGCTGGTCCCGGCGGCCCGCGGCCCGGCCCGGCCGGCCCGCGTCCCGGCCCCGGTGCCGCTGGTCCGCGTCCGGCGTCCGGTCCGGGTGGACCGCGTCCGGCCGCAGGTCCCGGTGGGCCCCGGCCCAACCCGGGCATGATGCCGCAGCGGCCGAGCCCCGGCATGATGCCGCCGCGCCCGGCCGGTCGTCCCGGCGGTCCGGGTGCCGGTGCAGGTGCCGGTGGCCGTGGTCGTCCGGGTGGTCCCGGCGCTGGCGGCGGCGGTGGCTTCCGTCCCGGTGGCGGCGGTCCCGGTGGTCCCGGTGGCGGCGGCGGTGCTCCGGCGGGTGGCTTCCGGCCCGGCGGCGGTGGCGGCGGTGGCCGTGGCCGTGGGCGCGGTGGCTCGGGTGCCGGCACCGCGGGTGCCTTCGGGCGTCCGGGTGGTCGCGGTCCGGTCCGCGGGCGCAAGAGCAAGAAGCAGCGGCGTCAGGAGTTCGACTCCATGGCGGCGCCGTCGATGGGCGGCGTCAGCCTGCCCCGCGGCAACGGGCAGACCGTCCGGCTGCCCCGTGGCGCCTCGCTGACCGACCTGGCCGAGCGGATCAACGCCGAGCCGGCCGCCCTGGTCACCGCCCTGTTCCACCTGGGCGAGATGATCACGGCGACGCAGTCGGTGAACGACGAGACGCTGCAGCTGCTCGGCGCCGAGATCGGCTGGGTCATCCAGGTCGTCAGCCCCGAGGACGAGGACCGCGAGCTCCTCGACACCTTCGACCTCACCTTCGGCGACGCGGAGAGCGACGACGAGGACGACTGGGACATCCGTCCGCCGGTCGTGACCGTCATGGGTCACGTCGACCACGGGAAGACCAAGCTCCTCGACGCGCTCCGGCACGCCAACGTGGCGGGCAAGGAGGCCGGTGGGATCACCCAGCACATCGGTGCCTACCAGATCGTCACCGAGCTCGAGGGCAACGAGCGCCCGGTCACCTTCATCGACACCCCGGGTCACGAGTCGTTCACCGCGATGCGTGCCCGTGGCGCGAAGGTCACCGACATCGTCGTCCTGGTCGTGGCCGCCGACGACGGCGTCATGCCGCAGACGGTCGAGGCGCTCAACCACGCCCAGGCCGCCGAGGTGCCGATCGTGGTCGCGGTGAACAAGATCGACAAGGAGGGGGCCAACCCCGCCAAGATCCGCCAGCAGCTCACCGAGTACGGGCTGGTGGCCGAGGAGTACGGCGGCGACACGATGTTCGTCGACGTCTCCGCGACCACCCGCCAGGGTCTCGACGACCTGCTCGCGGCGATCCTGCTCACCGCCGACGCCTCGCTGGACCTGCGCGCCAACGTGGGCCAGGACCCGCAGGGTGTGGTCATCGAGGGCAAGCTGGACAAGGGCCGGGGCCCCGTCGCCACGGTGCTGGTCCAGCGCGGCACGCTGCGCCAGGGCGACTCGATCGTGGCCGGCGACGCCTACGGTCGCGTCCGGTCGCTGCTCGACGAGCACGGCAACAAGCTCAAGGAGGCCCTGCCGGCCCGTCCGGTCCAGGTCGTCGGCCTGACCTCCGTGCCGCGCGCCGGTGACACCTTCCTCGTCGTCGAGGAGGACCGGATCGCCCGGCAGATCGCCGACCGCCGCCAGGCCCGCATCCGCAACGCGCAGAACGCGTCGATGCGCAAGCGGATCAGCCTGGAGGACCTGGACGCGGCGCTCAAGGAGACCCGTCAGCTCAACCTGATCATCAAGGGCGACAACTCGGGCACCGTCGAGGCGCTCGAAGAGGCGCTGATGAAGATCGAGGTGAGCGACGACATCTCGCTGCGGGTCATCCACCGCGGCGTCGGCGGGATCACCAAGAGCGACATCGACCTGGCGCTGGCCGACGACGTCATCGTCCTGGGCTTCAACGTCCGGGCCGAGGGCCAGGCGACCGAGCTGGCTGCCCGCGAGGGGGTGGACGTCCGGTACTACACGGTCATCTACCAGGCCATCGAGGAGATCGAGTCCGCGCTCAAGGGCATGCTCAAGCCCGAGTACGAAGAGGTGCAGCTGGGCACCGCGGAGGTCCGCGAGGTCTTCCGTGTCCCGAAGATCGGCAACGTCGCCGGTTCGCTGGTGCGCAGCGGCACGATCGTCCGCAACTCCAAGGCCCGGCTCGTCCGGGACGGCGCTGTGGTCGCGGACAACCTGACCGTCGAGTCGCTGCGCCGCTTCAAGGACGACGCGACCGAGGTCCGGGAGGGCTACGAGTGCGGCATCGGTCTCGGGTCGTTCAACGACATCAAGATCGACGACGTGATCCAGACCTTCGAGCTGCGTGAGAAGCCGCGTAGCTGACGTAGGCGACATGGCCCCTGCAGGTGAGGTCCTCGGCCCTCCTGCAGGGGCGGGGGGCAGGAGGGTCCTCATATTCACGGGCACGCTCACCGCCGACCTGCTGCTGGGGGACGTGCACTCGCTCAAGGAGAAGCGCGCCGTGGTGAAGCCGATCGTGGCCGAGCTGCGGCGCCGCTTCACCGTGGCCGCTGCCGAGGTCGGCGACCCCGACCTGCACCGCCGCGTGCAGGTCGGGGTCGCCGCCGTCGCGGGTCAGGCCGGCCAGGTGACCGACGTCCTGGACGCCTGTGAGCGGTTGCTGGCCGAACGGCCGGAGGTGACGCTGCTGTCGACGCACCGTCAGCTCTTCAGCGACACCGATTAAGGACCCCCTCGCCCCCCGACGCTCGCAAGCTCGCGTCGGGGCCCTTGCGAGGGGGCCGTTCCATCCACTCACCTGAGGAGTCCCGAGATGGCCGACCCGGCCCGGGCACGGCGACTGGCGGTGCGCATCCGCCAGATCGTCAGCGCCACGATCGAGATGCAGATCAAGGACCCCCGCCTCGGGATGGTCACCGTCACCGACGCCCGCGTCACCAGCGACCTGCGCGAGGCGACGGTGTTCTACACGGTCTACGGCGACGCCACCCAGGTGGAGGACTCCGCCCGGGCGCTGGCGAGCGCCACCGGCGTGCTGCGCTCGACGGTGGGGAAGCAGACCGGCATCAAGTTCGTGCCCTCGCTGACCTTCGTCGCCGACATCGTCCCCGACACCGCCCGTGAGCTCGAGGAGGCGCTGGAGCGCGTCCGGCACGCCGACGCCGAGCTCGCCCGGGCCCGCGAGGGGGCGCAGTACGCCGGCGACGCCGACCCGTACCGCAAGCCCGCGGTCATCGAGGACGACGACGAGGACGAGGACGACCTGGTCGCCCGGACCGACGACGAGTCCGTCGAGGACCTGTCCGGGCGGACCGACGACTTCTCCGACGGCCGGCCCTCCGCCGCCCAGCGGAGCGCGTCGTGACCGAGGCCGTCGACCCGGACCCGGTGGACCCGGCTGCCGTCCCGGAGGGCACCACCCTCGGTGGACGTCAGGAGCCGGCGGACGGTGACCCGACCGCCGGTGGCAAGCGCGGCGACATCGGCACCACCGGGAGCATCGCCGCCGACGAGCCCGACGACGGCTCCACGTACCCGGTGGGAGGTGGCCGGGTCGAGGAGGAGTCGAACGCCTCCCCGGTCGCTGATCCGGGGCCCGACGGCACCCCGTGAGCGCCCCGGCCACCTCGGGCACCTCGACCGCGGCCGCGGTCGAGGTGCTCGCCCGGGCGGCGGACGACGGGGCGACCGTCGTCCTGTCCGGGCACGTGCAGCCCGACGCCGACGCCCTGGGCAGCGCCCTGGCGCTGGCGGAGGGCCTGCGTCGTCGCGGTGCCCGGGTGGTGACGACCTTCCCGGAGCCTTTCGTGCTGCCCGAGTCGCTGGGCTGGCTGCCCGGCGCCGACGAGCTGGTCCCGCCGGCCCAGGTTCCGGCCGAGGTCGACGTCTTCGTCAGCCTCGACGCCGCGTCCCCCGGCCGGTTGGGCGGCCTGGCCGCGCTGGTGGGCACCGCCGGCCGGTCGGTGGTCGTCGACCACCACGCGAGCAACCCCGGCTTCGGCGAGGTGCAGCTGGTCGACCCGGCGGCGGCCGCCACCGTGGTGCTGGTCGCCGCGCTGCTCGAGGGCCTCGACGTCCCGCTGGACCAGCGCCTGGCCACCTGCCTGTACGCCGGGCTGACCGCGGACACCGGGTCCTTCCGGTTCGGCAACACGTCCCCCGGCACCCACGAGCTGGCCGCCCGGCTGCTCCGCACCGGGATCGACCACGCGGCCATCAGCCGCCGGCTCTTCGACACTGCACCGTTCGGCTGGCTGGGGCTGCTGTCCGCGGTCACCGGCCGCGCGGTCCTCGAACCCGACGTCGGGGCCGGGCTGGTCTGGACCTGCTCGACCGCGGCCGAGGCGCGGGCGCACGGGCTGGCCCCCGACCAGCTCGAGGCGCTCGTGGACGTCGTCCGGGCGACCGCCGAGGCCGACGTCGCCTGCGTGGTCAAGGGGCAGGACGACGGCACGTCGGTCGTCTCGCTGCGGTCCCGCGGCGCCACCGACCTCACCCGCGTCGCGATGGCGCTGGGTGGCGGCGGGCACCGCGCGGCAGCCGGCTACACCTCGTACCTGGACCTCGAGGGGACGCTCGAGCAGCTCCGCGCCCAGGTGCGGGCCGCGCGCCCGTCGTGACCCTGCCGTCCTCGCGACGGCGGCGCGGCCCCGAGCCGTCCATCCCGGCGCTGGCGGCGCCCGCGCTCGTCGTGCTGGCCGCCGAGCCGCTCTACCTGCTGGTCGACACCGCGGTGGTGGGCCACCTCGACGGCGTCGCGCTGGGCGGCCTCGCCGTCGGGGGCGGACTGCTCGCCTACGTCGCGGCGCTGCTGAACTTCCTCGCCTACGGCACCACGGCCCGGGCCGCGCGCCGCACCGGCGCCGGTGACCGGGCCGGCGCGGTCGCGGAGGGCGTGCAGGCGACCTGGCTGGCCCTCGCCCTCGGCGTCGCACTGGCGCTGCTGTTCCAGCTGCTGGCCGGTCCGCTCACCCGGTTGCTCGCCGGGGGCGCCGGGCCGGTCGCCGACGCCGGCGAGCAGTGGTTGCGGGTCGCCAGCCCGGGCCTGCCGCTGCTCCTGGTCGCCCTCGCCGGCAACGGCTGGCTGCGCGGGGTCCAGGAACTCCGCCGGCCGATGGGCTACGTGCTCGCCGGCAGCGGGGCGGGGGTCGTGCTGTGCCCGCTGCTGGTGCACCCGGTCGGGCTGGGCCTGGTCGGCTCCGCGCTGGCCAACCTGGCCGGCCAGGGGATCGCCGCGGCGCTGTTCGTCCGGGCGCTGGCCCGGGAGCTGGCCGGCTCCGGGGTCTCCTGGCGGCCCCGGCCGCCCGCGCTGAAGGCGCAGCTGGTGCTCGGCCGCGACCTGCTGGTGCGCGCCGCCGTGCTGCAGCTGGCGTTCGCCGCGGCCGCCGCGGTCGTCGCCCGGTCCGGCACGGCCGAGCTCGGCGCGCACCAGGTGGCGCTCCAGCTGTGGCTCTTCCTCGCCCTGGTGCTGGACGCCTACGCGATCGCCGCCCAGACGCTCGTCGGCACGGCCCTGGGCGCCGGCCGGCCCGGCGATGCCCGGCACACCGCCGCCCGGGTCGTCCGCTGGGGGCTGGGCACCGGGGTCGTCGTCGCCGTCCTGCTGCTGGCGCTGCGGCCGGTGGTGCCGCCGCTGTTCACCGACGACCCGGCGGTGCTGGCCCAGGCCGACGTCGTCTGGTGGTTCCTCGCGCTGATGCAGCCCCTGGCGGGGGTGGTGTTCGCCCTGGACGGCGTGCTGATGGGCGCGGGGGACGCGGCGTACCTGCGCACCGTGACCCTCGCCTCGGCACTGCTGGGCTTCCTGCCGCTGTCGCTGCTGTCGGGGTGGCTGGACTGGGGGCTGCCTGGCGTCTGGACCGGGCTCACCCTGTTCGTCGTCCTGCGGCTGGTCGCGGTGGGCGCCCGGGTCGGGGGGAGCGCGTGGCTGGGTGAGACGGTGAGTTCGTGAGCAGGAAGCCCGATGCCGACGTCCCGCCGTCCCTGCTGCTCGTCGACAAGCCGGCCGGGATGACCTCGCACGACGTGGTCGCCGTCGCCCGCCGGGTGCTGTCGGTGCGCAAGGTCGGGCACGCCGGCACCCTCGACCCGATGGCCACCGGCCTGCTCGTGCTGGGCGTCGGCGCCGCCACCCGGCTGCTCGGGCACCTCTCCGGCTCGGACAAGACCTACGACGCCACGGTCCGGCTGGGGCAGTCGACGGTCACCGACGACGCCGAGGGCGAGGTCACCGCGACGACGTCGGCCGCGGGCGTCGGCGAGGACGACGTCCGCGCCGCGCTGGCCACCCAGGTCGGCGCGCTGCAGCAGGTGCCGTCGTCGGTCAGCGCGGTCAAGGTCGACGGCCGGCGCTCCTACGACCGGGTCCGCGCCGGCGAGGAGTTCGAGCTGGCGGCCCGGTCGGTGACCGTGCACCGCATCGACGTCCACCGCATCACCCGGCCCGGCCCCGACCTGGTCGACGTCGACGTCACGGTCGCCTGCAGCACCGGCACCTACATCCGTGCCATCGCCCGGGACGTCGGTGCCGCGCTCGGCGTCGGAGGGCACCTGACCGCGCTGCGCCGCACGTCCTCGGGCCCCTTCGCGATCGCGCAGGCCCGGCCGGTCGAGGACGCCGCCGCGGCCCTGGCCGGCCCCGGTTCCGGAGCCGGCGTGCTCGGGCTCGCCGACGCCGCCCGTGCCGTCTTCCCCACGCGGGAGCTCGACGCCGGAGAGGCGGTCGCCGTCGGCCACGGCCGGCGGGTGCCGGCCACCGGCGCCCCCGGCCTGCACGCCGCACTCGCCCCCGACGGCCGGCTGGTCGCGCTGGTGGAGGACGCCGGTGCGGTGGCCCGGGTCACCGTCGGCTTCCCGCCGCGCTGAGCCGGGTGGCACCCTCGCGCAGGTGAGCCTCGACGATCGCCTCGCCGTGCTGGACGCCGAGCTGTCCGCCGTGCCCGGTGTGCTGGTCGCGTTCTCCGGCGGCGTGGACTCCGGGGTCGTGCTCGCCGCTGCGGTGCGCGCCCTGGGCGCGGACCGGGTGGTGGCCGCGACCGCCGTCTCGCCCAGCCTGCCGGCCGCCGAGCGCGCCGCGGCGCACGCGTTCGCGGTCGGCCTGGGTGTCCGGCACGAGCAGCCGGCCACCGACGAGCTGTCCCGGCCCGGCTACGTGGCCAACGCCGGCGACCGCTGCGCGTTCTGCAAGGCCGAGCTGGTCGACGTGCTCACCCCGCTGGCCGCCGAGCTCGGCATCGCCGACGTCGTCACCGGCACCAACGCCGACGACCTGCGCGCCGGGTTCCGCCCCGGCATCCGGGCGGCGGCCGAGCGCGGCGCCTGGGCGCCGCTGGCCCGGGCCGGGATGACCAAGGACGACGTCCGGGCAGCCGCCCGGCGCTGGGACCTGCCGCTGGCCGACAAGCCGGCCGCCGCGTGCCTGGCCAGCCGGATCGCCTACGGGGTGCCCGTGTCGGCGGCCCGGCTGGCCCGGGTCGAGGCGGCCGAGCTCGCGCTCCGCGCGGCGCTCGCCGACGCCGGGCTGGCGGTGCGCGACCTCCGGGTCCGGGACATGGGTGAGGACGTCGCCCGGGTGGAGGTGGACGCCACCCTGGTCCCCGCCGTGGGCCCGGAGCTGCTGGCCGCCGTCGACGGCTTCGCCCGGGTGGAGCTGGACCCCCGCGGCTTCCGGTCGGGCGCGATGAACGAGCTGCTGCCCGATCCCGTCCGCTACCGCTGAGCCGACCGGGCGATCCGGGCCGCCGCCACCCCGGCGCCGAACCCGTTGTCGATGTTGACCACCAGCACGCCCGGGGCGCAGGCGGTGAGCATGGTCAGCAGTGCGGCGAGCCCCTCGAACGCGGCGCCGTAGCCGACCGACGTCGGCACGGCGACCACCAGCCGGTCGGTCAGCCCGGCGACGACGCTGGGCAGCGCGCCGTCCATGCCGGCCACGACGACGACCGCGTCGGCCGCGGCGAGGTCCGGCGCCACCGCCAGCACCCGGTGGACGCCGGCCACCCCGACGTCGTCCACCCGCCGGCAGCCGACCCCGCTCGCGGTCAGCGTCGCGGCGACCTCGGCGGCGACCGCGCCGTCCGACGTCCCGGCGGTGAGCACCAGCACCTCACCGACCGGCGCTGGGGGAGTGCCCACCCACGCCACCCGGGCGACCGGGTCGACGTGCGCGTCGGGCCACCGGTCGAGGACCGCGGCGGCGGTCTCGGGATCGACCCGGGTCGCCCAGGCCAGCGACAGCCCGGCGTCCAGGAGGCCGGCCAGGCAGCCGACCGTCTCGGCCGGGGTCTTGCCGCCGGCGAAGACGACCTCGGGGGTCCCGGTGCGGGCGGCACGGTCCACGTCCAGCCGGGCGAAGCCCAGCTCGGCGGTGCGGGGCTGATCGGTCACGGGCACCAGTCTCGCCCACGCGCCGTGTCGGCCCCGCCGGAGTTGGGCAGGATGCGGGCATGAGCGTCGTCAAGATCAACGTCGTGACCGTGCCGGAGGACAAGCGGGCCCGCTTCGAGGAGCGCTTCAAGGGCCGGGCCGGTGCCGTGGAGACCACCCCGGGCTTCGAGTGGTTCGAGCTGCTCCGCCCGGTCGAGGGCACCGACTCCTACCTCGTCTACACCCGCTGGGAGAACGAGGAGGCCTACCAGGCCTGGCAGGACGGGCAGGACTTCGACCGCGCCCACTCCGGCGGCGGCGACACCCTCGCCCCGGCCGCCGAGCGGTCGCAGACCCACCTGTGGAGCTACGACGTCGTGGAGTCCGCCGCACCCAAGGGGAGCTGAACCGAGCCGGCCCGCAGCGCCGCCGCCCAGGCGGCGTCGCGGGCCGCCGGTGGCGCCGTCGTCGTGCGGACGAACTCCCCGACGACGCCGGCGAACCGGCCCGGGTCCTCCACCTGCGGGAAGTGCCCGGCCCGGTCGAAGACCACCAGCGTGCTGCCCGGCAGCCGTGCGTGCAGCGTCTCGCCGTGCGCCGGTGGGTGCGCGCCAGCTCGTCCAGCGCCGGACCGGAGCTCGCCCCGGACCCGAGCAGGCCGTGCAGCAGGAGCAGCACCGGCCCCGACGTCCCGCCGATCCGGCAGGAGACCCGGTGGCCGTGCAGCAGCACCACCTCGGTGCGCACGTCGTGCCCGGTCCAGCGCACCGGCTCCCACCCGGCTCGGGCCAGCACGTTCCCGTCGGGCTCCATCCCCGCAGGCTGGGCGGGGAGGCGGGGTGTGCGGCCGGTCCCGCGTCCGTGCACCGCCCCGCTCGTGCCTGACCGTGGACGGGCCGGTCTAGGGTGGCGGTGCGGGCCGGGCAACCGCCGGGCCGCTCGAGCACGAGCACCAGCAGGTGGGAGCCATGACCGACACGCTCAGCCCCAGCCGTACCTCCTCCCGGGAGTTCACCGAGGGCGTGCCGCTGGTCGTGGAGGACGTGCCGCGCCGCTCCGCCACCGAGCGTGCCCAGCAGCTGGAGGACCCGGGTTTCGGCCGGTACTTCACCGACTCGATGTTCGTGGCCCGGCACCGGGTCGGGGAGGGCTGGGTCGACGCCCGGCTGACGCCCTACGCCCCGCTGCAGATGGACCCGAGCGCGGCCGCGCTGCACTACGCGCAGTCGATCTTCGAGGGCCTCAAGGCATACGCCCAGCCCGACGGCAGCGTCGCCACCTTCCGGCCGGAGTCCAACGCCGCCCGCTTCGCCCGCAGCGCCGCCCGGCTGGCCATGCCGCAGGTGCCCGAGCAGGCCTTCATCACCGCGGTCGACGCCCTGGTCGACACCGACCGCGACTGGGTGCCCAGCGGCCTGGACCAGACGCTCTACATCCGGCCCTACATGCTGGCGATCGAGCCGTTCCTCGGTGTCCGCCCCGCGCACGAGTACCTGTTCATCGTCATCGCCAGCCCCGCCGGCGCCTACTTCCCCCGCGGCGTGCACCCGGTGTCGGTCTACCTCTCCGAGGACTACATCCGGGCCGCTCCCGGCGGCACCGGCGACGTGAAGTGCGCCGGCAACTACGCCGCCAGCCTGCTGGCCCAGGAGCAGGCCATCGCCGCCGGCTGCGACCAGGTCGTCTGGCTCGACGCGGTGGAGAAGCGGTACGTCGAGGAGATGGGTGGGATGAACCTGTTCTTCGTCCTCGGCTCGGGCGCCGACGCCGAGCTCGTCACCCCGGAGCTCACCGGCACCCTGCTGCCCGGCATCACCCGGGAGTCGCTGATCACCGTGGCCCGCGAGCTGGGGCACACCGTCACCGAGCGGAGGTTCAGCGTCGAGGAGTGGCGGGCCGGCGTGGCCGACGGCACGGTCACCGAGACCTTCGCCTGCGGCACCGCCGCGGTGATCACGCCGGTCGGGGAGGTCAAGGCCCGGACGGGCGACTTCACCGTCGGCAACGGCGAGCCGGGCCCGCTGACCATGCAGCTGCGCGCGCACCTGCTCGACGTCCAGCACGGCCGGGTGGCCGACACCCACGGCTGGCTGCACCGCGTCGCGCCCGCCTCCTGAGCCGCCGACCAGGCGACCGGGGGGAGACGAACGGCGTGCTGCGCTGGCGCGGGCTGGGGGACACCCCAAGCGATCTGGGACGCACGGTGGTCACCATCGGCATGTACGACGGCGTCCACCGCGGGCACCAGCACCTGATCAGCACGGCGGTCGCCCGGGCCCGGGCGCTGGGGCGTCCGGTGGTGCTGATGACCTTCGACCCGCATCCCTCGGAGGTCGTCCGGCCCGGCTCGCACCCGGCCATCCTCACCTCGGCCGACCGCAAGGCCGAGCTGGTCGCCGCCCTCGGGGTGGACGGCATGTGCGTGCTGCCGTTCACTGCTGAGTTCAGCCGGCTCACCCCGGAGGAGTTCACCCACACCGTGCTCGTCGAGCACCTGTACGCGGCGCAGGTCGTGGTGGGGCGCAACTTCACCTACGGGCACAAGGCCGCCGGCACCGTGGAGACGCTGGCCGCCGACGGGCGCCGGTTCGGCTTCGGGGTGGAAGGGGTCGACCTGACCGTCGTCGGCTCGGCGCCCGACCCGTCCGGGGACGGCGAGGTCACCATCTCCTCGACCTACATCCGGGCCTGCGTGGCGGCAGGGGACATGGCCTCGGCGGCCCTCGCGCTGGGCCGCCCGCACCGGGTCGACGGCGTGGTCGTGCGCGGCGACCGGCGCGGCCGCGAGCTGGGCTACCCGACGGCGAACGTGGAGAGCCCCGCGCACACCGCCGTCCCGGCCGACGGGGTCTACGCCGGCCGGCTCGTGCTGCGCGACCACCACGGCACCAGCCGCAGCAGCCACCCGGCGGCCATCTCGGTCGGCAGCAACCCGACGTTCTCCGGTGCCCGGCGCACGGTGGAGGCGCACCTCCTCGACTTCGACGGCGACCTCTACGGCGAGCACGTCGGGGTGGAGTTCGTGGAGCGGCTGCGCCCGATGCTGAACTTCTCCGGCGTCCCGGAGCTGCTGGCGGCCATGGGCGACGACGTCGTCCGGACCCGCGCCGTCCTGGGGTTGGGGCTGTGACATCGCGATCCTGGCGGATCGCACCGCGGCCAGCTGCCGTTCCCGGTCACGCTGAGCCGCTGCGTCGCGCCTGCGCGGGAGCCTCCGGCCCCCACTCGGCACGACAGTGCGTTCGCGCACCTGTGTAACCTTGTCCCCGACGTCGGGAGACCGACGTGTGTGCATGCTGCCCCCGTGACACAGACCGGGGGCCACACGTGACCTGCCCTGGAGGCACCATGGCGCTGGAGAGCGCGACGAAGAAGCAGATCATGACCGAGTACGCGACGGTCGAGAACGACACCGGTTCCCCCGAGGTGCAGGTCGCGATGCTGACCCGACGGATCAGCGACCTGACCGAGCACCTCAAGCAGCACAAGCACGACCACCACAGCCGGCGGGGCCTGCTCCTGCTGGTCGGCCGCCGGCGGCGGCTGCTGAACTACCTGGCCAAGACCGACATCAACCGGTACCGCTCGCTCATCGAGCGGCTCGGCCTGCGCCGCTAGCACCACCGAGGGGACCGCTCCGGCACCACCGGGACGGTCCCCTCTCTCGTGCGGCACCCGCCGCACGGGCACACCGGCACTCCGCCGGCCGCCCCGCGAGGGCCGGTCCTCGGTAGTGGCCCCCGGGACGCAGCGAGCCTGAGCGCAGGACCCCGCGAGAGCGCCCCCCGAGGGCTTCGATCGAGAACCGGTCGCCCCGGACACCGCCGGCGCAGAGCCGCGAAGAGGACGTCGCCGTATGCGACGTAGGAAGAGGACACGATGTCCGCACCCACGACAGAGACCGACTTCGACGCCGAGGACGGCGTCTTCACCGCCTCCGCGGTGATCGACAACGGAGCCCTCGGCTCCCGCACCGTCACCTTCGAGACCGGCCGCCTCGCCAAGCAGGCGGCCGGCTCCGTCGTCGCCACGATGGGCGACACCACGCTGCTGTCGGCCACCACGGCCGGCCGCCAGCCCAAGGACCAGTTCGACTTCTTCCCGCTGACGGTCGACGTCGAAGAGCGCATGTACGCGATCGGCAAGATCCCCGGCTCGTTCTTCCGCCGCGAGGGCCGGCCGTCCGAGGACGCGATCCTCACCTGCCGGCTGATCGACCGCCCGTTGCGCCCGACCTTCGCCAAGGGCCTGCGCAACGAGGTCCAGGTCGTCATCACGGTGCTGTCGCTGGACCCCGACCACGTGTACGACGTGCTCGCCATCAACGCCGCCTCGGCCTCCACCCAGCTCTCCGGCCTGCCGTTCTCCGGCCCGGTCGGCGGCACCCGGGTGGCGCTGATCAACGGCCAGTGGGTCGGCTTCCCGACCCACACCGAGCTCGAGGACGCCGTCTTCGACATGGTCGTGGCCGGCCGGGTCCTGCCCGACGGTGACGTCGCGATCATGATGGTCGAGGCCGAGGCCACCGAGAAGACCATCGAGCTGGTCGCCGGTGGGGCCACCGCCCCGACCGAGGAGGTCGTGGCCCAGGGCCTCGAGGCCGCCAAGCCGTTCATCAAGGCGCTGTGCCAGGCGCAGAGCGAGCTGGCCGGCAAGGCCGCCAAGCCCGAGGCGCACTTCCCCCGCTTCCTGGACTACCAGGACGACGTCTACGCCGCGGTCGAGGCCCAGGCGTCGGAGAAGCTCGCCGTGGCCCAGGCCATCGCCGGCAAGCAGGAGCGGGAGGAGGCCACCGACGCGCTCAAGGACGAGGTCAAGGCCGCGCTGGCCGGCCAGTTCGAGGGTCGCGAGAAGGAGGTCTCCGGGGCCTTCCGCGCCGTCACCAAGAAGGTCGTCCGGCAGCGCATCCTGCGCGACAAGGTGCGCATCGACGGCCGCGGCCTCACCGACATCCGGCCGCTGTCGGCCGAGGTCGAGGTCCTGCCGCGGGTGCACGGCTCGGCGCTGTTCGAGCGCGGCGAGACCCAGATCATGGGCGTCACCACGCTGAACATGCTCCGCATGGAGCAGCAGCTGGACACGCTGAACCCGATCACCCGCAAGCGCTACATGCACAACTACAACTTCCCGCCGTACTCCACCGGTGAGACCGGTCGGGTGGGCTCGCCCAAGCGCCGCGAGATCGGCCACGGCGCGCTGGCCGAGCGGGCGCTGCTGCCCGTGCTGCCGGACCGCGAGGAGTTCCCCTACGCCATCCGTCAGGTCTCCGAGGCCCTCGGCTCCAACGGCTCCACCTCGATGGGCTCGGTCTGCGCCTCGACGCTGGCCCTGCTCAACGCCGGTGTGCCGCTGAAGGCGCCGGTCGCCGGCATCGCCATGGGCCTGGTCTCCGACGAGGTCGACGGCCAGACGCAGTACGTCGCGCTGACCGACATCCTCGGTGCCGAGGACGCGTTCGGTGACATGGACTTCAAGGTCGCCGGCACCAAGGACTTCGTCACGGCCCTCCAGCTGGACACGAAGCTCGACGGCATCCCCTCCGACGTCCTCGCGGGTGCGCTGACCCAGGCCCGTGCGGCCCGGCTGCACATCCTCGACGTCATGCTCGAGGCGATCGACGGCCCGGACGAGATGAGCCCCTTCGCCCCGCGGGTGACCACGGTGCGCATCCCGGTCGACAAGATCGGCGCGGTCATCGGCCCCAAGGGCCAGATGATCAACGCGATCCAGGACGAGACCGGCGCCGACATCACCATCGAGGACGACGGCACGATCTACGTCGGCGCCTCGGATGGCCCGTCCGCCCAGGCGGCCGTGGACCGGATCAACGCGATCGCGAACCCGACGCTGCCCAAGGTCGGCGAGCGGTTCCTCGGCACCGTGGTGAAGACGACGGCGTTCGGCGCGTTCGTCTCGCTGCTGCCGGGCCGGGACGGTCTGGTGCACATCAGCAAGCTGGGCAACGGCAAGCGGATCGCCAAGGTCGAGGACGTCGCCAACGTCGGCGACAAGCTGCAGGTCGAGATCACCGACATCGACGCCCGGGGCAAGATCAGCCTGGTGCCGGTCGTCGAGGGCGACGCCGCTGCGGCGACCGACCCGGCCCCGGCCGAGGCCGCGGCTCCCGTGGAGGCGTGACACGACGACGGACCACCTGACCGGGGCCGGGGTGGGCGCTGCGGCGCCCGCCCCGGCCCCGGCCGGTACGAATGCGCCCGGGGTGACCGAGGTGCTCGACGTCGACGAGTTCGGTGGCCGGGTGGAGCGCACCGAGCTGCCCGGCGGCCTGCGGGTGCTCACCGAGACCATGCCCGGGGTCCTCTCGGCGACCCTGGGCATCTGGGTCGGCGTCGGCTCCCGGGACGAGAGCCCGGCGCTGGGCGGTTCCTCGCACTTCCTCGAGCACCTGCTGTTCAAGGGGACGCGCAGCCGGACGGCGCTGGAGATCGCCACGGCGATGGACGCCGTCGGCGGTGAGATGAACGCCTTCACCGCCAAGGAGCACACCTGCTACTACGCGAACGTGCTCGCCAGCGACCTCCCGCTCGCGGTGGCGATGCTCGGTGACCTGGTCACCGACGCGCTGAACACGGCGCCGGACCTGGAGTCCGAACGCACGGTGGTGCTCGAGGAGATCGCCATGCGCGACGACGAGCCCGCCGACGCCGTGCACGACCTGCACGCCGAGACGCTGTTCGGCGACACCCCGCTGGGGCGGTCGGTGCTGGGGACGGTCGAGTCGATCGAGTCCCTCACCCGGGACGACGTCGACGGCTGGTACCGGGATCGGTACGCCGTGCCCTCCATCGTCGTCTCGGCCGCCGGCCGGGTCGACCACGCCCAGGTGCTGGACCTGGTGACCGCGGCCTTCGGGGACCGGCTCACCGGGGGAGCGCGACCGGACCCCCTGCGGCTGGGGGACGATGCGGTCCTGACCGCGCCCGCCCGGCCCGCCGGACTGATCCACCGGCGCACCGAGCAGACCCACCTGCTGCTGGGCAGCCTCGGGATGGGGCGCCTGGACGACCGCCGGTACGCAGCGGCCGTCCTGGACGCTGCGGTCGGCGGCGGGATGAGCTCGCGCTTGTTCCAGGAGGTCCGGGAGAAGCGCGGCCTGGTCTACAGCGTCGGGTCCTCCCTCACCCACTACGCCGGGACCGGGACCTTCTCGGTCTACGCCGGCTGCTCGCCCAAGCGCGTGCCCGAGGTGCTCCGGCTGGTCCGCGCCGAGCTGGGCGCGGTGGCCGCCTCCGGGCTGACGTCGGAGGAGGTGGCCCGCGCGGTGGGCCAGCTCAAGGGCGGTCTGGTCCTCGGGTTGGAGGACACCGGGTCCCGGATGAGCCGGCTCGGCAAGAGCGAGCTGTCCTTCGGGGAGTACCTGTCGGTGCAGCAGGTCCTCGACCTGCTCGACGGGGTCGACGAGGAACAGGTGCGTGCGGTCGCCGCCGACCTGCTGACCCGTCCCACCTGTCTGGCCGTCGTGGGTCCCTACAAGGACCGCGACCTCGACCGGCTGCTCGCCTGAGCCGGTGACCGGTCCGCTCCGGGAGCACGGCGCGCTGGCTCGTGGGGCCTTCGCCGTCGCCGTGCTCGTCTCGTTGGCCGTGCTCTTCGCGCCGCCGGGGGACGTGCCGTCCAGCCCCCCGGGGGTGGACAAGGTCGTCCACTTCTCGCTGTTCGCGGTGCTGGCCTCCACCGGCCGCTGGGCCGGCGTCGGCCAGAGCGTGCTCGCTGCCCTGCTGGTCCTCTACGCCGCGGGCAGCGAGCTGCTGCAGGGGACTCCCCTGGTGGACCGGGACGCCTCGATCGGTGACTTCGTCGCCGACTCGGCCGGGGTCGTCGTCGGCCTGCTGCTGTGGCGGCTGGTCGCCACCCGGCGGACCCGCACGCCCGGCTGAGCTGCCGGTGGGGAGACGGCCGCCTTGCGTCCCGACCTCCTGTTGGTGAGCATCGCGGGGTGACGACCTCGCCGGACGACGCCCCTCCCACCCCGACCTCCGGGGAAGCACCGCTGATCTCGGTCGGGGTGCTGGGTGCCCGGGGCCGGATGGGCACCGAGGTCTGCCGCGCCGTCGACGAGGCCGAGGACCTGGAACTGGTCGCGATGGTCGACGAGCGTGACTGGCTGTTCAACGTCGCCGACGCCGGCGCGCAGGTCGTCGTCGACTTCACCCGGCCGGACTCGGTCATGGAGAACATCCGCTTCTGCATCGACCAGAACATCCACTGCGTCGTGGGGACGACGGGCTTCGACGAGCAGCGGCTGGCCACGATCGCCGACTGGCTCCGGCCCAAGCCCGAGGTGGGCGTGCTCATCGCCCCCAACTTCGGGATCGGCGCCGTGCTCCTCATGCGCTTCGCCGCCGAGGCGGCCCGCTTCTTCCCCTCCGTGGAGATCGTCGAGCTCCACCACCCGGCCAAGGTCGATGCCCCGTCCGGGACGGCCGCCCGCACCGCCCGGCTCGTCGCCGCGGCTCGTCGTGCGGCCGGCGTGCCGGCTGCGCCCGATGCCACCCGGGAGTCCGACTCACTCCCCGGTGCCCGCGGTGCAGACGTCGAGGGGATCCCGGTGCACGCCGTCCGGCTCACCGGCCTGGTCGCGCACCAGGAGGTGCTCATGGGGTCGGCGGGGGAGACGCTGACCCTGCGACACGACTCCTACGACCGGGCCTCCTTCATGCCCGGGGTCCTCCTCGCGGTCCGGGAGATCGGCAACCGCCCCGGCCTGACCGTCGGGATCGAGTCCCTGCTCGGCCTCTGACGGGCCCGATCTGTGGCTCCTGAGACGGATGAGGCGCCCGGACACCGCACCGTCACGTGAGCTGGGTCGCACCATCGAAGGCCCAGACGCCTGGCGACCTGCGGTTTCACCCCCACAGAGGGGCAGGAGCACCGGAAGAGAGGCGATTGGGTGCCCCCCGGGTTTGACGAGCCCCCCGGGGCCGCGTAACTTCTTCTTTGCGCCGAGCGAGACCGGGCCGAAAGGGCCGGGAGCCGCAAGGTCAGACCCCCGGGTGTGACAGCGAGCCGTGCACGGCGTAACGTGGTCCAAGCCGCCGGGGACGACGACCTTCCAGGGTCTGGTTCTCCGCGCGTCCGCTCCTTGAGAACTCAACAGCGTGCCGAAAGTCAGTGCCAAGTATCTATACCCCCATATGCGGATTCTTCGGGGTTCGTGGGGTTCCTTTGGTTGATTGAACGAGAGTGCCAACTCTCGGTCTCAGCTGTGATCAAATCATCTACGGAGAGTTTGATCCTGGCTCAGGACGAACGCTGGCGGCGT
>NZ_SJEX01000094.1 GCF_005930495.1 Modestobacter excelsi | reverse complement strand
CTACCCGACCGGACCGGAGCTGCTCGGCGCCGTCGCCGCGGGCCACCCCGCCCGGGCGGTGTGGACCGCGCTGCCGGGGGAGGACTGGCCCACCCGGCTGGCCGAGCTGGCCCAGGCGGCGCTGTCCGGCGGCCGCGGCGCGCTCGTGGTCGTCCCCGACGGCAAGGACCTGGACCGGCTGGCCGCCGCGGCCGAGCGGCTGCTGCCGGCCGGGTCGGTCGCGGTGCTGCGCGCCGACGCCACCCCCGACACCCGCTACGGCCGCTTCCTGTCGGCCTCGCGGGGCACCGCCCAGGTCGTGCTGGGCACCCGCGGCGCGGTGTTCGCCCCGGTCCGCAACCTCGGCCTGGTGGTGATCTGGGACGACGGCGACGACCTGCACGCCGAGCCCCGCGCCCCCTACCCGCACGCCCGCGACGTGCTGGTGCACCGGGCCCACCTGGCGTCCTGCGCCGCGGTCATCGCCGGTACCGCCCGCACCGCCGAGGCCGCGCTGCTGGTGGAGTCCGGCTGGGCGCACGAGCTGATCGCCGACCGCGCCACGCTGCGGGCGGCCGCGCCCCGGGTGGAGGCGCTCGGCAGCGACTTCGAGCTCGCCCGGGACCCAGGGGCGCGCTCGGCCCGGCTGCCCACGCTCGGGTTCGCCGCCGCCCGCCGGGCGCTTGCCGACGGGACGCCGGTGCTCATCCAGGTGCCGCGCTCCGGCTACGTCCCCTCCCTGGTCTGCGACCGCTGCCGGGCCCCGGCCCGCTGCGCGCACTGCGCCGGACCGCTCGGGATCGCCCCGTCGCCGGGAGCCGGCGGGGTCCGGATCGCCGCGTGCCGCTGGTGCGCGCGGCCGGCGGCGACCTTCGACTGCCCGCACTGCCACGGCACCAAGCTCCGGGCCGCCGTCATCGGCGCCTCGCGCACCGCGGAGGAGCTGGGCCGGGCGTTCCCGGGGGCCGCGGTGCGGGTCTCCGGCCGGACCTCCGGGGTGCTCGCCACGGTCTCCGGCGACCCGGCGATCGTCGTCGCCACCCCGGGGGCCGAGCCGGTGGCCGAGGGCGGGTACGGCGCCGCCCTGCTGCTGGACTCCTGGGCGCTGCTCGGCCGCGCCGACCTGCGGGCGGGGGAGGAGACGATGCGCCGCTGGACGAACGCGGCCGCGCTGGTCCGTCCCGGCGGCCAGGTGGTGGTCGCCGCCGACGCCGCGCACCCGGTCGTCCAGGCCCTGGTGCGCTGGGACCCCGCCGGGCTGGCCGTCCGGGAGCTGGCCGACCGGCGGGAGCTGGGCTTCCCGCCGATCACCCGGATGGCCTCGCTGTCGGCATCACCGGCGGCGCTCGCCGAGTTCCTGGCGGCGCTGCGGCTGCCCGAGGGCGCCGACGTCCTCGGGCCGGTGCCCGAGCCGCCGCGCCCGGGGCAGGAGGGGGAGCGCGAGCGCTACCTGGTGCGTGTGCGGCGCAGCGACGGGATGGCGCTGGCCCGCGCGCTGCACGAGGTGCAGGGGGTCCGCAGCGCCAAGAAGGCACCCGAGCACGTCCGCGTCCAGCTGGACCCGCTCGAGCTCGCCTGATGAAGGACCCCTCTCCCCTCACGCCTCGCAGGCTCGGCGCGGGCCCCTGAAGAGGGGCCGCCGCCCCACCACTCGCGGCTCCTGCACGGGGGCCCACTCAACTCGTGGGTGAGTCCAGCAGGGCCGCGAGCTCGTCGTCCAGCGTCGTCGTCCCGCGGTCGGTGAGGGCGCGCATCGTGGCCTGCCGCCACCGGGCGGGGAGCGTCGAGGCGGCGGTGGCCACGCCGACGGCCACCCCGAGCAGCAGGTGCGGGTGCCGCGCGCCGCGTCGCCGCAGCACCCGGGCCAGGGGTCCGTCGGCCACGGTCACCGCCAGCCCCCAGGCACCGGTGACCAGCCCCTGGTCCAGCCAGTTCGCCAGCTCCCCGGGGCTCACCGGCTCCGGTTCCACCCCGCGCACCGCCAGCCGGAGCGCGGGCAGTTCCTGGACCGCGGCGTCCAGGGCCGCGGCGGAACCCGCGGCCAGGTACAGCCGCCGGCGGGCGGGCGAGCGGGCTGGGTGGTCGAGGGCCGCCTCGGCCAGCCCGACCGACAGTCCGTCGACGGTGCTGCTCACCAGGGCGCGGGCGTGATGGGCCGTGAACGGGGTCACACGGGCACCGTAGCGACGTCGCCCTGCGGAGGTCGCCCCCTGGAGGCACACGGCGCGACACCTACGATCGTCCGGTGAGCGTCACCCCCATCCGGATCATGGGCGACCCGGTGCTGCGCACCCCGGCCGCCCCCGTCGTCGACTTCGACGCGGAGCTGCGCCAGCTCGTCGCCGACCTGACCGACACCATGCACGCCGCGGGCGGGGCGGGCATCGCCGCGCCGCAGATCGGCGTCGGCCTGCGCGTCTTCACCTGGTACGTCGACGGCGAGGTCGGTCACCTGGTCAACCCCGACGTCACGCCGGTGGGCGAGGAGACCGAGGAGGACGCCGAGGGCTGCCTGTCGATCCCCGGCTTCCGCTTCGACTGCCGCCGGCACCTCTACGTGGCGGCCACCGGCTGGAACATGCACGGCGAGCCGATCCGGGTCGAGGGCTCGCACAAGCTGGCCCGCGCCATCCAGCACGAGACCGACCACCTCGACGGCGTGCTGTTCGTCGACCGGCTGGACGCCGAGGCCCGCGAGGCGGCGCTGTCGGTGCTCCAGGGCGCCCCCTGGCAGGGCGAGCAGGCCTACCTGCCCGACGGCTCGCCCCTCCCGGCGCCGGTCGTGAAGGTGAGCCCCCACTGAGGCTCCTGTTCGCCGGCACCCCTGCCCCCGCCGTGGTGGCGCTGGACGCGCTGCTCGGGTCGGACCACGAGGTGGCCGCCGTCCTCACCCGGCCGGACGCCCCGGCCGGCCGGGGCCGGCGGACCAGCCGCTCCCCGGTGGCCGAGAGCGCCGACGCCGCCGGCATCCCCGTCCTCCAGCCTCGGTCACCCCGCGAGCCGGAGTTCCTGGCGACCCTGCGCGACCTCGCCGTCGACTGCGCGCCGGTGGTGGCCTACGGCGCGCTGGTCCCCCCGGCGGCGCTGGACCTGCCCCGGCACGGCTGGGTCAACCTGCACTTCTCCCTGCTGCCGGCCTGGCGCGGTGCCGCCCCGGTGCAGCACGCGGTCATGGCCGGCGACGAGGTCACCGGGGCGGCGACGTTCCTGCTGGAGGCGGGCCTGGACACCGGCCCGGTCTTCGGCGTCGTCACCGAGCCGATCGGCCCCCGGGACACCGCCGGCGACCTGCTCGACCGGCTCGCGGTCAGCGGTGCCGGGCTGCTGGTCGCCACGCTGGACGGCATCGCCGACGGCTCGCTGCGCGCCGAACCCCAGCCGGCCGAGGGGGTGAGCCTCGCGCCGCGGATCGAGACGGCGGACGCGCGGGTCGACTGGACGCTGCCGGCCCACGTCGTCGACCGCCGGGTCCGCGGTGTCACCCCGGCCCCCGGCGCCTGGACCACCTGGCGCGGCAACCGGCTGCGGCTGGCGCCGGTCGAGCCGCTGTCGTCCTCGCTCTCGCTGGAGCCGGGGGAGCTGTCGGTCGGCCCGACCGGGGTGCTGGCCGGCACCGGGCGGGGCGCGGTGCGGCTGACCGAGGTCCAGCCGGCGGGCAAGCGGATGCTGCCCGCCCTCGACTGGGCCCGCGGCGCGCGGCCCGAGCCCGGCGAGCGCCTGGGTGAGCAGGTGGGCGCATGACGGGCCCGGCCCGGCGCGCGGGTTCCAAACGGCGCAACGACCCGGGCACCGGCAACCAGCGGCCGCAGTCCCGGCGGCACCGGCCGGTCCTGGACGGCGCCCGGCTCACCGCCTACGACGTGCTCGACGGCGTCTCCAGCCGGGACGCCTACGCCAACCTGCTGCTGCCCCAGCTGCTCCGCGAGCGCCAGCTCGAGCCGCGCGACGCCGCCTTCGCCACCCAGCTCGCCTACGGCACGCTGCGGGCCACCGGCACCCTGGACGCCGTCCTGGCCACCCTGGTGTCCCGGCCGCTCGCCGAGCTGGACCCCAAGGTGCTGGACCTGCTGCGGCTGGGCGCCTACCAGCTCATCGACCTGCGGGTCCCGGCGCACGCCGCGGTCGACACCACGGTGGCGCTGACCCGGGCGATCGTCGGCACCGGCGCCTCGGGCCTGGTCAACGCGGTGCTGCGCAAGGTCGCCGCGGGCGGTGACCGGGCCGCCTGGCTGGACCGGCTCGCCCCGGCCGACGAGGTCGCCCGGCTGTCGCTGCACACCGACCACCCGCGCTGGATCGTCGAGGCCTGGCGGGACGCGCTGGACGACCCGGCCGAGGTCGAGGCGGCGCTGCTCGCCGACGACGCCGCGCCCGAGGTGCACCTGGTAGCCCGGCACATCGACCGGGGGGAGCTCGCCGAGCAGTCCGGTGGTGAGCCCGGGCCGTGGTCGCCGTACGCCGTCCGGCTGCCGGGCGGCGACCCCGGCAAGCTCGCCGCCGTCCGCTCCGGCGCAGCGGCGGTCCAGGACGAGGGCAGCCAGCTCGCCGCGCTCGCGCTGGTCCGCGCACCCCTCGAGGGCCCGGACGCCGCCTGGCTCGACATGTGCGCCGGCCCCGGCGGCAAGGCGGGGCTGCTGGCCGCCGTCCGCCCCGCGGGGGTGCGGCTCACCGCCGCCGACCGCAGCGAGCGCCGCGCCGAGCTGGTGCGCGGCTCGCTCACCGGTGAGGACGACGTCGAGGTCCTGGTCGCCGACGGCACCGAGCCGGGCTGGCCGGCCGGGTCCTTCGACCGGGTGCTGCTCGACGCGCCCTGCACCGGGCTGGGCGCGCTGCGCCGCCGGCCCGAGGTGCGCTGGCGGCGCACCGCGGACGACGTCGCTCCGCTGGCGGACCTGCAGCGCCGGCTGCTGGACGGCGCGCTGGCCTCGGTGCGGCCCGGGGGGGTGGTGGCCTACGTGACCTGCTCCCCGCACGACGCCGAGACGGTGGACGTCGTGGCGGCGGCCGCGGCACGGCACGACGTGGAGGTGCTGCCCGTGGCGCCGCTGTTCCCCGAGGTGCCCGGGCTGGCCCGCGGGGACTCCGCGCAGCTGTGGCCGCACCGGCACGGCACCGACGCGATGTTCATGGCCCTGCTGCGCCGCAGGGCCTGACCCGTCCTGCGTGGACGCAGCGCAGCCGGCCGCGCGCGCCGGGTCACGCCCAACCGTCGGGGTCCCGGCTGCCAGGTTTGCCGGGACCCCCACCCGCCGATGCAACGGACCCGCCCCGCAGTCGGCGGCGGCGGCTGGGGGTGACGATGGCGGACGGGTTCACCGTGGAGGTGCGCCACCGGGACGGTGTCGTGGTGGTGGCCGCCCGCGGTGACCTGCGTGGGGACGCCGGCGCGCTGAGCGACCTGGTCGGCCTCGCGCTCCGAGCGCTGGACGACCAGCCCGCGGTCATCTCCATCTGCGACGTCTACGTGCACCACGCCGACGGCCTGGCCGCCCTGCGCTGGCTGCTGCGCCAGCGGCCGGCGCGGGCGCCGACCGTCGTCATCGCCCGGTCCGCGCAGCGGCGCCGGTTGCACGGGGTCTTCGGCAGCCGGGTGGCGTGGTACCCGGCCGAGCTGCACACCCCGTGGATCGGGGTGACGGCGTCGCTGTCCCACCGGCGGCGGCACCTGACCGGGGACCCGCTCACCGACCCCGACGAGGAGCAGATCAGCCGGCTGCTGTGGGCGGCCGCCCGCGAGCGCGCCGTCGTCGGCTCGGGCTGACGGCACACGGCGGGGTGGAGGTGGCGCGCCACCTACGATCTCCCCGTGTCCCGGGAACCCATGATCGCGCCCAGCCTGCTGTCCGCGGACTTCGCCCGGCTCGCCGACGAGGTCCAGCGGATCGCCGACGCCGACTGGGTGCACGTCGACGTCATGGACGCCCACTTCGTGCCCAACCTGACCCTGGGCCTCCCGGTCGTGCAGGCGATCCAGCGGGTCAGCCCGGTGCCGCTGGACTGCCACCTGATGATCGAGGACCCCGAGCGCTGGGCCCCGGGCTACGCCGAGGCCGGCGCCCGCAACGTCACGGTGCACGCCGAGGCGTGCCGCGACCCGCGCGCGGTGGCGCGGGACCTCAAGGCCGCCGGGGCCCTCGCCGGACTGGCACTGAAGCCGGGCACCCCGCTGGAGGCCTACCTCGACGTGCTGCCGGAGTTCGACACCCTGCTCGTGATGACCGTCGAACCCGGCTTCGGCGGTCAGTCCTTCATGCCCGAGGTGCTCCCCAAGGTCCGGGAGGCCCGCCGGCTGGTGCAGACCGGTCACCTGCAGCTGTTCCTCGAGGTCGACGGCGGCATCAACGCCGACACCATCATCGAGGCCGCTGACGCCGGGGCCGACGTCTTCGTCGCCGGCTCCGCCGTCTACGGCGCGGACGACCCCGCCGCGGCGATCGCCGGACTGCGGGCACTGGCCGTCCGGTGACCCCCGCCGAGCAGGCGGCGATGGCCCGTGCCCGCGCGCTCGGGCTCCGGGTCCTCGGCACCACGAGCCCCAACCCGCCGGTCGGCGCGGTGCTCCTCGACGCCGCCGGCACGGTGGTGGGGGAGGGTGCCACGTCGCCGCCCGGTGGACCGCACGCCGAGGTGCAGGCGCTGGCCCAGGCCGGCGAGCGGGCCCGCGGCGGCACCGCCGTCGTCACCCTCGAGCCGTGCGCGCACACCGGCCGCACCGGGCCGTGCGCCGACGCCCTGGTCGCCGCCGGGGTCGCCCGGGTGGTCGTCGCCGTCCCCGAGCCGACCCGGCTGGCCGGTGGCGGGGCCGTGCGGCTGCGCGCGGCCGGCATCGACGTGGTGCTCGGAGCCGAGCAGGCCGAGGCCGAGGTCGGCGCGCTCGCCGCCTGGCTCACCGGCGTCACCGAACACCGGCCGCACGTGGTGTGGAAGGTGGCCAGCACCCTGGACGGCCGGGTCGCCGCCGCCGACGGCACCAGCCGGTGGATCACCGGACCCGAGGCCCGGGCCGAGGTGCACCGGCTGCGGGCCGGCTGCGATGCCGTGCTCGTCGGCTCCGGGACGGCGCTGGCCGACGACCCGCAGCTCACCGTCCGCGACGCCGACGGCCGCAATGCCGAGCGCCAGCCGCTGCGCGTGGTCCTCGACCGCCGCGGCCGGGTGCCGGCCACCGCCCGCGTGCACGACACCGCCGCCCCGACCCACGTCAGCCGGGCCACGGACCCCGCCGCCCTGCTCGCCGAGCTGTACGACCGCGACGTCCGCCGGGTGCTGCTCGAGGGCGGTCCCACGCTGGCCGCCGCCTTCCTCGCCGCCGGCCTCGTCGACGAGGCCGTGGTGCACGTCGCACCCCAGCTGCTGGGCGCCGGCGCCTCGCTGGTGGGGGACCTGGGAATCACCACCATCACCTCCGCGCTGCACCTGCACGTCACCGATGTCACCCGCCTGGGCGGGGACGTGCAGATCCGGTTGCGGTCCACCCGGCACACTGGGGGGCCAGGAACGACCGGCGGAGGGAGCTGAGGTGTTCACCGGCATCGTGGAAGAGCTCGGCACCCTGGTCGTGCGCCAGGACGGCGCCGACAGTGCGGTGCTGCGCATCCGGGCCCGCAAGGCGCTGGAGGGGGTCGCCCTGGGCGACTCGATCGCGGTCAACGGCGTCTGCCTGACCGTCACGGGCGTCCAGCCCGACGGCGACGGCGGCGTCTGGAGCACCGACGTGATGGCCGAGACGCTGCGGCGCAGCAGCCTGGGCGACGTCCGGGCCGGCGACCCGGTCAACCTCGAGCGCGCCGTCACCCCGCAGACCCGGCTGGGCGGGCACATCGTCCAGGGCCACGTCGACGGGGTGGGCACCGTGGTGTCCCGGACGCCCGGCGACGACTGGGAGGTCGTGCGGATCGCCGTCCCGGCCGACCTGGCCCGCTACGTCGTGGAGAAGGGGTCGATCACCGTCGACGGCGTCTCCCTCACCGTCAGCGGGCTGGCGGACGACCCGGAGCCGTGGTTCGAGGTCAGCCTGATCCCCACCACACTGCGTGAGACCACCCTGGGCGAGCGCGCTCCCGGTGACACCGTCAACCTGGAGGTGGACGTGATCGCGAAGTACGTCGAGCGACTGTTGGGAGCACGCCGGTGACCGAGGTGCAGAGCGGGTTCACGCTGGACTCCGTGGAGAGCGCCATCGCGGCGATCAAGCGCGGCCGCCCCGTCGTGGTCATCGACGACGAGGACCGCGAGAACGAGGGCGACCTGATCTTCGCCTCCGAGCTCGCCACCCCGGAGCTGGTGGCCTTCATGGTCCGCTACACCTCCGGCTACATCTGCGTCGCCGTCTCCGAGGAGGACGCCGACCGGCTGGACCTGCCGCCGATGTTCCGGGTGAACCAGGACCGCCGCGGCACCGCCTACACCGTGACCGTGGACGCCCGGGAGGGCGTGACCACCGGCATCTCCGCCGCGGACCGGGCGCACACCATCCGCACCCTCGCCTCGGCCGAGACCAGCGCCACCGACCTGGCCCGCCCCGGCCACATCGTGCCGCTGCGCGCCAGGGACGGCGGGGTGCTCCGCCGCCCCGGTCACACCGAGGCCGCCGTCGACCTCGCCGTCCTGGCCGGCCTGCGCCCCTCCGGGACGCTGTGCGAGGTCGTCAGCGAGAAGGACCCGATCGGCATGGCGCGGGGCGAGGAGCTGCGCGTCTTCGCCGACGAGCACGACCTGGTCATGGTCTCCATCGCCGACCTGATCGCCTACCGCAAGCGCTTCGACAAGCTCGTCGAGCGGGTGGCCGAGGCCCGGGTGCCGCTGCGGGCGGGGGAGTTCACCGCCGTGGGCTACCGCAGCTCCTACGACGAGCGCGAGCACGTGGCCTTCGTCTACGGCGACATCGCCGACGGCGACGACGTGCTCGTGCGGGTGCACTCCGAGTGCCTCACCGGCGACGTGTTCGGCTCGCTGCGCTGCGACTGCGGCCCGCAGCTGGACGCCGCGCTGGCCGCCGTCGCGCACGAGGGCCGCGGCGTCGTCCTCTACATCCGCGGGCACGAGGGCCGGGGCATCGGCCTGCTGCACAAGCTGCAGGCCTACCAGCTGCAGGACACCGGCGTGGACACCGTCGACGCCAACCTCGACCTCGGCCTGCCCGCCGACGCCCGCGACTACGGCACCGGCGCGCAGATCCTGGTCGACCTCGGTGTGCACACCATGCGCCTGCTGACCAACAACCCGGCCAAGCGCGCCGGGCTGGAGGGCTACGGTCTCAAGATCACCGGCCGGGTCTCGCTGCCCACGCACGTGACCGTGGACAACGTCGGTTACCTGCGCACCAAGCGGGACCGGATGGGACACCTGTTGGAGATCATCGAACCGGACGGCCCGGCGGCCGCCGAGGGGAGCGACGTCCCGATGCGCCAGAACGAGCAGCCCGCATGAGCGGCTCCGGAGCGCCCGCCCAGCAGCCGATCGACGCCGCCGGCCTGACCCTGGGCATCGTGGCCACCACCTGGCACGGTGAGATCACCGAGTCGCTGCTCAGCCGGGCGGTCGCCTGCGCCGAGGCCTCCGGCGTCCCCACGCCGACCGTGGTCCGGGTGCCCGGTGCCATCGAGCTGCCCGTGGTCGCCCAGGCGCTGGCCGCCACCCACGACGCCGTGGTCGCGCTCGGCGTCGTGGTGCGCGGCGGGACCCCGCACTTCGAGTACGTCTGCGACTCCTTCACCGCCGGGCTGACCCGCGTCGCGCTGGACTCGGGCAAGCCGGTGGGCAACGGCGTGCTCACCACCGAGGGCGAGCAGCAGGCCCGCGACCGGGCCGGCATGGCCGACTCGGCCGAGGACAAGGGCTGGGAGGCGACCGCCGCCGCGCTGCAGACCGCGCTCGTCCTGCGCGACCTGCGCACCCCCCGGCAGAGCACCGGCTTCGGCGTGGCGCAGGCGTGAAGTCCTTCGACGAGCTCTTCACCGAGCTGAGCGGCAAGGTGGCGGCCGGGGACCCTGCGTCGGGCACGGTCACCGCCGTGCGGGACGGCGTGCACGCCGCCGGCAAGAAGGTCGTCGAGGAGGCCGCCGAGTCGTGGATGGCCGCCGAGTTCGAGGACGCCGGCCGGACGGCGGAGGAGATCAGCCAGCTCCTCTACCGGGTGCAGGTGCTCATGCTCACGCGCGGGCTCTCCCTCGACGACGTCTACGCTCACCTGTGACGAAGGACCCCCTCGCCCCCCGACCCTCGCTCCGCTCGGGCCGGGACCCTGCGAGGGGGCCGTTCCACCACCTCACCGAGGAGCTCCTGCTGTGCTGCGCGTCGCTGTCCCGAACAAGGGGGTCCTGAGCGAGCCCGCGGCCGCGATGCTCGCCGAGAGCGGGTACCGGCAGCGCCGGACCACCAGCGAGCTGGCGGTCTACGACCCGGAGAACGACACCGAGTTCTTCTACCTCCGGCCGCGGGACATCGCCGTCTACGTCGCCGCCGGCACCCTGGACGTCGGCATCACCGGGCGCGACATGCTGCTGGAGACCACGCCGACCGACGGTGAGGGCACGGTCGCCGCCGAGGTCATGCCGCTCGGCTTCGGTCGCTCGTCCTTCCGCTTCGCCAGCCCGGCCGACTCCCCGGTCGACGAGGTCGCCAAGCTGGAGGGCAGGCGGATCGCCACCGCCTACCCGGGGCTGCTGCAGCGGTTCCTGGACGAGTCGGGCATGAAGGCCTCGGTGGTCAAGCTGGACGGTGCGGTGGAGACCGCCTGCCGGCTGGGCGTCGCCGACGCGGTCTGCGACGTCGTGGAGACCGGGACGACGCTGCGTGCGGCCGGTCTGCGGATCATCGGCGACCCGGTGCTGGCCAGCGAGGCGGTGCTGGTCCGCCGGGCCGGTGCCGAGGACGTCCCCGCCGTCGCGCAGCTGCGCCGCCGGCTGCAGGGTGTCCTGGTCGCCCGGCGGTACGTGATGCTGGACTACGACTGCCCGGACGAGCTGCTGGCCCGGGCCACCGCGCTCACCCCCGGCCTCGAGGGGCCGACGGTCAGCCCGCTGCAGACCGAGAACTGGTCCGCCGTGCGCGCCATGGTGCTCAAGGACGACACCAACCGGGTGATGGACGAGCTGTGGGAGCTCGGCGCCCGGGCGATCCTGGTCACCAGCATCGCCGCCTCCCGCATCTGATGGAGGACCACCCTTCCCCCCACGCCTCGCGAGCTCGGCGCGGGGCCCTGGAGGGTGGCCGTTCCAGCACGTCACCGGGCATCTCAGCGGCCGTGGTGCTCGGTGCGCTGCTGCTCTCCGCCTGTGGGTCGGACGGTGGAGCGGCCCCGGCACCGTCGTCGGCACCGTCGTCGGCACCGTCGTCGGCACCGTCGTCGGCACCGTCGTCGGCACCGTCGTCGGCTCCGTCGTCCACCGGGCCGGCCACCGGGGAGCTGGTCGTCGTGCTGGACCGCGGCGGGGGCGGGCCGCCCGAGCGCTGGACGCTGAGCTGCGCCGAGCCGGCGACCGGCGACCTGCTGGACCCCGCCGGGGTGTGTGCGCACCTGCGGGGCCTGGCGGACCCCTTCGCGGCACTGCCCGGCGACCAGGTGTGCAGCCAGCAGTACGGCGGGCCGCAGACCGCGCACGTCACCGGCCGGTGGGCCGGGAGGGACGTCGACCTGGCGCTCGCCCGCACGAACGGCTGCCAGATCGCGCAGTGGGACTCCCTCGGCCCGCTGCTCCCCGGCCCGGGCGGCTGACCCGGGCCGGCTCGGTCAGCGCGGGCGGGTGGTGCGGTCCACCAGGTCGATCGCGGTGCACAGCCCCAGCCCGAGAGCCCGGCCACTGGTCGACCCGGTCGCCAGCAGCGCCCGGATCGCCGGGGCGAGCGCCCCGTCGCCCACCAGCCCGCGGAGCACCGCGGCGAACTCGCCGCTGACCCGACCGGCTGCGGCGTGCCGCAGCAGCGCCCGGGAGAGCTCGGTGGTCCGGCCGGCGGCCAGCGCGGTGACCCCGGCGCCGAAGCGCTCGGCCGCGGGGTGCCCGAGCAGCACCAGCCCGGCGGTGGTCCCGGCCAGCACGTCGTCACCGGCGGGGGTCAGCCCGGGGCCCAGCCCGACGAGCCGGGTGGCGGTGCGCAGCGCTGCGTCGAGGTCGGCCCGGCGGACCGCGCCGCGCAGCGCGGCGAGCGGGCCGCTGGGACCGCTGGGCAGGCCGGGCAGCACGAACGCGCTGTGCGGCACGCCCTCGCCGTAGAGCGCCGCGCGCAGCTGGCGGACGCCCTCGGGCAGCAGCGCCGGCTGCGCCGTGGGCAGCTTGGGCCGCGGGTCCCACCAGGACGCGGCACTCACCGTCAGGTCACCGACGACCAGCCGGCCACCGCCCACCTGCGCGGGTGCGCCGCTGGGCACCGACACCAGCGGTCGCCCGTTCGAGGGCCGGAACAGCACGCAGCCCAGCGGCAGCCGTGCCGCATCGGAGGCCAGCACGCCGACGACGTCGGGACCCGAGGGCGTCTGCACGGTGAGGTACACCGCCGCCGGGACGCTGAGCAGCACCCGGGCCGACCGGACGGGGCCACGGAGCAGCTCGGCGACCCCGGTGCTGGCCTGGGCCGGCACGGACGCGCGGCCGTGCCCGGATCCGTGCCGTTCCGTGGTGTGCGGCAGGTGGATCGTGGGTACGCCTGCCCGTGCCGCCCGCCCGGAGTGCGGAGTGCGGTGGGTCGTGGTCTGCTGGCTACCGGCGGCAGTCTGTCCGTCGGTGCTCTCGTAGGTGCGCATGTGCCCTCCACCCGTGCGGTCGACGGAGCCTGTCTTGGGCTGACCCCGTCCCGGTCCCCTCCGCCGGACGGAGGTCGACCGACCCGCGGGAACGCAGGCGGCCTACCATCCGAGCCGGCACAGGTCCCGGGCAACGAACCTAAGTGGCGCGTCCCCGATGCCTGTATGGCGATTCTCGCCAAGCTCGGCTACTGCCGTCCAGAGACGTCTGACAGAATCTCGTGCAGATGTCTCGTGCACGGCGTTTTGGGGGTACGTACAGTGACTGAACGTGAGGCATCCGTGATCTACGCCGCTCACAGCGATCGGGCGGCTACTTTCAGTACCGTGTCGCCGTCTGCTGAACCGGTCCTGTCGCAGGTCCCGCCGGCCGACCGGAGCACCCTGCAGGACAGCATGGGGCTCACCGTCGACCAGCTGCTGGAGCTGCCCGGCCTCGAGGGCACGATCGTCGTCGGAGGTGCCACCGGCACCCGGCGCATCGTGCGGCACGTCGCCGTCGACGACCCGGCCGAGCCGCTCGCCGGCGCCGGCCCGGACGTGCTGGTCGTGCTGGGCGGCCGGTTGCCGCAGGCGGACCCGGCGCAGAGCCGGGCGCTCATCGAGCGGCTGCAGCGCGGTGGCAGCGGCGCGCTGGCCTACCGCTCCGAGGCCGGCCCGGGCAGCGTGGCAGGGGAGATGCCGGCCGAGGTCCTCGCCGAGGCCGACCGCCGTGGCTTCCCGGTGCTCGCGCTGCCCAGCAGCACCCGGCTGGACGAGGTCGTCGCCGAGGTGCTCGGCGCGATCATCGACAAGCAGACCCAGGCGCTCTCGCTCGCCAATCGGATGCACAACCAGTTCATCGACGTCGCGCTGTCCGGCGGTGGGCTGGCCGAGGTGACCGCCCAGGCGTCCACCATCCTCGCCGGCGCCGCGGTGCTCGGGCTGGGGCCGGACCGCGAGGTCGCGTTCAGCGCCGGCCCGCCGGAGGAGGTCGCCGAGATCCGTGACTGGCTGTGGCTGCTGGACGCGGCGGCGGACGACGCCTTCGCCGACCTGACGCCGTCCCGGCGGTTGTCGGGCAACCGGGCCGACCAGAGCGTGGTCACCCCGGCCGACGTGCTCGCCGATGCCGACCTGTCGCCCGCCGACGGCATCCTGCTCGTCCCCGGGCACCACGAGCTGCCCGGCGGGACCGGGGAGTACGCCGTCGCGCCGATCATGGCCGGCGAGCAGCGGCACGGCTGGCTGGTCGCGGTGAACCGGCACGGCCCCATGCTGCTGGGCGCGGGTGCGGTCCTCGAGCAGGCCGCCGTCATCGCCGCGCTGTCGGAGATCCGCTCGCAGGCCGTGCACTCGGTCGAGCTGCGCTTCCAGGGCGACCTGGTGCGCCGGCTGGTCGGTGGCGTCGTCGGGCACACCGAGCGGACGCTGGCCTACACCCGGTCCTTCGGCTGGCGGCTCGACGGGCCGGTCGTCGTCCTGGTGAGCGGCACCGAGACGGTGGCCGACGCCAGCGCCGACCCCACCCGGGCGCTGGACGTGCTGGACCGCCTCGCCGACGGCTGGCGCGCCGCGGTGGACGCCGAGGTGGCCGGCGCCGCGGTCGCCGGACTGGCGACCGAGATCGTCACCGTGCTGCCGCTGGACGGGCGCACCCCCGAGGAGCTCTCCGCCCTGGTCGCCGCGGTCACCGCCCGGGTCAACGCGCGACTGCGCCGGGTCGGCCGGCTGCTCGGCACCGGGATCGGGCGCCCGGCGGAGTCGCTGTCGGCGTTGGCCGAGGCCTACCAGCAGGCGCAGCGCGCGCTGGTGGTGGGCCAGGAGATCCACGGCGGGCACGCGGTCACCCACTTCGACCAGCTCGGGGTGTTCCGGCTCCTGTCGCTGATCCCGGACAGCAACGAGCTGCGCTCCTACGTCGACGAGGTGCTCGGCCCGTTGGCCGACTCCGGCGGCGACCCGGACTCGACCGACCTGCGCGACACGCTGCGGGTCCTGCTGGAGACCAACCTCAACGTCGCGGAGTCCGCGCGCCGGCTGCACTTCCACTACAACACGATGCGGTACCGGATCGGCAAGCTCGAGCGGTTGCTGGGTCCCTTCACCACCGACCCGACGCTGCGGTTGAACCTGCTGCTGGCCCTGCACGCGGCGCGGATGAGGGGGCTTGACCAGCCGCACCGGCCACCGGTGGAGAGCATCGCGGCCCTCGTGCTGGACGACGGCCTGGAGTCGCTCGTGTGACGAAGGACCCCCTTGCCCCCCGCCACTCGCTCGCTCGCGGCGGGACCCTGCAAGGGGGCCGAAACACGAACGTGACACCAAGCCCCTGGTGTCGGCGTGTCCGGTCTGCCAGTGTGCGATTCCTCAGCGCTGAGCTACTTGGCTCAGCTGCCGTTCGAGGAGGACCTGATGGCGTTGGGCTGGAAGCTGTACGGGGATGGCAAGACCCCGCCCGTAGGGGAGTCGGTGGCGCCGGACGAACGGCTCTCCTGGCCGCGCACGATCGGGATCGGCGCCCAGCACGTCGTCGCGATGTTCGGAGCGACGTTCGTCTTCCCGCTGATCATGGGGCTGGACCCGAACCTCGCGATCATGATGAGCGGTGTCGCGACCATCGTCTTCCTGCTCGTGGTGAAGGGGCAGGTGCCCTCCTACCTGGGCACCAGTGCCGCCTTCGTGGGCGGCGTGCTGGCGATCCGGGCCAACGGCGGGAACTCCGGCGACGTCGTCGGGTCGATCCTCGTGTCCGGCGTCGTGCTGGCGCTCGTCGGCCTGCTGATCAACGCGATGGGTCCGCGGGCGATCAACGCCGTCCTGCCGCCCGCGGTGACCGGCGCCGTCGTCCTCATCATCGGGTTCAACCTGGCGCCGGTGGTGGCCAACACCTACTGGCCGCAGGACCAGTGGGTCGGGCTGGCCACGATGGTGTTCGTCATCCTCGCCTCGCTCATGCTGCGCGGCTTCTGGGCCCGCATCTCCATCCTGCTGGGTCTGGTCTTCGGCTACCTGCTCTCCGCCCTGCTCGACGCCACCGCCGGTCCGATCACCTCGGTCCTCGGCGGCGCCACGGAGGCGACCACGCACGACCGGCTGGACCTGTCCGGCGTCGGGACGGCGGACTGGATCGGGCTGCCGACCTTCACGGCACCGCACTTCTCGGTGAACTTCAGCCTGCTCGTCCTCCCGGCGGTCATCGCCCTCATCGCCGAGAACGCCGGCCACGTCAAGGCGGTCGCGGCGATGACCAAGCGCGACCTCGACCCGGTGCTGGGGCGGGCGATCTTCGCCGACGGCCTCGGCACCGTGGTCGCCACGTCGGTGGGTGGCTCGCCGACCACCACCTACGCGGAGAACATCGGCGTCATGGCCGCCACCCGCGTCTACTCGACCGCGGCCTACTACGTCGCCGCGATCGTCGCCCTGCTGCTCGGCCTGTGCCCCAAGTTCGGCGCGCTGGTCAACGCCATCCCCGGCGGGGTGCTCGGCGGGATCACCGTCGTCCTCTACGGGATGATCGGCCTGCTCGGCGCCAAGATCTGGAAGGAGAACCGGGTCGACTTCGCCAACCCGATCAACCTGGTGCCACTCGCGGCCGGGATCATCATCGGGATCGGCAACGTGAACCTGGTCTTCAGCGACGAGTACTCGCTCGGCGGCATCGCCCTGGGGTCGATCGTCGCGGTGGCGGGCTGGCACCTGGCGCGGGCCGTCGCGCCGGCGGAGATGAAGGCGGCGCTCGCTGCCGAGGACGGCTTCGCCGGGGGCACCGGGCCCGCGCTGGGCTCCACCGGCCGGCACACCGTGGACGCCGGCGGGGCGGACCCCTCCGACCTCGACCGGCGGGACCACCACCGGCGCTGATCGCCCGTCCGTCCGTCCGGCCGGCCCGGCTCCCGATCCCCGGGAGCCGGGCCGGTCCATGTCCGCAGCAGGACGCATGAGGGGCCGCCGCGACGGTGACCACGGTCGAGCAGGTAGAACCCGTCGCGGTCCGAGGAGAGCGTGTCCAGCGCCTCCGTGGTCATGTCCGTGGTCATGTCGGCCCGCGGCACGACCGGGTCGTCCTCGTCGCCCCCGCCCTCCGGGCGCGCTCCGCGCCGGAGGACCGGTCAGCCCGCCTCGAGCAGCCGCTTCAGGGTGGCGAGGTCGGCGGTGATCGCGTCGGCGTCGGCGGTGAACGCCTCGTCGGTCGTGCCGGGCAGGCGGCGCAGCGTGAAGACCACCTCGCTGTCCTCGCCGTCGGCGAGCACCCGCACCGCGTTGGTCGTCACCGTCCCGTCGGGCAGGACGACGTCGTGGTCCAGGACGCCGTACTCGTTGACCGGCACGAACCGCACCAGGACCCGGCCCATCGGGGAGTCGGCCACCCACTCACCGCGCTCCCGCCGGATCCCCGCGGCCAGGCCGGCCGCCCACCGGGGCAGGTGGGCCGGGTCCCGGACCCAGGCGTACACCTGGCCCGCCGGTCGCTCGATGGACACGGTCACGTGGCGGGACTCCGTCGGCATGCCGGCATGGTCCCGCATCGCACCGACAGGTCGGGCCGACCGCAACGATCCGGCCGATGTCCGGGGCAGGACGGCCAGCCGCAGTGCCACGGCCGGGAACCGCCGGATCCCGTCGGAGCGCGTCCCTAGGGTCGTCCCCGTGCCCACCGCGACCCGCGCCCCCCTGACCCTGCTCGCCGTCGCGGTCACCGTGCTGGCCTGGGCGTCGGCGTTCATCGGCATCCGGGCGGTGGGGGAGGACCTCTCGCCCGGAGCACTGGCGCTGGGCAGGCTCGCCGTCGGCACGGTCGTGCTCGGCGCGCTGCTCGCCCCCCGGGGCTGGACCCCGCCCACCGCCGCTGAGTGGCGGTTGCTGGTCGTCTGCGGGGTGGGCTGGTTCGGCATCTACAACCTGGCGCTCAACGCCGCCGAGCAGCACCTCGACGCGGGCACCACCGCGATGCTGGTGAACATCGGTCCGGTGCTCATCGCGGTGTTCGCCGGGCTGCTGCTCGGCGAGGGCTTCCCGCGCTGGCTGGTCGTGGGGCTCGGCGTCGCGTTCTGCGGGGTCCTGCTCATCGGCCTCGCCACCCGGGACGCCGGGGCCGACCTCGCCGGCGTCGTGCTGTGCGTGGTCGCTGCGGTCACCTACGCCGCCGGGGTGGTGGCGCAGAAGCCGCTGCTGCGCCGGCTGCCGCCGCTGCAGGTCACCTTCACCGCGTGCGCGATGGGCGCGGTCTGCTGCCTGCCGTGGGCCGGCGCCCTGGTCGAGGACCTGGGGTCGGCGCCGGCGTCCTCGATCGCCGGGGTGGTCTACCTCGGCGCCGTCCCGACGGCGCTGGCCTTCAGCACCTGGGCCTACGCGCTGTCCCGGACGGACGCCGGGCGGCTGGGCGCGACCACCTACCTGGTGCCCCCGATCGTCGTGCTGCTCGGCTGGTGGCTGCTCGACGAGGTCCCGCCGGCGCTCGCCGTCGTCGGCGGGGTGGTCTGCCTGGCCGGTGTCGCGGTCTCCCGCAGGCGTGGGCGGGTGCGCCCGCCGGTCGCCGTGCCGCAGGAGGCCGGCTCCGCCGTCTGACGTCGCGGCGGCGTGCTGCGGGGTCAGCCGCGGGTGGTCAGCACGCCGGCCACCCCGTCGATCAGGGTGTCGCGACCACCTCGGGAACCCGGGCAGCCTGATCCCGGGTGGACGCGGCGGGGGGTCAGCGGCGGCGGGGCGCCCAGGGGTCGTCG
>NZ_SJEX01000093.1 GCF_005930495.1 Modestobacter excelsi | reverse complement strand
GTCCACACCCACCCGCCCCGATCACGTCCACCTCGCCGTCGCCCTGGACGGCGCCGGCTGGCACCCCGCCGCGTGGCGTGAGCCCGACGCCCGTCCCACCGAGCTGCTGACCCCCCGGTACTGGGTCGACCTGGTGCAGGAGGCCGAGCGCGGCCTGCTGGACCTGGTCACCCTCGAGGACGCGCTGTCCCTGCAGTCCAGCGACCGCACCGGCCCCGACGAGCGCACCGACCAGGTCCGCGGCCGGCTGGACGCCGTCCAGGTCGCCGCCCGGGTCGCGCCGCTGACCTCCTCGATCGGGCTGGTGCCGACCGCGGTGGTCACCCACACCGAGCCGTTCCACCTGTCGAAGGCGATCGCCACGCTGGACTACGTGAGCACCGGCCGCGCCGGCATCCGGGTCAAGGTCAGCGGCAGCCCGGCGGAGGCGGCGCACGTCGGCCGCCGCCCGGTGCTCTCGCACGAGGACCTGTTCGCCGAGGCCGCCGACTGGGTCGAGGTGCTCCGCCGGCTCTGGGACAGCTGGGAGGACGGCGCGGAGATCCGCGACGTCGCCACCGGCCGCTTCGTCGACCGGGAGAAGCTGCACTACATCGACTTCGAGGGCCGGTTCTTCGCGGTGAAGGGACCTTCGATCACCCCGCGGCCGCCGCAGGGGCAGCCGGTCGTGGCGGCGCTGGCCCACCAGCAGCTGCCCTACGAGTTCGTGGCCGGCAGCGCCGACCTCGGCTTCGTCACCCCGGTCGACGCCGCCGACGCCGCCCGGATCATCGGCGACGTCCGGTCCGCGCAGACCGCCGCCGGGCGCGGTGAGGAGACCGTGCACCTCTTCGGGGACCTCGTCGTGTTCCTGGACGACGACGCGGCGACCGCCCGCGCCCGGAAGGACCGCCTCGACGAGACCGCCGGCGCCGGGTACACCAGCGACGCCGCCGTCTTCGTCGGGACGCCGGCCGGGCTCGCCGACTCCCTCGCCGACTGGGCGCAGGCCGGGCTCACCGGCTTCCGGCTGCGGCCGGCGACCCTGCCGCACGACCTGCGGCAGGTCACCACCGGGCTGGTGCCCGAGCTGCAGCGCCGTGGCCTGTTCCGGACCGCCTACGAGGCGACCACCCTGCGCGGGCACCTGGGTCTGCCGCGCCCCGCCAACCGCTACACCACCGTCTGAGGACAGCTGACATGACCAAGCAGGTCCACCTCGCCGCGCACTTCCCCGGCGTCAACAACACCACCGTGTGGAGCGACCCGGCGGCCGGCAGCCACATCGAGTTCTCCTCGTTCGTCCGGTTCGCGCAGGCCGCCGAGCGCGGGAAGCTCGACTTCCTGTTCCTCGCCGAGGGCCTGCGGCTGCGGGAGCAGAACGGGGCGATCTACGACCTCGACGTCGTCGGCCGGCCGGACACGTTCACCGTGCTCGCCGCGCTGGCCGCGGTCACCGAGCACCTCGGCCTCGCCGGCACGATCAACTCCACCTTCAACGAGCCCTACGAGGTGGCCCGCCAGTTCGCCTCGCTGGACCACCTGTCCGGCGGCCGGGCGGCCTGGAACGTCGTCACCTCGTGGGACGCGTTCACCGGCGAGAACTTCCGCCGCGGCGGCTTCCTGGCCCAGGACCAGCGGTACGAGCGGGCCCGCACCTTCCTGTCCACCGTCCAGGAGCTGCTCGACTCCTGGCGCGGGGACGAGGTCGTGGCCGACGAGGACACCGGGGTGTTCCTGACCGACCCGGCGGCGGGGACGTTCGCCCACTCGGACGCGCACTTCGACATCGCCGGCCGGTTCGACGTCCCGCGCAGCCCGCAGGGCCGGCCGGTGGTCTTCCAGGCCGGCGACTCCGAGGAGGGGCGGGAGTTCGCCGCCTCCGCCGCCGACGCGATCTTCACCCGGCACGGCACGAAGGAGGCCGGGCAGGCCTTCTACGCCGACGTCAAGGGCCGGCTGGCGCGGTACGGCCGGACGCCGGCGGACCTGCTGATCCTCCCGGCCGCCACGTTCGTCGTCGGCGAGACCGACGCCGAGGCCGCCGAGCTCGCCGCCGAGGTGCGCAGGCAGCAGGTGTCCGGGCAGACGGCGCTGCGCAAGCTCGAGGAGGTCTGGAACCGGGACCTGTCCGGGTACGACCCGGACGGCCCGCTGCCCGCGGTCGACCCGCTGGTCGGGGAGCACACCGTGGCCAAGGGCCGGGCCAGCGTGCGGATGAACCGCGACCCGCTCGCCGTCGCGAAGGACTGGCGGGAGCGCGCCGAGGCCAAGGGGCTGTCGATCCGCGAGCTGGTGATCGAGATCAGCAGCCGGCAGAACTTCATCGGCAGCCCGACCACCGTCGCCGAGCAGATGATCGACCTGGTGGAGTCCGACGCCAGCGACGGCTTCATCCTCGTCCCGCACATCACCCCAGGAGGGCTGGACCCGCTGGTGGACTCCGTCGTGCCGGTGCTGCAGGAGCGCGGCGTGCACCGCACCGAGTACCCGGGGACGACGCTGCGCGACAACCTCGGTCTGCCTCCGCTCGGCGGCGTCCGGGTGGCCTGAGCCGGCTCAGCCGGGGACGTGCGCGCCGGGTGGCCGCTGCGCCACCACCCCGGCGTCCGGGCCCGGGAAGACCACGCAGGTGTGGTCCTCGCCCACCCAGCGGACGACGTAGGGCGGGGAGCCGTCGCCGTGCGGCACCTCGACGATCTCGCCCACCCGTTCGGGCTGGTCGGTGACCCGCCCGTGCACCACCAGCCACTCACCGGTCCGCGCCTGCACGACCACCACTCCCCGGACTCGTCGACGGAGGGTCCGTGACCATGCTGGGCGCCCCGGCAGGGTGGTGTCCAGGGGTCCCGGCGCGCTCAGTCCAGGGCGCGGCGCATGAGGACCCGCGGGATTCCGCCGGAGACCGAACCGGTGTCGGCCGCCCAGACGAACCCGGCCTCCTCGAACAGGCTCCGCGTCCCGACGTAGGCCATCGTGAGGTCGACCCGCCGGCCCTCGTTGTCCACCGGGTACCCCTCGACCGCCGGAGCGCCCTGGGACGCCGCGTAGTCCACCGCCCCGCTGACCAGGGCGTGCGCGATGCCCCGGCCGCGGTGACCCGGGCGCACCCGGATGCACCACAGCGACCACACCGGCAGCCCGTCGACGTGCGGGATCTTCGTCGAGTGCTCGAACGGCAGCTCAGCGCGCGGCGCGACCGCCGCCCAGCCGACCACCTCGGCGCCGTCGTAGGCGAGCACCCCGGGCGCGACGGGACGGCGGGTCAGCTCGCGGACGTACTGCCGCCGGGCCGGGCCGACCAGCTCCCGGTTGGTCCGCGCGTCGACCCGGTGGCTGAGGCACCAGCAGACGTTGGACGTCGGGTTCCGCGGGCCGAGCATGGTCGCGACGTCGTCGAACCGCTCGCTCGTCGCCGGCCGGACCTGGAAGGTGCTGGGGGAGCCGTCGGGTGCCGCCATCGGACCAGCCTGCCGGGCCGGACGCCGGGTGTCGATGGCCGCGCGCGCCGGCCCGCTCAGCGGCCGCGGGCGGGCAGCAGGCCCTCCTCGTGGTCGAGCTCGCGCTCGAGGATGCGCAGGCCCTCGTCGGGCAGCCGGGCGCCGTCCCGCCAGCGCAGCAGCTCCTCGCGCTGGGCGGCGATGACCGCCCGGCGCAGCCGCAGCGCTGCCTCGTAGGTCGGCGACAGCGGGATGTCGCCGCCCTCCGCCGTCTCCAGCACGTCCAGCCGCACGCGGTAGCGGTCGAGCCGGTGGGTCAGCTGGGCGCGCAGCGTCGCGATCGCCCGGTCGTCGACGTCGTCGTGCTCCTCGGACTGCATGGTGTCCAGCCGCGCGAGGCCGGCCTCGGCGGCGGCGATCCGGGCCTGGTTGCGCAGCCGGGCCTCGTCGGCCTGGTCGGCCCGGCAACCCAGCGCCCGCACCAGCGGCGCGAAGGTGAGCCCCTGCCCGACCAGGGTGACCAGCACGGCGAGGAACGCGCAGAACAGCAGCAGGTCGCGGTCGGGGAAGGGCGCCCCGCTGTCGGTGACCAGCGGCAGGGTGAAGATCGCTGCCAGGCTGATGACGCCCCGGGTCCCGGCCCAGCTGAGGACGACGATCTCGCGGAGGCTGAGGCGGTCGCTGAACCGGCCGCCGTCGAGGTCCTGGCCCCCCAGGCGGCTGTGCATCGACCGGGGCAGCGACTCGGTGAGCAGCATCCACAGCGGCCGGACCAGCAGCACGCAGCCGATGGTGGTCGCCGCCGCGGTGACGACCGTCGAGGTCTCGTACTGGCCCAGCCCCCGGATGACGGTGGGCAGCTGCTGGCCGATGAGCAGGAAGACGACGCCCTCGAGCAGGAAGTCGACCAGCCGCCACACCGCGTCGGTCTGCAGCCGGCTGGCGCCCGACGTCCAGTAGGGCGTGTTGTGCCCGATGACCAGCCCGGCGACGACGACGGCCAGCACCCCGGAGACGTGCACCGCCTCACCGAGCAGGTACGCCACGAACGGCGTCGCCAGGGAGATCGCGTTGGACGACAGCGGGTCGCGGCGCAGCCGGCGCAGCGGCCGGACGCCGTAGGCGACCACCAGCCCGGCGGCCACCCCGCCGGCGGCGGCGACCACGAAGTCGCCGATCGCCGCGGGCGTGGAGAACCCGTCACCCTGCGCGGCGGCGACCGCCACGGTGAGCAGGGTCAGCGCCGTCGCGTCGTTGAGCAGACCCTCGCCCTGGATGAGGGTGATCAGCTTCGGTGGCAGCCCCACCTTGCGGCCGACGGACAGCGCGGCGACCGGGTCCGGCGGCGCCACCGCCGCGCCCAGCGCGATCCCCGCGGCCAGCGTGGCGCCGGTGACGAACAGCTCGAAGCCGATCCCGACCAGCACCGCGGTGACCAGGACCAGCAGCACCGACAGGCTCACCACGGTGCGCAGGTTGCGGCGGATGGCGGTGAGCGAGGAGTCCAGCGCCGCGCTGTAGAGCAGCGGCGGGAGCACCAGGGTCAGCACCAGGTGCGGGTCGAGGGTCACGTTGGGCCCGGGGAGCAGCGCGTAGCCGATCCCGGCCAGGGTGAGCAGGGCGGCGGCCGGCAGCCCGGTGTGGTCGGCGACCCAGCGGATGCCCACGATCACCGCCACGGCGCCGAGGACCAGCAGCAACATCGTCTCGGCGCTCACCGTCCCATCCTCCCCGACCGGCCCGGGGACCCGGCCGCGCAGGACCGTTCTAGAGGACGACGGAACGCCGCTGCCGGGCCAGCACGACCGTGTAGGACAGGACGGCGGTGCCCATCCCGCACAACCAGATGGCCGTCTCGTACTGCGCGGGGTAGAGGACGTCGCGCAGGTAGTGAGCGGTGAAGCTGCCCTCATACGGCGTCCTCCCGCTCCTCTCGAGGAGCCACTTCTCGAGGGCGGTGGCCGGGCACCTGAAGTCCGTGACCGTGACGTAGACCGAGTAGAGGGTCGAGAGGATGCTCGGCCAGATCCACGCCAACCTGCGCAGAGCGAGGAACCCGCCGAACACCATGTAGACCAGAAAGCCCATGTGCAAGATCGCGACGACGACCGCGGCGACCAGCGCTACCACGAAGCGGACTATACGGCCTGCCCAGGGGCCCTCGGGGGGTGAATGCGGCGTGGCCTCGATGCCGGCCAGGGACGCCGAGCCGGCCGTTCTCGACCTGGGCACGGCGGGGCGCCCCCTCGCGCTGCTGTGCTCGGTCGTGATGGTGGTTCGTGCCACGTACGTCCCCCGGCCGTTGCGGAACGACGAGGGCGGTTACCTGCTCGTCGCGCGGCAGTGGCACACCGGCGGGGAGTTCCTGTACGGCGACTACTTCGTGGACCGCCCGCCGCTGCTGATGCTCATCTTCAGGCTCGCGTCACTGGTGGAGTGGGATCAAGCTGTCCGCGTCCTCGCGATCCCGTTCGTCCTCCTGTTCGTCCTCGCCGGCTGGCGCGCGGGCACCCTTCTCGGGGGCCCAGCCGGCGGACGGTGGGCCGCCGTGGTGGCCGCGAGCGTGATGTGCTCCCCGTGGTTGGCGGCGGAGCAGGCGGACGGCGAGCTGTTCGGGGCCGCGTTCGTGATGGCGGCCATCGCGCTGGCCCTCTCCGCGTGGCACGCCGACTCCGGCACGGGCCGGCTGTGCTGGGCCGGCGCCGCCGGCGTGGCCGCTGCGGCCGCACCGCTGGTCAAGCAGAACCTGCTCGAGGGACTGGTCCTCCTCGCGGGCCTGGTCCTGTACGGGTGCTGGAGCCACGACGGTGCGGCTCGCCACCGCGCTCTCCGCATCGCGCCGGCGGCCCTGGTGGGTGCGCTGGTCCCCTGTGCCGTGGCCCTGGTGTGGCTGACGGCGGCCCGGAGCGGGTTGTCCGCGGCATGGCGGGATCTCGTCGCCTTCCGTGGTGCCGCCTTCGACACCATCTGGGCCAGCAGTCCCGACGCCTCGATCCGGAGGGCGTGGCTGCTGGTGGGTCTGGGCCTCGTCACGGGTCTCCTGCCGGTCGTGCTCACCTGGTTCCTCGCCGCGAGCCGCTTCCCCCGGCATGGGTCGCCGGGACTGAGGACGATCACCGCGCTCCTCGTCTTCGGCGTCGGCGCCATCGTGGCCGGTGGCAGCTACTGGCCTCCGTACCTGTTGCAACTCGCTCCGGCGGCGGTGCTGGCCGCCGGTGCGGTGGCTCCCTCCGTCTCCGTGCCCGGCGCCTGGATGAGGGGCTGCAGCAGGACGGTCGTCGCCGCTGCCGTCCTGGGGACCCTGGCCTCCGGCGTGGTCCACGCGACCGTCCCGCAGCTCTCGTACAGCCAGCGGATCGGCGAGTGGCTGGCGGACTCCAAGGCGCCGAGCGACACGGGGTTGGTCGCGTACGGGAATGCCGCTGTCCTGGAGACCGCCGACATGCCATCGCCGTACCCGCACCTGTGGAGCGTGCCGATGCGCACGCTCGACCCCGAGCAGACCCGGCTACGGGCGACGCTGGCAGGTCCGGGAGCACCAGCGTGGATCGTCCAGGTCACCGGCCTGAACTCGTGGGGCATCGATGACCGGTCACGACTCCGCGACCTGCTCCACCAGCGCTACCGGATCGTCGCGGAGATCTGCGGCCACCCGGTGTGGCTGCGCCAGGACCTGACCCGGGCGTTGGCTCCACCACCGCCCTGCTGACCAGGACGGGCCTCCTCCCGCCGCCGGGACGACGATCAGCGGCGCAGGAGCCATCGTGGACCGGCCGACGGCGGCAGCGAGGATGACCGGGACCGCGTCAGCGCCACCGCCTTCACGCCGTAGTCCAGGCCGGTGACCACGGTCCAGCCCACGGTCACCATGACCACGGCCGCCAGAACTCCGGTCCACCCGGGCACGGCTAGCGCGAGGACGATCATCGTCGTCTGTGCTGCCGTCTTCACCTTGCCGCCGCGACTCGCCGGGATGACACCGAGGTGCAGCACAGCCATCCGCAGCGCCGTGACGGCTGCCTCGCGGGCGAGGATCAGTGCCGTGGCCCACCAGGACAGGAGCTCGTCGGCGGACAGGCCGATCAGGGCCGTGGCCACCAGGGCCTTGTCCGCGATCGGGTCGGCCAGCGCGCCGAAGTCGGTGCACTGGTCCCAGCGTCGCGCGAGCCAGCCGTCCGCGACGTCGGTCAGCGACGCCGCCACGAACAGCGCGAGAGCCGTCCAGCGGCCTGCGGAGGTGTCGCCCGCGACGACGAACACCGCGCCGAGGAACGGGACGGCGAGCAGGCGCAGGACGGTGAGGGCGTTCGGCAGGGTCCAGGTCATGTGGATCATCGCCGGAACACCATGAGGGTGTAACCGCAGTCGGCGCCGCGGCCCCTCGCCACGTGCGCGAGGCGGTAGTCCGACATGGCCGGATGGTCGAAGATCGCCTGGTCCGTGGGGTAGTAGCCGACGAACCCCCGGGCGTCGCGACTCGCCAGCACCAGGACGTCAGGGGCGCGCTCGTGCACGAGCGCTGCGCGCTCGCGGAACGGCAGCCGGCCGGTCTCCTGGATGAGGGGCTCGTTCAGGAAGAAGGCGTCGACGACGGGCCGTCCCCCGGCGCGAGCCGGCACCAGGCCGGCGTCGGAGATGGCGAAGGAGGTCTCCGGCGGAGTGGTCCGCAACCACTCGAGCGCCGATTCCCTGGCCCCGACCCTGCAGTCCGTGTACCGCTGCTGGGTGGCCTCCACACTCCGGACGTCGGCCGGGGGCAGTCCCAGCAGTGCGAGCCCGGCTGCAGCCGCGAGAACACCCGCCCACACCGCGCGACGCGCCTCCACCCGGGTGGTGACGACGTAGCCGATCACCACCGCCATCAGCAGGGCGAGGAGCGGCCAGACCGGCATGAAGAACCGGCTGTAGGCGTTCGCGCTGTCCAGCGTGCCGATCGATCCCAGCGCGTACACGGCCGGCGGCACCGCCAGCAGCCGCGCCCGGCCGGTCACGAGGACGGCACCGAGAGCAGCCAGCGCCGTCGGCAGCAGGGCCTGGTCGAGGAACTTGGCGAGCACCGTGAACCCCTCCCCGGCGCCGGACTTGTAGAGCACCGAGTTGGGGAGCAGGTGCCCGTGGACGCCCACCCGGACGGCCTCGAGGACGATCTGCGAGCACAGTGGGACGCCCCCGAGCACCACCACCCGTAGTACCGCGCGGCGGCGCGTCCCGGCCCGGAAGAGGCCGGGGACCTCGCCGATCGCCACCACAGCGGCCGCGACGGCGAGCCCTTCCGGGCGGAGCCACGGCAGGACGGCGAACGCCGCCGCGGCGGGCAGCACCCTGCCGCCATCGCGCCGGGCGACTTCCAGCGTGCCCGCGGCTACGGCGAGAGCGACCAGGAGCGTCTCGAGGCCGCCGACCGCCCAGAGGGCGAAGGGCGCGCTGCAGGCCGTCAGCAGCGAGGCGATCCGGGCGGTCCACTCGCCCACGACGGCTCGGCCCTGGACGTAGACGAGCACCACGCACGCGAGGCCGCTGACCACGCCCAGCGAGCGTGCTGCTCCCGGCGCCGACCAGCCGACCGCGTGGGCGAGCGCCTCGATCGCGACGAGCAGCGGGTTGCTGAAGCCCTCGACCCGGGGGCCGCCCGGGTTCCACACGGGTCCCTCTCCGGCCGCGATGTTCTCGGCGTAACGAACGGAGATCCAGGCGTCATCGGTGAGGAAGTCGCGGTAGAGCCAGCACAGTGCCAGGTGGACCAGGGCGGCCAGCCCGACGACGGCCCACCCGATCGCCCACGCCGGGTGGAAGCGCCTTCGAGGGGAGGGCGTCGCCTCGACAGGTAGGCTGATCGTCCGCAACAGCACTCCGCTTTCGATGACTCGACGCCGAGTCGGGGACGGCGACGTGTTCTGGCCGACGACTGGGAGAAAACTAGCCGAACATGGACGAACCTGCCGTGCGTGGTGTCCGCGACGGCGCCTACGCATTGGCGGTGGTCGTCGCCCTCGTCTCGGGCGCTGCGGCCGTCACCTGCGCCGTGTTCCTCGGGCTCCCGCTGCGCGACCCGGACGGGTTCCTCGGGCCGACCTACGTCCGCCTGCCGTTGATCGTGGCGCTGCTCCTGGCTGCGGACGTGCTGCCCCGTGCGCTGCTCCGTGCGCGCTCGGCCCGCGCCTTCGCGGAGCAGACGGTCCTCATCGCCCGCGAGCGCTGGCCCTGGCGGCGCCTTCGCCCAGCGCTGATCGGGCTCGCCGCCTTCTACGGCACGTACGTGTCGTACCGCAATCTCAAGCACTACCTCCCCATGCTGAGGCCGCACCTCGTCGACGAGGAGCTGCTCGAACTCGATCGGACGATGGCCGGGGGGATCGCGCCGGCGGAGTTGCTGCACGACGTCCTCGGCACCGGCGTCGCCGCGCACGTCCTGTCCTGGGTCTACCTGGCGTTCCTGATGTTCGTCCCGGTGTCACTCGGGTTGGCCCTCGTGTCGATCCGTCGATCGATCCATGCGAGCTGGTACGTCACGGCGCTGTGCCTCAACTGGGCGCTCGGCGCCGCCAGCTACTACGTCCTGCCCTCGAGGGGACCGGTGTACGCCGAGCCGCAGCTGTTCTGGAGCCTTCCCGAGACCGGCGTCTCCCGGCTGCAGGACAGCCTGCTGGTGTCACGCTCGATCGTCCTCATCGATCCGCACGCGACCGAGCGCATGCAGAGCATCGCCGCCTTCGCGTCGCTGCACGTGTCGATCATCTTCACCGCGGCGCTCATCGGGCAGCTCACGCTCCGCTCGGTCGCAGTGCGGACGCTTCTCTGGGTGTTCTTCGTCCTGACCGTGACAGCGACCATCTACTTCGGCTGGCACTACATCGTGGACGACATCGCCGGGCTCGGCATCGGCGTGGCAGCGGTCCTCCTGGCCGGCTGGGGAACGGGTCAGTTCCGGAGATCGGCAACGTGGCGAGGCGCCGCGGCGCGCGACCGCAGCTGGGGCAGGCCGCGCACCACGCGGTCCCGACGAGATCGGGAGGCGTCCCCGTCCGCTTCCTGACGCCGACACCGCCTGTTCGTGCCGCCTGTCACCGCATCAGTGCGGCGGCTCGGTGGGAAGACGTAGCGCCGGTAGGTCACGAAGCGGAAGAGGCTGCCCAGCGCGAGGCCGACGCCATTGGCCGCGACGTTGTCGGCCAACGGGCTCGTGAGCCCCAGGACGTAGCGCGAGATCGCGAGACAGCCGAGCGCGATCCCGAGGGCAACGCCGCTGAGGGCCAGGTACAGGGTGTACTCCCGGGCAACCCGGCCGCGTGGACGGTCCCGGTAGGTCCAGAACCGATTGCCGACGTAGGCAACGGTCGTTCCCGCGATGAGCGAGACCGTCTTGGCGATGAGCGGCTGCTCGGCCAGCCAACCGTGCCCGCCCAGGTGCACGAGCGCGTTGTAGCCCCCGATGTCGACGGCCAGGCCGACCGCGCCCACGGCCGCGAATCCGGAGGCTTCCTTGCCGAGGGCTCGACTACGTCGTGGCTGCGCCACCGTCCGAGGAGTCACACCGGAAGCCGGCGGAAGACTGTTCGGGGCGGGTGCCGCAGTGCGCTCATGACGAGCCGGAGACCGGACGGGACCCACGTCGTGTTCCTCTTCCGTGTGGCGGGAGCGCCGGACATGGCGCGTGAGCCCCGCGGGTCTGCAGCGCTCGGCCCGGCCGAGGCCCCGCGTCAGCGGGTCGGTCCAGGCCATCGAGAGCGACGCTACTGGTCATCGGTCGAGGCCAGCCAATCGAGGAGGTCGATGAGGTCCGGGCTGCTCCACGGCGATGGCGCTACCACGGCTGCGCGCGCATCGCCTGGAGGAGGGCCCGTTCAGCGCTGCTGGGCAGCGAGATCTCCTGCCGACCACGCGTCGCAGGCGGGTCGCCGACCGGCATCGGCCGATCGAGGATGGGTTCCATGGGCACTGAACCGCCGTTCACGCTGACGGCGACACGGCCTCGGGCCGACCTCGTCGACGCGTTGGGCGCCCGACTGAGGGAGGTCGGCCTCGATGGCGTCCTCGGCGACCTCGACCGCGCCGCCCACGCGTGCTCGGTTCCGGGCGAGGCCGCGGGTGAGGGGTTCACCTGGGACGACGTCGACCGGAACGACCCCACGTGGTGGCCGCAGGGCGTGGTGAGCGTCCGGTCCGGCGCACTGCTGCTCGTGAGCTGGTACGCCAAGCGCAGTCGGCTGTTGCGCACGCCGGGCTCGCGGATCTCGGTCGTCGACCGGACGCAGCCGGAGGGTCCCCGCTACCGGCACGTCCTGCTGGTCGCGCCGCGTCGGCGTCTCGGCGTCCTCACCCTGAGCACCGTCCCGGTGCACGCTGGGGGCATCGCCGTCCACGACCGCTTCCTCTTCGTCCCCGACACGTACTTCGGCGTGCGCGTCTTCCGCCTCGAGGACGTCATGGCTCTTCCTGGGCGACCGCCCGGCGCAGACGGGCACTCATCGGGCGGCAGGATCGGCTTGTTGCACCGCTCCGCTGTCGGCGGCTCTCGGGCCGGGGGGTGCGCCTACGTGCTCCCTCAGTTCATGGCGTTCCGCGCGCCGCTGGGCTGGGGCCCGGATCGACCGAGTTACTCGTTCCTGTCCATCGGGCAGGTCGAGGGCCGGCCGAACCTCGTCGTCGGGGAGTACCGCCGGAACGGCGACCGGCGGCCCCGGCTCGCGCGCTACCCCATCGACCCTCGGACCGGTCTTCCGCGTGCTGATGACCATGGCCGATGCGCTCCCCTCGAGGTCTACGAGGACCAACCGAGCCGCATGCAGGGAGTGGCCGTGCACGGGTCCACCTGGTTCATCACGGCGAGCAATGGCCAGCGGTCGGCCGGCGACCTGTACAGCGGTACGCCCCACGGGTGGCACCGGCACCGGGGGGTGTTGCCGAGCGGGCCGGAGGACCTCGACTGGTCCCGGCCCGGGGAGGAGCTCTGGTGCGTCTCCGAGTGGCCCGGGCACCGGTGGGTCTTCCCCATCGCGACGGGGCGGCTCGGCGTCGACCCGATGCCCGCCTGACGGCCGTCGTCCGTCCCTGACCACGCCAGCCGCCTCGGGCGAGTGACGTGGACACAGGCCGACCCGTGCTGTGGTCGTCGGCCCGGCTGGGCAGCCCTCCGCGACCGGCTGGCCGCGTCGTTCGGCACGGCCGATCGGTGTCCGGGCCAGCGTGGCCAGGTAGCGGGCCGGGTCAGGCTGGTCTCTCCGGACAGCTCCTCGACCCGGGGCTGGGTCCCCGTCGTCCTGGACTCGACCGCCGCGGCCGGCTCGACGGTCGACCTCGTCGCCGGCGACGGCAGCGTGGTCGCCACCGCCACCGCCACCGCCACCGTTGCCGAGGACGCCCAGTCGGTCGTGTACTCGTCGGTCGACGTCACCGCGGGGGTGTCGTGCACGGTGACCGTGGACGGCGCCGACGCCGGTTCGGCGACCGCCGGTGAGGCGGCGCGACCGGGACGATGGGCGGCGGGCGGCCCGGCGACAGCTGACACGCCCCGCAGGCTCGTGCTCTGCTCACCCTGGTGAGCAGAGCACGAGCGGGAGACACCGCGTCTGCAGGCAGGAAGGCAGCATGCGCGTCACGCGGGTCGCGGCCGATCTCGGCGTCGCCGACAGCGCGGAGGCGAAGGCGTTCAACGCCGGGCGGCGCCGTCAGAGGTCGTTCGGGTAGACGACGCCGAGCTGCGCGCGGACGTCGTCGAGCAGCCGCATGGTGGCCAGCGAGTGCTCCAGCGGCATCACCGGGCTCTCCGTCAGCCCGAGCTGCAGGCAGCGGGTGACCTCGCGCAGCTCGTGCACGTAGCCGGAGCCGATCAGCTCGAACTCCTCGGTGCGCACCTCGCCCTTCTCGACCTCCACGTCGAGCCGGGTGGGCCGGTACACGGCGTCGGGCCCCTGCGCCCGGACCCAGCCCTCGCTGCCGGCGACGATCACGGTGTTGGGTGACCGGGCCAGCAGAGAGGTGGTGATCTGGGCCTGCGCGCCGGAGCCGTAGGTCAGGGTCAGCGCGTTCTGCGCGTCGACGCCCTCGGCGTTCAGCGTGCCCCGGGCCGTCACCGCGTCCGGGAGGCCCAGCGTGCCCCAGACCCAGAGCAGCGGGTACACGGCGAGGTCCAGGAGGGCGCCGCCGCCGTCGGCCCGGCCCCACAGCCGGCTGGCCGGGTCCTGCCGGGCGCGGAAGCCGATCTCGGCGCCGACCCACTGCACGGTGCCGATCTCACCCGAGGTGGCGATCCCCAGGGCTCGCTGGAAGGACGGCAGGAACCGGGTCCACACCGCCTCCATCAGGAACACCCCGTGCTCGCGGGCCAGGTCGACGACCTGCTGCGCCTCGCGGGCGTTGATCGTCACCGGCTTCTCGCAGAGCACCGCCTTGCCGGCCCGCAGCGCGGCCGACACCACCTCGGCGTGCTGGGCGTGCGGCGTGGCCACGTACACCGCCTCGACGTCCGGGTCGGCCAGCAGGGCCTGGTAGCCCAGCCGCTCGTCGGTGTCGGCGTAGGAGGTGGCGAAGCCGAACCGCTCGGCGAACCCGGCCGCCCGGTCGGCCCGCCGGGAGCTGACCGCGTGCAGCACCGCGTCGGGGAGCAGCGCCAGGTCGGCGGTCACCGTGGCGGCGATGGCGCCGGTGGCGACCACGCCCCACCGGACCGGCCGCCCGGTCGCCGTCAGCGGGTCGGCGTCGAGGAGCTCGGGGCGGGCGATGAACGGCGAGGTCACGGGCCCACGCTAGGGGAGCGCTCCCATCCCGCCGTCCCCTTGCCAAAGGCGTGCCTTCGGCGGCGGGGTCAGGTCCGAGCGGGGGCAGTGGCGAGGGTGGCGCCGGTGACCTCGGCGAGCAGCGCCTCGGCGTCCTCGGCCTGCTCACCGCGCCAGGCCACGTGCTGGTCGGGGCGGACGAGCACCAGGTCGGCCCCGCACAGCTCCCACAGCCGGGGGTGGGCGCTCAGGTCGACGACCCGCAGCGGCACGTCGGCCCGCGCCGCGGCCTCGACCAGCGACCGGGGATCGGCGTCCGAGCCCAGCTGCAGCACGGTGAACTCCTCGCCCAGCTGGTCGTAGACCGAGCGACCGTCGGGCAGCCAGGCGTGCGGCAGCCGCGCGCCGGGGTGCGCGGAGGGGGTGTAGGTGGTCACCGTCGGCTCCGGCCGCGGCCCGCCCGAGGGGACGACGAGCGGCGAGTCCGGGTAGTCGTAGCCGAGCACCAGGCCGAGGCTGTGGAACTCCGGGTCCTTGACCACCAGCGCGGCGGCGACAGACGCCCGCAGCTCCGCGCCGCGCGGTCCCTCGTCGTCGAGGTCCCCGGCGGTGAAGGACGGCGCGAGGAACGCCTCCTGGGCGCCGGCGACGGCGATGGTGCGCTCGGCGACCGGCCGCCGCTCCGCCTCGTAGCTGTCCAGCAGGGCCTCCGGCGCCCAGCCGCGGAGCACAGCGGCCAGCTTCCAGCCCAGGTTGACCGCGTCGCCGACGCAGGTGTTGAAGCCGTGCCCGCCCCACGGCGGGTTGAGGTGCGCGGCGTCCCCGACCAGGAACACCCGCCGGCCGCGGTACCGGTCCACGAGCAGCATCCGGGCCGACCACGGGTCGGTGGCCAGCACGTCGACGTCGATGTCGGCACCGGCGAGGGCGCGGACCAGGGCGACCGGGTCGACGTCGCCGGCGGAGGCGTCGACGCCCTGCACGATCGCCCACCAGGTGCCGTCGAGGTCCAGCCGGCCCATCAGGCCGCCGCGCTCGGCGCCGATGACCCAGTAGTGCACGCCCAGCGCGCACAGCTCCCGGGTCTCCAGGTCCGCGGACCGGAAGGTGATGCTCAGGTTCGGCAGGCTGCCCGAGGAGCCCTCGTAGCGGGCGCCGATGGCCCGCCGGCTCACCCCGGAGCTGCCGTCGCAGCCGAGCAGCCAGTCGGCGACGACCTCGTGCCGCTCGCCGTCCGGGCCCTCCAGCACGGCCTGCGCGGCGTCCGGGCCGTCGGTGACCGAGACGACCCGCCAGCCGATGAGGGTGGTGACCGTGGGCAGCTCGGCGACCGCGTCCCGCAGCACCTGCTCGACCAGCGGCTGCGGCGCCTGCTGGCCGGCCTCGGCGTAGGCCTCGACCGGCGACGTCGTCAGCCCGAAGGCCTCCGGGAAGCGGGTGATCTCGGAGCCGAACAGGCCGGTGCAGAAGACGACGTCCTGGGCGTGGGCGACCGGCAGCGGTGCCGCGGCGCGCAGCCGGTCGGCCAGTCCCCAGCGGCGCAGGTGCTCCATGGTGCGGACGCTGGTGGTCTTGGCACGCGGGCGCAGCGGGTCGAGTGCGGTGCGCGGCTCGACGACCAGCACCTCGATGCCGCGGCGGCCGAGCTCGATCGCGGCGGCCAGGCCGCTGGGGCCGCCGCCGACGATCAGCACCGGCACGGAGGCGGGCACGGCGGTCATCGGGTCTCCTGTCCTGAGCTGCGGTGCCCAGTGGCTGATGAGGGGGGCGTCAGGCTGTCCGGGCCGCTCGACGCCGGACCAGCATCCGTGGCGGGCGTCACGTCGCCGTAGCCCGATGCCATTGACCGGCAGGGCAGGACGGGTTCGTCCGGGATCAGGTCCGGCCGGCCTGCCCCTGCCGGACCCAGGCCCGGCCGTAGTCGTTGCCGTGCGGGGTGCGGAGCACGGTGTGCACGTGGAAGGGCTGCGGGGTCCGGTAGTCCAGGAAGACGCCGCAGTGGTGGTCGAGCTCGGCGATGAGCACCGGGGACTGGACCCGGTAGTAGAAGACGTCGCCGGGCTGCCAGCCGCCGATCCAGCTGAACCACGTCTCGCCGAGGTGTGCCTCGACCTCCCGCAGCCGGGCGGCGCGCGGACCCGCCGGCAGCAGTCGGACGAAGGTCTCCGCGATGTCCAGGACGAGTCGCCGGGCACCGGCGGGCAGGTCGGCCACCCGGACGCCCTCTGCCGGGATGACCCGGTTGTCCTGGAACGCGCCGGCCAGGTGCCGCTCGTCGCCGGGGTGCACCCGCCCCGGCGGCATGGCCGGGTCGACCATCTCCGCGTAGACGGTGGCCCGGGCACGCTGCTCGTCGGTCAGCGCGGCCATCAGCCGGGTGCCGAGCGCGATCCGGTCGGCGAAGACGTCCCGGAGGCCGGCCCGGGGTCCGTCGTCGATCTCGTCGGGCTCGGCGCCCAGGAAGACCGGCGACAGCTGCATCCGGCCCTCGACGACGAGGCAGTTGACCGCGGCGTGGTGGCCGAACAGCTGCCAGCCCCAGGGCGCGCGCAGGTCGGGGGTGCCGTAGAGGGCGATGTTGTAGGAGAACTCGTTGAGCACCGTCGGCAGGTCGACGACCTCACCGAGGAAGCCGTTGATCAGCATCATGGCGTGGAGGAGCTCGTAGCCCTCCGGCGACAGCGACGCGCGGACCAGCGCCAGCGCCTTCTCGCGGACCTCCGGGGGCTGGAACTCCAGGCGCAGGCCGGTGTCGAACTGCATGAACTCGGGGTTGGCCCAGGTCTGCCACTCCGGGGCGTCGACCGGGAAGCAGACGCGGCTGCGGTCCTCGGCTGACAGCGCGTCGAGCAGGTCGGTTGCCGCGGCGACCATCTCCGCGACCGGCGCCTCCTCGCCGGGCTCGGCCGGGGTGAGCGGGTACAGCCCCTCGCGCAGCGTGCCGTCGGAGGTGACGCCGCGGAACTCCTGGAGGTACAGCGGCGTCCAGCCCTCGACCAGCCCGCCGGTGAACGTGCCGGGGGTGCGGGCGTGCTCCCGGTAGGCGTAGGCGTCCAGGCCGCGGACGCCGGCCAGCCGCGGGTGGTCGCGCGGGAAGAGGTACCGCCGGAACTCACCGCTCACGGCGTGCCTCGTTCCCGACGACCGGGTTGGTCAGCACGCCGAGCTTCTCGACCTCGACCTCGACGACGTCGCCGGGCTGCAGCAGCCACGGGGGCGTGCGGGCGTAGCCGACGCCGGACGGTGTGCCGGTGGCCAGGAGGTCACCCGGGCGCAGGGTGAAGGTGCGGGAGATGAGGGAGAGGGTGTCGCCGACGGTGTAGACCATCTCGTCGGTGCGCCCGTCCTGCACGGTCTCGCCGTTGACCCGGGTCCGCACCCGCAGCCCGTCGCGCAGGTCGCCGACCTCGGCCGCGGGGACCATCGGTCCGAGCGGACCGGACCTGTCGCCGTTCTTGCCCAGGATCCACTGGCTGGTGAGCTTCTGCGCCCGCCGCGAGGTGAGGTCGTTGAAGGTCGAGTACCCGACGACGGCGGCCAGCGCCTCGTCCGGGGTGGCGTCGACCAGCGTGCGCCCGACGTAGGCCATCACCTCGCCCTCCCAGTCCAGGCCGTCCTCGTCGGCCGGCACCGGCACCTGCGCGCCGCCGACGGTCAGCGACTGGGTCCAGCGGGCGAACAGCGTCGGGTGCGGCGGGACCCCGGTCCCGGAGAAGGAGCCCTCGGCCACGTGCTCGAGGTAGTTCAGCCCGATGCAGACCACCCGGGCGCCGGGCAGCACCGGCGGGACGAACTCGACGCCGTCGGCCGGCACGGTCCCGCTGGACGGGTCCGCCGAGAGGTGGCCGGCCGCGTCGGCCCAGAACTCGGCGAGCGGTGCGAGGACGGTGACCTGCCCGCCGTCCTCGGACAGCGATGCGACCTCCACGTCGCCGCCGTCGCGGCGGATGCCGACGATCCTCACGATCGCCCTCCTTCGACCAGGTGCTGCCGCAGGAAGGCGGTGGTGCGGGCCAGTGCGTCGGTGGCGGCGTCGGGGGCGCCGAGCCACATGTGGTCGGCGCCGTCGTAGGTGTGCAGCTCGACGTCGGGCAACCGCTCGGCGAGCCGTTCGCTCTGCACGCACGGGACGAACCGGTCGGCGCGGCCGTGCAGCAGCAGGACGGGCGGCGCGGCGGGGGAGGCGTGGGTGACCGGGCTGGCCTGCGTGGCGCGGTCGGGCACCTCCGCGGCGGGTGCGCCGAGCAGTTGCGCCTCCCGCGTCTCCCGGTCGGTGGGGTCGGTGCCGAGGTCGGTGGTGAAGCCGACGAGGTCGCTCGGGGCGTACCAGGCGGCGACGGCGGTGACCCGGCTCGACGGCCCGGTCACCCCGACGTCCCCCTCGAGCGCCGCGTCGTCGGTGGTCAGGCCGAGCAGCTCGGCCAGGTGCCCGCCGGCCGACTCGCCCCAGGAGGCGATCCGGTCCGGGTCGATGCCGACCTCGTCGGCGCGCGAGCGCAGCCAGCGGACGGCGGCCTTGGCGTCGTGCAGCTGGGCCGGCCAGACCGCCTCACCGGAGAGCCGGTAGTCGACGCTGGCCACGGCGATGCCGGCCTGTGCGACCTGCTCGAACGGCGTCGGGTCGGCGCCCCGGTAGGCCGGGCCGGCGGTGTGCCGGCTGCCGAGCCGCCAGCCGCCGCCGTGCAGGAAGACGACGACCGGCGCCGGCGTGGGGCCGGCCGGGAGGTACAGGTCCAGCTCGAGCGGCCGCGCGCCGGGCAGCGCCGCGTACGGGACGCCGGACAGCACCCGGACGCCGCC
>NZ_SJEX01000092.1 GCF_005930495.1 Modestobacter excelsi | reverse complement strand
GGGGTGGTGGCCTGCTCGCGCGCGGCGTGTGCGGCGTGCTCGCGGGCGTAGGTCTCGTACAGCTCCAGCAGGACGGCCTTGTGCCGTTCGGAGAGCGCCTCGTCGGCGCGGATGGCGGCGACCGTGCCGGCGGAGCCGGAGCGGCGGTCGAGGATGCCGGCCTGCTCGTACAGCGTCTCGGCCGAGATCTTCAGACCCCGGGCGATCTGCGCGAGGATCTCCGCGGACGGCTTGCGCAGCCCGCGCTCGACCTGCGACAGGTAGGGGTTGCTGACCCCGGCGCTCCGGGCGAGCTCGCGCAGCGACACCTGGGCGGCGCTGCGCTGGGTGCGGATGAACTCACCGACCTGCGAACCGACCGCCGGGACAGACGACGCCACCGTGGACGCCCCGGTCGAGGCACCGGCGGCAGCCGACTGGGCCGCGGTCGCCACGGACTCGCGGACCGCGCTCACCTGCTCCCGGACGAACTCCGTGGGTCGCTGCACAGGACGAGCATAACCCCAAGTGCTAGCTACTGCAAGCAGAGCGCTAGCAGCCGACCATCAGCGCAGGACGTCGGCCGCCCGGATCTCGCCCACCACGCCCTCGCCGCCGGACACCGGGGTGGTCAGCCACCGGGACAGCGCCTCCGCCGGCAGCCCGAGCCGCTGCAGCCCGGCCGCCAGCGCCGGGGTGCGCCCCCGCTCGCCGCCGTCGTCCAGCTTCAGCGCGACCGCTCCGGCACCCGGCAGGGCGGCGACGTGCACGCCGTCGGCCCCGCCCTTCACCAGCAGACCGCTCACCGCGCCCATCAGGTCGGTGTCCTCGCGCCCGGTGCCGGCGACCAGCCACGGGTGCGCGCGCATCGCGTCGGCGACCAGCCGCCCCGGCGTCCCGGACGGGGCCTGCACCAGCGACAGCACACCGCGCGCCAGCCCGGTGAGGGACAGCGCGTGCTGCGGTGCGCCGCAGCCGTCGGTGACCACCGCGGCGACCGGCTCGCCGGACGCCTCGCCCAGCCGGGCCTCGATGGCCTGCTGCAGCGGGTGGTCGCGCTCCAGGTAGCCGGCGGTCGGCCAGCCGGCGGCGACGCAGGCCGACAACATGGCGGCGTGCTTGCCCGAGCAGTTCATCGCCAGCCGGTCCGGTGCGCGACCGGCGACCAGCCACTGCGCGCGGGTCGCCTCGTGCTGCGGCAGCGCCGGTGGGCAGCCGAGGTCCTCGGGCCCGAGGCCGGACGCCGACAGGAGCGAGGCGACCAGCTCGACGTGCCCGTCCTCGCCGTTGTGCGAGGCGGCGCCGATCGCGAGTTCACGGTCGTCGCGCGGACGCCAGCCGGCGGCGAGCAGCGCGGTGGCCTGCACCGGCTTGTTCGACGAGCGCGGCAGCACCGGCCGGGCGACGTCCCCGACCTCCAGCACCGGGATGCCGTCGGCACCGAGGACGACGAGGGCCCCCCTGTGCACCGACTCGAGCACCTCGGTGCCCAGCCCACCGCGGCACACCTCGACCAGCACCGGGTTCTCCGGCCACAGGGAGGTGCTGGAACGGCCCCCGTGCAGGGGCCCGCTCCGAGCTTGCGAGGAGTGGGGGGCACGGGGGTCCTTCATCCGTGGCGCGACTCGTCGGCCAGCAGCTGGGCCACGTCGGCCAGCCCGTCGCGGTAGCGGCGGGCGAGCTCGCCGGCGACGGTGTCCATCACCTGCTGGACCCCGCGGCGCCGCTCGGACAGGCTGCGCTCCCCCGCCCCGAGCGCCCGGGCGGCCTGCTCCAGCCCGGCGTCGGGCAGCGCCGGCACGTCGGAGAGGTCGACGCCCGGGGTCAGCCCGTTGACCCAGGTCTCGAACTGCTCGGGCGAGGTGGGCTGCACCGTCTGGTGCCGGCCGAGCCCGTGCGCGGGCCCGCGGCCCTTCTCGGACAGGATCTCCGGCAGCAGGTCGACCAGCGAGCGCCCGTCGTGCTCGGCGCGGCGCTGCAGCTCGCGCCGGACGATGTCCAGCCGGCCCTGCAGCAGCCGCCGGGTGTAGGAGAGGTTGACCTCCTCCTGCTCGGCCCGGTGCCGCAGCGCCCGGACGTCGGCCATCGACAGGTCCTCGACGCCGGCGAGGAACGACGGGTCGAGCAGCTCGTCGACGCCGGCGCCGCCGGCGGCAGGGCTGGGAGCAGTCATCGAGGGACCTCCACGGGGGTGGGAACGGGGATGCCCAGCAGCTGCCGGGCCTCGGACGGGGTGAGCGGCGGGCGCTGGGCGATCCGGGCGAGCCCGGCCGCCCGCGCCACCAGCTGGGCGTTGTCGCGCACCGGCTCGTCGGGTGCGTAGGTGAGCGTGTCCTCCATGCCGACCCGCAGGTGCCCGCCGGCCGACAGCGCGGCGAGCATGACCGGCAACGACGTCCGGCCGACGCCGGTCGCGGCGAAGGTGGCGCCCGGCGGCAGTGCGGGCAGGCAGGCCGCCAGCGCGGCCGTCGTCCCGGGCATGCCACCGGGGACGCCCATCACCAGGTCGACGTGCACGTGGCCTCCGTGCGGCAGGCCGTGCCGCTCGAGCAACCGGGCGAGCGTGGCGAGCTGGCCGAGGTCGAAGACCTCGTACTCCGGGACGATCCCCCGCTGCTGCATCTGGGTGTGCAGCTCGACGATGAGGTCCCACGGGTTGTAGAAGACGTCGCGGCCGAAGTTCACCGTGCCCAGCGACAGCGAGGCGGCGTCCGGTGCGGCGTCCAGCACCGCCAGCCGGGCGTCGGCCGGGTCGGTGACGGCCCCACCGGTCGACAGCTGGACGACGAGGTCCGTCGCCTCCCGGACGGCGGCGACCACCTCGCGCACCCGCGGCAGGTCCAGCGTCGGGCGGGTGTCGGTGCCGCGGACGTGCAGGTGCAGCACGGCCGCGCCGAGGGCCTGGCAGTCCCGGGCGGTGGCCACCACCTCCTCGACGGTGACCGGCAGCGCCGGCACGTCGACCTTCGCCGACTCCGCTCCCGTGGGAGCGAGCGTGATGAGGGTGCCCGACGTCACCGGGGCATGGTGGCAGACCGGACCGCGCGGACCCGCTCACGGGCCGCCGCCTGGGTGTCGTCGAGGCCCGCCGGCCCGTCGTCGGGGTCCAGCGCGGCCACCGCCTCCCCCACCTTCAGCGGCGTCCCGGGGGTCACCGACTGCTTCACCAGGGCCAGCGCGATCACGCCGAGCTCGTGGTGGCGGACGGCGGTGCCCAGCCGGCCGACCTCGCGGGCGCCGGAGGTCACCGGCGTGCCGGGCGCGGGCAGCGTCTCGCTCATCCCGTCCAGGTGCAGCAGCACCAGCCGCCGCGGCGGACGACCCAGGTTGTGCACCCGGGCGACCGTCTCCTGGCCGCGGTAGCAGCCCTTCTCCAGGTGGACGGCGGTGCGCAGCCACTCCAGCTCGTTCGGGATGGTGCGGTGGTCGGAGTCCACCCCGGCCCGCGGCCGGCGGGCCTCCACCCGCAGCGCCTCGTAGGCGTCCAGCCCGGCCAGCACGGCCCCGGCGCCCAGCAACGCGTCGGCCCGGGCGGCGAGCTCCGCACGGGGCACGAGCAGGTCGACGACCGCGGCCGTCCCGTCGCCGATCGCCGGCATCCGGCGCACCCAGCCACCACCGGGCAGCGCGGCCACCGCGTACGACTCCACCGGCACCGGCCAGCCGGCCGTGGCGAGCACCGCGTCGCCGCGCGGCCCGACCAGCGACAGCAGCGCCCACCGGTCGGTGACCAGCTCGGGGTCGACGCGCAGCATGAACCGCATCCGCTGCAGGAACTCGACCAGCGCGGCCCCGGTCCCCGGCTCGACGTCGCCCCACGTGGTCCCGGCCAGCTCGGTGAGGACGACGTGGTGCTCGACGTGGCCGTGCGGGGAGAGGACGAGGGCCTCCGAGCCGGTGGCGTCGCCGAGCCGCTCGAGGTGCTGGCTGGTGAGCGAGTGCAGCCAGCTCAGCCGGTCGGCGCCGGGGACGACGAGCACGTCGCGGTCGCTGCGGTCGACCAGCCCGGCACCCTCCGCCAGCCGGCGCTGCTCGGGCAGCGGCTCGCCGTAGTGCGCCGCGACGGTGCCGCCGCCGGCGAGGTCGAGGGCGACGGCGCCAGGGCGGTGCAGCAGAGGTGACTTCATGACTCGACTCCGGACTCGTTCCGCTCCTCGGTCGCTGGCGCTCCCTGCGATGCTCGCTCGCCCGTCGTCTTCGTGCTCATGGGTGGTCCTCCTTCTCCGAGCAGGCGCGACAGGTGCCGGACAGCGCCACGTGGCCCACGTCCACGGTGAAACCCAGCTCGGCGGCCAGACGTTCCGCCGCACCGTCGAGCAGCGCCGGGTCCGCGGAGCTGACCTGGCCGCAGGACTGGCAGACGACGTGCAGGTGCGGGTGCTGGGCCGCGTGGTAGACCGGCGCCCCCTTGCCCAGGTGGGTGTGCCACACCAGGCCGAGCCGCTCCAGCAGCTCGAGGGTGCGGTAGACGGTGGAGGTGTCCGGCGCGGCACCGCCGGGGCCTGCCTCCTCGCGCAGCCGGGCGTGGATCTCCTCCGGCGTGCCGTGCTCGAGTGCGGCGACCGCCGCCAGCACCCGCTGGCGCTGGCTGGTCAGCCGGAGCCCGCGGGCCCGCAGCTGTGCCGCGAGCGGCGGCGCGCTCTCGGGTCCGGACACGGTGCCGAGCCTAGATCGCCGGTACGGCAGGGTGGTGGTCGTGACGGCTCTGCGGCGGGTGGCCCTCTGGACCGACGGCACGGCCCGGCCGGTCGGTCCCGACGAGCCGGTGGTGACCGCCTTCGACCAGGGCCTGGGCCGCGGCGACGGCGTCTTCGAGTCGGTGCTGGTCACCGGCCGCCGGACGCCGCACCTGGACGCCCACCTGGCCCGGTTGCGCCGCTCGGCCGGGCTGCTCGAGCTGACGTACCCCGGCGAGGACGCGGTGCGGGCCCTGGTCGCGGCGACGACCGCGGACTGGCCGGCCGACGTCGACGGCGCCTGCCGGGTCTTCCTGACCCGCGGGCTCGGCGAGGGCGCGCCGCCCACGCTGCTGGCCCTGCTGGCCGCGGTCCCGGCCGAGACGCTGCGCCAGCGCGATTCGGGCATCGCCGTGGTCACGCTGTCCCTCGGCGTCCCCGCGGACTTCCGGGCGACCGCGCCGTGGCTGCTGGGCGGGGCGAAGACGCTGTCCTACGCGGTGAACATGGCCGCCCAGCGGCACGCCCACGCCGCGGGCGCGGACGACGTCGTCTTCACCTCGCTGGAGGGCCGCCTGCTCGAGGGCCCCACCTCGACCGTCGTGTGGGCGGCCGGCGGCCGGCTGCACACCCCGCCGGTGGAGACCGGGATCCTCGCGGGCACGACCCAGGCCCGGCTGTTCGAGCGCGCCGAGGCCGACGGCTGGCCGACCGCGGTCACCCCCGGCACGGTCGCCGACCTGCAGGACGCCGACGCCGTCTGGCTGCTGTCCGGCATCCGCGGCGCGGCCCCGGTGACCCGGCTCGACGGCGTGCAGCGCGGGGACGCGGGCCTGTCCGGGCGGGTGCGCGAGCTGCTCGCCCGGTAACGTGGCGGCCGGTGCGCCGGGAAGTCTGGTCGGCAACTCCTGACCCGACCCCGCACCCGGAGCCGCCTCGTGACCACCCCCGCCCGTCTCCTCAGCCGCGGCTCCTGGACCGAGGCCACGCGCATCGCGGCGGTGCTCCGCAAGGAGACCGTCGGCGGAGCGCTCCTGCTCGTCGGCACCGTCCTCGCGCTCGTCTGGGCGAACTCCCCCTGGTCGGACGGCTATGCCGCGCTGCGCGACACCACCGTCGGGCCGGCGTCGCTGCACCTGGACCTGACCCTGGGCACCTGGGCGGCCGACGGCCTGCTCGCCGTCTTCTTCTTCGTCGCCGGCCTGGAGCTCAAGCGCGAGTTCGTCGCCGGGGACCTCCGCGACCCGCGCAAGGCCGCGCTGCCGGTCGCCGCCGCGGTCGGCGGGATGGCGGTGCCGGCGCTGCTCTACGCCGCGGTCAACCTCGGGGCCGGGGACGGCGCACTGTCCGGCTGGGCCATCCCCACCGCCACCGACATCGCCTTCGCCCTCGCCGTCCTCGCGGTGATCAGCACCCACCTGCCGACCGCGCTGCGCACCTTCCTGCTCACCCTCGCCGTCGTCGACGACCTGCTGGCGATCACGATCATCGCCGTCTTCTACACGTCGGCGCTCTCGCTGACCCCCTTGCTGCTGGCACTGGTCCCGCTGGGGGTGTTCACGGTCCTGGTGCAGCGGCGGGTGCGCTGGTGGTGGCTGCTGCTGCCCCTCGCCGTCCTCACCTGGGCACTGGTGCACGCCTCGGGGGTGCACGCCACGGTCGCCGGGGTGCTGCTGGGCTTCGCCGTCCCGGTGGTGCGCAGCCAGGCGGCCGGCGGCCCCGACGCCGGGCCGGGCATGGCCGAGCACTTCGAGCACCGCTTCCGGCCGGTCTCCGCCGGGTTCGCCGTCCCGGTGTTCGCGTTCTTCTCCGCCGGGGTCACCGTCGGCGGGCTCACCGGGCTGCGGGCCTCGCTGACCGACAGCGTCGCGCTGGGCATCGTCGTCGCCTTGGTGGCCGGCAAGACGATCGGCATCACCGCGGCCACGTGGCTGGTCTCCCGGTTCACCCGCGCGGAACTGGACGAGGACCTGGGCTGGCCGGACGTGCTGGGCCTGGCACTGCTGGGCGGCATCGGGTTCACCGTCTCGCTGCTGATCGGCGAGCTGGCCTTCGGCGCGGGCAGCGAGCGCGACGAGCACGTCAAGGTCGGGGTGCTCCTGGGCACCGTCCTGGCGGCCCTGCTGGCCACCGTGGTGCTGCGGCTGCGCAACCGGCGGTACCGGCGGATCGCCGCGGCCGAGCGGGTCGACACCGACGCCGACGGGGTCCCGGACGTCTACCAGCGGCCGTCCGGCGACACGTGAGCGAACCTCGTTGCCGACCTCCGGATCCCGACGTACCGTCGAGGTACACGAGAGAGGAGGTGGTCCCTGAATTGAGTACTTTCAGGACACGTGAGGTGGCTGTCCGCTAGCCGCCGTCCAGATGGGCCGCCCGTTCAGGCGCTGTGGAAGACCCACGGCAGCTGAGCGACGGCATCCCGCCCGTCCGTCGAACGGCGGCGAGCGAGAACCGGACAGTCACCCGACCCCCGGGCTGCCGACATTGTCCAGTCGGCCCGTGTGCAGCTCCCCACTACGGTGGGTACAGCGCCGCGGAGCAGCCCGGGGGTTGTCCGTTGTCTGGGGGTGGTGGCGACCGTGCAGTTCGCCGGACGCTCCGTCGCCCTGGACACCTCCGCCGGCATCTGGCTGGCCGAGTCCGCGCAGAGCGCCAAGCCCGACACCGTCGGCGCGCTCGTCCCGGCGTCCTTCGAGGCCGTCGGCCGGGTGTTCCACCCGGCCGTCCGCTACGTCGGGGACGACGACGTCGAGGTCCCCTGGGCCTCCGTCGCCGCGGCCAACGGCACGACCCCGCACCCGCTCATGCAGTGGGGGTCGGTGACCGGGTCGATGGAGTACTTCGAGAACGACGACCAGTCCCCGCTCTGGCACGGCGCGCCCGCGCGCGGCCACCTGCCCGCACCGGTTGCCGAGCGCCTGGTCCAGGTGCTCACCCGCTGGACGACGACCCCCGACGTCTGCTGGTTCGCCGTGGCCGAGGGCGGCGCGGTGATCACCGACCACCCCACGCTCAGCCTGCCGCGCTGCGAGTACTGGCTGGTCAACGGCCCGATCGGGCTCGCCGCGGCGAACATGGCCGCGGAGCCCTTCGAGCAGAGCGCGAACCTGTGGTGGCCGGCGGACCGGGCCTGGTGCGTGGCCACCGACGTCGATCTGGTGAGCAGCTACGTCGCGGGCAGCGCCGCCTGCATCGCCGAGGTGCTCGCCCGCCCGGACCTCGAGACCTCCCCCGTCGAGTTCAAGCACCGGGTCACCTGGGACGCCGACCAGGTCAACCCGCCCCCCGCCGACGCCCCCTGACGGGCACAGGAGGCCCTGCACCCGGTCTCGAGCTCGAGACCGGGTGCAGAGCCTCCTGTGCCTCTACAGCTGGGCGAGCTCGTCGGCCAGGTCGTCCAGGCCGAGGCTGCCCTGCGACAGCGCCGCCATGTGCCAGGCCTTGAGGTCGAAGTCCTCGCCCCGCGCCTGCCGCGCCGCCGCCCGGCCCTCCAGCCAGGCCCGCTCCCCCAGCTTGTAGCTGATCGCCTGCCCGGGCATGCCCAGGTAGCGCACCAGCTCGCTGTCCAGGAAGGCGGCGTCCCGGCCGCAGTTCTCCCCGAAGAAGGCCCGGGCCAGTTCCGGCGTCCACGGCTGCCCTCGGTGCTCGGCGACCGCGCCCTCGGCGTCGTCGGGGATCGGCAGCTCCAGGTGCATGCCGATGTCCACGACCACCCGGACGGCGCGCATCTGCTGGGCGTCCAGGTACCCCAGCCGCGCGCCGGGGTCGGTCAGGAAGCCCAGCTCGTCCATCAGCCGCTCGGCGTAGAGCGCCCAGCCCTCGACGTTCGCCCCCACCGAGCCGAGCGAGGTCTGGTAGGTGGACAGGTCCTGCGAGACGTAGGCCCACTGGGCCAGCTGCAGGTGGTGACCCGGGACGCCCTCGTGGTACCAGGTGGACACCAGGTCCCACAGCGGGAAGCGGTCCTGGCCGAGCGTCGGCAGCCAGGTGCGGCCCGGGCGGGAGAAGTCCTGCGCCGGGCGGGTGTAGTACGGCGCCGCGGCGCTGCCGGGCGGGGCGATCATCGCCTCCACGGTGCGGACCGGCCCGGCGATGTCGAAGTGCACGCCGTCCAGGGCGTCGATCGCCTCGTCCATCATCGACTGCAGCCGCACGCGGATGGCCTCAACGCCCTCGACGGCCTCGCCGTGCTCCTTGAGCCAGCGCATCGCCTCCATCGGGGTGGCGCCGGGCAGCACCTTCTCCGCCTCAGTGCGCTGCTCGGCCAGGATCCGCTGGTGCTCGGCCCAGCCCCAGGCGTAGGCGTCCTCCAGCCCGGTGCCGGCGCCCAGGTCCGAGCCGTTCCAGGACCGGGCTGAGCGGGCGTACCGGTCCCGGCCGACGGCGTCCGGGGTCCCCGCCGTCTGCGGCCCGTAGACGTCGCGCAGGAAGTCGCGGACCTCGGCGACCGCGGCGTCGGCGGCAGCCGCCGCCTCGTCCAGCTCGGCCCGCAGCTCGGCCGGGCCCGCGGCGACCACACCGGCGAAGTACGGGCCGGCCAGCCACTCGTCGAGCTGACCGGCGACGGTCTGCACCTGCCGCGGGGCGGCGAACAGCCCGCGCTCGGCGCCCGCGGTCAGCGTCTCCTGGTAGCCGCGGTAGGCGACCGGCACGCGTGCCAGCCGCCGGCCCAGCACGGCCCAGTCCTCCACCGTCCGGGTGGGCATCATCGAGAACACCTGGCGGATCGAGTGCACCGGGGAGAACAGGATGGAGACCTGCCGCAGGTCCTCCCCCGCCTCGTGCAGCTCGAGGGCCGCGGTGAGCCGCTCGCGCAGCAGCCGGGCGCAGCGCCGCTCGACCGGGTCCTCCTCCAGCGAGGGGTCGGCGGCCAGCACCCGGTCCAGCCCGTCGAGCGTGCGGCGGAGCAGCTCGGCCTCCGCCTCGAGACCGGCCGGGCTGGTGTCGGGCAGCCGGTCGTCACCGGGACGGGTGCCCAGCGAGGTGGCGACGATCGGGTCGAGGTCGCAGACGGCGTCGACGTAGGCGTCAGCCACCTGGCGGGGGGTCCGGGGTTGTGCGGGAGCGCTCACGGAGGTCAGCGGATCCTCTCGAGTCGGGCGGACATGGTGGGCCGGAGCGGCTGGTCGCCGGCGGCCCGGTCGATCGCGTAGAGCAACGCCCCCTCGACGATGCCGTAGAGCCGCTTGGCCCGGCTCGTGTCGGGGTGGTCGGGGGTGCGGGCCAGCACGTCGGTGTCGAGCTCCCAGCTGGTCGTCGTCCGGGCCGTGCCGACGTAGATCTCGACCAGGCCGGCTGGGGAGCTGACGAGCAGCTCCACCTCGTCCTCGCCGCGCGGGCGCAGGAAGCCGGACTCCCGCTGGTCGGGGCCGAGCACCCGGCCGTCGTCGGAGAGCCGCCAGGTGCGCGACTCGTAGGTCAGGAAGTCCCGGCCGTCGTGGGCGAAGCGGACCCACTGGCCGAAGCGGTGGTCACCCTCCGCGCCCGCGGCCTGCCCCTCGCCGTGCCACTCGCCCAGCAGCGGCAGCACCGACAGCAGCCGGTGCGCGACCTCGGGCCCCTCGCGGACGTCGACCGTGTCGACCACCGGCAGCGCGGTCGGCCCGGCGACCGGCCCGGTGGGCAGCCCCGGTGGCACCGGCGCCGTCATCGGCCCTGCCCCGGGCGACCGGGGACGACGTCGCGGCGCGCGAGCCGCCACACCGAGGCGGCGAGCCCCAGCGCGGCCAGTGCGGTGAGGGTGACGAGCACCCAGGCGGAGACCAGACCCATGGCCTCACGGTATCCGCGCCGTCGGACCGCGGTGGCCGCTGCCCCGGCCGTGGTGCGGACGACGTCGTCCCAGGGGGTGGGCTGCAGGCCGAAGACCTCCGTCGTCCCCCGGCGTCCGCCGCGTCCACCGCGGCGTGCCGCACGTGGTCGGTGCTCCTCCCGCCGCTGCGGGACAGCATCAGCACCTCGTGCCCGCGCTCGGCCAGCAGCTGCGCCGTCGCCGACCCCACCGGGCCCTTGCCCACCACCACGTGACGCGCCATGTCGTGCTCCTCGATGTCGGAAGAGCAGTGCTCTCGGATGCCGATGAGCGTTCTCCCCCGCTCAGTCGCCTGTCAAGAGCGCCGCTCACGGTTGTGTGCGGTGCTCTCTACGTGGCATCGTGACGGCGTGCCACCGACGACCGCCCGGGAACGCGCCCGCGCCGAGCTGACCGCCGAGATCACCGACCTGGCCCGTGCCCAGCTGGCCACCGTGGGCGCCGCGGGGCTCTCGCTGCGCGCCGTCGCGCGGGAGCTCGGCATGGCCTCCTCGGCGATGTACCGCTACTTCCCGAGCCGCGACGACCTGCTGACCCGGCTGATCCTCGACGGCTACGACGCGCTGGGCGCCGCGGCCGAGCAGGCCGACGACCCGACGGCCGCCCCGCGGGAGCGCTGGCTGGCCGTCTGCCGCGCGGTCCGGGCGTGGGCACGGGCCCACCCGCACGAGTACGCGCTGCTCTACGGCTCCCCGGTGCCCGGCTACTCCGCGCCGCCGGACACCGTGCCCGCCGCGACCCGGGTGGGCGCGGCCCTCGGCCGGGTCCTCGGCGACGCCGCCCGGGCCGGCCTGCTGCCGCCCGCCGACGGCACGCCGACGGGTCTGGTCACCGCGGCGGTGGCGCCGGTGCTCGGCGGCGACCACCCCGTCCTCGACGACCGGGTCCGGGCCCGCGCGCTGCTGACCTGGAGCTCGTTGTTCGGCGCCGTGAGCTTCGAGCTCTTCGGGCACTTCACCGGTGCGGTCGCCGACGCCGACGCCTTCTTCGACGACGCGATGCGCGACCTGGCGGGCCTGGTCGGCCTCTAGCCCGGACCCAGGACGACCTGATCACGATGCGGTGGCCCGGTCGCCCTCGGTCTCGGCACCCGCAGGCTGACCGGCGCCAGCCGGTGACCGGGCTGGTCGTCGGCCCGGCGGACCGGGAGCAGCGGTGCCAGGTCACCGGGGCTCCCCCGGGAGGGTGAGCGCCACCGAGGACGCCGGCTCACCGGATGCGGGGAGGCCTGGCGGCACCTCAGGAGGCTGACGGGCCCCGGATCGAGATGCACGGCGGGGGCACAACCACTACCTTCTGCGATCTGCCGCTCACGCTCGATGAGGAGATGCACATGCGCAGGTTGTCCACGGTCCTCGCCGGTGTCCTGTCCCTGCTCACGGTCGGGGTGCTGGCGCCCAGCACGGCCGGCGCGGTGACCGGCGGCACGGAGGACAGCGCCAACAGGTACTCGAACGTCGGCCTGATCCTGTTCTACGACGCGACCGGCCGCTTCCGCTGCTCCGCCACGCTCGTCTCCCCCACCGTGCTGCTCACCGCGGCGCACTGCACCGAGGGCACGCTCGGGGACACGGTCGTCACCTTCAACCACGACGTCGCCCGGACCGCCGCCGAGGCGAGGACCGCCATCCCGACGGCGAGCAACCCGGCAGCGGGCTACACGGCCGCGGACCTGGCCGCGTACCCGGGCTGGTACAGCGGGACGGCGTACACGCACCCCGAGTACTCCGGCTTCACCGACATGGACAACTGGAACGACGTCGGCGTGATCGTGCTCGACGAGCCGGTCGTGGGCATCACGCCGGCAGAGATCGCCCCCGTCGGGTACCTGGACCAGTTCGCCCAGCCGGCGCTGAACGGCACCACGTTCACCGTCGTCGGCTACGGCACCGAGGTGCGCAAGCCCGAGGCCGGGCCGCAGAAGCCCACCCCGATGAGCTACCCGATCGTCCGCCGCTACACCGACGTCGTGGGTCAGAAGCTCACCCCGCAGATCCTGCAGGTGAACGGCAACGAGCACGACAACCGCGGCGGGGGCGGGAGCTGCTTCGGCGACTCCGGCGGCCCGACGTTCAAGGACGGCTACCTGGTCACGGTGACGAGCTACGGGTACACCGCCAACTGCCGCTACCTCGACGGCCTCCAGCGCGTCGACATCGCCGCCGTCCGGGACTGGCTGGACATCTTCGTCTGAGCGAGCACCCCACCCGCGACCGCGCCCGCCCCGGCTCAGCCGGGGCGGGCGCTGTGTCGTGACCGCTGCGGGTGCGGGCAGGCGGCCTCCGTCAGGCGATCGCCAGCGTCGTCTCGTTGAGGCCGACGTCCGCGGCGACGCTGCGCTCGGCCCGCCCGATCGGCGAGAGCGACCGCAGGGTCCACGTGCCGGGCGCCGCGAAGAAGCGGAACTCGCCCTCCGGGCTGGTGACCACCTCGGCGGTGAACTCGTCGGTGGCGTCCAGCAGCCGCACGTAGGCGCCGGCCACCGGCGTCCCGTCGTGCCAGACCGAGCCCTGGATCACCGTCTGGGTGGCCAGGTCGACCCCGGCCAGCGTGCCGCCCTGGGCGGGGGCGCCGCACACGTCAGGCGCCCTTCGCGATCGGGACGCCGACCAGGGAGCCGTACTCGGTCCACGAGCCGTCGTAGTTCTTCACGTTCTCGTGCCCGAGCAGCTCGCGGAGCACGAACCAGGTGTGGCTCGAGCGCTCGCCAATGCGGCAGTAGGCGATGGTGTTCTTGCCCTCGTCCAGGCCGGCCTCGGCGTAGAGCTTCGCGAGCTCCTCGTCGCTCTTGAACGTGCCGTCCTCGTTGGCCGCCTTGCTCCACGGCACGTTGACCGCCGTCGGGATGTGGCCGGCGCGCTGCGCGCCCTCCTGCGGCAGGTGCGCCGGGGCGGTCAGCTTGCCGGCGAACTCGTCGGGGCTGCGCACGTCGACCAGGTTCTGGGTGCCGATCGCGGCGACGACCTCGTCGCGGAAGGCGCGGATCGAGGTGTCGGGCTCGGCGGCGGAGTACTGGGTGGCCGGGCGCTCGACGACGTCGGAGGACAGCGGGCGGCTGTCCAGCTCCCACTTCTTGCGGCCGCCGTCGATCAGCTTGACGTCGCGGTGGCCGTAGACCTTGAAGTACCAGTAGGCGTAGGCGGCGAACCAGTTGTTGTTCCCGCCGTAGAGCACGACGGTGTCGTCGTTGCTGATGCCCTTGGCCGACAGCAGGGCGCTGAAGCCCTCGCGGTCGACGAAGTCACGCGCCTCCGGGTCCTGCAGGTCGGTCTTCCAGTCCAGCTTGACCGCGCCCTCGAGGTGGCCCTTGTCGTAGGCGCTGGTGTCCTCGTCGACCTCGACGAAGACCAGGCCGGGCTTGCCCAGGTTCTCCTGGGCCCAGTCGGCGGTGACGAGCACGTCGTTGCGGCTCATGGGATGGCTCTCCTTGTGGGGTGGGTCAGACGGTGCGGGCGGTCTGCGCCCGCCGGGCGATCAGGTGCAGCTCGACGGCCTGGGCCGCCACCAGCCAGCCGCTGCCGGTGAGCAGCGCCATGGCCAGGACGACGGCGGTCACCCAGGCCGCAGCGCGGACCACGGACGTCGACCTGCGGACCGGCGGACGTGGTCGTGCCGGGCAGGGGGGGCACGGGGTTCATGCGAGATGGGCCTCCGGACGGCGGTCAGGGCGCGTCTGGACGAGCGGGGCTCGTCCTCAGGAGGCGGGACACAGGCAGCTGCCGACGCGGCACAGGTCGACTGTGCGGCGCGAGGTCAGCAGGATGCCCACGGCCCGAGGGTAGCTGATCCCGACTGCACCCCCGTGTGGGCGTCCACCACGGCGGCCAGCTCGTCCGGCCGCGGGGCACCGCTGCTGCGCCCGATCACGGTGCCGCTGCGGTCGAGGTAGAACAGCGTCGGGGTGCGCCGGACGTCCAGTGCCCGCACGGCCTCGAGGTGGCTCTCGGCGTCCACGTGCAGGTAGGCCAGCCCCGGCCGGGTGGTCCGCAGCTGCTGGAGGCGGGCCCGGGTGGCGCGGCACGGGCCGCAGAAGGCGGTGGAGAACTGCACGACGGTGAGGTCGGCGTCCTCGGGGCGGGCGCCGAGCTCCTGCAGCACCGCGGCCTCGCCCAGGAGAGCTCCCGTGGTGTCCACGCCTCCGGCAACCGCGTCCGGGCGTCGGTTGTTCCTCAGCCCGACAGCACCGTGTCCCGGGCCTGCACCCGGACGTCGACGCCCCCGGCGGCGGGCTGCACGCTGGTCAGCTCCAGGCCGAAGGGCAGCGCGGGGACCCGGTAGCGGAAGTCGAGCAGCTCGTCGGCGGTGTCGAGCACGTAGTCCGGGACGTCGACCGCGCCGGCCGACGCGTCGTGCACGTCGATGACCACGTCCTGCCCGTCCAGGGTGACGCTGCCCGCCGCCGTCACCGTGAAGTCGAGGCCCAGCACCTCGACGCTCTTGGTGAGCTCGATGCCGTCCCCGTCCTGGGAGAGGGTCGTGTCGCCGCCGAGCTGGTCGGCCAGCAGCGCGTAGGACAGCGTCGCCGTCCCGTCGACCCGGTCCACCGGGATCTGCTGCACCGAGCCGGACAGCGCGTCGGACAGCGGCACGTGCACGCCCTGCAGCGAGACGTCGGCGCGGGTGCCCGCCGGCTGGCCGAGCTCCTCGGCGGTCAGGTGGATCCGGACGTCGGAGTACCGGCCGGAGACCGCCTGGGTGAGGAAGGGGAACCCGGTGATGTCGACCTCGGGGGTGCCCGCCAGCTGCCCGCGGTCGGCGAGCTGCTCGGCGACCTTGTCCTCGGCGATGCCCACCCCGACCCGGTCGACGACGACCAGCACCCCCAGCACGACGCCGAGGAGGACCAGCACCGCGGCCAGGCAGCCGATGCGGCGGCTCATGCGGTGCCGTACAGGGTCAGCGCGTAGGCGACCGGAGCGGCCGCGGCCAGCGGCAGCACCGCCTGCACGACGGGCAGCGCCCAGCCGCCGTCCCCGCGCTCCGCGACGACGTAGGAGGTGCCCAGCCCCATCAGCGCGGCGACGCCGCCGACCGCTGCGCCGTGCACGGCCGCCGTCACCCCGTCGGCCAGGGTGTCGCCGTCCCGGCGCAACCAGGCCACGGCCACGGCCGCGAGCACGGCGAGCAGCAGGCCGAGGAGTCCGCGCGGCACCTCGGGGGTGATCCGCGGCCGGGGCAGGACCAGGTCGACGAGGTGCCCGACCAGCAGGGCGGCGCCGACCGCGAGCAGCGTGGTGACCAGGGCCCGCTCGCCGCCGTCGAGCCGGCCGAGGCCGAGCAGCACCGCCAGCGCGCACACCGAGCTGAGCAGCAGGACGACGCCGGCCAGCGACGCGACCAGGTACAGCCGGGGTGCCGGGCGGAGCATCTGGTGGACGACGGCGGCCAGGAAGCCGAGCCCCAGCACCGCCAGCAGCCAGTCCAGCTCCGGCCGGTCGGTCAGCAGCAGGGCGGCGTCGGCACCGGCGGCGGCTGCCACGCCGAGGCCGATCGAGCCGAGGAGGCCGCGGATCCCGACGGCCACCACCCACGCGGCGACCAGCGCGAGCTGCAGGAGCACGACGGCCACCAGCCGGCCCTGCTCGTCCAGGGCGACCGACAGGGCGGCGGCACCGCCGGCGGCCAGCACCACCAGCCCGGCGGCCGGCAGGTGGTGGGTCCGCGAGGACGGCTCGGGGTCCAGCGCGGCGGGTGTCACCTCCCGATCGTCCCAGAGGTCCCCGGGACCGCTGCGCTGCCGGCTCCGACGTGTCGGCCGGCGCGCCGGGTGCTGGGGGCAGCCTGCGTCAGGGGTGTCCTCGGTCAGCCCTGACCCCCGCACGCCGTCACTCGCGCGGATACCGGACGTGCGCTGCGTCACCATGTGGGTGGAGGCGCGGGACACGTCGGCTATCCTGCACTCTCACTCGACAGCGCCGTCGACGGCCTGGGTACCCACCCGGTGAGGAGACGACATGCGGCTCGTGCTCATGACCTCGGCGCGTCAGGCGACCACGGAGGTCCTCCCCGCCCTGGGGCTGCTGGCCCACCAGGTGCGCATCGTGGCGCCCGAGCTGTCCAGCCTGCTCGACGGCGACGCCGGTGACGTGGTCCTCGTCGACGCCCGGTACGACCTCGTGCAGGCCCGCACGCTCTGCTCGCTGCTCTCCTCCACCGGGGTCGCCGCCTCACTGGTGGCCGTCCTCGCCGAGGGCGGCCTCGTCGCGCTGTCGGCCGACTGGGGCGTGGACGACGTCGTGCTCGACACCGCCGGCCCCGCCGAGGTCGACGCCCGGCTGAAGTGGGCCGCTGCGCGCCGGCTGGCCGCGGCCACCCCCGCCGACGGCGGCGACGGCGGTGTGACCAAGGCCGGCGAGCTGGTCATCGACGAGCACAGCTACTCCGCGAAGCTCCGCGGCCGGCCGCTGGACCTGACCTACAAGGAGTTCGAGCTCCTCAAGTACCTCGCCCAGCACCCCGGCCGGGTCTTCTCCCGCGCCCAGCTGCTGCAGGAGATCTGGGGCTACGACTACTTCGGCGGCACCCGCACCGTCGACGTCCACGTCCGCCGGCTGCGCGCCAAGCTCGGCACCGAGCACGAGGCGCTGATCGGCACCGTCCGCAACGTCGGCTACAAGCTGGACCAGCAGGTCGCCGACGCCACGGCCGCCGCGAGCGTGACCACCGCCGACAACCTCTCCTGAGACCGGTCCGCTGAGCACCCCCGCCGGACCGGTCTCCGTCGAGGTCACCGACCGGCTGTCCCCGGCCGCGGTGGCCGAGGTCCGCGACCTGCTGGCCGCAGCGCTGGCCGCCGACGGCGTGCGGCCGGTCTCGGAGGAGTCCGAGCTGCGCCTGCAGCACGGCGGCCCACCCGGCGGTTCCGACGTCACCGCCCGCAGCGCCGACGGCACCCTGCTCGGCTACACCCGGCTGGAGCTGCCCGCCGGTGAGCCGGAGGCCGAGGCGGAGCTGGTCGTCGCCCCCACCGCCCGCCGCAGGGGGGTCGGGACGGCGCTGCTCGCCCGGGTCGAGGAGCTCGCCGGTTCCCGCCCGCTGGCCACCTGGGCCCACGGCGAGCTGCCCGGCTCCACCGAGCTCGCGACCGGCCGGGGCTACGTCCGCGCCCGGGTGCTGCTGCAGATGCGCCGGCCGCTGGACGGGGTGGACCCCGACCCGCACCCGGCTCTCCCGGCCGGGGTCACCGTGGCGACCTTCCGGCCGGGCACCGACGAGGACGCCTGGCTGCAGGTCAACGCCCGCGCCTTCGCCCACCACCCCGAGCAGGGCCGTTGGACGCGTGCGGACCTGGAGCTGCGCGAGGCCGAGGCGTGGTTCGACCCGGGCGGCTTCTTCCTCGCCTGGCGCGACGGGCGGCTGCTGGGCTCGCACTGGACCAAGGTCCACCCGGCCGGCGAGGCCGGTGACCAGCCGATCGGCGAGGTCTACGTGCTCGGCATCGACCCCGACGCCCAGGGCATGCGGCTCGGCCGCGCGCTGACCGACCTGGGCCTGGCGCACCTGCGGGCGCGGGGGCTCTCGCACGTCCTCCTCTACGTCGAGGAGGACAACACCGCCGCCGTCTCGCTGTACGAGCGCAGCGGCTTCACCAGGTACGCGGTCGACGTCTCCTGGCGGCGCACACCAGCGGGCTGACCAGCCACTCCGGTGCGTTCCGCGCAGCACGCCACGCGGTCGTCCACCCGCTGGATGGATCCCGTCGGCCGTTTCGTGGTCGAAGCCTCAGCGGGCGTTCACCCGGCGTTCACCGAGCCACCCGGATCCGTCCACCTGGCCCGCTCACGATGGTGTCGTTCGTTCCCCGATGCCCGGCTTCGACGTCCGGGCACACCCGTCGAAAGGCACTGAGTTGAAGCTCAGCACCACGACGCGCGCCGCGGCAGTGTCCGCGTCGCTCGCCGCCGTCCTCGCCACCGCCGCCTGCGGCGCCACCAACGAGGACACCGGCAGCAGCAGCTCGGGGGGCTCCGCCAGCGGCAGCTCGGCCGCGCAGCTCAGCGGCAGCCTGGTCGGCGCGGGCTCCAGCGCGCAGCAGGCGGCCATGCAGGCCTGGGCCGCCGGCTTCAACACCGCTCAGCCCGGTGTCACGTTCAGCTACGACCCCGCCGGCTCCGGCGCGGGCCGCGAGCAGTTCCTCAGCGGTGACGTCGACTTCGCCGGCTCGGACTCCGCGCTCAGCGACGAGGAGCTCGCGTCGGCCGCCACGCAGTGCGGCGACGCCGGTGTCTTCGAGCTGCCGAACTACATCTCCGCCATCGCCGTGGTCTACAACCTCGACGGCGTCGAGGACCTGAACCTGTCCCCGGCCACCATCGCCGGCATCTTCAACGGGTCCATCACGACCTGGAACGACCCGGCGATCGCCGCGGACAACCCGGACGCCACGCTGCCCAGCACCGCGATCGCCCCGGTGCACCGCAGCGACAAGTCGGGCACCACGAAGAACTTCACCGACTACCTCGACCAGGCCGCCGGTGGCGTCTGGACCGACGGTGCGGTCGACGAGTGGCCGGGCAGCGGCGGCGAGGCCGCGAACGGGACCTCGGGCGTCATCGATGCCGTCAAGGCCGGTGCCGGCGCGATCGGGTACGCCGACGAGAGCCAGGCCGGCGACCTGGGCATCGCCGACATCAAGGTCGGCGAGGAGTTCGTCGCCCCGTCCGCGGAGGCGGCCGCGGCGGTCGTCGCCAACTCCGAGACCGTCCCCGGTCGCGGCGAGAACGACCTCGCGCTCCAGGTGAACCGCACCACCACCTCGGCCGACGAGTACCCGATCGTGCTGGTCAGCTACCACATCGGCTGCGTGGAGATGGAGGACCAGGACAAGGCCGAGGCCCTGAGGGCCTTCGAGACCTACGTGGTCAGCGAGGAGGGCCAGCAGGCCGCCGCCGACAACGCCGGCAGCTCGCCCATCACCGACGACGCCCGCACCGCGGCGGAGAAGGTCGTCAACGCCATCACGGTCGCCAGCTGACCGAGCGGTGGACGTGATCGCGGCGGCCCGGGGTGTCCAGCTGGACGGCCCGGGCCGTCGCGGCGCGTGAACGACCAGCACCTGCCCTGCACACCGCAGCACGACCTCGACGGAGCGATCGGTGACCACCACCACCGCACCACCCGCCCC
>NZ_SJEX01000091.1 GCF_005930495.1 Modestobacter excelsi | reverse complement strand
GCTCACCGTCCCGCCGCCGGAGACGGTCGCGCCCCCGTCCTCCGCCACGCCGGCCCCGACCACCCCGCCGCCGGCCGACCCTGCCCAGCTGCCCGACCTGCCCCGGTCGACCGCGGCGGCGTCGGCGCTGGCGGCCGGCGGCATCCCGACCACCGCGCTGGAGGCGTGCACCCGCGCCGCCGACGGCGTGGACTGCGGCCTGGACTGGACGCTGCTGGCCGCGATCGGCCGGGTGGAGTCCAACCACGGCCGGTTCGGCGGCGCCGTCCTGCACACCGACGGCCTCTCGACCCCGCCGGTGGTCGGCATCGCGCTCACCGGCGCCGGGACGGCGCGGGTCCTGGACATCGACGGCGGCCGGTTCGACCGCGACACGCTGCACGACCGCGCCGTCGGCCCGATGCAGTTCATGCCCTCGACCTGGGCCCGCTACGGCAGGGACGGCAACGGCGACGGGCGGAAGGACCCGTTCGACGTCCACGACGCCGCAGCCGCCGCCGCCCGGTACCTGTGCGCCGCCGGCGGCGACCTGTCCGGGGTCGCCGGCCAGGCGCGTGCGGTGTTCGCCTACAACCACCGGCGCGTACGTCGCCTCCGTGCTGCGGCTGGCCGCGACCTACGCGGGGAGGACCCCGCCGCGGATCCCGACGCCGGAGCCCGCGGCTCCGCCGACGGTCCCGCCGGTGGACCCGGCCGGGCCGCCGGCCCTCGAGCCGGCGCCTGCCCCTGTCCAGGAACCACCCGCCCCGCCGGTCGCCGCTGCCGTCGAGGCGCCGGTGGCGCCGGCACCTGCCGCCGGCCCGGCAGCCGCACCCGAGCCGACGTCGACGACCGAGCCGACGCCGAGCCCGCAGCCGACCCCGACTGCCACCTCGCCGCCCGAGCCGACGACGACGCCCGAACCGACATCGACCCCCAGCGCTGAGCCGACGCCCGAGCCGACGTGGTCACAGGCGAGCCGGCGGCCTCCGGCATCGAGCTCCCGGCGGACTGGGACTGGTCGTTGCCGGGCGAGTGGCTCAGCGGCGCGCAGCTGCTGCGGCAGGGCGAGGTCGCGCACGTGACCGTCGTCCTGGCGGCCGCTGACCCGGCCGACCTGCTGGCCGCCCTCCGCGCCCTCCCGGCCGGCCGCTGACCGACGGCTGGCGGGGCCGGACCCAGCGGTCCGCCCCGCTGTCGGATCAGCCCTGCGGGGAGCTGACCTTCTCCGCCTCGATGGTGACCAGCAGCCGCTGCTGGTCGCGGCCACCGAACCACGGGTAGGGCCCGCCCAGGTACATATGGGCCAGCTGGTCGATGTGCTCGGCCGCGCCGTCGGCGGTGATGTCGACGACCCGCCCGCGCACCGCGTAGTAGCGCGACACGTCGGCCGGGTCGGCCACGTTCAGCGCCACCCGGGCGTCCCGCTCCGTGTTCCGCACCTTCTGGAACCCGGCGACGGTGTTGATCTGGATGTGCGTGCCGTCGGTGTCGACCCAGGTCTGGGTCATCTGCGGGGCGCCGTCGGGCATCACGGTGGCCACGAAGCAGGGGCTCGGCCGGCGGAGCAGGTCGAGCAGTCCGGCAGGCAGGGTCACGGGGGTTCCTTGCGCGGGAGTCAGGTCGCCCCCGACCCTGTCACGCGCCACCGGTCACCGCCCGCCCGCCGTTCAGTGCAGGGCGGTGGCCAGGCGGATCGTCAAGCCGGCGCCGGCGTCGATGACGTCGACGTTGTCGCAGAGCTGGCGGGCCAGCCACAGTCCCATGCCGCCGCGGGAGAGGTCGGTGCCGTGGGCCGGGCCGTAGCCGGCGAACGGGTCGTCCATACCGGAGCCGCGGTCACTGATCCGGCACACGACCCGGTCGCCCGACGCCCACAGCCGCAGCTGCACCGGCGGTGCGCCGTGCCGCACCGCGTTGGAGCTCATCTCGTCGATCGCCAGGTGCAGGTCCTCGACCCGGTCGGGGTCACCGCCCAGGCCGGCCAGCCGCTCGCCGACCGCGTGCCGCAGCCCGATGAAGTCCGAGACGTCGTCCACCTGCAGCAGCGGCTCGGTGGCCTCCATCGGCTCGACCGGCACCGGCAGCGAACGCAGGTAGTCGGCGGGCTCGACGTAGTCGGGGTTGGGTCGGCGGCCGTGCTCGCTGACGAGGTGCGGGTGGGTGTGCAGTCCCGCCTCGAGGACCTGGTCGGGCAGCCGGCGGGCGTCGTACACGCACAGCCCCCACAGCGGCTGGGTGCGCAGGGCCTGGTTGATCACCGCCTCGTACCGCTGCCACTCCAGCCACTCCCGGGCGGTCGGGCCGAAGTCGGTGTCCCCGACCACCCGGACCCGCGAGTGCCCGGCGGAGATGCGCTCCTGCGCGAGCTTGCGAAAGGCGGTGATCGCCGCGGGGGCGCGGGTGCCGTACACCCCGTTCCGCTCCACGACGACGATGCCGTCGTCGTCGCCGAGGGCGTCGAGGAGCAACCCGGCGCAGGAGTCCTCGACGGCGATGACGGCGGCCTCACCGGCCGCCAGCCCGGCACGCAGGAACGGGGCGGCGACCGCGACCAGCTGCTCCGGTGACTCGTAGACCGCCAGGTCGTGCCGGTAGGAGCTCGGGGGCCCGGACGGCACACGAGCGCGGGCGAGGGTCATCGGGCCCTCCTCTCGGTCGTCGCTGGGCACGTCCGCCGGTTGCCCACGGTAGGCCACCGGGTCACCGTCGGCGGTCGTCCCGGACCGGGCGGGGCCCCTGCTCGTCGTCGGCTCAGCCAAGGGTCGGGTCCTCCGGCACCAGATCGGGCACCCGGTTCGGTCCGGCCTCCACCGGCCGCGGCCGGTCCTGCCGGTGCAGCCGGACGGCGACGAGGGCCACGTCGTCCTCGGGCTTGCCGTCGACGAGCCGGGTGATGAGCTCGTCGCACAGCTGCTGCAGCGGCAGGTCGGCCAGCTCCGCCAGGTGCGTGCGCAGCCGCTGCAGGCCGGTGTCGAGGTCGGCATCCCGGCGCTCGATCAGCCCGTCGGTGTAGAGCAGCACCGTGGAGCCGCGCTCCAGCGTCACCTCGAACTGGGTGCGGTGGACGCTCGAGTCCACGCCGAGCAGCAGGTCGGCCTTCCAGTCGGCCAGGACGACCACGGTGCCGTCGGGGTGCAGTGCCAGCGGCGGCAGGTGGCCGGCGTTGGCCCACACCATCCGGGTGACCCCGCGCCGCCGCTCGTCGTCGTCCTGCTCGAACCGGGCCACCGCCGCGGTGGCCAGCGTGTCGATCTGCAGCACGGCCATCGCCGAGTCCAGACCGCGCAGCACCTCGGCGGGGCCGGCGTCGCTGTAGGCGGCGATGCCGCGCAGCAGGCTGCGCACCTGCCCCATCGCCGCGGCGGCGGCGGTGTCGTGCCCGACGACGTCACCGATGACGAGCGTCGTGGCCCCGCTCGGCTGCATGAACGCGTCGTACCAGTCCCCGCCGACCCGGGCCGCCTCGGCGGCCGGCAGGTACCGGACGACGATCTCCGCGTGGTCGGGCTCCGGTGGGTCGGTGAGCAGGCTGCGCTGCAGGGCCTCGGCCATCTGCTGCTGCTGGCCGAACAACCGGGCGTTGTCCAGCGCGAGCCCGGCGCGGTCGGCGACGTCCTGGGCGACCGTGATGTCGGCGTCGGTGGGCTGGTGCCCGTCGGCGTAGAAGAGCGTCAGCAGCCCCAGCGTGCGCCCGCGGGCGCGGAGCGGGAGCGCGACCTCGGTCCGGGGGGCGAGCACGGTCAGCAGGTCGCGCGCCTGGCCTGGCGGGAGCAGCTCCAGCACGTCGTCCCCGGCGAACCTCACCGCCTCGTTGGAGTGCAGGGCCATGCCCACCGGCGAGGTCAGCGGCATGGCGTCCAGCCGCACCTCGGCGTAGCGCTCCAGCACCGACCGCTGCGCCGGGTCGACGTGCCAGCTGCCGACGTCGCGCGGGTGCCCGTCGTCGTCGATGACGGTGAGCACGCAGTAGTCGGCCAGTGCCGGGACGACGATCCGGGGCAGCCGGGCGGTGGCCGCCTCGACGTCCAGGGTGCCGGCCAGCTCCGAGCTGACCTGGGCCAGCAGGGTGAGCCGGCGGGTGGCCCGCTCGGCCTGCGCCTCGGCGTGCCGACGCTCGGTCACCTCGATGAAGTAGACCGACAGCCCGTCGGGGGTGGGCCAGGCGCGCAGCTCGTACCAGCCGTTGAGCGGTTCGGGGTAGTGCGCGTCGAAGGCGACCGGCTGCCCGGTCGCCACCGCCCGCCGGTAGCTCTCCTCGAACGCGCCGTTGACCGTGCCCGGGAAGGCGTCCCAGATGACCCGGCCGAGCAGCTCGTCCCGGGTCTGCCCGAGCAGCTTCTCCGCCTGGGCGTTGACGTGGGCGAAGCGCCACTCGGAGTCCAGGGAGTAGAAGCCGGCCGGCATCGCCTCCAGCACCCGGGTGACCCGGGCCTCGCTCGCCATCTCGGCGGTCACGTCGAACGCGACACCGATCACCCGGTCCGCGGCGCAGCCGTCCCCGCCGAAGGCCTTGCCGCGGGCGGTGACCCAGCGGGTGTGCCCGGAGGGGAGGACGACCCGGTAGTCGGCCTCGTACTCGCCGCGCCCGGCGATGGCCTGCTGCAGCGCCTCGGTGACCCGGGGCAGGTCGTCGGGGTGCAGCCGGGCGTTGAACGCCTCGATGGTCTGCTCGAACGTCTCGGCGTCGTAGCCGAACATCTCGATCAGCCGGGCGTCCCAGCTGAGCCGGCCGGTGACGAGGTCCCAGTCGAACGTCCCGATGCCGGCCGCGTCGACCGCCAGCTGCGCTCGCAGCCGGGACGCCTGCAGGTCGGCCTCCGAGACGTCGCCGACAGTCGTCGGCTCCACGCGTCCACCCACCCCACGTCGCTGCCCCGGGGGGTCCCGGGGGGTCAATCGGGCTCGATGCTGAACCTCGTCGTCTGTTGTGTCACGGAGGACCGGTCCGGGGCAAGCGCCACGACGCACATCACGTCCCGGCTGAGTCCCGTGGTGCCGATGGGGCTTCGGCGCCGACCGGGGGCAGTTCCGGCGTCCCGTCTCCCGCACACCCGCCCGTGAGGTGTGCGGAGCGCGGGGGACTCAGTGACCGGCGGGGACCTGCGCGCCGCGCTGCGGCACCGGGTTCGGGCCGCTGGGGAACACCAGCAGGCTGACCACCGCGCCGAGGGCGAAGACCCCGGCCGAGACCAGGAAGGCGCGGGTCTCCCCGGCGACGGCGGCGTCCGCGAGCACCGACGCCGACTGCTGGTGCGCGGTCACGTAGGACGCGGTGACCGTGGCGGCGATGGTGTTCAGCAGCGCGGTGCCGAGCGCCCCGCCGACCTGCTGGCCGGTGTTGACCAGCGCAGAGGCGACCCCGGCGTCCGCGGGGCGGGTGCCCGAGGTCGCGGTGTTGAAGCACGAGGCGAAGATGAGGCCCATCCCCAGCCCCATCACGAACAGCGCCGGCAGCACGTGGCCCAGGTAGCCGCTGGTGGCCTCGAGCCGCCACAGGTAGAGCAGCCCGGCCATGCCGAGCAGCTGGCCGGTGGCGATGATGAACCGCGGGCCGATCTTCGGCAGCAGCCGGGGGACGACGACCGTCGAGCTGGTCAGGATGCCCGCCACGAACGGGAGGAACGCGACACCGCTCTTCAGCGGGCTGAAGCCCTTGGTCTGCTGCAGGTAGTAGGTGAGGAACAGGAAGACGGCGAACATGCCGATCGCGGCCAGCGTGATGGCCACGTAGGCACCACCGCGACGCCGGTCCAGGACCACCCGCAGCGGCAGCAGCGGGTGGGCGACCCTGACCTGCAGCAGGACGAACGCGACCAGCAGCAGCACCGAGACGGCGATCAGGGTCACCGTGACCGGGTCGCCCCAGCCGTCGGTCTCGGCCCGGGCGAAGGCGTAGACCAGCCCGCCGAGGCCGAGCACCGCGGTGACCACGCCGGGGATGTCGAGGTGGACGCCGGTGGCCGGGGCGACCTTGCGGACGAACAGCACCGCGCCGGCGCCGGCGACCAGCGCGATCGGGATGTTGACGTAGAGGCACCAGCGCCAGCTGAAGTACTCGGTGAGCACGCCGCCGAGGAGCAGGCCGATGGCCGCACCGGCACCGGCGATCGCGCCGAAGATGCCGAAGGCCTTGCCGCGCTCCTTGGGGTCGCTGAACGTGATGGTCAGCAGCGACAGCGCCGAGGGGGCGAGCACCGCGCCGAACACGCCCTGGACGGCGCGGGCGGCGACCAGCGTGCCGAACCCGGTGGCCGCGCCGCCGAGCGCGGAGGCCAGGGCGAAGCCGATCAGGCCGACCAGCAGCGTGCGGCGGCGGCCGAACATGTCGGCCAGCCGGCCGCCGAGCAGCAGCAGCCCGCCGAAGGCCAGGGCATAGGCGGTGACCACCCACTGCCGGTCGGCGTCGTCGAAGCCGAGGTCGGCCTGGGCGCTGGGCAGTGCGATGTTCACGATGGTCGCGTCGAGCACGACCATCAGCTGGGCCAGGCCGAGCGCGGCGAGGGTCCACCAGCGGCGACCGTGGTCGCGTTCGTCCTGGGCGGCCGCGGTTGCCTTGGCGTCAGCGGTCCCGGGGACGGCCGCGGCGGTGGGTGGAGCGGGATGGGACACGGGGGCTCCTGGGCGGGGTGTGCAGGTCAGAGGCGCACCGTCGCGCCGGCGTGGGTACGCCTGAGGTCATTGCTCGCTGCACGCAACCATCGGGGGTGTCGACGTGTTCCCGCGCGTCGACCGGCCGGCCGCACGTCTTGACCCGGGACCGCCGCGCGCGCCGGTCGTGTGCGATAAACCGTGTCATGACTGCGCACACAGCTCCGGCATGACGGGGTCGTCCTCCGCACCGGCTCCACCCCGGGTCGAGGGTGCCGCCGTCGACAAGGGCCTCAAGAGCGGGGCCCTGGGGCTGGTCTCCTCGATCGTGCTCGGCGTCTCCTCCACGGCACCGGCCTACGCGCTGGCCGCCACGCTGGGGTTCGTCGTCATCGCCGTCGGGGTCAAGGCGCCGGCGATCATGCTGCTCGCCTTCGTGCCGATGTGGCTCATCGCCGTCGCCTACTCCGAGCTGAACAAACGCGAGCCCGACTGCGGGACGACCTTCAGCTGGGCGACCCGCGCCTTCGGTCCGCGCACCGGCTGGATGGGCGGCTGGGGGATCATCGCCGCCGACGTCATCGTGATGGCCAACCTGGCCCAGGTCGCCGGCTCCTACGGGTACCGGCTGGTCGGGCTGGACTCCCTCGCCGACAGCACGCTCTGGACGACGGTCGCCGGGGTCGGCTGGATCGCCCTGATGACCTGGATCTGCTACCGGGGCATCGAACCGACCGCGCGGGTGCAGAACGTGCTGCTGGCCGTGGAGGTCGTCGTCCTGGTGGCGTTCGCCGGCTACGCGCTGGTCAAGGTCTACGCAGGTACCGCGCCCGCGGGTGCCCTCACGCCGTCGCCGTCCTGGCTGTGGCCCTCGGGGCTCAGCTGGTCCGCGCTCACCGAGGCCGTGCTGCTGGCGATCTTCATCTACTGGGGCTGGGACTCCGCGGTCGCGGTGAACGAGGAGACCGCCGACCCCACCCGCTCGCCGGGGCGGGCGGCGATCATCTCGACGGTCCTGCTGGTCGGCATCTACACCGTCGTGTCGGTGGCGACCGTCGCCTTCGCGGGGGTCGGCAGCGCGGGGATCGGGCTGGGCAACGAGGCCAACGCCGAGGACGTGTTCACCGCCCTGGGGACGGCGGTGTTCGGCGACGACGCCTTCGGGCGGGTGTTCGAGGCGCTGCTGGTCCTCTCGGTGCTCACCTCGTCCGCGGCGTGCACCCAGACCACGATCCTGCCCACCGCCCGGGGCTCGCTGTCGATGGCCGCCTACGGCGCGCTGCCGCGGTCCTTCGCCCGGATCCACCCGCGGTACCTGACGCCGACGGTCTCCACGATCTGGATGGGCGCGGTCTCGATCGCCTTCTACGTGGGCCTGACCCTGGTCAGCGAGAACGTGCTGGTGGACTCGATCACGGCCACCGGCATGCTGATCGCCTTCTACTACGGGCTCACCGGCTTCGCCTGCGCCTGGGAGTCCCGCCGGTCGCTGCACGGCCCGCGCGACGTGGCGATGCGCTTCCTGCTGCCGCTGCTGGGCGGGCTGTTCATGGCCGCCGTCTTCGTGCTCGCCTGCGTCGAGTACGCCGACCCCGAGTACGGCGAGACGGTGTTCCACGGCGTGGGCGGGGTGTTCGTCATCGGCGTCGGTGCGCTGCTGCTCGGGGTGCTGCTGATGGTGGTCTACGCCCGCGTCGCGCCGGCGTTCTTCCGCGGTCGGACGATGCCGCGCGGCACCGGGGACCGGCTGCTGGACACCGCCGAGCGGGCCCGGCCCGGCCGCCAGCCCAGGGACCCGCGCACCTGAGGCGCCGGCCGGCTACGCGGTGAGGAGGTCGGGCGTCGGGTCGGGGACGCGGTGCTGAGCGGGGAGGAAGGCCAGGACGACGGCCGCTCCGGCTGCGCTCGCCGCCGCGGCCACCCAGGAGCCGGCGGAGACGCCGTCCAGGAAGGCCTGCTGGACGGCGACGGTCGCGCCGTCCGGCAGCTGACCGGCCACCGCGAGGCCGGCGAACACCGAGTCCGCGGCACCGTCGGCCCCGGGTGCCGGGGCGCCGGCGCTGGTCAGCGCGTCGACCACCGAGGGCCCGTAGACGGTGCTCATCACCGAGCCGACGACCGCGACCCCGAGCGTGCCGCCCACCTCCCGGACGGTGTCGTTGACCGCCGAGCCGGCCCCGGCCTGCTCGGTGCGCAGCGCCCCCATGACCGCCTCGGTCGCCGGGCTGGTCACCAGCCCCAGCCCGCCGGCCATCAGCACCATGGCGACCACGATGCGGCCCCAGTAGTCCGACTCCAGCGAGCTGCCGGCGGCGACGGCGAACCCGGCGGCCATCGTCAGCAGGCCGGCGGCGACCACCAGCGTGGTGCCCAGCGCCCGCATGGCCAGGATCGCCAGCGGGCTCACCGCCCCGATGACCAGCGCGAAGGGCAGGGTGGCCAGCCCGGCGGTGAGGGTGTCGTAGCCGCGGACCGCCTGGAAGTACTGGGTGATCAGGAAGATGAAGCCGAAGAGGCTGAAGAAGGCCAGCGCAATCGCGCCGCTGCCGACCGAGACCCGCCGGTCGGTGAAGAGGCGGACGTCGAGCATCGGCTCGGGCCGGCGCAGCTCCCACCCGATGAAGCCGGCCAGTGCCACGGCGGCGCCGAGGTAGCCGGCGACGGTGGTGGGGGAGCCCCAGCCGTTGCCCGGCGCTTCGATCGTGGTGACGACGAGCAGGCCGACCGCGGTGACGGACAGGGCGGCGCCGGCCAGGTCGAAGCGGCGCGGGCTGGGGTCGGCGGACTCGGTGAGCAGCAGGCGTCCGGCGGCGACGGCGACCGCGGCCAGCGGGAGGTTCACCAGGAACACCGAGCCCCAGGAGAAGTGCTCGAGCAGCAGTCCACCGCTGACCGGCCCGATGGCGACCGACAGCCCGGTGACCGCCGACCACAGCCCGATGGCCGTGGCCCGCTCGCGCCGGTCGGGGAAGGTGGTCACCAGCAGCGCCAGGGTGGCCGGGTAGACGGCCGCGGCGGCCACGCCCATGGCCACCCGGGCAGCGATCAGCTCACCGGTGCTGTCGGCCAGGGCCGCCAGCGCGGACGTCGCGGCGAAGAGCACCAGACCGGTCTCCAGCAGCCGGCGGCGGCCGAAGCGGTCACCGAGGGCGCCGCCGAGCAGCAACAGGGCGGCGAAGGCGAGCGTGTAGCCGTCGACCACCCACTGCAGGTCGCTGGTGGTCGCCCCGAGTTCCCGGCCGATCGTGGGCAGCGCGACGTTGACGATGGTGTTGTCCACGCTGACCAGCAGCACGGACAGGCAGAGCACGAGCAGCACCCACCACCGACGGGTGGCGGGCGGAGCGGGGGGAGCGGTCACGACGACCTCCTGGTGTAGAACGTTGTGCCAGTAACGTAGAACGGTGTTCTACAAAGGTCAACGGGCAGGATGAGGTCGTGACGGATGTCAGCGCCACCGGCGGTCGGACACCGAGCCGCGCGGTCGAGCAGGCCCTGGTGGACGCCGCCGAGCGGGTGCTGGTGCGGGACGGGCTGGGCGGCCTCACCGTGCGCGCCGTCGCCGCCGAGGCCGCGGTGGCGCCGATGGGCGTCTACAACCGGTTCGGCAACAAGGACGGGCTGGTCGCCGCGGTGCTCGCCCGCGGCTTCGAGGGGCTGCGGGCAGCGACCGCCGATGCCGCTGACGCCGACCCGGTCGACCGGCTGCTGACCTGCGGCCGGAACTACCGCAGGTTCGCGCTGGACCACCCGCAGCACTACGGTGCGATGTTCGGCGCCGGCTGGGCGGCGGCGGTCCCGACCGAGGAGCTGGTCGACCGCGCCAACGCCGCGTTCCAGGCACTGGTCGACCGGGTCGGCTACGCCGTGGACCGTGGGGCGCTGCGCCCCGGCGACCCGGTGGACACCGCGCAGCTGATCTGGAGCTCGGTGCACGGCGCCGTCTCGCTGGAGCTGGCCGGCCTCGGCCGGACCGCGGACCCCGCCGCCAGCTACGAGGCGCTGCTGCAGATGCTCCTCGACGGGCTCCGCTGACCCCAACGGGTGAGTCCGGGAGCTCCGCGGCGACGTGGACCTCCAGCGGCCCGCCGGACGTGCCGACCCCTGCACAGACGAAAGGGGCCGGTCATGTTGACCTTGGCGTGCAGTGCAGTGGCTCAGGCGGGGACCGCAGCGACGACCGCGTCGCTGGACGACACCTCCGCCGACGCGTTGTTGTTCGTGGCCGGCTGGCTCACCACGGCCGCCGACCTGACCCAGCAGGGGATGCTCATCCGCGACCTCGGGTCGACGTTCGACGTCTTCATCTGAGAGCGGCCCTCCTCAGCCCCCGGTGAGGCGCTCGCGGGGGGTGCCGAGGTCGGCGGCGTCGGCGGCCTGCCGACCGGCGTGCCAGCCGTCGGGGTCCACGGCCCGGCCGCTGCGGCGGCGCACCGAGGGGAACAGCTCCTCCACCGCCCGGTCCACAGCCGCCTGCCGACCGGCCAGCACCGGGGCCAGGTCGCTGCCGTAGGTCGCGGTGGCCTCCCGTCGCACGGAGTCCCGCGCTGCGGTCAGCCGCTCCTCGATCCGCTGCGCGTAGGAGTAGAGGAAGCCGCGCCGGTAGGCCGTCGACCGTCCGCGCGCCCCGGCCAGGTGGGCTGCGTCGGCCAGTGACCGACCGGACTGCAGCAGCAACGAGGTGACCAGCAGGTCCACCACGTCCAGGTCGCCGGGCATCCCGACCAGCGTGGCGATGCCGAACGCCGGCAGCAGCACCACCCGCACACCGTTCGCCGACCCGGCCGCCTGGACGATCGCCGCCTTGGCCTCCGCATGCGGGTCGTCGAGGTGCAGCCGGCGGGCCTGGACCTGCCCCGCGGTCGCCGGCGCACCCGCGCGCTGACCGAGCATCGCGGTGTCGATGGCGTGCCGGGCCATCAGCTCCTGCGCCTTGGCCGTCAACGCCTCGGCCTCTGCCTCGAACTCGGTCGACTCGGCCTTCGCCAGCAGGCCACGGATCCGGCTCAGCGCCCGTGCGTCGACGGCCTCCTCCCAGCCGCTGTCGGCGAGCAGCGCCGCCGACCAGCCCGAGGGCGGGGGCAGCAGCTGCTCCAGCCGGGGGAGTCCCCGCAGCAGCCCGACGACCCGCAGCACGTCCCGCCAGGCCGCTGCCGGGGCGACCTGCTCGGCGCGCCACCAGCCGGCCACCGTGCGCGCCGGGCCGTCCAGCTCGGCCAGCTGCGCCGTCCAGGCACGGGGCGCCCGGCCGGCCACGTCGGCAGCGACGGCCTCTCCGCTGATGACCGCCCCGATCAGCCGGCCGGCCCGGGCGCTGACCTTCCGCCGGACCACGTGGGTGAGGTCTGCCGGTTGCCAGCCGCCCTCCCAGAGGACCGGGAGCAGCTCGAGCAGCACGTCCTGGGCGACCCCGTGCGAGTCGACCGCCGGATCCCGGAGCAGCAACCGGTCGACCACCCGGTCGAGCTCCTGCCCGGTCACGCCCGGCTGGGCGGCCAGTCGGGCACCGGCCATCAGCAGGCGCAGCACGTCGTCCACGATCGGAGCGCTCCTCGGGGTCACCAGGTCAGGGTGCCGCGCCACGGACGGCACGTGCCGGTCCGCTGGGCAGCTGGGGACGGCGCAGTCCGGTGTGGACGGCGGCGTGCGGTCAGCCGTTCGGACCTGCTCTCGCCGCCGCACGCGGGCACCGCCGTGACGGTAGACGGCCGAGTCCGCACGCCGGGTCGGCCAGTGGCTACGTTGACCGGCATGGCTGACCTCGCGAACCGCGCCCGGACCCTCCTCGACCTGCACACCGCGCCGGAGATCCTGACCCTGACCAACGTCTGGGACGTCGTCTCGGCCACCGTCGTCGCCGGCACGCCGGGGGTGCGGGCGCTGGCCACGGCCAGCCACTCGATCGCGGCGACCTTCGGCTACGAGGACGGCGAGAACATCCCGCTCGAGCTGCACCTGGACATGGTCGGCCGGATCGTCGCGGCGGTCGACGTCCCGGTGACCATGGACCTGGAGGCCGGGTACGGCGACGCGGGGGAGACGGTCCGCCGGGCCATCGAGGTGGGGGTCGTCGGCGGCAACCTGGAGGACCAGATGAAGCCGCTGGACGAGGCCGTGGCCGCAGTCGAGGCCGTGCTGCGCGCCGGGCGGGACGCCGGCATCGACTTCGTGCTGAACGCCCGCACCGACACGTTCGTCAAGGCGGCGCCCGACGCCGACCGCAGCGAGCTGGTCGCCGAGGCCGTCCGCCGCGGGCAGGCATTCCTCGAGGCCGGCGCCCCGGTGGTGTTCGTGCCGCGGCTGGTCGACCGCGAGGAGATCACCGCCGTCGTCGAGGGCCTGGGCCGCAACAAGCTGACGCTGATCAGCGTCCCCGGCGCGTCCCTGCCCGCGCGCGAGCTGCAGGAGCTCGGGGTCGCCCGGGTGTCGACCGGGCCCTTCACCCAGCGGGTGGCGCTGACCGCACTGCAGGACGCCGTCACCGAGATGGTCGCCGGTGGCACGCTCCCGCAGGGCACCCGGCCCCTCAACTAGGTGGCCGCCGCGGTCTCCACCCGGCTGGCTGGACGGCGGAGCTGGCCGACCCGCGGCCGGGTGACCGCGTGCTGGAGGTCGGGTGCGGACACGGCGTGCTCCTCTCCGACCTGGTGGTCGCCGTGCACGTCGGAGACACGCCACCGCGGCCGTCCATCGCCGTCGAGTTCTGCCGTCGACCACCACCGGTCGGCACCACGGCACCCGGGGTCCGGGCGGGTTGAGCTCTGCTCCACCGGTGGAGCAGACCTCGAGCCGCGGGAAGCCACCTGTCGCGCGGGGGGACGACGACCGGCTCGCAGGGTGCCGCGAACACCTAGCCTGCGCAGGTGCGCACCGAGCGCGGCCTCGACCGCCTGGTCACCTTCCTCGACGCCGTGGTCGCCATCGCGATCACGCTGCTGGTGCTGCCGCTGGTCGAGGTGCTGGCGGAGGACCGCGGCGAGGACCTCGGCGCCGTCCTGTCCGGCAACCTCGAGCAGTTCGGCGCCTTCGCGTTGAGCTTCGTGGTGATCGCGCGGCTGTGGCTGGCCCACCACCGGATCGTCGAGTCCGTCGGCGCGTACGACGTCCTCTTCATGTGGGTGAACCTGTTCTGGGCCGTCACGATCGTGCTGCTGCCGTTCTCCACCCAGGTCATCGCCGAGTTCGGCGCCGACCGGCTGTCGGTGGGCCTCTACATCGCCACGATCCTCGCCAGTTCCGCGGCGATGACGGTGCTCGTCCTGCTCCTCCGCCGGCGCGCACCGCTGCGCCGGCACGGCGTCTCGGCGGCGGACATCGACGTCGCGTCGTCAGCCGTCGTCACCGGGTTGCTCGCCCTCGCCCTCGTGCTCGGCGTGGTGTTCCGGTCGGTCAACTTCTACGCGATGTTCCTGCTGTTCCTCAGCGGGCCGGCCGAACGGCTCGTCCACCACGTCCGCGCGCGGGGGTGAGCAGCACCACTCCTGGTGGCTGCCCGGGCGGATCGGGCGCAGCATCGGGGCAGCACGTCGACGTCGACGAGAGAGAAGGCACCGCTGCCATGACCGATCTGCTCCTGCCCGCCGACTTCTTCGGTTTCCAGTCCCTGCTGCCCGAGGAGGAGCAGAAGGAACTGGTGGCACTCCGTGAGTTCCTGGAGTCGGAGGTCAAGCCCCGGGTCAACGGGGCCTGGGCGGCCGCCGAGTTCCCGCACGACCTCATCCCCAAGTTCGCCGAGGCCGACATCGTCGGCCGCTCCTACGACTGGGACGGCCGCCCACGCGCGTCCCGGCTGTTCACCGGCTTCCAGGCGATGGAGCTGTCCCGGGTGGACCCGTCGATGGCCACCTTCCTGGGCGTGCACAACGGCCTGGCGATGGGCTCGATCATGGTCCTGGGCTCGGAGGAGCAGCGGCAGCGCTGGATCCCCTCGATGATGCGGATGGAGACCATCGGCGCGTTCGGGCTGACCGAGCCCGAGGGCGGTTCGGACGTGGCCCGCGGCATGCGCACCACCGCGCGCCGGGACGGCGACTCCTGGGTGCTCAACGGCGCCAAGCGCTGGATCGGCAACGGCACCTTCGCCGACGTCGTCGTGGTCTTCGCCCGCGACGTGGACGACGACCAGGTCAAGACCTTCGTCGTGGAGAAGGACACCCCCGGCTTCACCGCCACCAAGATCGAGGACAAGTTCTCGCTCCGCACGGTGCAGAACGCCGACCTGACGTTCACCGACTGCCGCATCCCGGCGGAGGACAAGCTCGAGGACGGCAACAGCTTCAAGGACGTCAACAAGGTCCTCAAGGTGACCCGCGGAGGGGTCGCCTGGAGCGGTGTCGGCTGCCAGCTCGGCGCCTACGAGGTGGCCCTCGCCTACGCCAAGGAGCGCCAGCAGTTCGGCAAGCCGATCGGCAGCTTCCAGCTGATCCAGGACCTGCTGGCCCGGATGCTGGGCAACGTCACCGCCAGCCTGGGCATGACCGTGCGGATCTCCCAGCTGCAGGAGGTCGACGCCCTGCGCGACGACCAGGCGTCACTGGCCAAGAGCTACGTGACCGCCCGCGGCCGGGAGACCGTCGCCTGGGCCCGCGAGCTGTTCGGCGGCAACGGCATCGTGCTGGAGAACGACGTCATCCGGTACTTCGCCGATGCCGAGGCGCTCTACTCCTACGAGGGCACCCGGCAGATGAACACCCTCATCGTCGGCCGCTCCATCACCGGCTTCAGCGCCTTCGTGTGAGGGCCACCTCCTCACTCCCGCGCCGGGAGTGAGGAGGTCTGCTCCCGTCGAGGCGGCCGGGCCCGGACGCACGACGGCCCCCGGTGCAGGTGCACCGGGGGCCGTCGTGAGGTGGTACCGGGTCAGGAGGTGGCGTGCCCCTGGACCGTCTGCTTGGCGTCCTGCGCGGTGCCCTGGACGTCCGAGGCCGCGGACTGGCCCTCGGACTTGACCGTCTGGACACCCTCCTGCGCGGTCTCCTTGACCGACTGGACGGCCTCCTGGGCGGCAGGCTTCAGGTTGTCACCGATCTCCTGGGCGACGGTCTTGGCCTGGTCCACCAACGGCTGCGAGTGCTCCTTGACCGCCGACTCGGCCTGCGAGGCGAGCTGCTTCTCCTTCTCGCTGGTGGGCAGCAGGGAGGAGACCAGCCAGCCGACACCGAAGGCGATGAGGCCCGCGGCGAGCGGGTTGCCCTGCGCCTGGCGCTGGAGGGTGTCGGGGGCGGACTGCACGGCGCCCATCGCGGAGTGGGCGGCGTCCTGCACGCTGCCGGCCGCCGAGTGGGCGGCGCCCTGGGCGGAACCGGCGACGTCGTGTGCCTTCCCGCCGACCTGCGAGCCGCCCTGGTGCGCGGCGCCGAAGACCTTGTCCTTCAGGCCGGCGACGCTGCTCTTGGCCTTGCCGACGCGACGGTCCACGACGCGGGTCGGGTTGACCTTCTCGTTGAGCGCGTCGACCTCGTAGCTCAGGTTGGCGCGGGTGTCCTCGATCTGGCGGCGGATCACGTCCGGGTCACTGCTGGTCATCGTCAGTCTCCGTTCCGGGTCAGTTGGGCTTGAGAGCGCCGGGGACCTGCTGGAGGGTCTCCACGGTCTGCTCCGGCTTGGGGTTGATCTGCTTGAGCCTGGTGAAGTCGATCGCCTTCAGCGTCTTGCGGCCCACCGAGAACAGGATGGCGGCGATGATGCCCCAGAGGACGGCCACGATGAGGGCCGCGAGGCCCGCGTCCATGACGTTCTCCAGTGCCCACCACAGGGCGCAGCTGAGGAAGACGGCCAGCATCAGCCCGGCCACGCCGGCACCGGCGAGCAAGCCCGCGCCCTTGCCGGCCTTGCCGGCCTGGGCCTTGACCTCGTCGGTCGCCTTGTTGGCGTCGGCGCGGAGCTCGGCCTTGGCCAGCTCCAGCTCCTGGCGCATCAGCGTGGACAGGTCACGGGTGACGTCGCCGATGAGCTGACCGACCGAGGTGCCCTCGACGTTCGGGTGCCCCTCCTCGGTCATCGGCTGGGCGGTGTTGCCGTAGTCGTAGCTGTCCGCGGTGGGTGCGACGTAGGTTGAGGCACCCGAGGCACCCGAGGCACCGGTCTCGCCGTAGCCGAGGTCCTGCTGCGGCACGCCGCTCTGGTACGGGGTGCTCACAGCTGGCCCGAACCGGGGTTGCGCAGCGCCGGGTCGTCCCAGCCAGCGGTGGTCGAGGACTGCGTGGTGGTCTCCGGCGTGCCGTACGGCGGCGGCGGCACCGAGCCGGCAGTGCCGGTGGTGGCGTAGCCGGTCGTGCCGGCCTCGTAGCCGGTGCTGGCGTACCCGGTCGCCGGGGTGTCGGCGATGTAGTTCGTGTCGGTCGCGTAGCTCTCGCTGGCGTAGGGCGAACCCGTGCCGGTGAGCTGCTGCGTACCGCTGCCCGAGGAGCTGCTGTCCTTGTGCGCGGCGACCACGCCGGTGGTCAGCCGGCCGGCGAGCACGCCGGCGACGGCGGCACCGAGCAGGAAGACGCCGGGCTTGCGACGGGCGAAGGCGCGGACCTCGTCGATCAGCTCACCGGGCTCACGGGCCTGGACCCAGTCGGCGATCTCCTCGATCTTGTCCCCGGCCTGGCGGACCAGGTCGGCGGCGGGGCCGGACGGCGTCTCGCCGCCGCCCTCCACCATGGTGCGCAGCTGCTGGGCGATGCCGGCCAGACCCTCGCCGGCCTTCTGCTGGCCGTTGCGGGCCTGGTCCTGGAGCTGCGAGCGGCCCTGCTGGATGAGGTCGGCGGCCTGCCGCTTCGTCTCCTGGGTGACCTGCTTGGCCTGGTCGGCGGCGGTCGAGGCGACCTGGCTGCCGGCCTGGGCGGCGGTGGAGGCGACGTTGCCGGCCTGGTCCTTGGCGACGTCCTTGGTGCTGGGGGTGCCGGACACGGGGGTCGCACCGCTTTGCGGTGACTGCGGCGGGGTGTCGATGGAGTGGGTCATCGTTCCTCCTCGTCGTGCGTGGGCTGTACCTGGTCAGTGCTCGTGGAACTGGGCGTCCGTGCCCTGGCCGACCACGCCCGGTGGAGGGCACACTCCGTTGCCGGCAGGTGAGGGCCGGTGTCGGCTGTGCCGCGCGCGGGACGGCGTACGGGCGCCTCACGGTGCCCAGTCGTGACACTCGGGGGGTCCCACCTGGCCTCGGTGGGACGCCGTTCCGTTGGAGTCCTGGTACCCGTGATCGACTACGGCGTAAACCACCTAGATCGACTTTTCTTGACCTTGGTCGGGCAGGGGCAGAGGGCGGGGTCGCGTAGCCTCGACCAAGGCAAGCCTTGCCTGATCGACGAGGAGGACCCGTGAGCGGACCGACCAGGGGCGGGGGCGCCCGGCGCCCGCGGGTGGCGCGCGTCGGCGAGGTCCTGCGGACCTCCCGGGTGACGCCGCACATGATCCGCGTCGTCCTCGGCGGTGAGGGCCTGGCCGGTTTCCCGGCAGGCGAGTTCACCGACCACTACGTGAAGCTCCTCTTCCCGCCGCCGGGCGCTCCGTACACCGCGCCGTTCGACGTGGAGCAGCTGCGCGCGGAGCTCCCGCCGGAGCTCTGGCCGGTCACCCGCACCTACACGGTGCGCTCCTGGGACCCGGTCGGCGGGGAGCTCACCATCGACTTCGTGCACCACGGCGACGAGGGGCTCGCCGGCCCCTGGGCGGCGTCGGCTGCACCGGGTGACCGGATCCAGTTCTTCGGGCCCGGCGGCGGCTATGCGCCCAGCCCCGAGGCGGACTGGCACCTGCTGGTCGGCGACGAGAGCGCCCTGCCGGCGATCGGCGCGGCGCTGACCCGGTTGCCCGCCGGGGTGCCGGCCCTGGTGTTCGTGGAGGTGGCGGACCCGGCGGAGCAGCAGTCCGACCTCGTCCTGGGGGAAGGGGTGTCGGTCGTGTGGGTGCACCGCGGCGACGGCGTCCCGGGGCAGGCGGTGGCCACCGCGGTCAAGGCCGTGGAGCTGCCGGTGGGCACCGGGCACGTGTTCGTGCACGGCGAGGCCGGCCTGGTGAAGGACATCCGGCTGCACCTGCGTGCCGAGCGGGGCCTCGACCCGGCGTTCACCTCGATCTCCGGCTACTGGCGCCGGGGGGACGACGAGGACCGCTGGCAGACGGGCAAGCGGGCGTGGAACGCCGAGGTCGAGGCGGCCGAGCAGACGCTCGCCGCCGGCTGAGCGGCGGCGAGCGCCCGGCGGTCACATCTCGCGGTAGCGCTTCGCGGCTGCCGTGGCGGCGCGGAGCCCCTCGGCGTCCAGGCGCGCGCCGTAGCCGGGGGTGTCCCGCTGGATCCGCCAGCCCTCGGCCAGCGGGCCGAGGTCGACGGCGTCGAAGCCGATCGCGTCGATGAACGCGACCACCTGCTGCTTGGCCGTTGCGTCGTCGCCGGCCACGGCCAGCGCCCGGCGGTGCGGGGTGCCGGCGGGGGAGCCGCCGCCGGTGATGTCCGCGGCGCCGAGGTGGTTGAACGCCTTGACCACACGGGAGGTGGGCAGGTGGGCCTGCAGCAGCTCGGCCGTCGTCGTGGACTCGTCGTCCAGCTCGGCGATCTGCCCGTCCCGCTGCGGGTAGTAGTTGTTCGTGTCGATGACGACCTTGCCGGCCAGCGGCTGCACCGGGACGGCGGGCACGGCCTTCAGCGGGATCGTCACCACCGCGAGGTCGGCCGCGGCGGCGGCGCCTGCGGCGGTGTCCGCGCGGACCTGACCCCGGCGCCCCGGCCGCTGCTCGAGGGCGGTCACCAGGTCCGTCAGCGTCTCCGGACCGCGGGAGTTGCTGATCACGACGTCGTGGCCGGCGTCGAGTGCTGCCTGGGCGAGGGCCGTGCCGATGTGTCCGGCACCGATGATCCCGAGAGTCGTCATGGTCGCGGCAACCCGGGGTGGTCGGTGTTCCTTCCGCGGGGCGGGTCAGCCCAGGTCGTCGGTCGCGAAGGTGTCGCACTGGGCAGGGTCGCCGGTGGAGTAGCCGGTGCTGAACCAGCGCTGCCGCTGCTCCGACGAGCCGTGCGTGAAGGAGCCCTGGTCGACCGTCCCGCTGCCCAGGTTCTCCTGGATGAAGTCGTCACCGATCCGGCCGGCGGTGTCCAGCGCCCGGGCGACGTCGTCGTCGGTGATGTCGACGATGAGCGGCTGGCCGGTCTCGTCCGGCACCGTCTCGGCGTGGTTGGCCCAGGTGCCGGCGAAGCAGTCGGCCTGCAGCTCCAGCCGCACGCTGCCGCTGTCCGGTCCGGTCAGGCGCGAGTCCACCTGCTGGTTGGTGCCGAGCAGGTCCTGCACGTGGTGGCCGTACTCGTGGGCGATCACGTAGGCGTTGACGAACGCCCCGCCCTCGGCGCCGAACCGGGTCTGCAGGTCGTCGAAGAAGGACAGGTCGATGTAGACCAGCTGGTCGGCCGGGCAGTAGAACGGCCCGGAGCCACTGGTCGCGCCGCCGCAGCCGGTCTGCACCGAGCCGGAGAAGAAGACGGTGTCGGCCGGCTGGTAGCTGCTGCCGAGGGTCTGCCCCCAGTAGTCCTGGATCGAGTCGATGTCGGCGGCAACGGCGCAGTCGACGGAGTCGTTGGCGTCGGCGACCTCGTCGCAGGACTGCTCGAGTGCGCCGTTGTCGGCGGTCTGACCGGAGCCCAGCCCCTGCAGCACGCTGGTGG
>NZ_SJEX01000090.1 GCF_005930495.1 Modestobacter excelsi | reverse complement strand
TCTCCGAGCCCCAGCTGTCCGGCGGCGGTCCGGTGCGCGGAGTCCACCGCGACACAGAGGCCGGACAGCTGGGGCTCGGAGACAGCCCCTGGGGCGCTGGCGGACGGGGTGACGGCGGAGGGGGCGGCCACGGCCGTCGCAGGACTCGGGATCGGCATGACCGCGGGGACCACAGCGGCGGGGGAGACGGCGGCCGCAGGTTCCACGGGCGGGGCGGCATCCGGTGCGGCGGCCGGCGTCGCGGGCACCGGCGTCGCGGGGGCCGGCGCCGCCGGGTCAGCTGTCGTGGGGTCGGTCGTCGTGGGGTCGGTCGTCGTGGGGTCGGTCGTCGTGGGGCTCTCCGGCACGGCGACCGCAGGGGTCGCCTCCACCGGCGGCACGACCAGCGGGTCCAGCACCTCGGTGCCGATCGGCAGCGGGACCGCAGGCAGCGGGACGACGAGCTGACCGACCACCGGGAACAGCAGGAGGTCCGGCACCTCGACCACCACGACCACGGGGGCCGAGACCGGAGGCACCCAGACCGGCGGCAGCGTGACGTCAGGCAGGGGCTTCACGGACACATCGGGCACCGGCAGGTCCGGCACCGAGACCACGAGCACCGGCACATCCGGCACGGGCATCACAGGCACCGGCAGATCCGGTACCGAGATCGGGGGCAACGAGAACGGCGGTACCGGAATGTCCGGCACCAGGACCTCCGGCACGGTCACGGCCGGCACTGGGACGTCCGGCACGGTCACGTCCGGCACCGGGACATCCGGCACAGCCACGTCCGGCACCGGCTGCACAGGCAGGTCCGGCACCGGGACATCCGGCGCGTCTGGCACGTCCAGCACGTCCGGCGCCGAGATAACGGGCACCTGCACATCCGGCACGGGGATCGGCGGCACCGGCACATCGGGCTCGGGGACCGGCGGCAAGAAGAGCGGCGGTACCGGAGGGTTCGGCACCGGGACATCCGGCACCGGCTTCTCCGGGGCACCTGGGACCGGCACGCCTGGCACCGGCACGCCCGGCACCGGCATGTGGTGCACCGGCACGCCCGGCACCGGCACGCCCGGCACCGGCACGCCTGGCCCCGGCATGTGGTGCACCGGGACATCAGGCACCGGCTTCGTGGGAACGCCGTGCACCGGCACATCCGGCACCGGGACCTCCGGCACAGACACGTCCGGCACAGACACGTCCGGCACAGACACGTCCGGCACAGACACGTCCGGCAGAGCTGGCGCTGCATCGGCCGGCGGCGGATCAGCCGGTCCAGGGCCGGCCGACGGAGAGGGTGCCGGCGAGGGATCCGCCGGCACGACGTCGGCCGGAACGCCGTCCGTCGCCGTGGCGGCCACCGTCGCCACCACGGCGCCCAGTGGATCCCCGGGGGGCACGTCGTCCGCGACCGCCGTCCCCGAGGCGAGGCCGATCGCCAGACACCCACCCGTGGTCAGGCCGGCGGTCACCACGAGCCGACGGAACCACGACCGGCGCGAGCGGGTGTGCTGACGAGCAGCACTCCCGGTCACCGGCATGGGTGAACGTTCCTCCACCCCACCAGAACGGCAGAACCGGAGCTGGTGACACGTGGACGTTCACGAGCCGGAGATCGGGATGGCGTGACCGAGCGTCCGCGCGCCGCTGTGTCGCGTGACGGGCTGTTCCACGTGGAACGGCTGCCTCAGGCGGGCGGCCCGCCCAGCAGCAGCTGGCGCAGCAGGTGCACGGCGAGCGTCGCCGTCCGCTGCCGGACAGCATCGCGCGAGCCGGGCAGGACGACCGACTTCGTGAGGGTGCCCTCGGGCCCCACGACCGCGAGGTGGACGGTGCCCACCGGCTTCTCCGCGGTACCGCCGCCCGGCCCTGCGATGCCGGTGACCCCGACCCCGAGATCGGCCCCGAACCGGTCCCGCGCGCCCTCGGCCAGCGCCAGGGCGACCTCCGGGCTGACCGCACCCGATGCGTCCAGGGTCGCGGCCGGCACGTCGAGCAACTGCTCCTTGGCGCTGTTCGCGTAAGCCGCCACACCGCCGAGCACCCATGCCGACGACCCGGGGGCCGCGGTCAGCCGCGCCGTGAGCAGCCCGCCGGTGCACGACTCCCCCACGGCCACCTTCCAGCCGCGGTCGACCAGGGCGCCGGCCACCAGGGCGTCAGGGGTGGGTCCGGTGCTGAACAGGGTGTCGGCGAAGTCGCTCGAGATCGCCTCGGCCAGCCGTGCGTAGGCCGGCTCCGCGTCCGGGGCGTACCGGGTGACGATCTCCACCTCGCCGTCCCGCAGGCACGTGGTGACCTCCAGCCCGGTCAGCTGGTCCTCGACCCGGCGCAGGGACGCCGCCAGCTCGGACTCCGGCGTCCCCCACAGCCGCAGCGTCTGCTGCCGCAGCTCGGTGGCCCCGACCAGCGCCGCCTGCACCGGCTCGGCGGCGAGGGCGGCCGGCCACATGCCCTGCAGCTCGGACGGCGGCCCGGGGAGCACGACCACGGGCGGGCCGCTGCGCCCCCCGGCGACCGGCACCACCAGCCCGGGTGCGGTCCCCACCGGCTCGAGCACGGTCGCCCCCACCGGCACCTGGGCCTGCTTGCGGACCCCGGCCGCCGTGGCCGCCGGGTCCATCCGCCAGCCGCGCCGGGCGCTGAGCCGGGCAACGGCCTCCGCGATCCGCTGCTCGAGGGCCGGGTCGACCTCCGACGGGCGGTCCTGGAACTCCCCGACGACCGCCGCGGTGAGGTCGTCGGCGGTCGGGCCGAGGCCACCGGTGGTGATCACCAGGTCCAGGCCCCCGCCGGCGAGGAAGGCCAGCGCGGAGCGCAGGTCCTCGGGCCGGTCCCCGACGACGACCACCGAGCCGACGTCGACCCCCCGCGCCCGGAGCTCCTCGGCCAGCCAGGGACCGTTGCGGTCGGTGACCCGCCCGGTCAGGACCTCGGTACCGGTCACCACGATGCCCGCACGCACTGCCACGCCCCGACCCTAGGACGCCGCGCGGTTACGGTGACCGCCGGACCGTCAGCACGTGCCCCGCCGGTCCCACCCGGTCGGCGCCGCTGCCGGGGCCGCCGCGCCCCACGCCCGTCACCAGGAGGACAGATGAGCCAGCCCCGCCCGCCGATCCCCGAACCGCAGCCGCACCCGTACGGTTCGCCGGACGACGAGCCGCGCACCCAGTCGATCCTGCTGCCACCGAGTCAGCGCCCCACCACGGATGCTGCCTCCGACGACCCGCCGACCCAGGTGGCGCAGGACTGGACGCCCCCGGCCGGCAGCCATGCGACCGAGCAGCTGCCCGGTCGGGGGACCGGCCCGCTGGACCGCGCCCCCGGCTTTCCCGACCGCCCCCCGGTCACGTCCGGTGGGAGCAGCGCGGCCCTCCCCCCGCCGTCCGCCGGCCCTGGCACCACGCCGGGTGCCCCGCCGGCACCCACCGCATCGACGCCCCGGTCGTCGCGGGCGGCGGTGCAGCGCGCCCGCCGTGGCGGCGCGGTGCTGCTGTCGCTGGGCCTGGCCGTGCTCGCCGTGCTGCTGCTGGAGCTGGGCCTCGCCCTGGGGTTCGGCAGCACGTCGCTGTGGGAGGTCGTGCCGACCTGGTCGGCGTTCGCCACCGTCGCCGCCCTGGTGGTCCTGGTCGCGCCGCTCGGCGCGCTGACCGGCCGGTTGCCGGCGCGCACGGCCTGGCGCACCGGTGCTGCCGGCGCCGCCGCCCTGGCCGCCTTCTGGGTGCTGGTCGCGCTCCCGCTCGCCGCCACCGACCGCGGCTTTTGGCTGACCGCCGCCCTCGGTGCCGCGGCCGCCGCGCTCTGGTCGGTCCCCGGCCGCGCGGAGTGAGCAGCGCCCGGGGCTGGTCCCTGGCCGCGGCCGTGCTCGCCGTCGCCGCCCTCGGCCTGCCCTGGACCGGTCAGCTGCCCGGCGCCTCCTCGCCGAGCCGGGTGGCCGTCGTCGCCGGTCTGGCGCTCGCGGTCGGCGGGCTGCGCAGCGGGCGGGACCGCCTGCTGACCGCAGCGCTGGGCGCGGCCGTCGTGGGCGTCCTGCTCGGTGGGCTGGACCCCACCCCGGGTCGGCTGGCGCTGGCCGGCGCGGCTGCGTGCCTGGTGCTGGCCTGCCGGGCGGCCGGACGGCGGCTGCTGCCCGCGCGGCGGGTCAGGAGCTCGGCGGGCTGACCGCGCTGTGACCCTTCGGCACCCGGGCGGGTCCGGCCTCCGAGGGTCGGGGGCGGTCCTCCGGGTGGGTCCGGACCAGCAGCAGCGCCACGTCGTCCTCCACCGCACCGGCGAGCTCACCGAGCAGCCGGTCGCAGAGCTCGTCCACCGAGAGCTGCGCCCCCGCGGTCAGCACGTCGGCGAGCCAGCGGATCCCGGCGTCCAGCGCGACCCCCCGGCGCTCGACCAGGCCGTCGGTGTAGAAGAGCACCGTCGCGCCCGGGAGCAGCTCCAGGACGTGGTCGGCGCGGGGGGCGCCGGGGTCGAGCCCCAGCAGCAGGTCCGGCTCCTGCTCCAGCACGGTCACCCGGCCGTCGGGGTCCAGCAGCATCGGCGGCGGGTGGCCGGCGTTGCTCCAGCGGAGCAGGCGCACGCCGCGCTCGGCATCTTCCGGGCGCTGCTCGACGGTGGCCAGCACCGCGGTGGCCAGCGTGTCGACCGCCAGGTCGCGCATCGCCCGGTCCAGCGCGGTCAGCACGGTGGCCGGTGACCCCTGGTGGCAGTGCGCCACGCCGCGCAGCACGTTGCGCACCTGCGCCATCGCGGCGGCGGCGTACCGGTCGTGGCCGGTGACGTCGCCGATGACCAGGGCGGTGCGGCCGTCACCGAGCAGGAAGGCGTCGTACCAGTCACCGCCGACCTGCGCCTCGGTCGCCGCCGGCACGTACCGGACGGCGACCTCCAGGTGGTCGGGCTCCGGCGGGTCGGTGAGCAGGCTGCGCTGGAGCACCTCGGCGATGCCCCGGACGGCGTCGTGGCGCGCCTGCTCGGCCTCGCGGGCCCGGATCCGCTCCACGGTCTGCGCGCACTGGGCGGCGAGCGCCAGCAGCAGCTCGAGGTCGGCCGGGTCCAGCGTCGTCGGCGACGTCCACCCCACGCTCAGCGAGCCGATCCGCCGGTCGCCGCTCTCCAGGGGCACCGCCGCCCACGCCTCGACCCCGGTCGTGGCCACCAGCTCGGCGAGCTCGGGGGAGAACGCCTCGCTGCTCGCGCGGTCCGGGAGCAGCACCCGCTCGCCGGTGCGCGCGGCCACGCAGCCGGGGTAGGGCGCCTCCAGCGGCAGCACGGTGTCCGGCCCGACGCCGAGCGGGCTGATGCCCTCGCTGAGCACCAGGCGCAGGTCACCGTCCTCGCAGACGGCGACCGCGCCACCGTGCGCCGAGAGGGCGACCAGGCCCTTCCGGGTCACCACCCGCGCCAGTTCGTCCAGCGTCTCCGCGCGGCCGAGCGCGAGCGCCACCCCGGAGAGCGCGGCGAGCCGCCGGGCGGTGTCGGCCTCGGCCTCCCGTGAGGCGGACAGCTCGGCGGCGCGGGTGAACAGGTCGCTCTCGACCTCCAGCACCCGGCGCTGCCACTTCTTGCCGGTGCCGGCGGGGTGGGCGGCCTGCGCCTGCTGACGCACGTAGTCGGTGATGTCCTCGGCCCGCTGCAGCACGTACCGGCAGCCGCCCGAGCCGTCCGGCACCGGCACGCTGATCAGGCTCCAGAAGCGCTTGGCGAAGCCACCGGACCCGTCCGGGATGTCGTACTCCTGGACCGACATGGTGTGCGGCCGGCCGGTGTCCCGGGCCCGCTCCAGGGACGCCCGCACCTTGGCGACGCCGCCGTCCGCCTCGGCGGCGTTCGGGTTCCCCGGGAAGGCCTCGAAGACGTCCCGGCCAACCAGGTCGGCCAGCTCCCGACCGGTGCTCGCCAGGTAGGCGGGGTTCGCGTCGGCGATGACCAGGTCGGGGGTCAGCACGAGGTAGGGGGTCGGCATCGCGGTGAAGACCGCGGCGTGGTCGACGCCGCCCGGCTGCGCCCCGGGCCCGCCCGCGCGCCAGCCGGTCGCCCTCCCCGGCTCGTCCGCCTGCGTGACCACGGCCCCTCGACCTCTGCGGTCCACCACCTCGGCGCGGCGGCCCGTCCGCGGTGACCATACCGGCGCCGGGCCCGGTGGCACCGCCGTCGCGGCGTCAGCCCTGGACGGGCGTCGCGGTCGGGGTCGGGGGGGCCGGGGTCGTCGACGACGGCGCCGGCGACCCGCCGCCATTGCCGTTGCCGTTGCCGTTGCCGTTGCCGTTGCCGTTGCCGCCATTGCCGTTGTTGGCGTTGCCGCCGTGCCGGCCGGGGCCGGCCGGGGCCTCGTCGGAGTCGGTGCCGGGCGCCGGCGACGACGTGCTGGACGAGGAGGTGTCGGTCGGCGTCGGGGTCGACGCGGCCGACGGGGTGGAGGTCACGATCGGGGTCGGGGTCGGTGCCGGTGTCGGCGTCGGGACCGCGGACGGGGTCGGCGCGGCCTTCGTCGAGGGCTGGACGACGGCCTCGGCCGGCGTCCGCGGGGCGGTCTGCACGGTGCTGCTGCGGGTCTGCGGCGCCACCGCGTACGTGACCAGCACGGTCTGGCCGGCCTCCAGCCGGACCGACAGCGGGGCGACGTCGACGACGGTGTCCGGGTCGGCGTCGTCGCTCGTCACGGTCTCCAGCTGCACGACCAGGCCCATCGCCTCCAGCTGCGCCTGGACGGCGTCGACCGGGCGGCCCAGGTAGTCCGCGGACTCGAGCACCAGCGCCTCGGGCGTGGGGGCCGGCGGGCCGGTGACCTCGGCGGCCGTGGCAGTGGTCGTCGGGTCGGTGGGCAGCACGGCCTGCTGCACGGCGGCGGCGATCCCGGCACCGACGAGCAGCGCGACCAGGGGCACCAGCAGCCGGCCCACCCGGCCCTGCTGCGCCGGCGGCCGGCTCGCGGACGCCGTCGACGCCCCGGCCAGGGCGGCGGCGTCGGGGAGCAGCCAGAAGCTCTGCGTGTCGGTGTGCTGCACCGGCGGCAGCTGCCGGCCGGCCAGCAGCTCGTCGATGGCGGCGACGAACGCCGCGCCGTCGGGGTAGCGCTGGACCGGGTCCTTGACCGTGGCGTGCTCGATGAGCGTGCGGACCCCGGCCGGGACCTCCGCCGGCAGCGGGTCCGGGGAGTCGCGGAGGTGCCGCAGCGCGATGGTGACCGAGTTGTCGCCGTCGAAGGCGCGCCGCCCGGCCAGGCACTCGTAGCCGACCATGCCCAGGGCGTAGACGTCGCTGGCGGTGCTCGCGTGCGCTCCCGCGGCCTGCTCGGGCGAGAGGTAGGACGCGGTGCCGACGACCTGGCCGGTCTGGGTGAGCGGGACGCTGCCGGCCGACCAGGCGATGCCGAAGTCGGTGATCTTGACCGTGCCGTCCCAGCGGACGAGCACGTTGCCCGGCTTGACGTCCCGGTGCACGACACCGGCCTCGTGGGCCGCGGCCAGCGCCGAGGCGGTCTGCCGCAGGACGTCGAGGGTGCGGTCGGTGCCCAGGCTGCCCACCCGGGCCAGCAGCGTCGAGAGGGACTCCCCCTCGACGAGCTCCATCACCAGGTAGGCCAGGTGCTCGCCGGAGCCGTCGATCGCCGGCACCTCGCCGTAGTCGTAGACGGCGGCGATGTTGGGGTGGCTCAGCGCGGCGGCGTGGGTGGCCTCGGCGCGGAACCGGGCGAGGAAGGTCGCGTCACCGGTGTACTCGCTGCGCAGCACCTTGACGGCGACCGGCCGGCCGAGCAGCTGGTCGTGGGCGCGCCAGACCTGGCCCATCCCGCCGGCGGCCAGCATGGACTGGAGCTCGTAGCGGTCGGCGAGGACCCTCCGCTCGGGCTCCACCACGTCGCGCCGTCCCCTCGTCCTGCCTGCTCGTCCGGTACGCACCCCAGCCGACCTGGCGCTGGCGGGCTGGACGCACCGCGGGGATGATGCCCCGCGGGGGCGTGCGTACACATGCGTTCGGGCAGCTGGGGAGCATTGGGCCGAACGTCACACCGTGACGGACTGTTCCCGGGCCAGCCGGGATCCCGCCACGGAGAGCCACCGCGCGGGGTCGCTCATCGCGCCGTCGACGGATCCGGCCAGGTCGGTCAGGGACAGCGCCCGGTGCACCGGCAGCCTCCCGCCCTCCTCGACGGCGACCCGGCCCGCGACGACCGCCACCGGCACACCGGCCCGGCCGGCCCGGTCGACGAGGTCGCCGACGACCTTGCCGCGCAGCGACTGGGCGTCGAACTGCCCCTCGCCGGTGACCACGAGGGCCGCGCCGGCCAGGGCCTCATCGAGGCCGGCAGCGGCGGCGACCGCCTGCGCGCCGCTGACGAACCGTGCCCCCCAGCACGCGGCGAAGCCGTAGGCGGTGCCGCCGGCCGCGCCGGCACCGGGTGCGTCCCGGTCACCGCCGAGCCGGTCGGCCAGCCGGGCCAGGGCGGCGTCCAGCGCGGCGACCTGGTCGGGAGCCGCGCCCTTCTGCGGGCCGAACTGGCCGGCCGCCCCCAGCGGACCGAGCAGCGGCGCGGTGACGTCGACCAGGCACTGCACCCCGCCGGCCGGCGGCGGGGTCAGCCCGGAGAGGTCCACCCGGTCCAACCGGGCCAGCGCTCCCCCACCGGGCGTCAGCTCCGCGCCGTCGGCGTCCAGGAAGCGGGCACCGAGGGCGCTGAGCGCGCCGGTGCCGCCGTCGGTGGTGGCCGAGCCGCCCAGGGTGAGCAGCACCCGGTGCACGCCGGGGTCGGCGACGACGGCGGCCAGCAGCTCGCCCAGCCCGCGGGTGGTGGCGCCGAGCGGGTCGGGCCGGGCCAGCAGCGGCAGCCCGGCGGCGCGGGCCATCTCGACCACCGCGGTGCCGTCGGGGAGCAGCAGCCAGGCGGCCTCCACCGGGCGGCCGTCCGGCCCGCTCACCGCGGCGCTGCGCCAGCAGCTGTCCGGGACGTCGTGACCCAGCGCCTCGAGCGTGCCCTCGCCGCCGTCGGCCAGCGGCAGGGTGAGCACCTCGTCGTCGGGCCGCTCGGCCCGCCAGCCGGCGGCGAGCGCCTCCGCGGCGGCGGCGGCACCGAGGGTGCCCTTGAAGGAGTCCGGTGCCACGACGACCCGCATGAAGCGACCCTAGGGCCGCGGGGTCAGCGGATGCGTGCCGGCCGGATCACGGCGACCAGCAGCGCGCCGAGCAGCGTGACCACCGCACCACCCAGCGCGGCCCGGTCCCAGCCGGCGAGCAGCCCCTCCGTCGTCCCGGCCGGGGAGCCGGCGCCGACGACCAGCACGACGAGGGTCACGCCGATGGCGGCGCCGAGGTAGCGGGCGGTGTTGTTGGCCCCGCTGCCCATCCCGGCCCGGGCCGCGGGCACGTACGCCACGGCCTCGCGGCCGAGGGCGGCGTTGGCCGCGCCGTAGCCGACCCCGAGGACGACCAGCCCCGGCAGCAGGCGGGCCCCGGAGGCGTCCTCGCCGAGGACGGCGTAGCCGGCCAGGCCGACCGCGCAGACGGCCAGCGCCAGGGCCAGCAGGACCCGGCCGTCGAGCCCGGGCAGGAACCGGACGCCCAGCGCGGTGGCCGTGCTGACCGCCGACCAGACGAGCACCAGCAGGGTGGCGGTGAGCAGGCTCTCGCCCAGCCCCCGCTGCAGCACGGTGGGCACGTAGGAGCTCAGCCCCACCACGGTCGCGCCGGTGACGAAGGCGCCCACGGTCGCGGCCAGGAAGCCGGGGATGCGGAACAGCCGCAGGTCGATCATCGGCGCGACCTGGCGCAGCTCGGCGGGGACGAACGCCGCGAGCAGCAGCACCCCGAGGGCCAGCAGGACGACGACCGGCAGCTGCCTCCAGCCCGTGCGGGACTGCACCAGCCCGGCCAGCAGGGCGCTGATCCCGCCCGCGAGCAGCAGGATCCCGGCGATGTCCACCCGCCGGTCGGCCCGCCCGCCGGACTCCGCGAGCACCCGCTGCGCGGCGACGGCGAGGACGACGGCCGCCGCCGCGGTGGCCCAGTACGTCGTCCGCCAGCCCTCGCCCGGGTCCAGCCCGGCGGCGATGAGCCCACCGAGGCCGGTGCCGGCCCCGACGCTGGCTCCCCAGACGGCGGCCGCGCGGGACCGGGCCGGGCCGGCGGGGAAGGCGTGGCCGATCAGCCCGAGCGCGCAGGCGACCACCGCCGCACCGCCGACGCCCTGCAGCAGCCGGCCGGTGATGACCAGCGCGGGCGAGGACGCCGCGGCGACGACGACCGCGCCCACGCCGAGCACGCCGAGACCCCCGGCGAACACCCGCCGCCGGCCGAGGTCGTCGGCGAGCACGCCGGCGGTGAGCAGCGCGGCGGCCAGGCCGACGCTCATCGCGCTGAGCAACCAGGCCTGCGCGCCCGGGCCGGCGTCGAGGTCGGCCGTCGTCCGGACGCCGGTGGCCAGCGGGGTGACGAAGGTGACCAGCACCAGCAGGGTGGCCAGCGACGCCATCAGCAGGGTGCGGGCCTGCTCGGGGGTGGCCCGGACCGGCGCCCCGACGGCGGTCACGCGAGCCGCTCGAGCACGGTCGCGTTGGCCATGCCGCCGCCCTCGCACATCGTCTGCAGCGCGTAGCGGGCACCGCGCTCGGCCATCGCGTCGACCAGCGTGGTCATCAGCCGGGCGCCGCTGGCGCCGAGCGGGTGGCCGAGCGCGATCGCACCGCCGTGCACGTTGGTGCGGGCCGGGTCGGCGCCGGTCTCGGCCAGCCAGGCGAGCACGACCGAGGCGAACGCCTCGTTGACCTCGAACAGGTCGATGTCGGCCAGCCCGAGCCCGGCCCGCTGCAGCACCTTCGCCGTCGCCGGGATGACCCCGGTGAGCATGAGCAGCGGGTCGTCGCCGGTGACGGCGGTGGAGTGCAGCCGCGCCCGCGGGGTGAGGCCGAGCTCGCGGGCCTTCTCGCTGGTGGTGATCAGCAGCGCCGCGCTGCCGTCGTTGACCGGGCTGCTGTTGCCGGCGGTGACCTTCCAGTCCAGGTCGGCGAAGCGGGCCGCCTCGGGCAGGTGCGCGAAGGCCGGCCGCAGCCCGGCGAGCACCTCGGCGGTGGTGCCCGGGCGGACCGACTCGTCGCGGTCGACGAGGGTGACGCTGCCGTCGTCCGCGCGGACCTTGACCGGGGCCAGCTGGCGGTCGAAGAGCCCGTCGGCAGCCGCCTGTGCGGCGCGGGCGTGGCTGCGGACGGCGAACTCGTCGAGCCGCTCCCGGGACAGCCCCCAGCGGTCGGCGATGAGCTCGGCGCTGATGCCCTGCGGCACCATGCCCTCGGGGTAGCGGGCGCGGAAGTCGCTGCCCTTGGTGTCGTCGGCGGCGGTGAACGCCGACCACATCGGCACCCGGCTCATCGACTCCACGCCGCAGGCGACGACGACGTCGTAGGCCCCGGCGATCACGCCCTGGGCGGCGAAGTGCACCGCCTGCTGGCTGCTGCCGCACTGCCGGTCGACGGTGGTGGCCGGCACCGACTCGGGGAACCCGGCGGCCAGGACGGCGCTGCGGGTGGTGTTCTGCGCCTGCTCGGCGACCTGGGAGACGGTGCCGCCGATGACGTCGTCGACCAGGGCGGGGTCGATGCCGGTCCGCTCGACGAGCGTGCGCAGCGAGTGGGCGAGCAGGTCGACGGGGTGCACGGCGGACAGCGCGCCGCCGGGCTTGCCCTTGCCCACCGGTGTCCGGACGGCTTCGACGATGACGGCGTCGCGCATGGTCGTCTCCTGACTCGCGTCGGTTCGATTTCCCAACTGAGGGTCTGGACGTTAGCGCGCGTCGGTTTGATGTGCAAACCTGTAGGGGTGACACTCGTGTCGGAGCTGCCCGGGCGCTTCTGTTCGATCGCCGCGGCCCTGGAGGTGGTCGGCGACCGCTGGTCGCTGCTCGCCGTCCGCGAGGTCTCCCTCGGCCACCACCGGTTCGGCGAGATCCTCGAGGGCACCGGCGCGCCCCGCGACCGGCTGTCGGCACGGCTGAAGGCGCTGGTCGAGGCCGAGGTGCTGGAGCGGCGGCAGTACTCCGACGCCCCGCCGCGCTCCGACTACCACCTCACCCCGGCCGGCAAGGACCTGCTGCCGGTGCTCCGGTCGCTGATGGCGTGGGGTGACCGCTGGGCGGTGGAGACCCCGCCGGTGACGCTGCTGCACCACGACCACGAGCTGCGGCCGACCACGGTCTGCGGCACGTGCGGTGAGAAGGTGCACGGCGCCGACGTGCACCGGCGGTCGAACACCCCCACCACCTGACCTCAGCGACCCGCGAGCTCCTGCAGGTGCTCGGCGAAGGTGGTCCGGCCGCGCACGAACGGCTCGGCCGGGACCAGGCCGCCGCCGGCCAGCGCCCGGCCGGTCCGGCCGGGCAGCCGCAGGGGGACGACGAGCGCCCGCCGCCCGCGCGCGGCCAGCACCCGGCGGACCATCTCGGTCATCGCCCAGGGCTCCGGGCCGGCCATCGGGGTCGTCCCGCCGGCCGGGGCCTGCCCGACCAGGGTGACCAGGTGCGCGGCCACGTCCGCGGCCGCGACCGGCTGGGTGGCCATCACCGGCACCGGCACCAGCGGTCCTCGGGGTAGCCGGTCGAGGAGCTGCTCGGGGAACTCGTGGAACTGGGTGGCCCGCAGCAGCGTCCACGGCACCGGCCCGGCGGCCAGCAGCTCCTCCTGGCGCCGTTTGCCGCGGTAGTAGGGGACGTCGATGGTGTCCGCGCCGACGATCGACAGGGTCAGCACGTGGCCGACCCGGGCCCGGTCAGCGGCCGACAGCAGGGTGCTGGTCGCGGCGGTGAAGAACCGCACCGACGTCCGGCCGCTGGTCGTGGTCACGTTGCTGACGTCGACGACTGCCCCGGCGCCGGTCAGCGCGTCGTCCAGGCCGGCCCCGGTGGTCAGGTCGACACCCCGGGAGCGCGCCAGCACCACCGGCTCGGCTCCGGCACGGGTCAGCTCGGCGACGACCAGCCGGCCGAGCAGCCCGGTGCCGCCGGCGACCGCGACCCTCACCTCGCTGCTCGCCCGTACAGGCCGGTGCCCTGGGCGGCGGCCAGCTGGGCGTCCTCGGGGCGGATGACGCCGAGCTGGGTGCTCTCCGGCGGCAGCACCGCCTGCCACAGCCAGTCGGCCGCCACCCGCACCCGGTTGGCCATCGAGGGCAGCGCGTAGAGGTGGTAGGCCCGGGTGACGAACTTGGCCGGCGGGCCGGTCAGCGCGACGCCCAGCGGCTTGGCGACGGCGTCCCACCCGCCGAGGTCGGCCACCAGCCCGAGGTCCCGGTGCCGGTACGGCCGCGCGGTGCCCACCCCGAGGCTCGCCGCGATGTTGCGGCCCAGCGCGGTGCCCTGCCGCTGACCGTGCTGGGCGGTCGGCGGGGTGTCCGGCGGGGTCGCCGCGGGCAGCGCCGCCGCCAGGTCGGGGACGGCGGCGGCGTCCCCGGCCGCCCAGACGTCCGGCACGCCGGGCACGGCCATCTCCTCGTCGACCACCAGCCGCCCCCGCCGGGTCGGCAGGCCGAGGTCCGCGACCAGCGGGCTGGGGGCCACCCCGGCGCCCCAGACGAGGGTGCGGGTCGCGACGACCGTGCCGTCGGTGAGCGCGACGCTCCGGTCGTCCGCGGCCGTCACCGTGACCCCCAGCCGGACGTCGATGCCCCGGGCGCGCAGCAGGTCCAGTGCGTGCCGGCCCAGCTCCGGGCCGAGCTCGGGCAGCACCGTCTCGGCGAGGTCGACCAGGATCCAGCGCACGTCCTCGGCGCCGGTCCGGCTCCACCGGCTCTCGATGGTCCGCAGCCACCGCTGGGTCTGCGCGACGAACTCCGTGCCGGTGTACCCGGCCCCGACCGCGACGACGGTGAGCATCTCCCGGCGGCGCGCCCGGCCCTCGTCGGTGTCCGGCTCGGCGTCCGCGGCGTCCAGCAGGTGCAGCAGGTGGTCGCGGATGTAGACCGCCTCGACCAGCGTCTTCAGCCCCCGGGCGTGCTCGGCGACGCCCGGGATGTCGAACTGCCGGGTGACCGAGCCCGGCACCAGGACCAGCCGGTCGTACGGCTCGCGCCAGGTCTCGGCGTGCCCGGCGGCCGTCACCGGCGTGACGCTCACCGACCGGCCGCCGATGTCGACCGCGTTGACGTGCCCGAGCAGCAGCCGCACCCGGGGCAGCGCGCGGCGCAGCGAGACGGCGATGTGCCGCGCCTCGATGACGCCGGTCGCCACCTCGGGCAGCAGCGGGCTGTAGAGCAGGTAGTCGGTGGGGCTCACCAGCACCAGCTCGGCCTGCTCGGGCGTCAGGTGCTTCTGCAGGTACCGCAGCGCGTAGAAGCCGGCGAACCCGCCACCGACGACGACGACCCGGGGGGTGCGATCGGCCATGGTGACCAGCCTGGCGGCCCCGGTCAGGTCCCGTCCAGTGCACCGCTCAGCTGAACAGCGCGCGGCCCCACCAGTCGTCGTCCCCGGTGACCCCGGGCGGGCAGGCGAAGACCGCCGACGACGTGTGCTGGATGTACTCGTTCATCGCGTCCATCCGGAGGTTCTTCTGCACCTGCACGAACCCGGTCCCCGGGTCCCGCTGGTAGGCGATGAAGAACAGCCCGGCGTCCAGCCGGCCCAGCCCGTCCGAGCCGTCGACGAAGCTGTACCCGCGCCGCAGGATCGCCGTCCCGGAGTTGGTCGGGTGCGCCAGGAAGACGTGCGAGGTCTGCGGGACGGCGAACTCGCCGTCCACCTGCGTGGTGAAGTCGACCGGGTCGAACTCGCCGCGCTGACCCAGCGGGGCGCCGGCCTTCTTGGTCCGGCCGATGGTCGCCTCTTGCTCGGCGAGCGTGGAGGTGTCCCAGGGCTCGATCCGCATCCGGATCCTGCGGGTCACGACGTAGGAGCCACCGGCCAGCCAGTCCGCCCCCGGGTCGCCGTCGGCCACCCAGACGAACTGGTCGAGCGCCTTGGGGGCCTCGGCCTTGAGGTTGTCGGTGCCGTCCTTGAAGCCGAACAGGTTGCGCGGGGTGGCCTGCGCGCTGGAGGTCGACGACGTGCGGCCGAAGCCCAGTTGCGACCAGCGGACGCTGACCACCCCGGCGCCCAGGCGGACCAGGTTGCGGACCGCGTGCACCGCGACCTGCGGGTCGTTGGCGCACGCCTGCACGCACAGGTCGCCACCGCTGATCGCCGGGTCGATGGCGTCACCCGGGAAGCCCGGCAGCTCGGTGAGCGGCTCGGGACGACGGGCGGCCAGGCCGAACCGGTCCACGCCGTCGGCGGTGCTGAACAGCGTCGGTCCGAAGCCGACGGTGAGGGTCAGGCCGCTGGCCGGCAGCCCCAGGGCCTCCCCGGTGTCGTCGGGGACGTCGTACTGGCCGCCGTCCACCGCGCCGACCTCGCCGGCGTCCTGGCCGGCGGTCATCCGGCGGGCGGCCGCTGTCCAGGCCTGGAGCATCTCGACCAGCTCGGCGCGGTCGTCGGTGATGACGTCGAAGGCGACGAAGTGCAGCCGGTCCTGCGCCGGGGTGACGATCCCGGCCTGGTGCGCCCCGCTGAACGGCACGGCGTCGGTGGCCGCCACCGCGGCGGTGGCGGGTTCCTCCGCGGTGGCGCGCCCGATCACCCCGCCGGCGGCACCGGCGGCGAGGACACCGGCGGTACCGGCACCGGCGAGGCCGAAGAAGCGGCGCCGCGACAGACCGTCACTGCTCATCTGGGTTGTGAACTCACTTCCCCGCGACGACCGAGGCCACCTGGCTGACCGACTCGGTCAGGGCGGTGATGCTGTCACTCAGGCCGCGCAGCTGGTCATCGGTCAGCTGGTCGTAGGACTGCCAACCATCGCCCGCCCGGTGCTGTTCCAGCTCCGCCTCGGTCGCGGCGAACCGGTCGTCGATCTCGCCGACCAGCTCCGGGTCGGCCTCCTCCAGGTACGGGCGCAGCGCCTGGACGGCGGCCTCCGACCCCTCGAGGTTCGCGGCGAAGTCCCAGAGGTCGGTGTGCGAGTACCGGTCCTCCTCGCCGGTGATCTTCCCGGTGGCGATCTCGTCGAGCAGGCCCTTGGCGCCGTTGGCCAGCTGGAGGGGCGACAGCTGCACGTCGTTCGACCGGGTGGCGATCTCCTGCACGTCGGTGAGCAGCTGGTCGGCGTAGGGGCCCATGTCCGAGACGTCGCCGGTCTCCCAGAGCGCCTTCTCGATCCGGTGGAACCCGGTGAAGTCCTCGCCCTCGGCCTGGTCGCCCTCCCGGCCGTCGATGACGGGGTCGAGGTCGCCGAAGCTCTCCGCGACCGGCTCGATCCGCTCCCAGTAGGTGCGGGCCACCGGGAACAGCGCCTTGGCCCCCGCGATGTCGCCGGCCTTGACCGCGTCGACGAACGCGGTGGTCTGCTCCACCAGCGCCCCGGTCTGGCTCTGCACGTAGCGCTGGTAGTCGGTGCCGGCCTGGGCCAGCGTCGCGTCCTGGTCCAGCGTGGCCGCCTCCCCGGTGACGGTCAGCGCGGTGCGGATCCCGTCACCGACCATGCCGGGCTTGCACGCGGTCTCGTAGTCCCCGGCCGGGAGCTCGACCCGCAGCTCGCGCGCGACCCCGGGGGCGATGTTCTCGACCTCGCCCATCACCCGGTCGCCGTCGGCGTAGACGTAGAACTCGGTGACCTTGCTGCCGGTGTTGGTCACGGTGAACTGGTGGACCCCGGCCTCGAGGTCGCTGCTGGCCACGTCGCAGGCGTCGTCGGTGGCGGCCACCGCGATGGCGTCGGCGGCGCCGTCCGAGCCGGCGGACGACGGGTCGCCGCCTCCGCAGGCGGCCAGGGTGAGCGCGGTCAGCCCGGTGAGGCCGACGACGGACAAGCGCTTACGAGCGGGCTTGGACATGCTGCGGGGTCTCCGAGACGACGTTGGGGGCGTGCGGCGCCGTGTCGGCGGCCGGCTTCTCGCGATCGGGCGAACGGGTGGCGCGAGCTGGGAGCAGGAAGAGCGTGAGCACCGGCAGCAGGTAGGCGAGCCAGGCGATCGTCTCCAGCACGGTGGGCTGGGGCGTGATGTTGAACAGGCCGGCGGCCAGCGCGCCGTACCAGCTGCCGGGGTCCAGCCAGCCGGTGGCGTCGAAGGCGTGGTGGGTCAGACCGGGGAGGACGCCGGCCTCCTGGAAGTCGTGCACCGCGTACTTGAAGATGCCGGCGGCGACGAGCACCAGCAGGGCGCCGCTGACCATGAAGAACCGGGAGAGGTTGATCCGGATCGCGCCGGCGTAGAGGCCCACCCCGAGGACGACGGCGGTGACGATGCCCGCGGCGAGGCCGAGCAGCGGCGCCGAGGAGGTCGCGCCCTGCGCGGAGGCGAAGAACAGCAGCGTCGTCTCCAGGCCCTCGCGGGCCACGGAGAGGAACGCGATGCCGACCACCGCGCCCACGCCCAGGCCGATCGCGCCGTCCAGCCGGCCGCGCAGCTCGCCGGAGAGCCTGCGGGCGGTGCGGCGCATCCAGAACACCATCCAGGTGACCAGCGCGACCGCGATGGTGGAGGTGATGGCGTCGAACAGCTCCTGGCCGGGCCCGCCGAGCACCGTGGTGGACACGTAGCTCAGCGCCCAGCCGAAGCCGATCGACAGCGCCGCCGCGGCACCGACCCCGGCCCACACCGGCAGCAGGTGCTGGCGCCGGCCGGTCTTGACCAGGTAGGCGATCAGGACGCTGACGATGAGGACCATCTCCAGGCCCTCGCGCAGGCCGATCAGGTAGCTGGCGGCGAAGACCTGGCCCATCGCGGCACCTCCGGAGCAGGGTTCGATCCCTGCGTCCGGCGACGAAGGGCAGCCTCACCTTAGGTGAGGCTGCCCCCGGTCGTACACGGGGGTGCCGCGGATCACTCGCGCAGCTGCCGTCGCAGGATCTTGCCGGTGACGGTCTTGGGCAGCTCGTCGACCAGCACCACCGAGCGGGGGTACTTGTAGGCCGCCATCCGCTGCTTGCAGTGCGCGATGAGCTCCTCGGGGGTCACCGTCGCGCCGGGCTTGACGCTGACGAAGGCCTTGACGGTCTCCCCGCGCTTCTCGTCGGGCACGCCCACCACCGCCGACTCCCGGACGGCGGGGTGCTCGGCGAGCACGTCCTCCACCTCACGCGGCCACACCTTGTAGCCCGAGGCGTTGATCATGTCCTTCTTGCGGTCGACGATGAAGACCCAGCCAGCGGGGTCCATGAAGCCGACGTCGCCGCTCTTGAGCGCTCCACCGGGCAGGTTCGCCGCCGTCTCCTCCGGCTTGCCCCAGTAGCCGGCGACGACCTGCGGCCCGTCGGCCACGATCTCGCCGACCTCACCGAGCGGCAGGTCCGTCCCGTCCTCGCCCTGGATGCGGACGACCGTGCTCGGTGCCGGCACCCCGACCGACAGCGCACCCGACGTCGGGTCCACCGGCGAGGGGGACCCGAACGGCGTGACGGTCATCGGCGAGGTCGTCTCGGTGAGCCCGTAGGCGTTGTGCACCTGCTTGCCCGTGGCCTCGAGGAAGGCCTTCTCCGCCGTCGGCGAGATCGCCGCCCCGCCGGAGTAGACCGAGCTGAACGAGGCGAAGTGCTCCTTGCTGAAGCCCGGTGCGTTGAGCAGCGCGGTGAACGCGGTGATCGCCCCGATGGTGAACGTCGGCCGGTGCTCGGCCATCGCGTCCAGCACCACCCCCGGCTCGAACCGGTAGGCCAGCACCAGCGGCGCGGGGGCGAGCATGCTCACCGCGACGTGCCCGATCAGCCCGGTGATGTGGAACAGCGGGGCGATGCCCAGGATGGCGCCGTCCCGGCCCGCGTGGGTCCAGTCCCGGTACACCTGGGCGGTGAAGACCACGTTGCGGTGGGTGTTCATCGCGCCCTTCGGGACCCCCGTCGTCCCCGAGGTGTAGGTCAGGAACGCGACGTCGTCCAGCCCCAGCTCGACCGGCGGCGGGACCTCGCCGCGGTGCTCGGCGAGGAACTCGCCCAGGTCGGTCGTGCCCTCGGGCCGCCGCCGGGCCATGCCGGCGAACAGCCGCTCGTCGTGCCGGGTCTGGAACTCCAGCTCGCTGGTGGTGAGCACCAGCCGCACGTCGGTGTCCGGGACGACGGCCCGCCCGACGTCCTCGTACAGCGCCTCGAGGGCGACCAGCACCGTCGCCCCGGAGTCCTCGAGCAGGTAGGACAGCTCCCGTTCCCGGCTCATCGGGTTGATCGACACCATCACGCCGCCGGCCTTCCAGGTGGCGACCATGGCGATCACGAACTGCGGCACGTTCTGCAGGTACACGGCCAGCCGGTCACCGGCGGCGAACCCGGAGGCCAGCAGCCCGGCGGCGAGGGCGTCGCTGAGCTCGTCGAGCTCCTGCCGGGTGATCGTGCCGTCGAAGTACCGCAGCGCGACGGCGGACGGGTCGCGGGCCACGCCCGCCCGGAACATCGACAGGGCGTCGTCGAACTCCAGGGTGTAGTCGGCCGGCTGGTCCCCGTAGAGCGCCAGCCAGGGCCGCTCGTCGTAGCTGCTCATCGGATCGGCTACTTGATGGCGACGGGGTTGACCGGCGAGCCGGCCGCCTTGGCGATGTTCAGCGGGGCGGCGACGTAGAGGAAGGCGTACCGGCCGTCCTCGGCGCAGTCCGCGGCCAGCCGCTCGAGGTCGGCGATCTCGGTGAGCGTGACGCCGAGGTTGCGCATGAGCGCGCTGTGCAGCACCAGCGCCACCCCGTTGTTGGGGTCCGTGGTGACCTCGTTGGCGATGGTGTCGGTGACCAGGTTGGGGATCTCCATCTCCTGGAACCACCGCACCAGCTCCGGGCTGTAGACCAGCCCGGGCTCGTTGAAGCCCTCGTAGAACGACTCGCCCTGCTCGTGGAACAGCTGCAGGAAGTTGGTCCGGATCACCAGGATGTCCCGCGGCTGGATCTCCACGCCCTGCGCCTGCGCGCAGGCCAGCAGGTCCTCGTGGGTGAAGGTCTCGCCCTTGTCCAGGGTCGGCTTGCCGCGGAACCGGGCCATGTCCAGCAGCACGGCGCGGCCGACGATGCCGCGCTCGGCGATCGGCTGCACGCTGGCCTTGTCCAGGCCGCCGACCGTGCTGCGGGCGTCGTAGCCGTTGTACAGCTGGCCGCCGTACCAGAGGTGGCCCAGCGCGTCGTACTGGGTGGAGCCCTGCAGGTAGGCGTCGATCTTGTCATCGGCGTAGTGCAGGCCGCCGGGGTACACCGCGCCGTTGCCGCCCTCGTCCCAGTTGGACTCGTCGAGCACCTGGATGCGCTCGGCGGGGGTGCGGCCGGGCCAGACCGGGTCGCCCTTCGGGTCACCGATCAGCCGCTGGAGGGTGAACACCTTGCCCGAGCTGACCAGCCGGACCGCGGCGAGGACCTGCTCCGGGCCCAGGTAGTTCAGCGCGCCGACCTCGTCGTCCGACCCCCACTTCCCCCAGTTCGTCGGCGACTCGGCCAGCAGGTCGACGAGGTCGGGCGGGGTGGTCGGGTTCTCGGACACGAGGCCTCCGGAGGGTGGGCCCGGGCTGCGTTGCCCGGGGTCTCCGGGAAACCAACACCCGCCGCCCCGTGGTGTCAATCACACGTCGGTCAGCCGGCCGGGACGACGGTCTTGGTCACCTGCGCGGTCGCCACGAGGGCGCCGTCGACGGTCGCGTCGGCCCGCAGGAAGGCGACCGCCCGGCCGCGGCGCAGCACGGTCCCGCGCAGCTCGACCCGGCGGTCGGCGGAGACCGGGCGCAGCAGCGACACCGACTGGTCGTGGGTGACGGCGTGCTCGTCGTCGGCCAGGTGGGGCATCAGGGCGAGGTAGCCGGCGACGTCGAGCAGCGCCGTCACCACACCGCCGTGCAGCAGCCGCACCTGGTTCTGCGCGGCGGGGCCGACCGGGAACCAGATGCCCGCGGCGGGGTCGGCCGGGTCGAGCAGCTCCACCCCGACGAACCGGTGCAGCGGGATGTCGAGCACGGCCTGGACGCGGGCTCGGGTGTCACGGGGCGCCACGGGGCCTCCTCGGGTCGACGGTGCGGTGCTCGGGGGGAGGCTCCCCCCGCGGCCGCACAGGGCCATGATC
>NZ_SJEX01000009.1 GCF_005930495.1 Modestobacter excelsi | reverse complement strand
GCGGAACGCGCCGGTCCCCGCCCGGCGAGCGGCCGGACGGGGACCGGGGAGCGGCCGGACGGGGACCGGGGAGGACGGTCGGGGTCAGCCGCCGATCGGGGTGGGGGCGGTCGGGTCCGCCGGCACCGGCAGCGAGCCCTGGACGCGGTTGCGGGCCTGGCAGTCGCTGGTGCAGTTGGTGGCGCCGGCCGACAGCTCGACGGCGTCCTCGCCCAGGACGCCGCCCATCCGGCCTCCCGAGGCGACCGACCAGCGGCTCACCGTCGCGGACTGGGCGAGCTTGGTGGCGACCTGCGGGCTGTCCTTGCCCAGCAGCATCTGGTGCGTGGCGTCGCCGTCCACCCCGTTGCCGAAGTTGACCTTCCCGGTGAACTCGTTGACGAAGAAGAACAGCCCGGCGCCGAGGGTGTGCACGAACTCGACCGGGGCCCCGAACTCCTGCTCCATCTGGAAGATGCCGCCCTGGGCGGCGTCCTTGGCCTGGACCTTGAGCGTGCCGGCCGCCGTGCCGAACGTGACGACGAGCGTGTCGTCGCGCAGTCGGAGCTCCCGGATCCGCACGCCGGCCCGCTGGGCGGTGGTCAGCACCGGGACCTTGGCGGCGAACACCACGGTCGGCGCCGTGACCATCCGCTCCGGGCTCGGCGCGCCCGTGAGGGTGTAGTCGTAGACGCCCAGGGTGGTCGGGTCGATGCGGAAGCGGACGTTCTTGCCGGTGACGACGACCGGCGAGGTCGGCGCCACGTCGTCGACCCGGTAGTCCTTGCCCGCAGCGGGATTGGCCGTCCGGCCGTTGACGGTGACCGCGAAGTCGCCGGTGACCGCGCCGCCGCCGCCGTCCTTGACGGTGCTCCCGTCATCGCCACCGCCCTGGGCCTGCGCGGTGCCGGGCACGAGGAGGACGGCGGTCGAGACGGCGAGGGCGGCGAGGAGCCGACGGGGTGTGCTGCGGGACATGGGCAGGGCCTCCGGGAGATGCTGTGGTCACGACACGTGTGCGCGCGCTCACGCATTGATGCATGAAGGTTCATGCAGTGTCCAGGACCGCCCGGAGAGTCGTCCCGTGTCCCGGCGTGTCAGTGGGTGAGCGCCAGCTTGAGGACGACGACCACCCCGGCCACCGCGGCGGCGAGTGCGCCGACCGCCCAGGCCCGGCGGAGGGGGACCTCGGCCCGCAGTCGGCGGTAGACCACCCCGGTGCCGGCGATCCGCGCCAGCAGCACCGCGGCGGACAGGCCCTGCCCCCACAGCTCGGGGAGCCAGCCCAGCGCCGCGACGCCGAGCAGCAGCGCGGGGGTGACGCCGGAGCTGATGATCGGCACGGCGTCGCGCAGCTCGACGGCCACCGCCGCACGGCCGTCTCACCGCCGAACAGCCCGCCGATCGCGTGGGCGAGAACGTGCGCCACATAGGTCGACAGGACCGTGCCGACGACCAGCACCACGGCCGTCCCGGACAGGACCGCCGCGGGGGAGGCGCCGACCACCGCGGCCAGCACGAGCACGTCGCCGTAGACGTAGGCCGACACCCGGCTCTCGGCGCGCTCGGCGGCCACGTCGTCGCGATGCCGGGCCAGCGTGCGCAGGGCCGTGCTCACCGATCGGGGGCTCACCGGGCCAGTGTCCCGTGCACCGTCCGGGTGGCCCGTCCGGCTGTTACCTTCGAGCGGCCACCCGAGGGTCCGGCGGGCATCCCCGCACTCGCCTGTGGCCAGGAAGCGCGAGAGCAGCTGTGTCACCCCGCACCGTCCTCACCCCGTACCTCGACCTGTTCGCCGTCCCCGGCACCCGGGCGTTCTCCTTCACCGGACTGGTCGCCCGCGTGCCGATGGCGACCGTGGGCCTCGGCTCGGTCCTCCTCGTGGAGGGTGAGACCGGCAGCTACGCGCTGGCCGGTGCCGTCGCCGGGACCCTCTCCCTCTCCTTCGCCGTCGGCAGCCCCCAGTGGGCCCGGGCGATGGACCGGGTGGGCCAGAGCCGGGTGCTGCGCGGCACCGCGCTGCTCTACCTGGTGTTCGGGCTGGCGTTCGTCGCCGTCGTCCTCGCCGACGCGCCGCACTGGACGTGGTTCGCCCTCGCCGCGCTCAGCGGGGCCAGCGGTGCCAACGTCGGCTCGGTGGTGCGCAGCCGGTGGGCCAACGCGCTGGCCGACCCGGGGCAACGCCAGACGGCGTTCGCGTTCGAGTCGGTCGCCGACGAGGTGGTGTTCGTCCTGGCGCCGCCGCTGGTCACCTTCCTGTCCGCGCTCATCGCGCCACCGGTCGGCTTCCTCACCGGGCTGCTGCTCGGCGTGGCCGGCGGACTCGCGCTCTCCCGGCTGGACGGCACCGCGCCGCCGGTGACGGCACGGGTGGCCGGTGAGCCGCGGACCCGGGTCCGGGTGCTCACCCCCGGGCTGATCGGGATCGCCGTCACCTACCTGGCGGTCGGCACGGTGTTCGGCGCGATGGACGTCGTCGTCGTCGGCTTCGCCGAGGCGGAGGGCCGCGGCGCCGCAGCCGGGGTCGCCCTGTCCGCCTACGCCGGCGGCAGCCTGGTGGCCGGGCTGGTCTACGGCATCGCCCGCATCCCCGGCACGCTCGTCGGCCGCTTCGTCGGGACCGCGCTGCTGTTCGCGGTCGCCGCCCAGTCGCTGCACCTGGTCGGCTCGCTGCCGGTCCTGGTCGGCATCGCCTTCCTGGCCGGGCTGACCATCGCCCCGGTGCTCGTCGCGGGGATGTCCCTGGTGGAGTCCCGGGTGCCCCGCGCCGGGCTGACCGAGGGGCTGACCTGGACCTCGACCGGGCTGACCGTCGGGATCACCGCCGGCTCCGCGCTGGCCGGGACGGCGATCGACGAGTGGGGTGCCGAGGCCGCCTTCGCCGTCCCCGCGCTGGGCGCCGCCGTCGCCGGGCTGCTCGCCGTCGTGGCCTGGCTGGTGCTCCGCCGGACCGACGTCGACGCCGCCGTCGCGGCGGGGGTGACGTCCTGACCCCGACCGTGCGCCCGCTGACCGCCGACGAGCTGCCGGCCGGCTGGGCGCTGGGCCGGCTGGCCTTCGGTGGCCCGGACGAGCCGCCGCCCTCGGCGCTGCGGGAGGTCGACGGCGTCGTCCGGTTCGGCGCCTTCGACGACGCCGGCCGGCTGGTCGGGAAGATCACCGAGCTGCCGCACGAGCACTGGTGGGGCGGCCGGCGGGTGGTCTCGGCGGGGGTCAGCGGGGTCGCGGTCCGCCCGGAGAGCCGGGGCGGCGGCGTGGCCCGGGTGATGCTCGGCGCGCTGTTGGAGCACGCCCGGGAGCGCGGCGCAGCGGTCAGCGCGCTGTACCCGACGGTCTCCGAGGTCTACCGCTCCGCGGGCTGGGAGGTGGCCGGTGTGCTCGGCGCCGTCGAGCTGGACACCGCCGGGCTGCCGCGGCCCCGGGACACCGGCGGGGTGGCGCTGCGCCCGGGGGACGCCGCCGACCTGCCGCTGGTCACCGACCTGTACGAGCAGGTCGCCCGCACCCGCGACGGGCTGCTCACCCGGCGCGGCGGCTTCTTCGACCTCGAGCCGGCGGACACCCCGCTGCCCCGCGGCGTCGACGCCCTCACCCTGGCCGAGGTCGACGGCGAGCTGAGCGGCGCGCTGCTGTTCGGCCGGGGCCGCGGCTACGGGCCGGACGCGCGGCTGGACGTCACCACGCTGCTGGCCCGCGACGCACCGACCGCCCGGGCGCTGGCCGGCGTGCTCGCCGGCTGGCGGACGGTCACCCGCACCGTCCGGGTGCCGCTGCTGGCCGGGGACCCGTTCTCCGTGGTCCTGCCGCTGGAGCGGGCGGAGCACTCCGGTCAGGTCTGGATGCACCGGCCGGTCGACGTCGTCCGGGCGGTGGAGACCCGCGGCTGGCCGGCGCACGTGCGCGGGCGGGTGTCGTTCCGGCTCGGCGACGCGCTGGCGCCGTGGAACGCCGGGGACTGGGAGCTCACCGTGGCCGACGGCGCGGGGACGCTCACCCCGGCCGCACGGGAGCCGGACCTATCGCTGGACGTGCGCGGCTTCGGCGTCCTGTACTGCGGCGTGGGCACCGGCCGGTCGGCGGCCCAGGCGGGGCTGGTGGGAGGAACCGGCGACCCGGCGGCGTTGGACCTGCTGGCCAGTGGTCCCGCCGCGCAGTTGCTCGACTACTTCTGACCGGCGACCGCCGTACAGTCGGCAGCACACCCCGTTCCAGCCGAGGAGACCTCGCACGTCCATGAGCAGCCCGTCGATCGCCGCCGCCGCGGCCGAGGTGCTCCCTCAGGCAGCGCGCCGGCGGACCTTCGCCGTCATCAGCCACCCCGACGCGGGCAAGTCGACGCTCACCGAGGCGCTCGCGCTGCACGCGCGGGTGATCGGGCAGGCCGGCGCGGTGCACGGCAAGGCCGGCCGGCGCGGCACGGTGTCGGACTGGATGGACATGGAGAAGGCCCGCGGCATCTCCATCACCTCGGCGGCCCTGCAGTTCGAGTACCGGGACGCGGTGGTGAACCTGCTGGACACCCCGGGGCACGCCGACTTCTCCGAGGACACCTACCGGGTGCTGACCGCCGTCGACGCCGCGGTGATGCTGATCGACGCCGCCAAGGGCCTGGAGGCCCAGACGATGAAGCTGTTCGCGGTCTGCCGGCACCGCGGCATCCCGGTGATCACCGTGGTCAACAAGTGGGACCGGCCGGGCAAGGACGCCCTCGAGCTGATGGACGAGGTGAGCGAGCGCACCGGCCTGGTGCCCACCCCGCTCACCTGGCCGGTCGGCATCGCCGGTGACTTCCGCGGTGTGCTCGACCGCCGCGACGGCAGCTACCACCGGTTCACCCGCACCGCGGGCGGCGCGACGATCGCGCCCGAGGAGGTGCTCACCGCGGCGGCTGCCGAGGCCCGCGAGGGCGTCGACTGGTCCCGGGCGGTCGAGGAGGGCGAGCTGCTCGACGCCACCGAGGCCGACCACGACCAGGAGCGCTTCCTGGCCGGGGAGACGACGCCGGTCATCTTCGCCTCGGCGGTCTCCAACTTCGGCGTCGGCGCGCTGCTGGACGTCCTGGTCGACCTCGCCCCGGCGCCCTCCGGCCGGCCGGACGCCGACGGTGCGGTCCGCAAGCTCGACGACCCGTTCAGCGCCTTCGTGTTCAAGGTGCAGTCGGGCATGGACGCCGCCCACCGCGACCGGCTGGCCTACATCCGGATCTGCTCCGGGGTGTTCGAGCGCGGCATGGTCGTCACCCATGCCACCAGCGGCCGGCCCTTCGCCACCAAGTACGCGCAGCACGTGTTCGGCCGGGAGCGGGAGAGCGTCGACGTGGCCTACCCCGGCGACGTCGTCGGCCTGGTCAACGCCAACGCGCTGTCGGTGGGCGACACCCTCTACGTCGATTCCAAGGTGCAGTTCCCGCCGCTGACCACCTTCGCGCCCGAGTACTTCGCGGTGATGCGCGGCAGGGACACCGCCAAGTTCAAGCAGTTCCGCCGCGGGATCGGCCAGCTGGCCTCCGAGGGCGTGGCGCAGGTGCTGCGCTCGGACCGCCGTGGTGACGCCGCTCCCGTGCTCGCCGTCGTCGGGCCGATGCAGTTCGAGGTCGCCCAGCACCGGATGGAGTCCGAGTTCGGCGCGCCGGTGGAGCTGGACCGGCTGTCGTACACGATCGCGGTCCGCACCGACGCCGCCTCGGCCCCGGCGGTCGCCTCCTCGCGGGGTGTGGAGGTGCTCGAGCGCGAGGACGGCGAGCTGCTGGCGCTGTTCATGGACAAGTGGGACCTGCGGTCCCTGCAGCAGCGCAGCCCCGAGCTCACCCTCGAGCCGCTGGTGGCGGCCCAGCTCTGAGCCCCCGGTCGATGTCGGCCAGGTGGTGGCGGCCCTCGTGGGCGGCGTTGCGGAGCAGCCAGCGCACCGTCCGCTCCTCACCCGGCAACCTGGTCACGCGGCGCTCCCAGCCCTCTCGGGTGACCCGCCGGACCTCGTCGGCGACCCCGTCGACGGCGGCGGCCAGCTCGCCGAGCACCGCCGGGACGTCGCAGTCGGCGTAGCGGAAGCGCCGGGCCCGCAGGTCGTTGAGCATCGGCTCGAGCACCGGGAGCTCCTCGGTGCGCGCCCGGTGCAGCCGGATGGTGCTGGTGACGTACACGTCGCGCAGGTGGCACAGGTACTCGGCGGCCGACCAGGTGTCCGGGTCCGGTCGGCGGCGCAGCGCGTCGTCCGGCCGGCCGGCGAGCAGCGCCCGGGCCCGGCCGGGGACGGCTCGGACGATGGCGGCGGCGACGTCCACGGGGAGGTCGGCGAAGTCCAGCCCGCACGCCGGGCAGACGTGGTCCTCGGCCGGCAGCGGCGGGACGGCGGCGGTCGTCATGGCCCCATGCTGCTGTAGAGAGTCCCCATGACCACCCGTCGTCCGCCCGGCACCCGGCCCGAGCCGCCCGCCGCGATCCGCCCGGCCGCCCCGCCGCCGCCGCTGGACGCCGACACCCGCGCCGAGCGGGCGGCCGCCAACGCCGGGCTGCCCACGGTCGAGTTCGCCGACGCGACGCCGTACGAGAGCTACGTCGGGGTGCGCCAGCTGCAGGCGCTGGTGCGCACCGTCACCGACCACCCGGCCGAGCCGGCCTTCCTCGTCGTCACGCAGGTCATGGAGCTGTGGTTCACGCTGCTGCGCCGCGAGTGGGAGCTGGCCCAGCGGCAGCTGCGGGCCGACGACCTGGACGGCGCGGTCGCCTCGATCCGCCGCTCGGTGCACCACCTGCGGTCGCTGGACGCGAGCTGGGGGTCGCTGCTCTGGCTCACCCCGGCGGAGTTCAACGGCTTCCGGGACTCCCTCGGCGAGGCGTCGGGCTTCCAGTCCTACGAGTACCGGCACGTGGAGTTCCTGCTCGGGCTGAAGGCGGAGTCCGTCGTCCGGCCGCACCGCGGGCTGCCCGTCGTGCACGCCGACCTGCAGCGCGCGCTGGCCGGGCCGTCGCTGGAGGACGACGTTCTGGCGTACCTGGCCCGGCGGGGTCTGCCGGTGCCGGCCGCCGTCCTGGAGCGGGACCGGTCCGTCACCCACGAGCCGGACCCGGCGGTGACCGGGCTGTGGGCCGCCGTCTACCGGGACCCGCGGCCATCGAACGAGCTGTTCGCGCTGGGGGAGGCGCTCACCGACGTCGCCGAGGTGTTCACCACCTGGCGGCAGCGGCACGTCACCGCCGTCCGCCGGGCGATGGGGGCCAAGCCGGGCAGCGGCGGCTCGGCCGGCCTGGTCTGGCTCGAGCGCAGCGCCGCCCGCGTCGTCTTCCCCGACCTCTGGGCCGCCCGCACCGCCGTCTGAGGTCAGAGGCGGGGGAGCACCTGCTCGCCGAGGACGGTGACCGCGGCGACCGGGTCCGGGCCGAGCGGCGGGCCGAAGGACAGGTGGGTGGCGCCCTGCTCCTGCAGCCAGCGGCAGCGGCGCACGACCTCGTCGGCGTCCCCGGCGATGCCCAGCCGCAGCATCTCCGGGGTGACCAGGTCGGTGGCCTGTTCCGGCTCGCCGGCGGACAGCGCGGCCTGGATGTCGGCGAAGTCCTCGACCGCCAGCCCGGCCCGGGACAGCAGGTAGGGGGAGAAGGAGGCGCCGTAGTAGGCGATCTTCGCCGCCAGGGCCCGCTCGGCCCGGGCGCCGTCGCCGTCGACCGACACCCAGAAGGCGGCGGCGACGTCGACCTCCGCCGGGTCGCGGCCGGCGTCGCAGGCGCCGGCGTGCACCAGGTCGCGGGCGACCGGGAAGTGCTCGGGCGGGTAGAGCAGCGGCAGCACGCCCTCGGCCTCGGCGCCGGACATCTGCAGCATCTTCGGGCTCATCGCGCCCACGTAGACCGGGGCCGGCGCGCCCAGCGGGAAGCGCAGGTGGGCCTCCGGGGTCCACCCGGCACCGGCACCGGCGACGTCGGAGGGCCGGTCCCCCCGGCTCAGCGCGCGCACCGCCCGGACGGCCTCCCGGGTGCGGGTCAGCGGCAGCGGGCGCGGGATGCCGGCCCAGCCGAGGAACTCCTCGGCGCCGGCCGCCAGACCGAGCAGGAACCGGCCGCCGGAGACCTCCTGCAGGGTGGCGGCGAGCATCGCCAGCTCGGCGGGGTGCACCGAGTACGGGTTCATGATCCCGATGCCCAGGCCGATCCGCGAGGTGCGGGTGGCCGCGGCGGTCACCATCACCGGCGCCGAGCGCAGGAAGAGGTCGTCGGAGACCCACACCTGGTCGAACCCCAGGGCCTCGGCCGCGACGACCAGGTCGACGTACTCCGCCACCGGCAGGTCGTTGTTCAGCCGCAGGCTGGTCCGCCCGGTCACGACGCCGGCCCGGTGCAGGCGTCCAGCTCCACCTCGACGAGGAAGCCCTCGCCGATCAGCCCGGCCACGAACAGCGTGGTGTTGGCCGGGGCGACCGCACCCAGCACCTCGGCGTGCGCACGCGCGGCGCCCTCCCAGTCGGCCCCCGGGGCGAGCAGCAGCCGGGTGCGCAGCACCTGCTCGAGGCCTACACCGAGCGCCTCGGCCGCGGCGACCGCCCGCCGCAGTGCGGCGGCCGCCTGGGCGTGGGTGTCCCCGGGGTGCGCCGCCGTCCCGTCCGGGCCGGTGTCGGTGGTGCCGCTGACGGCGATGCAGCAGCCGGCGCGGGCCGCCCGGCTGTAGCCCGCGGACGCCTCCCACCCGGTGCCGTCGGTCACCCGCTGCAGCTCTGCCACGTGCCCTCTTCCTGCCGACGACAGTGCCGACACCGTACTGAGCAGCGTCTGCGCGCATTCCCGCGGTCACGGTGAGATGCCTCGCGGGTAGGACGACGACGCCCGGGGTACGTCGCAGACCAGGTCGGCCGCGCCCGCAGGCTCGCGCGCCGCCTCCCATCCGTCCCACCCCCGGAGGACCCCGCATGGCCACCGTGCCCACGATCACCTTGAACAACGGCGTCGAGATCCCGCAGCTCGGCTTCGGCGTCTACCAGGTCCCGCCGGAGGACACCGCGGACGCCGTCCAGGCCGCGCTGGAGGTCGGCTACCGGCACATCGACACCGCCGAGATGTACGGCAACGAGAAGGGCGTCGGCGAGGGCATCCGCGCCTCCGGCGTCCCGCGCGAGGAGGTCTTCGTCACCTCCAAGCTGAACAACGGCTTCCACGCCCACGACGACGCGCTGCGGGCCTTCGACGGCACGCTCGAGGCGCTGGGGTCGGACTACGTCGACCTGTTCCTCATCCACTGGCCGCTGCCCGGCATCGACGTCGACTACGTCGAGACCTGGAAGGCGCTGGAGGAGATCTACCGCTCCGGGCGCGCCAAGTCGATCGGTGTCTCGAACTTCAACGCGCACCACCTGCGCAAGCTCTTCGGCCAGACCCAGATCCGCCCTGCGGTCAACCAGATCGAGGTGCACCCCTACCTCGCCCAGGACGAGCTGCGGGCCTTCGACGCCGACCACGAGATCGCCACCGAGGCCTGGTCGCCGATCGCCCAGGGCAAGGTGCTGGACGACCCGACGATCCTCCGGGTGGCCGAGCGCCACGGCAAGACCGCCTCGCAGGTGACCCTGCGCTGGCACGTCCAGCGGGGCGACATCGTGTTCCCGAAGTCGGTCACCCGCAGCCGGGTCGAGGAGAACTTCGACATCTTCGACTTCGAGCTCTCCGAGGACGACCTGCGCGAGATCACTGCGCTGGACCGCAACGAGCGCACCGGCCCCGACCCGGACACGTTCAACTACATCCCCGCGTGACGAAGGACCCCGCTGCCCCCCGCCGCTCGCACTCCCGCGGCGGGACCCTGCAGCGGGGTCGCGCAGCGGCCGTCGTCCCCTCCCGGGGCGGCGGCCGCTGCCGGCTCAGGGGACCTCGGTGACGAAGTCGATGAGCTCCTCGACCCGGCCGATGAGGGTCGGCTCGAGGTCGGTCCAGACCTCCACCCGCGCCAGGATGCGCTGCGCCCACACGTAGCCGGTGTCGTCCTCCCAGCCCAGCCGGCGGCAGACGCCGGTCTTCCAGTCCTCGCCCCGGGGCACTGTCGGCCAGGCCTTGATGCCGACGACGGAGGGCTTGACCGCCTGCCAGATGTCGATGAACGGGTGGCCGACCACGAGCGCGTGCGCCCCGGGGGCCCCGGACCCCGTCCGCATCACCTCAGCGGCGATGCGGGTCTCCTTGGACCCGGTGACCAGGTGGTCGACCAGCACCCCGAGCCGGCGGCCGGCCGAGGGGCGGAACTCCCGCACGATCCCGGGCAGGTCGTCCACGCCGTGCAGCGGCTCGACGACGACGCCCTCGATCCGCAGGTCGTGGCCCCACACCTTCTCCACCAGCTCGGCGTCGTGCTTGCCCTCGACGTAGATGCGGCCCTCGCGGGCGACCCGGGCGCGGGCGCCGACGACGTAGGTCGACCCCGATGCGCTGCGCTGCGGGCCGGAGGGGGCGTTCTGCTTGGGCCGCACCAGGACGACGGGCCGGCCGTCGACCCAGAAGCCCGGCCCGAGCGGGTAGGCGCGGACCTTCCCGAAGCGGTCCTCCAGGTGGACGACGTCCTTCTCGCAGCGCACCACGGCGCCGACGAACCCGCTGCTGGGGTCCTCCACGACGACGTCCTTGTGCGCCTCCACCTCCGGTGAGGGCGTCTTCTTGGTGCGCGGGTGGACCAGGTCGTCGTACGGCGAGCGAGGAGGCACGTCCTCCATGCTCAGGTCGGGGAGCGCCTGCGGCGGCTGCGACACGCCCGGGGTGGCGAGGCTCCCTCGGGTCCCGGCGCGTCGGACCATTCCGCCCCAACGGCGTGTCCGACCCGGGCAGGGGGTCTGACCTGCGGCGATGGACGTGACGCGGACGACACGGCCGCGCATCCCCATCACACAGCGTCAGATCGATCATGAACGGGCCGTTTCCGGATGGCCGCGACGGGCATGGCCCGACGTGAGCCACGTCAGATCCCCCGAGCCAAGGAGCGGAACCATGATCGGCACCGACACCCTCGATCGCGTGATCGGCGCAGACGTCTATGACGCTGACGGCACGAAGATCGGCACTGCGTCCGAGGTCTTCCTCGACGACCAGTCCGGCAACCCCGAGTGGGTGACCGTGAAGACCGGCCTGTTCGGCACGAAGGAGACCTTCGTCCCGATCCGCGAGGCCGACCTGACCGGCGACGGCCTGCGCGTACCGGTCACCAAGGCCCAGGTCAAGGACGCCCCGAAGATCGACACGGACGGCCACCTCTCCCCGCAGGAGGAAGAGGAGCTGTACCGCTACTACGGCACGGGCGGCACCGGCACCGGGCAGCACAGCGACGTCCAGTCGACCACCACCGACACGTCGCGGACGACGACCAACACCGGCATGGGCGCGGGCGTCACCGACCAGGTCGGCGACACCACGGCGAACACCACCGCCGGGTACACCGACACGGACGTCAACCGCCACGGCACCAAGGGCCACGACACCTCCGGTCCGACGACCGACGACGCCATGACCCTCTCCGAGGAGCGCGTCAACGTCGGCACCCAGCAGGTCGAGGCCGGCCGGGCACGACTGCGCAAGTACGTCGTCACCGAGAACGTGAGCCAGACGGTCCCCGTCTCGCACGAGGAGGTCCGCGTCCAGCGCGAGCCCATCACCGACGGCAACATCGGCAACGCGATGGACGGGCCGGCCATCTCCGAGGAGGAGCACGAGGTGACGCTGCACGCCGAGCGTCCCGTCGTGGAGAAGGAGGCCGTGCCGGTCGAGCGCGTGCGCCTGGACACCGAGACCGTCACCGAGCAGGTGCAGGTGGACGAGCAGGTGCGCAAGGAGCAGGTCGACACCGACGGCATCCGCGGCGGCACCACCACCGGTGACGCCACGACGGGCGGCAACCGCAGCCTGAAGGACAAGGCCCAGGACGCGCTCAACCGGGACGACGACCGCCGCTGATCCACCGCACCACCTGATCCACCCGCAGGGCCCGCCAGCGCCCGCCCCGGCCGTTCGGGGCGGGCGCTGTGCTGTCCGCGGTCAGATGCCGCCGTGACGCAACACGACGGTGCCCAGGCGGCTCAGCTGGCCTCGAGGGGCAACGAGTCACCGGGCTCGGGCATGGCCGGGTCCCCGAACTCCTCCTCCAGGACGTCGGCCGCCGAACCGACGATCAGCGGGTCGGGGACGCCGACCGCGGCGGCGTCCTTGTCGGTGTAGTCGAACCGCGCCAGCACGTGCCGGATCGCCTCCAACCGGGCGCGCTTCTTGTCGTTGCTCTTGATCACCGTCCAGGGGGCGTACTCCGTGTCGGTGTGCAGGAACATCGCCTCCTTCGCCTCGGTGTAGGCGTCCCACTTGTCCAGCGAGGCCAGGTCGGTGGGGGAGAGCTTCCACTGCCGCACCGGGTCGATCTGCCGGACGATGAACCGGCTGCGCTGCTCTCCCCGGGTGACCGAGAACCAGAACTTGACCAGGCGGATGCCGCTGTCGACGAGCATCCGCTCGAACTCCGGGGCCTGGCGCATGAAGAGCAGGTACTCGTCGGCGGTGCAGTAGCCCATCACCCGCTCCACGCCGGCGCGGTTGTACCAGGACCGGTCGAACATGACGATCTCGCGAGCGGCCGGCAGGTGGGTCACGTACCGCTGGAAGTACCACTGGTCCCGCTCGCGCTCCGAGGGCTTGTCCAGCGCGATCACCGTCGACCCGCGGGGGTTCAGGTGCTCGGTGAAGCGCTTGATGGTGCCGCCCTTGCCGGCGGCGTCCCGGCCCTCGAAGACCAGCACCAGCTTCTGCCCGGTCCCCTTCACCCTGCCCTGCAGCTTCAGCAGCTCGATCTGCAGCTTCCGCTTCTCGACCTCGTACTCCCGGCGCTCCATCCGCTCGCCGTAGGGGTAGCCCTCCCGCCAGGTGTCGACCCGGTTGCCCTGCGGGTCGTAGAGCTCGCGGTCGTCGTCCCAGTCCTCGTCGGAGTTCTCGTCGGGGAGGGCGTTGAGCCGCCACTGGCTGAGGTCAGCCACGGGCGACGGCGTCCCCTCGGGAGCGTGGTCGCGCGGGGGCTGGGTCATGACGCCTCCAGGGGTGCGGGGAACGGCGACGACGGGTCCGATCCTGCCCCTGGGCCGCGCACCCCGCCCGACCGGCGGAACGGCCTGGCTTGTGCGGACGTCGTGGATGGCACATCGTGTCCAGACGCGTGTCCGCCGGGAGGGTGGACCGTCCCTACCTGCGTGGAGGAAAGACCGGTATGACCGAAGAGATGGCGGGCGGACAGGCGGCTGTGCCCCACGCCGCCGCGGCGACCGGCGGTCCGGAGCTGCCGCTGCTGGTCATGCCACCGCGCTGGGCCTCGGCGGCCGAGCGGCTGCGCGAGGTCGCGGCCTCCGTACCGGACCGGGTCGCGATCACCACCGGGGACGCCGAGGTCAGCTACGCCGGCCTGCAGCAGCGCGTCGACGCGCTGACCGCCGAGCTCGCCCCGCTGCTGGCCGACGACGCGGGGGTGACCCCGGCCGACGCCCGTCAGCCGGTGGGGATCTACGCCGAGCAGGGCGTGGACAGCGTCGCGGCGATGTTCGCCGTGATGGCGACCGGCCACGCCTGCGTCGTGCTGGACGTGCTGCTGCCGCCGGCCCGGGCCGCGGTGATCGTCGAGCGCGCCGGGGTCGGCGTGGTGCTCGCCGACGCCGAGCGCCGGGACGCCGCCGAGGCGATGCCCGGCGTGCACACCGTCCGCGACCTGGCCGCCGACGGCGACGCGCGGGTCGCGACGCCCGCCGTGCCGACCCTCGACGACCCGGCGACGCTCGTCTTCACCTCCGGGACGACGGGGCTGCCCAAGGGCGTCGTGTGGACCCAGCGCACCGTCCTCGCGTGCGGCCAGACCAGCCGCGAGACGCTGCGGATCACGCCGGACGACCGGGTCTCCCTCGCGCTGCCGCAGGGTTTCGCGGTCGGCCAGCTGTCGGTCTTCGCGGCGCTGCTGAACGGCGCGACGCTGTGCGTGCGGGATCCCCGGGTGCACGGCATCCACGACCTGGCCGAGTGGATCGAGGCGACCGGCGTCACGGTGCTCAACTGCACCCCCTCGCTGCTGCGCTCGCTGCACGGCGCCCTGCCCGCCGGCCACGTGCTGCCGGCCCTCCGGCTGGTCACCACCGCAGGGGAGAAGGTCTACGGCAGCGACGTCAGCGACTTCCGGCAGCACCTGCCGGCCGGCGCGAGCTTCATGAACTGGATGGGCTCGTCGGAGACCGAGGCGCTGACCAGCTTCGAGATCCGGCCCGGTGACCCGGTCCCCAGCGGCGCGGTGCCGATCGGGACGGCGATCCCGCTGCGCACCCTCTCCGTGCTCGGCCCCACCGACGAGCCGGTGCCTGCCGGCGAGGTCGGGGTGCTGCACGCCACCTCGGAGTACTTCTCCAGCGGCTACTGGCGCGACCCGGCGGCCACGGCCACCCGGTTCCGCGCCGAACCGGACGGCCGGACCCGGTACTGCACCGGTGACCGCGCCCGGATGGACGCCGACGGCGTGGTGGAGATCCTCGGCCGCGGCGACGACTCGGTGAAGATCCGCGGCTACCTGGTGGAACCGGCGGAGGTCGAGTCGGTGCTGCGCGCGCTGCCGGACGTCGTCGACGCCGTCGTCCGCGGCACGGGGACCGACGAGCACGTTCGCCTGGTGGCCTGGGTGGTGCCCGACCCGCACCGCCCGGCGCCCGATGCCCAGGGGCTGCGCCGCGAGGTCGGGCAGCAGCTGCCCGAGTGGATGGTGCCCCGCGACGTCGTCCTGCTGCCCGAACTGCCCCGGAACGAGCGCGGGAAGGTCGACGTCGGGGCGCTGCCCGCGCCCGCGGAGCGGCACGAGGGCGCAGCCCCGGCCACCGACGTCGAGCGGGCGGTCGAGCAGGTGTGGGCGCCGATCCTCGGGGTCGAGCACGTCGGCCGGGAGGAGAGCTTCACCGCCCTCGGCGGGGAGTCCCTGGACGTGGAGGAGATGTTCACCGCCCTCTCGCGGGAGTTCGGTGTGTCCCTCGTCGTCGACGACCTGGCGGGCAACCCCACGCTGGCGGAGTTCGCCGCGCTGCTGACCGCGAAGCAGGCCGAGGCCGCGCAGCAGGGCGGACGCGGCCCGGTGGGCCGGCTCCTCGGCCGGCTCGGCCGCGGCTCCCGGGGCACCGCCCGGCACTGACTCATGCGGCCCGCGCGACCTCGTACCGGCGGGCCGGACGGCGCCCCGGTGCCCGTGCCGGCACCGGGGCAGCTGTGGACGGGCGGTGTCAGGCGGGGACGGGCGATGTCAGGCGGCGATGCCGGCGGCCAGCTCCTCGGCGTAGCTGCGGGCGGCGTCGGCCTCGGCCGCGGCCTGGCCGCGCAGGTCCGCCATGGCCGGGACCCGGTCGGCCAGGGTCAGCTGCAGCGTGATCACCGACACCGACATGCCGAAGGACTGGCCGAGCACCAGCTCCAACGGCGGCACGGTGTGGTCCCAGCTGGCCTGCTCACCGCCGGAGTCGTAGCTCGCGCCGCGGCTGGAGACGACGACCGCCGTCCGCCCGGCCAGCGGCCGCGCCTCGTACTCGCCGAACGGCACGGTGGTGCCGAGCACGTGCACGTGGTCGATCCACGCCTTGAGCGTCGAGGGCAGCGACCAGTTGTACATCGGCGCCCCCACCAGCAGGACGTCGGCAGCCAGCAGCTCGTCCAGGTAGCCCTGCTGCCGGAGCTCGTCGGCCGGGGCGACGGCCTCCCCCGCGGTGCGCAGCCGCGGCGCCCAGTGCAGCGCGGCGTCCGGCAGGTGCGGCGGCGGGTCGGCCTGCAGGTCGCGGGAGGTGACCGTGAAGGCCTCGCCCCGGGCCTGCCAGCCGCGGACGAACGCCGCGGTCACCGCCCGTGACGCAGAGCTGCGGGGGTCGGCGGACGAGTCGAGGTGCAGCAGGTGCGGCAAGGCGGGCCTCCCGGGTCTGGGCGTGCGCGGGTCACCGCGGACCCCCACCCAAGCAGGGGCCGTCCCGCGGCCCGCCACCGGCCGTATGGTCAGGCGGTGCTCACCCGCGACGACGTGCTGGCCGCCCGGCAGCGGACCGCCGGGCACGTCCGCCGCACCCCGCTCCTGCAGGTGGGGGAGGCCGGCTGGCTGAAGCTGGAGTTCCTGCAGCACACCGGGTCGTTCAAGGCCCGCGGCGCCTTCAACCGGCAGCTGGCCGCGGCCGAGCGCGGCGAGCTGGACCCGGCGATCGGCGTCGTGACGGCCTCCGGGGGCAACGCCGGGATGGCGCACGCGTTCGCAGCGCGCTCGATCGGCGTCCCGGCGACGGTCTTCGTGCCGGAGCCGACACCGGCGGTGAAGGTCGACCGGTTGCACGCCTACGGCGCCGACGTCCGGCTGCGAGGCAGCGAGTACGCGGAGGCGCAGGCGGCGGCGGTCGAGTTCGCCGACGCCGCCGGCGCGGTCTTCTGCCACGCCTACGACCAGCCGGAGATCGCGGCCGGGGCCGGGGTGCTGGCCGAGGAGCTGCTCGACGACCTGCCCGGCGCCGACACCGTCGTCGTGGCGGTGGGCGGCGGCGGGCTGCTCGCCGGGGTGCTGGCGGCGGTCGACGGCCGGGCCCGGGTGGTGGCGGTCGAGCCGGTGACCGCGCCGACGCTGGCCGCCGCGCTGGCGGCCGGGGAGCCGGTGGACGTCGAGGTCTCCGGGGTGGCCAAGGACTCCCTCGGCGCCCGCCGGCTGGGGGCGATCGCCTGGGACGTCGCCCGACGGACCCGCGGCCTGCTGAGCGTGCTGGTCGACGACGCCGCCGTCGTCGCGGCCCGCGCGGAGCTCTGGAGCGAGGCCCGGGTCGCCAGCGAGCACGGCGCAGCGACGGCGTACGCGGCGCTGACCTCGGGCGCCTACGTGCCGGCGCCGGGCGAGCGGGTGGTCACCGTGGTCTGCGGGGCGAACACCGACCCGGTGACCCTCGCCGCGGAGCCCGCCGAGGTCTGATGTTCCACGTGGAGCATCAGGGCAGCGGGTCGCCGTCCAGGTAGCGCCACTGGCCGTCCTCGCGGACGAACCGGCTGTCCTCGTGCTGCGTGCCGGCGGCGCGGTCGACGACCGAGTGCGCGCGGAACTCCACGGTGCCCGCGCTGGCCAGCAACCCGCCGCCGGTGGTGCGCAGCACCTCCAGGCCGACCCAGCGGATCCGCGGGTCGAGGTCGATCGCGCCGGGCCGGGTGGTGGAGTGCCAGGTGCGCACCAGGTACGCCGGGTCGCCGACGGCGAACGCGCTGTACCGCGACCGCATCAGCTGCTCGGCCGTCGCCGCGGTCGCCGTCCCGGCGTGCAGCCGTCCGCAGCAGTCGGCGTAGGGCAGTCCGGAGCCGCACGGGCAGGCGCTGGTCGACACGCACCCCAGTCTCAGCCACTCGTGAGGACGACGAGCCGCTGGGTCGCCCGGGTCATCGCGACGTAGCGGTCGACCACCCCCTCGATGCCCGTGCCGAACCCCTCGGGGTCGACGAGCACGACCAGGTCGAACTCGAGGCCCTTGGCCAGCTCCGGGGTCAGCGACCGGACCCGCGGCGTCCCCGGGAACGTCGGGTCGCCGATGACGCAGGCGACCCCCTCGTGCTGCTCGGCCAGCCAGCCGTCGAGCACCGGTCGCAGCTGGGCGAGCGACCCGTGCAGGACGGGTACGCCGGTGCTGCGGATCGACGTCGGCACGTTGGCATCCGGCAGCGCGGCCCGGATGACCGGCTCCGCCTCGGCCATGACCTCCTCCGGCGTCCGGTAGTTGATGGTCAGCGAGGCCAGCTCGACCCGGTCCAGACCGACCCGTTCCAGCCGTTCCCGCCACGTCTCGGGGAAGCCGTGCCGGGCCTGCGCGCGGTCGCCGACGACGGTGAAGCTGCGCGACGGGCAGCGGAGCAGCAGCATCTGCCACTCCGCGTCGGTCAGCTCCTGGGCCTCGTCCACGACGACGTGCGCGAACGGCCCGGCCAGCCGGTCCGGGCCGGGGCGGGGCAGCACGTCGGGGTCCACCAGGGCGTCGCGGAGGTCCTGGTGGCGCAGGGTCGTCATCAGCATCAGCTCGGAGTCGTCGGTCGCGATCAGCTCGTCGATGACGCCGGCCATCCGGTCGCGTTCGGCGGCGACGGCAGCGGCGTGCCGCCGCCTGCGCCGGGACGTCGCCGGGTCGCCGAGCCGCTGCCGGGCGGCGTCCAGCAGCGGCAGGTCGGACGCCGTCCAGGCGTGCGGGTCCGGGCGCTGCAGCGCCCGGACCTCCTCGGGGGTGAGCCAGGGAGCGCAGCGCCGCAGGAACGCGGGCACCGACCACAGGTCGCCGACCAGGTCGGTCGCCTCCAGCAGCGGCCACGCGCGGTCCACGGCGGCGACCAGCTCACCGCTGCGCGCCAGCGACGCGCGGAGCTGCTCGAGCGGGACGTCGTCCTCCTCGAGCTGGTCGACGAGGATCTCCAGCAGCTCGTCGGCCACCTGGTCCCGGGCCTCGTTGTGCGGGGTGCCGGGGTCCGGCGCCCCGAACGCCTCGGCCCAGTCCTCGGCGCTCAGCCGGACCTCGGACCAGTCGGTCCCGATCGTCATCCCGCGGCGGGGTGGCTCCTCGTAGAACCGGACGGCCGCCTCGATCGCCTGCACGAGGCGCGCGGAGGACTTCAGCCGGGCCACCTCCGGGTCGGACTCGGCCGTCGCCGTGGCGCCCTCGGGCACCAGGTCGCGCAGGGTGCAGGTCTGCACCCCCTCCTCCCCGAGGCTCGGGAGGACGTCGGCGACGTAGGCCAGGTACGGCTGGTGCGGGCCGACGAACAGCACCCCGCCCCGCCCGGGTCCCAGGCGCGGGTCGGCGTAGAGCAGGTAGGCGGTGCGGTGCAGGGCGACGACGGTCTTCCCTGTCCCCGGACCGCCGTCGACGACGAGTGCACCGGCCGACCCCGCGCGGATCACCGCGTCCTGGTCGGCCTGGATGGTGCCGAGCACGTCACGCATCCGGGCCGAGCGGCTGCTGCCCAGGCCGGCGATGAAGGCGGACTCGTCGTCCAGCGCGACCTGCTGCCGGAGCCCGTCGGCGGTGAACACCTCGTCCCAGTAGTCGGTGATCCGGCCACGGGTCCAGCGGTACCGGCGGCGGCTGGCCAGCCCCATCGGGTCGGCGTGCGTCGCGCCGAAGAACGGCTCGGCCGCAGGGGAGCGCCAGTCGACCAGCAGCCGACGGCCGGCGCTGTCGGTGAGGCCGAGACGGCCGACGTACACCGGCTCGGGGTCGTCCGCGCCGACCATGCGCCCGAGGCACAGGTCCAGCCCGAACCGCTGCAGGGCGCGCAGCCGCGCGGCCAGCCGGTGGACCTCCAGGTCCCGGTCGAGCGCCGCCTGCCCGGTGCCCCCGGGCGCCGCGCGCTCGGCTGCGAGGCGACCGGAGAGGTCGGCGATGGCCTGCGCGAGGCTCTCCGCGATGGCCGCGAAGTGCTGCTCGTCAGTGGCGACGAGCGCCGGGGCGGCCTTGGCGGTGAGGTGGTCGGGGAGGTCGAAGGCACGGGTGGTCAGGGTGTTCACGCTCGCCGCTCCTGCATCTCGTGACCTGCGTCTGCGCAGGTCATCGGCCAGGTGCGCGAGTGTGCGGCCCCACCGGGGTCTTGCCGCAAGCCCCCCGCTGCGCTATACGTTGAAGTGGCGGGGAGAGGTCTGCTGGCCGGCCGTCCGGGGCTGGGCGTCGACGATGGTGAACACGTCGGCCAGGCCGGTGATCTGCAGCGGGCGGAGGACGGCCCGGCCGGTGCCGCAGCGCATCCGCAGCACCTGACCGGACCGCTGAGCCGTCCGGTGCGCGCCGGCGAGGACGGTCAGGCCGGCCGAGTCCAGGAAGGTGACGCCCGACAGGTCGAGGTCGACCGCGCGGAGGTCCGGGTGGGCGAGCAGCTCGTCCAGGCAGCCGCCGAGCACGGGCGCGCCCAGGGTGTCGAGGTCACCGACCACGGTGACGGTGCACCCGCAGTCCATCGTGCCGACCCGGACGTCCAGGTCGCCGGTGCCGAGTGGTGCAGACATGGCGACCTCCGTCCGTCCCGGGCTGGTGGTTCGGCGGTTTACGTCGTAAACCCTACCGCCTCACGGCCCGGGACGGCGGTTCGTCAGTCGTGGTGTGCCAACTCCTCCGCCCGGGGCTCGGCAGAGAACTCCCACGGCGCCTGCGGGAGCACCCGGCCGGTCTCCAGCAGCGACTTGAGGTTGGCCAGCACGGCGGGCCAGCCGGTGGCCACCGCGGCGGTGTCGGCAGCGGTGGGGAGGTCGCGGTGCTGCACGGTGAGCCGGACGATGTCCTGGTCCCGGTCGATGGTGAAGGTGACCGTCGACGGCGTGCCGGCCCGCTGCTCGTCCGACCCCGGGAAGGTGAGGACGAGCCGCTCCGGCGGGACCGACTCGACGACCGTGCCGACCACGTCGGCGATGCCCGACCCGTCGGTGCGCACGTGCTGCCACGTCGAGCCGGGCTGCCAGTCCGACTCGTTGCGGTGGCCCCAGTAGGAGGCGGTCAGGTCGGCGTCGGTGAGCGCCTGCCAGACCCGCTCGGGCGTGGCGGCGATGTAGGTGACGTAGACGAACGTGGGCTGGTCGGTCATCTCGTTCTCCTCTGCTGCATGGCGGACCGCGCTCAGGACGCGCAGCCGCGGGGTCTCGAACTTGTCGATCCACCGCTCCTGGACCTCGTGCAGCGGCACGACGTTCAGGTAGTGCAACTTCTCCCGGCCGTGCCAGACGGTGCTGACCAGGTTCGCGGCCTCGAGGACGGCCAGGTGCTGCGAGGCCGACTGCCGCGCCATGGCCAGCTCGCCGCAGAGCTCGCCCAGCGTCTGGCCGTTGCGGTCGTGCAGCCGGTCGAGCAGGGCGCGGCGGGTCGGGTCGGCGAGCGCCTTGAACACCAGGGTCAGGTCGCCGTCCACAGCTCCAATCATGCAGGCATTCACCTGCATGTCAAGGCATCCGGCGACGGCCTACGGTTCGGCTCGTGACGCACCCGGTCCCCACTCCCGTCCCCGCCGGCACTGCCCTGGTCCTCGCCGGGGGTGGGGTCGCCGGCATCGCCTGGGAGCTCGGCGTCCTGCGCGGCATCGCCGACGCCGACCCGGCGCTCGCCGGCCGGCTGCTGGCTGCCGACCTGGTGGTCGGCACGTCGGCCGGGTCGTCGGTCGCGGCGCAGATCACCAGCGGGGTGGACCTCGACGAGCTGTACGAGGCCCAGCTGCGGCGGGAGACCGCGGAGATCGAGGTCGACGTCGACCTGCTGGCGCTCTTCGCCGAGATGGGCGAGGTGATGGCCGGTGCGGCGGACGCGGCCGACGCCGGCCGCCGGATGGGCGCGCTCGCGCTGGCCGCACCGACCGTGGACCCGGCCCGCCGTGCGGCGATCGCCGCCCGGCTGCCGGTGCCGGACTGGCCGGACCGGCGGGTGCTGCTGCCGGCGGTCGACACCGGCTCCGGCGAGGTCGCCGTCTTCACCCGCGACTCCGGGGTGGCGCTGGTCGACGCGGTCGCGGCCAGCTGCGCGGTCCCCGGCGTGTGGCCGCCGGTCGCGATCGGCGGACGGCGGTACATGGACGGCGGCACGCGGTCGATGACCAACGCCGACCTGGCTGCCGGGGCCGAGCGGGTGCTGGTCGTGGTGCCGGCCCTGGCGGACGCACCGCAGCTGTGGGGCCGCAGCCTGGCCGACGAGATCGCCGATCTGGCGCCGGCGGCGGTCGCCGTCGTGCACGCCGACCAGGCCTCGGTGGAGGCCTTCGGCAGCAACGCCCTGTCGCCGGCGACCCGCGCCGCGGCCGCGCGGGCCGGCCGGGCCGTCGGTGCCGCCGCCGCTGCCCGGGTGGCTGCGACGCTGGGCTGAGGGCCTCACCCGCCGGCGGCCTGCTGCAGGCCCGGTGTCAGTGGGTGAGCTTCAGCCCGACGACACAGCCGACGATGCCGAGCAGCAGGAGCACCCGGACGGCGCTCACCGGCTCCTGACCGGTCCACATGGCGTAGCCGGCGGTCAGGGCGGCGCCGATGCCGACCCACACGGCGTAGGCCGTGCCGACGGGCAGGCTGCGCATGGCGAGTGCCAGACCGGCCATGCTCGCGGCGAGGGCGACGCCGAACACGACGGTCGGGGTGAGCCGGGTGAACCCCTCGGACCGCCCGAGGGCGGTGGCCCAGACGGCCTCGAGGGCGCCGGACAGGACGAGGACGAGCCAGTGCACGGGATCTCCTGGGACTCCGTCTTGTCGCTGTCCGGGTACGGCGTGCTCGTCCGGGAGACCGATCCCGGCCCCACCACCACTCTGTCACGTCCCGCGGCCGCCGGGTGGTGCCCCGGGCACCGGCGCCGCGGGTCAGTCGGTGAAGCAGGCGGTGAGCGCGCCGACCATCAGTGGCACGTCGAGCGCCGAGGCGAGCTCGCGGCAGGAGTGCATCGCCAGCATGGGCGCGCCGACGTCGACGGTCGGGATGCCCAGCCGGGTGGCGGTCAGCGGGCCGATGGTGCTGCCGGAGGGCAGGTCGGCCCGGGTCACGAACCACTGCACCGGAACACCTGCCTCGCCGCACCGCTCGGCGAACCACCCGCTGGACGCCGCGTCGGTCGCGTAGGCCTGGTTGGCGTTCACCTTCAGCACCGGGCCGCCGCCGAGCTGCGGCTGGTGCGCCGGCTCGTGCCGGTCGTACCGGGTCGGGTGGACGGCGTGGGCCATGTCCGCCGACACCAGCCGCGACCGGGCCAGTGCCCGGGGCAGCGCCTGCGGGTCGTCGGCGTCGGTGATCGCCACCAGCCGGCGGACGACGTCCTCGAGGAAGCTGCCGCGCGCCCCGGACATCGAGCCGCTGCCCACCTCCTCGTGGTCGTTGCAGACCAGCACCTGGGTGCGCGGGCCGGCCGGCGCGCCGATCAACGCCGTCAGCCCGGAGTGGCAGCAGGCCTGGTCGTCCAGCCGCGGCGCGGCCACCCAGGTGCCGTCGGCTCCGGCGGTGGCAGCAGGTTGCGTGTCGGCGAGCACCAGGTCGGAGCCGACGACCTCCCCGGCCGCCACCCCCGCCGCGTCGGCCAGTGCGTCGACCAGCCCTGGCTCGGAGCCCAGGTCGCGGGACCACACCGGCACCAGCTCCCGCTGCGGGTCGAGCTTCAGGCCGTCCCGGACGCCGCGGTCGAGGTGGATGGCGAGGGAGGGCAGCCGCAGCGGGGCGCCGGGCAGCCGCACCAGTGCTCCCGACCCACCGCGCAGCGCCACCCGGCCGGCCACGGTCAGCTCCCGGTCCAGCCAGGTGTGCCACAGGCTGCCGCCGTAGGGCTCGACGCCGACCAGCCGGTACCCGGCCTGCCGGACGTCGGAGTGCGGCCGCACCTTGAACGTGGGGGAGTCGGTGTGCGCGCCGACCAGCCGCATCCCGGCCTCGGCCAGCGGTGCGCTGCCCACCCGGAACGCGATGAGGCTGCCGTGCCGGACGACGAAGTGCGCGCCGCCCGGCGTCAGCGACCAGGAGTCCGGCTCCGCCAGCTCGGTGAACCCGGCCGCGCGCAGCCGTCGCGCCAGCTCGGCCACCGCGTGGAACGGGGACGGTGAGGCGTCGACGAAGGCCCGCAGGTCGTCGCCCAGGGCGAGCTCGTCGGTCGGCGGGGTGTCCGGCGTCGGCATGCCGCCATCCTGCCCAACCGGTGGGCGCCGTCGGCGGCGGGCCGGGGGACCGCGCACCCGCACCCGACCACCCCGGTCCCGGCACCGGTGTCGGCGCCGTCCGGGGGTGGTCGGGGCAGCCCTTCGCGGCCAGCCGGGCGAGTTCGGGCTCGGCCTGCACGCTCACCCGGTCCACCAGCACGCCCTCGATGGAGGACCGGCCCGACAACCGCTGCACGGCACGACCGTAGGCATGGGGTACGACAGTTCCCGCCCGTCCACGGCCCCGTGGACGGGACCCGGGAAGGCTCGTCCGGGTCCGTGGGTTGTGCACGAGACGGGCCGCCGGCAGTGCGCAGGCCCTGGACCCCAGGAGATCCCCTACGTGCTGACCGTCAACGCCCGCTCCACCTCCGGTACCGGCGCCCCCTTCGTGGCGACGACCATCGAGCGCCGCGACCTGGGCCCGCACGACGTGCTCATCGACATCGCCTACGCCGGCATCTGCCACTCCGACATCCACACCGCCCGCGGGGAGTGGGGCGACACGCACTTCCCGCTCGTCCCCGGCCACGAGATCGCCGGCGTCGTCTCCGCCGTCGGCTCGGAGGTCACCCGGTTCGCGGTCGGTGACCGGGCCGGCGTCGGGTGCATGGTCGACTCCTGCCGGGAGTGCGGGCCCTGCCTGGCCGGTGAGGAGCAGTACTGCCTGACGGGCAACATCGGCACCTACGACGCGATCGGCCGGGACGGCCGCCCGACCGACGGCGGCTACAGCGAGAAGATCGTCGTCGACGAGGCGTACACGCTGCGGATCCCCGAGGGCCTCGACCTCGACGTCGCCGCGCCCCTGCTCTGCGCCGGCATCACGCTCTACTCGCCGCTGCGCCACTGGGGTGCCGGCCCGGGCAAGGACGTGGCCATCGTCGGCCTCGGCGGGCTCGGCCACATGGGCGTCCGGATCGCCAAGGCGATGGGCGCCGAGGTCACCGTGCTGAGCCAGTCGCTGAAGAAGCAGGAGGACGGCCTGCGCCTGGGCGCCGACCACTACCACGCCACCGGTGACCCGGACACGTTCCAGGCGCTGGCCGGCCGCTTCGACCTGATCGTCTCCACCATCTCCGCGTCCGTCGACATGGGCGCCTACCTGGGCCTGCTGAAGCTGGACGGCGCGCTGGTCAACGTGGGGCTGCCCGAGGAGCCGCTGTCGGTGCCGGCGTTCCCGCTGCTCGAGGGCCGGCGCAGCCTCGCCGGTTCGATGATCGGGGGCATCCGGGAGACCCAGGAGATGCTCGACTTCTGCGCCGAGCACGGGTTGGGCGCCGAGATCGAGGTCATCTCCGCCGACCAGATCGACGAGGCCTACGACCGCGTGGTCGCCAGCGACGTCCGGTACCGCTTCGTCATCGACATCGCCACGATGGCCGGCTGACCCGCCCGTCCTGAGGGGACGTCCCCGCCGGGCGGCCGGAGACGTCCCCCACCTTCGGCCGGAGCCCGCGTTTCACCCGGCCGGTCCGGGTAGGGCGGAGGACATGGCCGACGACGACATCGAGATCGACGCGCAGGGCGAGAACTCCTACCTGGTGGTGCAGCCCAGCGAGCTGGAGGACGTGCGCACCTTCGTCACGGTGTCACCCGAGGTGATGGACCGGCTGGGCACCGACGACGAGGAGGACGTCGTCCGGCGCACCGTCCTGTTCCTCCGCAAGCACCAGGAGGTGGCCGACTTCCCGGAGGTCCTCGATCTCGAGGACGTGATCGCCGGGTACGACGACTACCTCGAGGCGATGGCCACCGACTGACGGCGCGCGACCCACCCCGGGGGTGGGATGCTGCTGGACGTGAGCCAGTCCACCCTCCCCGCTGACCCCGTCGCACTCGGCACCGCGCTGGAGGCCACCGGCTACCTGCCCGACGAGGGCCTGGCCACCGCGGCGTACCTGGCGCTGGTGATGCACCGCCCGCTGTTCCTGGAGGGCGAGGCCGGGGTCGGCAAGACGGCGCTGGCCCGAGCGCTGGCCGAGGTCACCGGCCGACCCCTGTACCGGCTGCAGTGCTACGAGGGGCTGGAGGCCAGCCACGCCCTCTACGACTGGGACTTCGGCCGCCAGCTGCTGCACCTGCGGGCCGCCGAGGCCGCGCACGCTGCCGGCGATCCCGCCGAGCTGGAGGCCGGGCTCTACGACCGGCGGTTCCTGCTCGCCCGCCCCCTGCTGCAGGCGCTGGAGGACTCGCCGTCGGTGCTGCTCGTCGACGAGGTGGACCGGGCCGACGACGAGTTCGAGGCGTTCCTGCTCGAGGTGCTCAGCGACTTCACCATCTCCATCCCGGAGCTGGGCACCGTGCGGGCCGAGACGCCGCCGCTCGTCGTCCTCACCTCCAACCGGACCCGCGAGGTGCACGACGCGCTCAAGCGGCGGTGCCTCTACCACTGGCTGGAGCACCCCGACTTCGAGCGCGAGGTGGCGATCCTCCGGCGTCGGCTGCCCGACGTCACCGACGCCCTGGCCCGCCAGGTGGCCCGGGCGACGGCCGAGCTGCGCGGCCTGGACCTGCTGAAGCCGCCCGGCGTCGCGGAGGCGATGGACTGGGCGAGCGCGCTGCACGCCCTCGGCGCCCGCGAGCTCGACCCCGACACCGCGGCGCGCACGCTGGGTGCGGTGCTCAAGTACCGCGAGGACACCGACCGCGTGCACGCCCTGACCCGGGGGGCGCTCTTCGGTGGCGGCTGACCACCGGACGGCGGGGAACGGCACCCGGGACGTCGTCACCACCGTGCTCGGGTTCGCCCGCACCCTCCGGCACGCCGGCGTCGCCGCCTCGCCCGCCCGGGTGGAGGCGATGCTCGCCGCGGCGGCGCACCTCGACGTCCTGGACCCGACCGCCGTCTACTGGGCCGGCCGGCTGACGCTGTGCGGCAGCCCCGACGACCTGGACCGCTACGACGCCGCCTTCGCCGCGTACTTCGGCGGGGAGGCGCCGCGGCCGCGGCGGTCGACCGGAGCCGAGCAGCCCCGGGTGGTGCGGACCGCGCCGTTGGGGACCGGCGAGGGCAGCGAGGACGGTGGCGAGCCCAGCGACCTCGCCACCCGGGCCAGCGGCGAGGAGGTGCTGCGGCACCGGGACGTCGCCGAGCTGACCGTCGCCGAGCGCGAGGAGCTGCGCCGGCTGTTCGCGCTGCTGGTCCCGGCCGCCCCGATGCGCGCCTCCCGGCGGCGCAGCCCGTCGCAGCACGGCTCGATCCACCGGGCGCGGACCGTGCGGCGGGCGCTGCGCGACGGCGGCGAGGTGACCCGGCTGGAGCACCACCGCGCCCGCCCTCGTCCGCGCCGGGTGGTGCTGCTGATCGACGTCTCCGGCTCGATGAGCCCCTACGCCGACGCCCTGCTCCGCTTCGCGCACGCCGCGGTCCGCGCCCGCCCGGCGAGCACCGAGGTCTTCACCTTCGGCACCCGGCTGACCCGGGTCACCCGCGAGCTGCGGCTGCGCGACCCCGACCGGGCGCTGGCGGCCAGCGGCTCGGCGATCCCCGACTGGTCCGGCGGGACCCGGATCGGCGAGGTGCTCAAGGCGTTCCTGGACCGCTGGGGCCAGCGCGGCACCGCCCGCGGCGCGGTCGTCGTCGTGTGCAGCGACGGCTGGGAGCGGGGTGGCGCGGAGCTGCTCGCCGAGCAGATGGCTCGGCTGCACCGGCTCGCGCACGCCGTCGTCTGGGTGAACCCGCACAAGGGCAGGTCCGGCTACGAGCCGCTCACCGCGGGGATGGTGGCGGCGCTGCCGTCCGTCGACCACTTCGTCGCCGGGCACAGCCTGGCCGCGTTCGAGCAACTGGCAGGAGTGATCGAGAGGACCCCGGGCTCCTCGTCACTCGCACGCTCGCGACGAGCCTCTCCCCGGGGCCGGACTACTGGAGGGACCTCCTGATGCGTGATGTTCTCGACGACCTGGTCGGTTGGTGGCAGGCGGGGGAGACGGTCGGGATGGGCACCGTCGTGGGCACCTGGCGCTCCGCGCCCCGCCCACCGGGTGCCTCGATGCTGGTCGGCCCCGACGGGACGGCGGTCGGCAGCGTGTCCGGCGGTTGCGTCGAGGGCGCGGTCTACGCGGAGGCCACCGACGTCCTCGCCACCGGTGAGCCGACGCTCGAGCGCTACGGCGTCAGCGACGACGACGCCTTCGCCGTCGGCCTGACCTGCGGCGGGATCCTCGACGTCTACGTGGAGGCGATCTCCCGGGAGTCCTTCCCCGAGCTCGGCGAGGTGGCCGAGTCGGTCGCCGCGCACGAGCCGGTCGCCGTCGTCACCTGCGTGAAGGGCCCGGCCGACCGGCTGGGCCGGCGGATGGTGCTGTGGCCCGACCGCGCGTCGGGCTCGTTCGGCGAGCAGCACCTGGACGGCGCCGTCGCCGACGACGCCCGCGGCATGCTGGCCGCCGGCCGGACGGCGACGCTCACCTACGGGCACGACGGGGAGCGGCGCGGCGATGACATCACCGTGTTCGTCTCCTCCTTCGCCCCGCCGGCGCGGATGGTCGTCTTCGGCGCCATCGACTTCGCCGCGGCGGTCGCGCGGGTCGGCTCGTTCCTCGGCTATAGGGTCACGGTCTGCGACGCCCGCCCGGTGTTCGCCACCGCGCGCCGCTTCCCCGACGCCGACGAGGTGGTCGTGGAGTGGCCGCACCGCTACCTGCAGGCCGAGGCCGATGCCGGGCGGATCGACGAGCGCACCGTGCTCTGCGTGCTCACCCACGACCCGAAGTTCGACGTCCCGCTGCTGGAGGTCGCGCTGCGGCTGCCGGTGGCCTACGTGGGTGCGATGGGGTCGAGGCGCACGCACGACGAGCGGCTGGAGCGGCTGCGCGAGGCAGGCATCAAGGACGACGAGCTCGAGCGCCTCTCCTCGCCGATCGGGCTGGACCTGGGCGCCCGGACGCCGGAGGAGACCGCGGTGTCGATCGCCGCGGAGATCATCGCCGGCCGCTGGGGCGGCTCCGGGGAGCGGCTCACCGGCGCCGAGGGCCCCATCCACCGCACCGCCGACCGCTAGGAGAACGCCAAAGGCGTGCCTTAGGCGTTCAGGAGGACGACGGCCAAGGGGCGTCCGGTTCGCCGAGGTCCCACCACAGGCCGGCCATGAGCTGCAGGGACTCGCGGACCAGCGCGGTCGGCAGGTGCTCGTCCGGCGCGTGCTGGGCGCAGCCGGGGTAGGAGTGCGGCACCCACACCGTCGGCAGCCCGAGCTCGTGCGCGAACGGCTCGTTGGGCAGCGACCCGCCGAGGTTGGGCAGCAGTGCCGGCGTCAGCCCGGTGCTGCGCTCGATCGAGCCGAGCGTCCAGGTCACCCACGGGTCCTCGGGGTCGGTCCGGGTCGCCGCCATCGTGTGCTCGACCTCGACCTGCACGTCGGCGAACCCGGCGGCGTCCAGGTGCGCGCGGAGGACCGGGAGCACCTGGACGGGGTCGGTGCCGACGACGAAGCGCAGCTGGCAGTGCGCCCGGGCGGTCGGCGGGATGGCGTTCACCGGCGCGCCCGGGTCGCCGGCGGTCATCGCCAGCACCTCGAGGGTGTTCCAGGCGTAGAGCCGCTCGCCGGGGGACAGCCCCGGCTCGCCCCAGTCCGGGTCGAGCGTCGGGCTGTCCGGGCCCTGGTCGACGTCGATGTCGCGCAGCGCCGCGCGCACCGGCGCCGGGACGCCGTCCGGCCGCAGCCCCTCGACCAGCAGCCGGCCCCGGGCGTCGACCAGCGCGGCCAGCGCGTTCGCCAGGACGACGGCCGGGTTGACCAGCACCCCGCCCCAGTTGCCCGAGTGGTGCGCGGTCTGCCGGGCGGTGACCTGGAGGGTCACGTTGACCGAGCCGCGGGTGCCGAGGAAGACCGTCGGCCGGTCGGCGGCCACCCGGGGGCCGTCGGAGCCGATCAGCAGGTCGGCGGCGAGCTCGTCGCGGTGCTGGGCGCACAGCTCGGTCAGGCCGGGGGAGCCGGACTCCTCGCCCATGTCGAGCAGCAGGGTGACGTCATAGCCGAGCCGCCCGCCGCGGGCGGCGATCACCTGCTCGAGGGCCACCAGGTTGACCGTGTGCTGGCCCTTGTTGTCCGCGACGCCGCGGCCGTACCAGCGGTCGCCCTCGACGACGACCCGCCACGGGTCGAGCCCGGCGCGCCACTGCTCGGGGTGCGCCGGCTGGACGTCGCCGTGCCCGTAGGTGAGCACCCGCCGCGGCGAGCCCTCCGACCGGTGCGCGACCAGGAACGGATGCCCCGGCGAAATGGGGTTCGGCACCACCCGGGCGGTGAAGCCCAGCCGTTCGACGTCCGGCACCAGCTCCTCGGTGAGGTACGCCCGTAGGTCGTCGGCGCGCCCGGGGTCGGCGCTCTCGGTCTGGTACCGGACCCGGCGCCCCAGGGTCTCGAGGAAGGCACCGGAGTCGAAGGTGGCGGTCGCGGCGTCGAGGGCGGTCTGGCGGTCCACGACCCCACGCTGGCACCTCCCGGACCCCGGTGCCATGAGTGCTGGCCGCGATACCGTCGCAGTCCGCCGTCGCCCGGCTGGAGAGCGGTGAGTGGGACGCGCGGCTGCCCACGATCGAGCGCTACGCAGCCGCGGTGGGCTCCACCGTCGACTGGCAGGTCCGACCCTCCGAGGAGTCCCCGTGAGCACCGTCACCGGCACCCGGCCCCCGCTCCGCCCCGACCCGCCCGAACCGCAGCCACCCCGCGGCGTCCGTGGCTGGGACGTCGAGACGTGGGCGGCCGCGCACGCCCGGCAGGTCCAGCGGCTGGACGAGCGACTGGCCGAGGCCTGCGGCCGTCCGGTCGAGGAGGTCGCCGACGACGTGCACGCCGGTCGGCTGCTCACCGCCGACGAGGCGCGGGCGTACGGGCTGGCCGACGGCACGGCCGCGCCACGCCACGGTCGGGCCGGGTGAGCGACGACGACCTGCCCCACCGGTACGACGTCGAGGTGGTCGGCCTGCTCGCCTCGCCCGAGCACCGCTGGGACGGCCGGCCCGACGCGGCCCTCGCCGGGGGCGGGGTCGACCGGCGCGACCGGCTGGAGGTGCGGGCCGGACACGGGATCGTGGGCGACCGCTACGCCGGCCGGCCGGCGCACCGGGACGCCACGGTCACCGTGATCGCTGCGGAGGCACTCGAGGCGCTGGCCGCCGAGCTGGGCAGCGGCCCGCTGGACCCGCTGGCCACCCGGCGCAACGTCGTGCTGCGCGGCGCCGAGGTCGAGGCGCTGCGGGGGCAGCCGTTCAGCCTGGACGGCGTCCTGCTCGCCGGTGGCCGGCCGGCGAACCCGTGCGCGTGGCTGGACCTCGCGCTGGCCCCGGGCGCGCACCGCGGCCTGCGGGGCCGCGCCGGATCCGCTGCGCGGCCCGCAGCGACGGCGTCCTGGTGCTCGGCCCGGCGGTGCTCCGGTCCGCCGTCCCGCTCGACCCGGCCCGGGCCGGGGACGCCGTCCGCCCGGTCAGCCGGACAGCGAGGGGCCGTTGAGGTCGATGGCCCGGTCGTAGGCGACCTGCCGGGCGGCGCTGAACCGCTCGTGCCAGTCCGGTGCGCCGTCCGGGATCTCCTCGACGACCGACTCGCCGAGCACCCGGGTCTCCCCGGTGGGCAGCCGGGCGACCTTGCGGACGACGACCCGGGTCACGCCCCCGACGGCCTCATGGGCGTCCTCCCAGCGGGCGGCCGCCTCGGCGGCCGGCCACTGGCGGGCGGGCCGGCCGAGCCAGGTCTGCACCGCGACCACGACCAGCGAGACCAGCAGGGCGAGGACGATCAGGTCGAGCAGGACCACGGCGGTGCCTCACTGTCCGGTGACGGTGAACCCGGTGCCCGGGGCGTACGTGGTGAGCCCGTCGGGCAGCGCCTTGAGGACGTCGATCTGCGCGCAGGTCGGGCACCCGTTGTAGCCGTTCTGCCGCGCCACGTCGGCCTCGGCGTCGATCTGCGCCCGCTGCAGGGCGGCCTGGGACTCGGTGACCCCGGCGAAGGCAGCCTGCGCCTGGTTGATGGCGTCCTGCACGTTCTGCGGCAGCTCGATCTTGCTGAGCACGAACCGTGGGTTGACCAGGATGTCCACCCCGAGGACGTCGTTGACGTCCCGGCTGAACCCGTCGTTCACCGCCGCCTGCACCTGGTTGATCGTCTGGTTGCCGTTCGCGTCGGGGTTGACCACCGCTGCGGCCTGGGCGCTGGAGTTGGCCGCCAGCGAGCAGGAGGCGACCAGGTCGGCGCACTCCACGTTGCCGATCTCCTGCCGGAGCACGTTCTGCACCAGGTTGCCCAGGGTGAAGTTGAGGAAGGCGCTCCAGCCCTCGTCGCCGTCCCAGGCGGCGATCTGCCCGTCCGAGCCGGGGTAGGTGCGGGTGCCGTACTCGTCGTCGAAGGCGCTCATCACGTCCTCGTCGGTGAAGTTGACGTCGAAGTAGAAGGTGCCCTCCACGCCGACCAGCACGCCGTCCTTGGTGGGCACGTTGATGACCTCGTTGGAGTCGGCGTCCTCCTGCCCGCTGACCTTGAAGTTCCGCTGCGTCGAGGGGTAGGGGTGCTCGGCGGAGAACAGCCCGGTGGAGGTCAGCGAGGAGTTCGGCTGGATCACCTGGCGGATGCTGTTGTCGTCGAACGGGCCGCCGTTCCGCACGACGACCACGTGCCCGCCGTCGGCCTTGGTGAACCCGGAGGCGAAGGCGATGCCGGGGACGAGCACACCCAGCACCACGGCGAGGACGACGACCAGGCTGAGCAGGACCCGCCGGCCGCGCGGGCGCTGCACCGTGCGGGCCGGCAGGTCGGCGGCACCGGACGGCGACGGCTTGGTCGGGGACTTCAGGGGCACGGTCTCTCCTGCTGCTGGGAGCGCTGATGCGGCAGCGGACTGTACGACCGCGCGGTGCCCGGCGGGGGGACGTCGTCCGGGGTCCTCCCTCAGTCGAGCAGGGTGCGCACGGCGGCCGGCGCCTGCGAGGGGCGGTGCAGCGGTGCCGACCGGCCGCCACCGGCCGCGGCCAGCGCCGCGCACGCCTCCGCCGACCCCGGCTCACCGGACAGCGCGAGCACGTGCAGCCGGGCCCCCGCGCGGGCCAGGGCCGCCGCTGCCGGGACCGGGTCGGGGCTGTCGGTGGGCATCCCGTCGGACAGCAGCAGCACGTCGCGGACCGCGGTGCGGGTCCGGGCCAGCTGCTGTCCGGCGGTCCGGAGCGCCAGGTCCAGGTCCGTCGTCCCGCCGCCGCGCAGGTCGAACAGCCGGTCGACCACGACCTCCGGGCGCGCTCCCGCCGTCAGCGGCTGGAGCACCACCGCGGTCGACCAGAACGCCACCACCGCCAGCTCGTCGCCCGGCCGCATCCGCTGGGCCAGCGCCGACGCCGTCAGGACGGCGGCCGCCAGCTCGTCCCCGGCGACGGAGCCCGACGCGTCGACGACCAGCACGCAGGCCCGGCCGGCCGCCCGCCAGCTGCGGGTGTGCAGGTGCTCGGCCCGCCAGCGCGGCTCCGCGCCCCGGGCGGCGAGGGTGGCGTCCAGGTCGATGTCGGCGCCGGTCGGGTCGCGGCGGGTGACCACCCGCCGGCTGCCCGCCCGGTCGGGCACGCCGGTGCGCGGGACCGTGACCGGCAGCCGCGCGGCCAGCGTGCGGGCGGCGGCGCGCAGCCGGGGGTCGAAGGCCCGGCCCAGGGCGGCCACCAGCCGGGCCGCCGCATCGGGGTCCCGGCCGGCCAGGTCGGCCAGCGCCTCCTCGTCCAGCTGGCCGGCCTCCGGGCTGACCTGGGTGAACTCGGCGTGCGTGCGAGCGAGCTGGTCGCGGCTGGCGCCCCGGGCGCCCTGGCGGCGGAGCAGCTCGGCGACCTGGTCGGGGTCCTCCACCACCGACGGCGGACCCGGGCGCGCGCCCGGAGGTGCGGCGCCGGGTGGTGGCGGCGCCCCCGGCTCCGGCTGGTCTCCCCGGGGCTCGTCCGCCTCGGGGATCAGGGTTTTCCCAGCTCCTCACCGGCCCGTCGCCAGATGTCGGAGACGACGTCCTCGACCGGCCTGGTCAGCCCGTCGGCGACGGTGACCTTGCCGGTGAGCGCGGCCAGCGCGGCGTCCGCGCCGGTGCGCTCGTCCACCTCGGTGCTGCCTCGGACGACGGCGAGCTCGGTGGCGATCAGCACGGTGTCGATCGCGCCGCGCACCGAGGACCCGATCCGCAGCTCGGGGTGGTCGCGGGTGATCCGTACGGCCCGCACGGCGCGGTGCACCAGCGCGTCGGGGCTGCCGGTGGCCGCGGTGACGACGGCGCGCTCGGCGTCCTCGTCCTGGTAGCCCATCGCCACCCGGCAGGACCGGTCGTACAACGCCGGGGTGATCCGCGCGGTGCCGACGGCGTCGAACGGGTTCATGGCCGCGACCAGCCGGAACGTCGGGCGCGCCGGTACCCGGCCGAACCGCGGCACGTGCATCTCGCGCTCGGACAGCACGCCGAGCAGCACGTTCATCGTCTCCTCGGGCACCCGGTTGAACTCCTCGACGTAGAGGAGCGCGCCCTCGGTCATCGCCCGGGTGAGCGGGCCGGGCACGAAGTTCTCCGGGCGGTAGTCCTCGCTGAGCACCCGGGAGGCGTCGTGGTGGCCGACCAGCCGGGTCGGGGTCAGCTCGGCGTTGCCCTCGACCAGGACCAGCGGCACGCCGGTGCCGTCGGCCAGCGCGCGCAGCAGCGTCGTCTTCCCGGTGCCCGGTGGGCCCTCGAGGACGACGTTCCGCCCGGCCGACAGCGCCGCGGCGACCACCTCGGCCTCCCGGACCCGGGCGACGACCCGCTCCTGGGCGGTGCGGACCATCCCCACCGCGTCCAGCCGGGCAGCGTCGTGTCGGGCAGGCGCAGGGATGGTCGGCTCCTCGTCGAACGGGACGGTGGGGCCCCGGGGGCCGGTACGACCGGCCCCCGGGGTGCGGCCTCGTCACAGGGCGACGAGGCCCGTGCTCAGGAGTCGTAGACGATGACGCCGCGGAGGTTCTTGCCCTCGTGCAGGTCCTCGTAGCCCTGGTTGATGTCGTCCAGCTTGTACCGCTTGGTGATCAGCTCGTCGAGCTTGATGTTGCCCTCCTGGTAGAGCCGCAGCATCTTCTGCATGTCCGAGCTGGGGTTCTGGTCACCGAACAGGGCGCCGCGGATCTCCTTGGTGAACAGCGCCAGCATGCTGGGGTTGATCGGGATGCCGACGTCGGTGAGGTCGCCGAGGCCGGTGACGACGACCCGCCCGCCCTTGCCGATCGCGTCGAACGCCTGGGCGATGTGCTCGCCCTTGAGCACCCCGACGGTCACCAGCGCCTTGTCGGCGCCCTGCCCGTTGGTGACGCTGCGCGCGAAGTCGGCGGCCTCCTCGATGCTCGCGAAGGTCTGGGTGGCGCCGAGCTCGCGGGCCTTCTCCAGCTTGAAGGGCACCGGGTCGACGGCGATGACGTGGCTGGCCCCGGCGTGGGCCGCGCCCTGGACGGCGTTGATGCCGATCCCGCCGATGCCCATCACGATGACCGTGTCGCCGGCCCGGACCTCGCCGGCCTGGACGGCGGTGCCCCAGCCGGTGCCGACGCCGCACCCGACTAGGCAGGCCACGTCGAGCGGGATGCTCTTGTCGATCTTGACGGTGGAACGGATGTCCACCGTGGTGATCTCGGCGAAGGTCCCCAGCCCGCACATCTGACCGACGTCCTCGCCGTCGGAGGTCTTGACCCGGAAGCTCGACGCGTCGTCCCACCGCGAGCCGACGAGCAGGTTGGCGCCCGAATCGCAGATGTACTGCTGGCCGTTGGCGCAGTAGCGGCACCGGCCGCAGCCGGGCAGGAACGAGAAGACGACGTGGTCGCCCTCCTCGAAGCCCGTCACGCCCGGGCCGACGGCGGTGACGACGCCGGCGCCCTCGTGGCCGCCGAGGAAGGGGTACTTGCCGACCTGCATGTCGCCGGTGGCGATGTGGTCGTCGGAGTGGCACAGCCCGGAGGCGGCCAGCTTGACCTGGAGCTCGCCGGCCTGCGGGTCGTCGACGACCAGGTCGGTGACCTCCCACTTGCCGGGGGCGGAACGCATGATGGCGCCGCGGGTGTTGACAGGCACAGGGTCCTCCTCGTCGCCCTCCACGATGAGGGCCTCGATGGCGTGCGCAGCTGCGCAGTCCGGTCGCACGTTATGGCACAGGTCACAGCCGAAGGAAGTCCCGTGCAACGTTGTGGACGGTCCGTGCAACGGTCCCCGGTGGCGGGCCGGGTGCCCCGCTGGTTGGTTGGACACCGCCCTCCCCTGGCGCGCAAGGAGCTGCTGTGCCCTCCCTGACCTCCCTCGTCGGTGCTGCGACGGCCGGTTACGGGGCGGTCCTGGTCGCCGCGCCGACGGTCCTGCTCCGGCCGTGCGGCCTGGCGGACACCCCGGACACCCGCCTGCTCACCCGCTCCCTCGCCGTCCGGGACGTCGTCCTGGGCCTGGCGCTGGTCGCCGCCCCGGCCGGCAGGGCCCGCCGGCTCGCCACCGCCGCCCGGGTGGTCGCCGACGCCGGTGACGCCGCGGCGTTCGGCGCCGGGCTGGCGGGCCGGACGGCGCGCGCGCCGCTGGTCGCCCTCGCGGCTGCCGGCTGGGGTGCGGTGACGCTGCTGGCCGACGTGCTCGACGAGCGCGCCGGCCGCTGACTGCGGGCCTCAGTCCGGCAGGACGGCGTCCAGGGTCAGCAGCTGGTGCGCGACGACGCCGGTGCCCTGCAGGCCGGTCAGCTCGCCGGTGCCCGAGCCGGCGACCACCCGTGCCCACTGGACGGTCGGCACGCCCTCGCCCATCGAGGCGCCGTGCTCGAGCACGAAGCTCCCGGTGCGCCCGGCCAGCGTGCCGGTGATCCGCTCCTGCGCCACGTAGGAGGCACCGCGCGGGCCGTTCGTGGTGAGCGCGTGACCGGTGGCGGAGCCGGTGAGCTGCTCGCCGGTGTAGGTCTTGGCCAGCACCACCCGCGCGGTCGGCGGGGCGTCGGGGTCGGCCGGGTCGGGGTCGGCGACGCCGTCCCAGGTGTCGAGGGAGAACGGGGCGTCCAGGTGCAGGTCCACGCCGACAGGTTGCCCGGCCGACCACCGTCCTGTCGTGCACTTCCCCGACAGGCAGACTCGGCGGCGTGACGGTGGTGGTGGTCGGCGCCGGGCCGGTCGGGGTGACCGCGGCGCTGCTGCTGGCCCGCCGGGGCATCGACGTCCTGGTGCTCGACCGGCACGCCGAGGCCCACCCGCTGCCGCGGGCGGTGCACCTGGACGACGAGTCGTTGCGGGTGCTGCAGGCGGCCGGGGTCGCCGACGCGTTCGCTGCCGTCAGCCGGCCGATGGCCGGCCTGCGGCTGCTGGACGGCGGCGGCCGCACGCTGGCCGAGTTCCCCCGCGGCGCCGGGGACCACGGCTGGCCGCAGGGCTCGATGTTCAGCCAGCCCGACCTGGAGCAGGTGCTGCGCGACGCGCTGGCCGCCGAACCGCGGGCCCGGTTGCGCGGTGGCGTCGAGGTGGTGCGCCTGGACGGTGCCGGTCCGGTCCGTCTGACCGTCCGCGACCGGGACACCGGCGCCGAGGAGCAGCTGGTCGCCGACGCGGTGCTCGGCTGCGACGGGGCGAGGAGCACCGTGCGGGGGCAGATCGGCGCCCGGATGCGCGACCTGGGGCCGGGGGAGCGGTGGTTGGTCGTCGACCTGGTGGCCGACACGCCGCTGCCGGTCTGGCCCGGCGTGCAGCAGGTCTGCGACGCCGTCCGGCCGGCCACCTTCATGCCGGTCGCCGGGGCCCGGTACCGCGCCGAGTTCCGGCTGCGCGAGCACGAGGCCGTCGCCGACCTCGACCTCGACGGGCTGCTGGGCCGGTTCGGTGCGGCCGGCTGCACGGTGGTCCGGTCGGCCGAGTACCGGTACGCCGCGCAGGTCGCCGACCGGTGGCGGCAGGGCCGCGTACTGCTCAACGGGGACGCCGCGCACCTGACCCCGCCGTTCATCGGCCAGGGGCTGGGGCTCGGCCTGCGCGACGCGCACCAGCTGGCCTGGAAGCTCGCCGCCGTCCTCGACGGTGCCGACGACGCGCTGCTGGACACCCACCAGGCCGAGCGCGCGCCGCACGCCCGCTCGCTGGTCCGGCTGGCGGTGCTGCTGGGCCGGCTCATGACCGGCGGTGGGAACCGCGCCGCCCTGGTGCGCCGCGGGGTGCTCACCGGGGTGCGCCGGGTGCCGCGGCTGGCCGCCTTCACCGCGTCCAGCCGGACCCCGCCGCTGCGCCCGGGCCCGCAGGTGCGCCGTCCCCGGTTCGCGCCGGGCTCCCCGGTGGGGAGCCTGCTGCCGCAGCCGCCGGTCGAGGGACCGCAGCGGCTGGACGACGTCCTCGGTCCGGACTGGGCGGTGGTCACCGCCGGCGGGCCGGTCCCGCCGAGCTGGCCGGGGAGGGTCGTGCGGGCCGACGAGCTGGGGTCGCCCGAGCTGGTGCGCTGGCTTCGCGGTCGGTCGGTCCTCGTGCGCCCGGACCGGATCGTCGCCGCCGTCGCCCGGCGCCAGCGCGGCTGGTGGCGGTGGGACCGGCCGCCTAACGTCAGCTCCCGATGACTCTCGACGTCGCGGCAGTCCGCGCCTCCTTCCCCGCCCTGGCCGCCGGCTACGCCCACTTCGACGGCCCGGGCGGCTCGCAGACCCCCGCCGCCGTCGCGCAGGCGGTCGCCGCGACCCTGACCGCGCCGATCGCCAACCGCGGGTCGGTGACGGAGGCCGAGCGCAACGCGGACGCCGTCGTCCGTGGCGCCCGGCAGGCGGTCGCCGACCTCACCGGCGGCGATCCCGGCGGTGTGGTCTTCGGGCGCAGCGCCACGACGCTGACCTACGAGCTGTCCCGGGTGCTGTCGGCCGGCTGGGGGCCGGACGACGAGGTCGTGGTGACCCGGCTGGACCACGACGCCAACATCCGCCCCTGGGTGCAGGCCGCGCGCGCCCGCGGCGCCACCGTTCGGTGGGCCGACTTCGACCCCGCGACGGGCGAGCTGGACCCGGCGACCGTCGGCGCCCTGCTCTCCTCGCGGACCCGGCTGGTCGCCGTCACCGGCGCCTCCAACCTGATCGGCACCCGCCCCGACGTCGCCGCGATCACCGCGCTGGCGCACGAGGCAGGTGCGCTGACCTGGGTGGACGGCGTGCACCTCACCGCGCACGCCCCGGTGGACGTCGAGGCGCTCGGCGCGGACTTCTTCGTCTGCTCCCCGTACAAGTTCCTCGGCCCGCACTGCGGTTGCCTGGTCGCCGCGCCTGCGCTGCTGGAGACGCTGCACCCGGACAAGCTGCTGCCCTCGACCGACGCCGTGCCGGAGCGGTTCGAGCTCGGGACCCTGCCCTACGAGCAGTTGGCGGGCACCACGGCCGCCATCGACTTCCTCGCCGGCCTGGCCGGCCCCGAGGGGGAGAGGCGGGCCCGGCTCGTCGCGTCGATGACGGCGCTGGAGGAGCACGAGGACCGGCTGCGCGAGCGGATCGAGGACGGCCTCAGGGAGCTGCCGGGCGTGACGGTGTGGTCCCGCGCCGCCTCCCGGACGCCGACGTTGCTGCTCACCTTCGCCGGCCGGGACGCCGCCGACGCCTACCGGTTCCTCGCCGAGCGCGGTGTGAACGCCCCCGCCGGGTCGTTCTACGCGCTGGAGGCATCCCGGCACCTGGGCCTGGGCGATGCCGGCGGCCTGCGGGTGGGGCTCGCGCCGTACAACGACGACGCCGACGTCGACCGACTGCTCACCGGCCTCCGGGAGTTCCTCGGCTCGAGCCAGGGCCGATCTGAGCGCTGACGGGTGTCCGGACCCCCGGAACCGTCGTACCCCGTACGTGTGTTCGGCCCATGGCAGCGACGGTCGACGTGGTGGTGGACCTGGTGTGGGAGCACCGTGTCGCTGCCCCGCGGTTGCCGGTGTCCTGGCTGTCGGATGAGGAGAAGGCGGTGGAGCTGCAGCGGGTGCAGCAGCGCCGGGCCGCCGACACCGCCTACGAGGCCGAGCTGATCATGAGCCTGGCCGCCCAGCGGCCGGCGTCGGCTGATCCGGCCCTGGGCAGTCCAGGCGCGCGGCAATCCGGGTGGGCGATCGACGAGGCCTATGACGGGGTGAGTGAGTTCTTCACCGCCGAGCTCTCGACGGTGCTCAACCTCGGTCGCCGGACCGCCGGCTACCGCTACGCCCGCGCCTCCACCTGGCTGCGGAAGCTGCCGGCCACGTTCGCCGCCCTGCAGGCCGGGGAGCTGGACGAGCGGCGGGCCAGCCAGCTCGCCGACGTCCTGCAGCACACCAACGCAGCGGTGGCCGGCAGGTCGAGGCGGCACTGCTGCCCGAGGCGACCGACCTGTCTGTCCACAAGCTGGGTGGCCGGGCCACCGAGCTGATGGTCGAACTCGACGTCGAGGCGGCCGACGTGCGCCGGAAGGAGGCGGAGCAGACCGCCGACGTGCACGTCCACCCCTCCGCCACCGACGGCCGGTCCACCATCGCCGCGGACCTGCCCACCGACGAGGCCTTCGAGTGCTTCGACGTCGTCGACCAGCTCGCGAGGATGCTCAAGGCCGACGGCGACCCCCGCCGGATCGGGGCGCTGCGGGCGCACGTGCTGTCCCTGCTGATCCGCCGCCCCGCCGACTCCGGGCTCCCGCCGGTGACGGCCAACGTGACCGTCACCGCCGGCCTCGACGCCCTCGGCGGCACGGGCAGCACCCCGGGTGAGGTGAACGGGCTGCCGATCACCGCCGCCCACGTCCGCGCACTGCTGGCCCGGGTCGGTGCCCTCGGCTTGGCCGCTCCCGAGGGCGGGTCGCTGAGGTTCGCGATCACCGGCCCGGACGGGGAGCTGCTGGCCACCCTCACCCCCGCCGAACTGGATCGGCTGGCCCGCCGCTGCTGCCCCACCCACCACGACGTCGAGACCGCCAGCAGCTGCGGGTGCCCGGTGACCGGGCGGCCACCGGGGACCGCCGCCTACACCCCCACCGCCCGGCAACGGGCGTTCGTCAGCATCCGCGACCGGCGCTGCCGGTTCCCCAACTGCGGGCAGCGGGTCGGCTGGGCCGACCTCGACCACGTCACCGCCCACAACTGCGGCGGAGCGACCGACTGCGCCAACCTGTGCTGCCTGTGCCGCTCCCACCACCGCCTGAAGACCTTCGCCCCCGGCTGGCGGTTCACCATGACCCCCGACGGCGTCCTGCAGGTCACCACCCCGTCGGGCGTCACCCGCACCACGAGGCCACCGGGCATGCGACCCCCACCCGAGTCGCCGGCCGAACCGCCACCAGCAGATGACCCGCCACCGTTCTAGTCCCCGGTCCGGCAGCGTCTGCCTGGTGGAGGACGGGGACCAGAGCCACCGCCCGGGATGGTGCAGCTGCAGATCAGGACCAGTACCGCGGCCGGCTGCGTTCGCCCGGACCAGGCGGAGCGGGGCTGCGTTCGGCACGTCCCTGGGGCGTCACGTCACCGAGTTCGCGGCGTGGAGCCACCCGGCGCCGATCGACCAGGCCTCACATCTCCCGCTGGGCTCACAGGTGGCACACCGACGTGACCACCATGTCCACGAACGCGTGCGCCTGCTCGTCATGAACCGACGGGAACAACCTCTCGATGCCCTCCGCCATCGTGAACTCGTCGTAGCGGGCGGGGTGTCCCAGTCGGACGCAGATCCCCTGGGCGACGGCCCAGCCGGTGTTGGCGTCCAGCGGGATGCCCAGTTGCTGCATTGCGTCGACGAAGGTGCCGGGAACGTCCGACGCGGTCGCAGTCGCAGTCGCAGTCACTGTCACGGTCGGGGCCGGCGTCGTGGTCGGAGTCGGGGCTGTGGCGGCCATGGGTTGGTCGGCGACCGCCGTGCTGGAGCCATCCGAGGAAGCGAGGACGAGCGCGGCAGCGATCGCGGCGACGACGAGCACACCGACGGCGATCAGGGACAGGCGCCGGCGGCGGTCCCTCGGCGTCGGGTGGTGGGCGTGCCGGTGATGAGCAGCGGGCAGAGGGCCGTTGTCGGCCATGTCAGTGGTCCCAGGAACAAGGCAGCGGGGCTACCGCGCCGACCAGTGACAGGTACCGCACTGCCCCCGGGATCCGGGCTCCACCGCGGCCCGGGTCCGCGGCCGGCGCTCCCACGGCCAACTCGACGACGATCACGAGCACCTCCGCGCACGTCCAAGACTGCCGGTACGGTGCGCGGAGCCTACGCGTTCACCCCCTCCTCGTCCCCACGATCGTCACTGCGAATTGGGCCTCCGACCGGACGTGGAAGATGGCCTGACCAGCGCGGCTCGCGGTACCAGATCCCGAGGCGTCGGCTGTTGCTTCGTCTCAGCGTTCGGCGATCGCCTTGATCGCGGCGAGTGTGGCGGGGATGCCGGCGTGCGCGGCGCGGGTGCGCTCCTCGACCTGGCGCTGGGCGTCCTCGCCGTAGCGCTCGACGAAGAACTCCTGCCCGGCGGGCAGGAACTCCCAGGTCTCGGTCAGCCGGGTGCCGCCGTCCACCGGCTCCAGGACGAACCCCCAGCGCACCAGCCTGCCGCCGACCAGCCAGGCGAACTCCCGACCGCGCTCCGCGGCGACGACCAGGCTGCGGGTCTCCCAGGTGCGCTCCGGGGTCTCGTTGTGGCCGGTGAACCAGTCGCCCACCTGCCCGGTCGCGCCCTCGTCCCACCAGCACGCGGTGCAGACCGGGCTCCACTCGCCGGTCCGGGTCACGTCGGACACCAGGTCGTAGAGCTCCTCCGGGCCTGTCCGGACGACGACGGAGTCCGAGTGCGTGCGGCTGTCCATGGTGGTCACCCTGCCACCAGCCCGGCAGCGACGGGACGGCGTCTCCACCGAGCAGCGGACCCCGGTGCGGGCGGGGACGTCGTAACGCATCACCGGCAGGTCGGTGGCGTCGGCGACGGCCACGGTGTGCTGGCGGATCCCCTTCACTCACCGGCTCGACCTAGTGGTGCCGGCGCCGGCTCCCGCCGTGCCAGTCCTCCTGCTCGCCCACCTCATCGGGCTCGACGCCCAGGCCACGCAGCTGCGGCAGCTCCCGCAGGCTGCGCTTGAGCTCGGCGAAGCCGGGGAACGAGGCCAGGCCGACGACGTGGTCCCACAGCCGGACGGCGTCGGCCTCGCTGGGCAGCCGGCTGATCACCGGCCCGAAGAAGGCGACCCCGGCGGGCGGCTGGACGTGGATGATCGGCGTGCCCACGTCCCGGCCGGTCAGCGCCAGCGCCTCGTCGGTCTCCGCCTGCACGACGGCGTCGAGGGAGGCGTCGTCCAGCGCCTCGGCCAACGCCGCGGGGAGGCCGGCCGACGCCAGCACCGGATCGAGGAACGCCCGGGTGCCGCGGCGGTCGGCGCTGTCCTCGGGGTCGGGTGGGGAGTCGAACAGGCGCTGACCCAGCGCCTCGTACAGCGTGCCCACCGCCGCACGGCCGTGCTCCGCGCGGGTCCGGGCGGCCACCCGGAGCAGCCGCAACCCGGCGGTGTGCCCGACCTCGTAGTCCGGCGGGAACTGCGCGTCGTAGTCGACCGCGGCGTTGACCAGGCGCAGCGAGACGAACCGCCAGTCCACCGAGTAGTCCCGCTGCGCCTGCACCAGCCGCACCCACCTGCTGGTCATCCAGGCGAACGGGCAGACCGGGTCGAAGTAGAAGCGGAGATCGGCCACGGCGTCCACGCTAGGCGCGGTCCGCGGCTGCGGCCGGGTCCAGCTCGACGGCGTAGGAGGTGAGCGGGGTCAGCAGACCACCGCTGAACTCGTAGCGGCCCACGGCGTCCACCGCGGCGGCGCCCTCGCCGGCGACGACGACGAAGCGGACCCTCTTCACCGTCGTGGTCGCCGGCTCGGTCGCGGTGGCCGGAGAATGCCTCGGCGGTCTCGGGGGGCGTGGTCATGGCCCGGTCATCGGTGGTCCGCCCGTTGCGCCGACGAATCGCAGACAGTGGGCCATCGGAAGGGTTCAACGGAAACGGGCGGGTAACGGAGCCCCATGCGGATCGACGAGGACCGGGTCGCCGAACGCGTCGACCGGACGGCCCTCGTGCAGTTCCCCGGTGGCGGTGGAGGCCTCGACGGCCTCCGCGGTCGCTGGTCCACCACCCCGACCCGAGAGGCCCAGCAATGGCTACCAACACCCTGTCCCGCTCCCTGCACGACGTCGGCCTCGCCGCCTGGTTCGGCGGCACGCTCGCGAACGCCGTCGCGCTGAACGCCGCTGCTGCCGAGGCCGGCAGCGACAAGTCCGCCGGCGCCGTCGCCAACGCCGGCTGGAACCGGTGGACGCCGGTCAACGCCGCCGCCATCGGCGCCCACCTGGTGGGCAGCGTCGGTCAGCTCGGTGCCAACAAGGACCGGGTCGCCCAGCAGAAGGGCGTCGGCGGCATGTCGGCGGCCAAGACCCTGCTCACCGCCGCGGCTCTGGGCGTGACCGCCTACAGCCGCGTCCTGGGCAACATCGTCAAGCAGGGCGGTGCCACCCCGTCGAAGCGGGGGACCAAGCCCTCCAAGCGCGCCCGCGCGGACATCGCGGCCGCGCAGAACAAGCTCGACCAGCTGCAGTGGGTCATCCCGGCGATCACCGGGACGCTCGTCGTCATCAGCTCCTACGCCGGTGAGCAGCAGCGCCCGTCCGAGGTGCTGCGCGGCATCTCGGAGAAGAGCAGCACCACCGTCTGACCTCGCAGGTCAGGAGCGCGGCCGGGGAACCGGCCGCGCTCCCCAGGCGACTACCGGAGGGCCGGGAAGCCGGCGGCCAACTCGTCGAAGGCCTGGTGCAGCACCGTGCCGAGCGAGCTCCGCCCGTCGGCGAGCCAGACCTCGAACGCCGTCGTCGCCGCCGCGCGGGTGCTGACGGCCACCAGCCGCGGGACGAGCGCGTCCGGGGTGACCCCGGTGCGCCGGGCCACGTGGGCGGCGACGACCCGGTCGACGGCGGCGTACCGGACCTGGGAGTGCGCCTGCAGCGCCGGCTCGGTGAGGATCAGCCGCATCCGCTGCCGCAGCATCGGCAGGTCGGCCTGCGCGTAGTCGTTGACCTCGACGTAGGCCGCGCAGATCGAGGTCAGCACCGACTGGTCGGCGGCCGTGGCGGCGAGCATCCCCTCGAGGCGGACGACGTGGGCGTCGAAGTCACCCCACACCGCGTCGGCCTTCGCGCTGACGTAGCGGAAGAACGTGCGCCGGCTGATGCCCGCGGCGTCCGCGATCCCGTCGATCGTCACCTGCTCGAAGCCCTGCGCGGTGAAGAGGTCGAGGGCGGCCTGCTCGATCCGGGCGCGGGTCTCCTCGCGCGCGTCAGGGACGACCACTGCCTGGGTCATGGGCCCAGTCTGCCCCGCCACCGACCGCCGGAGCCGCGGCCGGGCGACGACACGGGGGTGGGTCAGCGGACCGGCGCCACCAGCCCCGGCGCCCCGGACTGACCGGGGAGCACGTCGGCGACGGTGAGCAGGGCGAAGAAGGCGACGAGCACGGCGACGGTGAGCACGGGGACCTCCAGGTCGGGTGGGTACCCGGCCGAGCATCGGCCGCCGGTCTGGGAGCGGCCGGGGCGCTTGCTGTGCAGGACCTGGGCGTCCGCAACTGCCCCTTGCCGGTGGCACTCGGTGTCACTAGCGTCGGGCTCGTCCGATCGTGAACCAGATCACTCCCGGAGGCACCGTGCCCGAGACGACGCAGGACGAGACCCGCACCGAGACGCCGGCCGCCGCCGAGGAGGTGCTCGTCGAGGAGTCCCTGGTCGAGGAGGTCTCGATCGACGGCATGTGCGGGGTGTACTGATCGACGGCTCCTCCGCCCCCGCGCTCGGGCAGCCGACCGCGGGGGCGGTGACGATCCCCGCCGAGCACGTACCTGTGGATGAGACCGTGCCCTTCGACCCGTCCGTGCCCTGGCGGAAGTCGCCGTCGGTGGCGCTGCGGCCGGAGCCGTTCGGTGCGCTCGTCTACCACTTCGGGAACCGGAAGCTGTCGTTCCTGAAGTCGAAGCCGCTGGTCGCGGTGGTGACGGCCCTGGAGGCGCACCCCGACGTGCCGAGCACCCTGGCCGCCTGCGCGGTGCCCGAGGCGCAGCACCGGGCCTACGTCACCGCGCTGGCCACGCTCGCCCGCTCGCAGATGATCCAACGCCGCACCGAGGAGTCCGCGTGACCGCCGTCCTGCCGTCCCGCCCTGCCGAGCGCCCCACGGGCGGAAAGCTGATCGACCAGTTCGAGTACGGCCTGGACGCGCCGATCTGCCTCACCTGGGAGCTCACCTACGCCTGCAACCTGGCCTGCGTGCACTGCCTGTCCTCCTCCGGACGGCGCGACCCGCGCGAGTTGAGCACCGCCGAGGCCGAGGCGGTCATCGACGAGCTGCAGCGGATGCAGGTCTTCTATGTCAACGTCGGGGGCGGCGAGCCGACCGTGCGGCCGGACTTCTGGCACCTGCTGGACTACGCCATCGGCCACGACGTCGGCGTCAAGTTCTCCACCAACGGCATCAAGCTGGACCGGGCCCGCGCCCAGCAGCTGGCCCGCACCGACTACGTCGACGTGCAGATCTCCCTGGACGGCGCGACCGCCGAGGTCAACGACGCCGTCCGCGGCACCGGCTCGTTCGCCACCGCCACCCGGGCGCTGGAGAACCTGGCCGAGGCCGGCATGAAGGACTTCAAGGTCTCCGTCGTCGTCACCCGGGAGAACGCCGGGCAGCTCGACGAGTTCAGGGCGCTCACCGACCGCTACGGCGCCCAGCTGCGGATCACCCGCTTCCGGCCGTCGGGTCGCGGCGCCGACGTCTGGGACCGGCTGCACCCCACCCAGGCCCAGCAGCGCGACCTCTACTCCTGGCTGCTGGCCAACGGCGACCAGGTGCTCACCGGCGACTCCTTCTTCCACCTGTCCGCCCTGGGTGAGGCCCTGCCCGGGCTGAACCTGTGCGGTGCCGGCCGGGTGGTCTGCCTCATCGACCCGGTCGGTGACGTCTACGCCTGCCCGTTCGCCATCCACGAGCAGTTCCTCGCCGGCAATGTGCGCTCACCGGGCGGGTTCCAGCAGGTGTGGCAGCACAGCGAGCTGTTCGCCGACCTGCGCAACCCGCAGACCGGCGGCGCGTGCACGAAGTGCGCCCACTTCGACGCCTGCCGCGGTGGCTGCATGGCGGCCAAGTTCTTCACCGGCCTGCCGCTGGACGGCCCGGACCCGGAGTGCGTGCAGGGCTACGGCGAGACCGCCCTGGCCGCCCGCGACCTGGAGCTGGCCACCCCGAGGAGCCACCTGGACCACAGCCACACCGGCCCGGTCCGCGGCCAGCCCACGATGCTCGGCCTGCCGAGCATCCCGGCCAAGCTGTGCGACGAGTCCCCGCTGGCCGGCCTGCAGCCCAGCTGACCCCCGCCCGCCTGCGCGCACGGCGCAGGCGTGGACGACGACGACCGGACCGACCAGGGAGGTGGAGCGCGTGGCCGTCCTGGACTGCCGCCTGCCGCTCCCCGCCCTGGCCTCCCTCGAGCTCTCCCGCCCCTGGTACCTGCGTGGCCCGGCGGCGTGGCACCCGCGAACCGGGCGGCCGGCGGCCGCCGCCCCGGAAGGGGCCCCGACGGTCTGACCCCGGGTGGTCGGACCGTGTCCAGGCACGTCCACAGCGGGGGACCACAGGAAGAGCGCACGTCATGGGCAAGCTCGAGGGCAAGGTCGCCTTCATCACCGGCGCGGCACGCGGTCAGGGCCGCAGCCACGCCGTCCGGCTGGCGCAGGAGGGCGCCGACATCATCGCCGTCGACCTGCTGGAGCAGGTCGGGTCGGTGGGGTACCCGCTGGCCACGGAGGAGGACCTGGACGAGACCGTCCGGCTGGTCGAGGCCCCTGGACCGGCGGATCGTCGCCGGCAAGGCCGACGTCCGGGACACCGCCGCGCTCCGGCGTGCGGTCGACGACGGGGTCGCCGAGCTGGGCCGGCTGGACATCGTGCTGGCCAACGCCGGCATCGCCAGCTTCGCGCCGGTCGAGGAGATGACCGACGAGATGTGGGACGACATGATCGCCGTCAACCTGACCGGGGTGTTCAAGACGGTGCGCGCGGCCGTCCCGCACCTGAAGGCGGGCGGGAACGGCGGCGCGATCGTGCTCACCAGCTCCACCGCCGGGATCATGGGCCTGCCGAACCTGACGCACTACGTGGCCGCCAAGCACGGCGTCGTGGGCATCATGAAGACGCTGGCGTTGGAACTGGCGCCGCACATGATCCGGGTGAACTCGGTGCACCCGACGTCGGTGGACACGATGATGATCCACAACGAGCAGACGTACGGGACCTTCCGGCCGGACAAGGCGCCCTCGGAGGTGACCCGGGACGACGTCGGGGAGGCCTTCCAGAGCCTGAACGCGCTGCCTGTCCAGTGGGTCGAACCCGTCGACATCAGCAACGCCATCCTCTTCCTGGTCAGCGACGACGGCCGGTACGTCACCGGCGTCCAGCTGCCCGTCGACGCCGGGTCGGTGATCAAGTGACGGCGGGCCGGATGGAGGGCAAGGTCGTCTTCGTCACCGGCGCGGCCCGCGGCATGGGGCGCAGCCACGCCGTGCGGCTCGCGCAGGAGGGCGCCGACATCATCGGCATGGACATCTGCGGGCCGATCCCGGGCGGTCAGGCGCCGGTCGCGTCGGCGGACGACCTGGCCGAGACGGTGGCTGCCGTCGAGGCCCTCGACCGGCGGATGGTGACCTTCCAGGCCGACGTCACCGACGAGGAGGCGCTCACCTCCGGGCTGGCGGACGGCGTGGCCCAGCTCGGCCGGCTGGACTGCGCCGTCGCCAACGCCGGGATCGGGGGCGTGCCCAACCAGGTGGCGGACATGCCGGCCCAGGACTGGCGAGACGTCATCGAGACCAACCTGACCGGGGTCTTCCTCACGGCCAAGGTCGTGGTCCCGCACATCCGGGCGCACGGCGACGGGGGGTCGATCCTGCTGATCAGCTCGGCGCTGGGGCTGCGCGGCATGCAGAACGTGTCGGCGTACGCCGCGGCCAAGCACGGCGTGGTCGGCCTGATGCGCAGCCTCGCGATCGAGCTCGCGCCCGACCGCATCCGGGTGAACTCGATCCACCCGACGAACGTGGCCACCCCGCTGGTGCTGAACGGGAACACCTTCAAGCTGTTCCGCCCCGACCTCGAGGAGCCGGGCGAGGACGACGTCCGGGAGGCCTTCACCGGGCTCAACCTGCTCGAGGTGCCGTGGATCGAGCCGAACGACATCAGCGAGGCGGTGCTGTACCTGGCCGCCGACTCCGGCCGCTACGTCACCGGTGCGCTGCACAAGGTCGACGCCGGCTGGATCACCAAGTGAGCGTGCCGCTCGATCCCACCGATCACCACTGCAGGAGGAGGACCCCGTGCCAGGGCGAGTAGAGGGCAAGGTCGCGTTCATCACCGGGGCGGCCCGCAGCCAGGGCCGCAGCCACGCCGTCCGGCTGGCCCAGGAGGGCGCCGACATCATCGCCGTCGACATCGTCGGGCCGGTCGAGTCGATCCAGATGTACCCACCGGCCACCGAGGACGACCTGGCGGAGACGGTGCGCCAGGTCGAGGCGCAGGACCGGCGGATCGTCGCCACCAAGGCCGACGTCCGGGACACCGGGGCGCTGAAGGCCGCGGTCGACGACGGGGTGGCTCAGCTCGGCCGGCTGGACATCGTGCTGGGCAACGCCGGGGTGTTCGAGATCCAGCCGGCGCTCGAGCTCACCGACGACGCCTGGCGCGAGATGATCGACATCAACCTCACCGGGGTGTGGAACACCTGCAAGGCCACGTTGCCGCACCTGATCGAGGGCGGGGGTGGGGCGATCGTGCTCACCAGCTCGGTCGCCGGGCTCAAGGGGGTCCCGAACACCATCCACTACACAGCGGCCAAGCACGGTGTCGTGGGCATCATGCGGACACTGGCCAACGAGCTGGCCCCCCACTCGATCCGGGTCAACTCGGTGCACCCCACCAGCGTCAACACCGTGATGATCCAGAACGAGAAGACCTGGGGGCTCTTCCAGCCGGACAACCCCAACCCGTCCCAGGAGTCCGCCGCCCCGGTGTTCCAGTCGATCAACGCGCTGCCCGTCCCCTGGGTGGAGCCGGTCGACATCTCCAACGCCATCCTGTTCCTCGTCTCCGACGAGGCGCGCTACATCACCGGCGTCACCCTGCCCATCGACGCCGGGTCCACCGGCAAGTGAGCGACGCGTCCGGTACCGGGGGCCCCGGCTCCCGGTACCGGCCGCCCGAGGAGGACCTCCTGACCGAGCACATCTCCCACTCCACCGGCGACGACCCGCTGGTCACCGGCAGCCGGGTCACCGGCGACGACGGCGCCTCGGTGCGGGCCGTGCGCGGACGGGTCGCCCGGCACCTGGTGGGGCGGGCCCGCGAGCTCGACCTGCTCCTGGCCGCGGTCGCCGCCGGCCGCGACGTCCTGCTCGAGGGGCCGCCGGGCACCTCCAAGTCCACGCTGCTGCGCTCGATCACCGCGGAGTGGGGCATCCCGCTGGTCTTCGTCGAGGGCAACGCCGACCTCACGCCCACCCGGCTGGTCGGGCACCACGACCCGGCCCGGGTGCTGCGCGAGGACTACTCCCCGGACAACTTCGTGCCCGGCCCGCTGGTCGAGGCCATGCGGGCCGGCGGGTTCCTCTACGTCGAGGAGTTCAACCGGGCGCCCGAGGACACCCTGAACACGCTGCTCACCGCCATGGCCGAACGCCGGATCACCATCCCCCGGGTCGGCGTGGTCGAGGCGCTGGCCAGCTTCCGGGTCATCGCGTCGATGAACCCCTACGACAACGTGGGCACCACACGGCTGTCGACCTCGGTGCACGACCGGCTGTGCCGGCTGGCGATCGGCTACCAGGACGCCGAGGCCGAGCGCGGCATCGTCGGCCGGCGCACCGGGGTGGAGTCCCCGCGGCTGGTGGCCGACGCCGTGGCGCTCACCCGGGCGACGCGCGAGCGCGACGACGTCCGGCAGGGCAGCAGCGTGCGCGGCGCGATCGACACCGCCCTCGTCGCCGCCCAGCTGGCCGCCATGCGCGGCGTGCCGCTGCCCGACGAGCCGTCGACCGCCCCGCCGCGCGGGCTGCCGGAGGAGTACACCGACGTCGTCCTGGACGCCCTCCTGCTGGCGCTGTCCGGGCGGATCTTCCTCGACGAGACGCTGGAGAGCAGCCCTGAGGCGGTGCTCCGGGAGATCTGGGAGGACCACTTCCTGCTCCACCCGGCGGCCGCCGAACCCGGTTGAAGAGCCGTCGAGGCCGACTCCCCGGTCACCCGGCGCGACCGCACCGGGACTCCCCGGGGGATGCGCCCCCTCCGGCGGAGGCCCAAGCAGCTGACCGAGCAGCCCTCCCTCTACGAGCCTGCGCGCGGCGGGAGCGGCCTGGCGCTGTCCTCGGGTGACCGGCGGCGGGACCGGACCGGTCCGTCCCGGCCGGGCGGCACGGCGTCGGGGACGACGGACGAGCCGGCCGACCTGATCGCGCTGGCCGACCTGGAGACCGAGAGCTCGGTCGACCAGCTCACCCGGGCCCGAGCCCGGCAGATCGCCCGTCGGCTGGCGGTGCCGCGGCCACCGCGGGACCGTCGTTCGCGGCGTGGGGTCGGCGAGCTGGCCACCCTGCCGTGGGCCGGGGGATCGGACGAGCTGGACCTGGAACGCACGCTCGAGGCGCTGGCCGGCAACCCCTACCCGGAGGAGGCGGAGATCCTCGTCCGCGAGCGGGTCCGGCAGCGCCGGTCGGTCGTCCTGGTGGTCGACGTGTCGGGGTCGATGAAGGGCGAGCGGGTCCGGACGGCGGCGGCCACGGTGGGCGCGCTGGCCGGCGAGCTGGCCCGCGACTCCCTCGCCGTCGTCGCCTTCTGGTCCGACGCGGCGGTGCTGGTGCGGATGGGGGAGCAGGTGGCCCCGCTGGCCGTGCTCGACCTGCTGCTGCGGGTGCCGACGCAGGGGCTGACCAACGTGACCTTCGCGCTGGAGACGGCGGCCCGGCAGCTGGCCGGGGTGCCGCCGCGGGACGCCCGGGTGCTGCTGCTGTCCGACTGCGTGCACAACGCCGGGCCGGACCCGCGGCTCACGGCGGCGCAGCTGCCCCGGCTCGACGTGCTGCTGGACACCTCGGGGGAGGACGACGTCGAGCTGGGCCGCGACCTGGCCCGGGCCGGCCGGGGGCGGCTCCGCCTGGTGCGCGACCACCGCGACGTCGCCGCCGCCCTCACCGCCGTCTTCGCCGACTGACGGCCCCGCTGCAGGGGCCCGCGCCGAGCTCGCGAGGCGTGGGGGGCAGCGGGGTCCGTCTACTTGCCGGAGGCCTGCGGGGTGAGCGGGGCGTCGGCGCCGTCGGTGCCCAGGTGCCGCTCGAAGCCCGGCGGGATGACCAGGTCGCCCGGGTTGAGCTGGTCGACCGAGGTGTGGCCGAGGCCGATCAGCGCGGAGCCGAGGCCGTCGCGCAGCAGGTCCAGGACGTTTTCCACCCCGGCCTGGCCGTTGGCCGCGAGGCCCCAGAGGTAGGCGCGGCCGATCATGACCGCCTTCGCGCCCAGGGCGAGGGCCTTGGCGACGTCGCTGCCGCGGCGGATGCCGCCGTCCAGCAGCACCTCGACCTGGTCGCCGACGGCCTCGGCCACGGCCGGCAGCGCCCGGATGGAGGCCGGCGTGCCGTCGAGGTTGTTGCCGCCGTGGTTGGACACCGAGATCGCGGTGACCCCGGCGTCGACGGCGCGCCGGGCGTCGTCGACCCGCATGACGCCCTTGAGCATGAACGGGGCGTCGGGCCACAGCTCGCGCAGCCAGGCGACGTCCTCCCAGCTCGGCATCGGCGACTGCATCCACTGGCCGTAGGCACCGAAGAAGGTCGGCGCCGGCTCGCCGGGGACGCCCACCATGTTCGGCACGGTCAGGTCCGGCAGCTTGCCGGTCCTGGCGAAGGTCCACAGCCACCGCGGCTTGAGGGCCACCTGCGGGGCGTACCGGCGCACCGCCTCGAGGTTGACCTTCTCCGGGATGAACGGGCTGCCCCAGTCGCGGCCGTAGGCGAACGACCAGTCCAGGGTGGCGATGAGGCCGGCCGCCCCGGCCTTGCGGGCCCGCTCGACCTTGGCGGCCATCACGTCGCGGTCACCGACCCAGTAGAGCTGGAAGAAGGTCTTCGGGTTGGCCTCGATGACCTCCTCCATCGGCTTGCTCGCCATGGACGACAGCCCCATCGCGGTGCCGCGGGCGGCGGCGGCGCGGGCGACGGCGACCTCGCCGTCGGGGTGCACCGCCTGCACGCCGGTGGGGCTGATCAGCACGGGCATCGAGACGTCCTGGCCCATGACGCGGGTGGCCATCTGCTTGTCGTTGGCCAGCCCGGCGGTGTGCGGGGCGAAGCCGAGCTCGGCGAAGGCGGCGGTGTTGTCGTCGACGGTGACGCCGCGCTCGGAGCCGGCCACCAGCGCGCCGTAGACGCCCTTGGGCAGGCGCTTCTTCGCCCGACGCTGCGCTTCCGCCACTGACTCGAACCACGGGTTGGCCATCGACTGCTCCTGCCGTCCTGGTACGTGATCGCGCCGGGTGACGGGTCGCCGCCCAGCGGGGGCCCCATGGTCGCGCGGGCCGGGTGACAGCGCAGGGCAGCCGCGGCGGCCGACGCTGGCACGGGGTGCCACGCTATCGCGACGGGGGACGGACCACGATCCTCCGCCGATGCGGGACGCCTGGGCCAGGGCCCGCACCGGCTCTGGCAGGGTCGCGGTCGTGAGGTTGACCGCTGCCACCTGGCCCGAGACCACCGGCGCGCCGCTGGTCGTCGTCCCGCTGGGGTCGGTGGAGCAGCACGGCCGGCACCTGCCGGTGGCCACCGACACGGTCGTGGCGCAGGCCGTCGCCGAGGCCGTCGTCCCCCGGCTGGACGGCGCGCTGCTCGCCCCGGCGCTCGCCTACGGCGCCAGCGGGGAGCACGAGGGCTTCCCGGGCACGATCTCGATCGGCACGGAGGCGCTGAGCGCCCTGCTGGTGGAGTACGGCCGCTCGGCGGGGCGCTGGGCCGGCCGGCTGCTGGTGGTCAACGGCCACGGCGGCAACCTGGACGCACTGCGGACGGCGGTGCCGCTGCTCCGGGCCGAGGGCCGGGACGTCGCCTGGTTCCCCTGCGGCGTGCCCGGCGGGGATGCCCACGCGGGGCGGACCGAGACGTCACTGATGTTGCACGTGGAACCGGGAGCGGTGCGCGAGGCGCTGGCTGCGGCGGGGGAGACGGCGCCGATCAGCGAGCTGCTGCCCCGGCTGCGGGCCGAGGGGGTGCGGGCGGTGAGCCCGGACGGCGTCCTCGGGGACCCGGCCGGCGCCTCGGCGGCCGAGGGGGCGGAGCTGCTGACGGCGCTCGGGGACCGCATGCTCGCCGCCGTGGCGCGCTGGGCGGTGGACGGCACCGGGCGGCTCCGGAGCTGAGCCGGAGCCACCCGGTGACGCTGGGGCCGGAGGTCAGCCGAGCGCGTCGGCGAACAGCGGGACGGCGTTGTCCAGCGCGTACCGGATGCCCTGGGGCGTGCCGATCGAGAAGGCGTTGGTCAGCGTCTCGTCGGCCAGGACGACCGCGTGCCCGGCCTGCACCGACGGGATGGCCTGCCACAGCGGGTTGGCGGTGATCTGGCCGGCGTCGACGAAGATCGGGAACGCCACGGTCAGCCCGGCGTCCAGCAGGGGCAACTGCTCCTCGCTGACCGGGACGAAGAAGCTGTCGGTGGCCAGCGCCTGGATCTCCGGCTTGAGCGTGAAGCCGAGCTGCTCCATGAAGTCGACCCGGGCGTCACCCTCCACGTAGGCGCCGAAGCCCTCGGAGCTGTAGGCGGCCACGGCCACCGAGGTGCCGGTGAACTCCGGGTGGGCTGCGGCCGCGTCGGTGAAGGCCTGGTCGACCTGCTGTTGCAGCGCGGTCGCCTCGTCGCTCTTGCCGAGCGCCGCGCCGATCATCTCCAGCTGGTCGGCCGAGGAGGTCAGGTAGGGATCCGCGCCCTCGGGCTGGCCGACGGTCGGGGCGATCGCGCTGAGCTTGTCGTAGCGGTCCTGGGTGGCCGGGGACTTGGTGTCCAGGATGAGGTCCGGCCGCAGCGCCGCGATCGCCTCGTAGCTCGGCTCGAGGGTGTCGATGATCTCCGGCGTCTCGTCGTACCCACCGGCGGCCCACGGGCCGACGCCCTCCCCGCCGAAGGCCAGCCAGTCGCTGGCGCCGACCGGCTGCACGCCGAGCGCGAGCGCGGTCTCGGCGTCGCCCCAGCCGAGGGCGACGACCCGGCTGGGTGCTTCGTCGACGGTGACGTCGCCGAAGGCGGTGCCCACGGTGACCGGGAAGGCGCCGGAGGAGCTGCCGCCGGCGCTGCAGCCCGCGGCCGAGCCGTCGTCCCCGGAGTCGGAACTGCAGCTGGTGACGGCGAGGGCAACGGCCAGCAGGGCGGCGCCGCGGAGGGCGAGGCGGGAGGGCATGGGGGGCTCCAGGTCGGACAGGCGCACACGTCGGTCAGGTGAGCCTCACCTAATCAGCCGGAGGTCACGGCGAGGTCACCGGGCGTCCCCCAGGCCCTGACCGGGAACAACCGCAGCGTCGGTTTGTTGTCCGTACCGACGCGATCAGCCCGCCCCACAGGGGGCGGACGTCCCGCGCAGACCGAGAGGACCAGCCATGCGCAACGGCATCCACCCCGAGTACCGCACCGTCGTCTTCCAGGACACCTCGACGGGTGAGACGTTCCGGACCCGCTCGACGGTCGCGACGAGCCGGACGATCGAGCTCGACGGCGAGACCCTGCCGGTGGTCCCGGTCGAGATCAGCGCCTCCTCCCACCCGTTCTGGACCGGCAACCAGCGCGTGCTGGACACCGCCGGACGGGTCGAGAAGTTCAACCAGCGCTACGGCGCGCGGAACCGCACCCGCAGCTGAGCAGCACCCCCACGACGGGCCCGGTGGTCTCCGGCCGCCGGGCCCGTCGGCGTCCGGTTAGGGTCCCGCAGCGAGAGCGGGGCACGGCCCCGCCGGCGAGGACGGAGCACGGCATGGCGCACCAGGTGACCGGGGACCCGGCCGCACCCACCTCGCGGGTGGCGGTGGAGACCAACGGCATCAACGTCATCTCCGAGTCCGAGCGCAAGGGCACGCCCCGGCAGCTGTTCTGGCCCTGGTTCGGTGCGAACGTCAGCGTCCTCGGCCTGGCCTACGGCGCCTTCACGCTCGGGTTCGGCATCTCGTTCTGGCAGGCCGTCGTGGCCGGCGTGGTCGGGATCGTCGTCAGCTTCCTGCTCTGCGGGCTCGTCGCCATCGCCGGCAAGCGCGGGTCGGCGCCCACCCTGGTGCTCAGCCGGGCCGCGTTCGGCGTCACCGGGGGCCGGGTGCCCGCCGTCCTGTCCTGGGTGCTGACCGTCGGCTGGGAGACCGTGCTCACCTCGCTGGCCACGCTGGCCACCGCGACGGTCTTCACCGAGCTGGGCTGGGGCGGCGGGACGGCCACGCAGGTCGTCGCCCTGCTGGTGGTCGCCGCGCTGGTCGTCGTCGGCGGGGTGCTCGGCTTCGACCTGATCATGCGGATGCAGACGGTCATCACCGTCGTCACCGGCGTGCTGACCGTCGTCTACCTGGTGCTGGTCGCCGACGAGATCGACTGGGGCACCGTCAGCGGGCTGCCGTCGGGCTCCACCCAGGCGTTCATCGGGGCGCTCGTGTTCGTGATGACCGGTTACGGCTTCGGCTGGGTCAACGCCGCCGCCGACTACTCCCGCTACCTGCCGCGCTCCGCCTCGACCCGGGGCGTCGTGGGCTGGACGACGTTCGGCTCGGCGCTGGCGCCGGTGGTCCTGCTCGTGGTCGGGCTGCTGCTGGCCGGCTCCTCCGGTGACCTGTCCACCGCGATCGGCGCGGACCCGATCGGCGCGCTGGCCACCCTGCTGCCCACCTGGTTCCTCGTCCCGTTCGCCCTGGTCGCCGTCCTCGGGCTGGTCGGCGGGGCGCTGCTGGACATCTACTCCTCCGGCCTGGCGCTGCTGTCGGCCGGCGTGCGGATCCCCCGGCCGGTCGCCGCCTCCATCGACGGCGTGCTCATGGTGCTGGGGGCGATCTGGGTCGTCTTCCTCGCCGAGGGGGACTTCTTCGTGCAGTTCCAAGGCTTCCTGATCACCCTCGGCGTCCCGATCGCAGCCTGGTGCGGGATCGTGCTGGCCGACCTGCTGCTGCGCCGCCGCGACTACGCCGAGGCCGACCTGTACGACCCGCGCGGCCGCTACGGCGCCGTCCCCCCGATGCCGCTGGCGCTCCTGGTCCTCGGGTCCGTGCTCGGCTGGGGCCTGGTCACCAACACCTACGCCGGCTGGCTGCAGTGGCAGGGCTACCTGCTCGGCCCGCTCGGGCTGGGCGGCAAGGACGGCGACTGGGCCTTCGCCAACCTGGGCGTGCTGGTCGCCCTGGTGGTCGGCTCAGCCGGCACGCTGCTGCTCCGCCGCGGTGCGGTGCGCCGGCAGGAGGCCGCGTGACCGACGGCGTCGCTGCCGGGGTGCTGGTCGTCGTCGACGTGCAGCACGTCTTCGCCGACCGCGACTCACCGTGGGGTGCACCCCGGTTCGCCGAGGTGCACCCGGCCATCCGCCGGCTGACCGCCGCCTTCCCCGGCCGGGTGGTGCACACCCGGTTCGTCGCGCCGGCCGAGCCGACCGGTGCCTGGGTGCCCTACTACGAGCAGTTCCCCTTCGCGCTGCAGCCTGCGGACGCGCCGCTGTACGCGCTGGTCGACGACCCCGGGGACGCCCTGGTGCTGGACGCGACCACGTTCGGCAAGTGGGGCCCCGGGCTCGCCGCCCTCGTGGGCGAGGGACCGCTGCTGCTGGCCGGCGTCTCGACCGACTGCTGCGTGCTCTCCACCGCGCTGCCGGCCGCGGACGCCGGGGTGCCGGTGCAGGTGGTCACCGACGCCTGCACCGGGGCCAGCGACGCCGACCACGACCGGGCGCTCGCCGCGATGGCGCTCTACGCCCCGCTGATCACCCTGACCACGACCGGCGCGGTGCTCGCCGGGCGATGACGGTCCCCGCGCCGCCGCCGGACCGGCTGCCGGACGGGTTCGCCGTCCGGCTGGCGCCGGGGACCCAGCGCCGGGACGGCGGGACGACGCTGCTCGGCGGGTCCCCGTTCCGGATGCTCCGGCTCGCGCCGACGGCCCGGACCCTGCTGGCCGGCGACCGGCTCGAGGTGACCGACGGCCGCAGCGCGGCGCTGGCCGCCCGGCTGCTCGACACCGGCGTCGCCGACCCGGACCCGCCGCCGGGCCCGTTCCCCGAGGTGACCGTGGTCGTCCCGGTCAAGGACCGCACCGACGGCCTGGTCCGGCTGCTGGCCGCGCTGCGCGCCGACCCCGGGTCGGCGGGCTGCCCGGTGGTCGTGGTGGACGACGGCTCGGCGGACCCGGCCGCCGTCGCGGCGGTGGCGGCCGGTGCCCGGCTGGTGCGGCACCCGCTGGCCCTCGGCCCGGCCGCCGCCCGGAACGCCGGGCTGCGGGTCGCCGGCACCGAACTGGTCGCCTTCGTCGACTCCGACTGCGTGCCGGAGCCCGGCTGGCTGGAGCGGCTGGCCGGGCACCTGACCGACCCCCGGGTGGCGCTGGTCGCCCCCCGGATCACCGCGCTGGCCGGTGCGGGCACCGGCTGGGTCGCCCGGTACGAGTCGCTGAGCAGCGCGCTGGACATGGGGACGACGCCCGCCCGGGTCGCTCCGCTGACGGCCGTCTCCTACGTGCCCAGCGCCGCGCTGCTGGCCCGGCGCGCGGCGCTGGGAGCCGGCTTCGACGAGACGATGCGGGTCGCCGAGGACGTCGACCTGGTGTGGCGGCTGGCCGGCGCCGGCTGGCGGGTGCGCTACGAACCGGCGGCCCGGGTGGCGCACGACCACCGGGTGGCACCGGCGCAGTGGCTGCGCCGCCGCGCGTTCTACGGCACCGGGGCGGCGCTGCTGGCGCAGCGGCACGGCTCGGCGGTCGCGCCGGTGGTCGTCTCACCGTGGTCGGCCGCGGCGTGGGCGCTGGCGCTGACCGGGACGCCGCTGGGCGTGCTCACCGCCGGTGGGGTGCTGGGCCGGGCGTCGTGGCAGCTGGCCCGCCGGCTCGCCGGCCCCGGCGACCGGCCGCCGGTGCCGCTCGCGGCCGGGTTGGTGCTGCGGGGCACGGCCGCGTCCGGCCGCACCCTGGCCCGGTCGGTCACCCGGCACCACTGGCCGCTCGCCGCCGCGGCGGCACTGCGGTCCCGGCGGGCCCGGTGGCTGGTCGCCGGGGTGGCCGTCGCCGACGCGGTCAGCGGCTGGCGGCCGCACCGGCGGGAGATCGACCTGCCGACCTTCGCCGCAGGACGCCGCCTCGAGGACCTCGCCTACGGCGCGGGGCTGTGGTTCGGCGCGCTCCGGGCCCGGGACGCGCGGGCGCTGCTGCCGGCCGCGCCGCCACCGGTCAGCCCACCCCGCCGGCCGACGCGGTAGCGGCCGCGTCGAACCCCTCGGTCACGAAGACGAACGCCGTCCCGCCGGCCATCTGGTGGGCGCCCCTCATCGGTCCGGGCGGAATGCGCCGAGGCTGTGCGGTGCTGTCGCCGTCGTCACCGCGTCCCGGCCAACGGAGGCCCCGCGTCACCGCACCACGAGGGGGGCCCATGACCGCCACGCAGGACCGCACCGCCCGCTCGGCCGTCCCGTCGCCGACCGGGGTCCCGTTGCCCGACCCGCGGATCGAGGAGCCGAGGACGGCGCGCACCGCGCTGGTCCTGGGCGCGTTCGTCGCGCTGGGGCCGCTGACCATCGACATGTACCTGCCGGCGCTGCCGACGATCACCGAGGGGCTGGAGGCCACCTCCTCGGCGGTCCAGCTGACGCTCACCGGCACCCTGGTGGGCCTCGCGCTCGGCCAGCTGGTGCTCGGCCCGCTGTCGGACCGGTTCGGCCGCCGGCGCCCGCTGCTGGCCGGGACGGCGCTGCACGTGCTCGCCTCGCTGCTGGTGCTCCTCGCGCCCAGCGTCGCCGTCCTCGGGCTGCTGCGCGTGCTGCAGGGCGTGGGCGCCGCGGCCGGTTCGGTGATCGCCATCGCCGTCGTCCGCGACCTGTTCGACGGCCGCGCCGCCGCCACGATGCTCTCCCGGCTGTTCCTGGTGCTCGGCGTCGCGCCGGTGCTCGCCCCGACGATCGGCGGTGAGCTGCTCCGGTTCACCTCCTGGCGGGGTGTGTTCGCGCTGCTGGCCGTCTACGGCCTGCTGCTGGTCGCGATGGGCTCCGCCGCCGTCCGCGAGACACTGCCCCCGGAGCGCCGCAGCCGCGACGGCATCCGGGGCACGCTGCGCGGCTACCGGTCGCTGTTCGGCGACCGTGCCTACGTCGGCTTCGTCCTGGTCGCGGGCCTGACCATGGCCGGCCTGTTCGCCTACGTCTCCGGGTCCTCGTTCGTCTACCAGGACGAGTTCGGCCTCGACGAGCAGCAGTTCGGGCTGCTCTTCGGCGCCGGCGCCGTCTGGCTGATCGCCGCCACCCAGCTCAACCCGGTGCTGCTCCGCTGGTTCTCCCCGGCGCAGGTGCTGGTCGCCGGCACCGTCGCCGGAGCCGCGGCCGGAGCGGTGCTGCTGGCGCTCGCCGCCACCGCGACCGGCGGGCTGCTCGCCGTCGCCGTCCCGCTGTGGGCGGTGCTGTTCGCCTGCGGTCTCGCGCTCCCCAACGCCCCGGCGCTGGCGCTGTCCCGGCACGGTGACGCCGCCGGCACCGCAGCCGCGCTGCTTGGCGCCGTCCAGTTCGGGGTCGGTGCCGCGGTGTCGCCGCTGGTCGGCCTGCTGGGCAACGACGCCGTCGCCATGGGCACGGTGGTCCTCGCGTCGCTGGTGCTGGCGATCGTCGTCCTGGTGGTCGTCGTCCGCCCGTGGCAGCTGGAGGACCCCGACCCGGAGGCCGCGCAGGTCGCCGTGCACTGACCCCGCGGGTCAGCTGTAGCGGGCGCGGAGACCGTGGACGAGCAGGTCCAGGCCGTGCTCGAACGCCGCCGAGTGCGGCTGGTCCAGCAGCTCGCCGATCGCCGCCAGCAGCACCGGCTGCTCGGCCAGCGCCCGGGCCCGGACGGCGTCGGCCGCCCCGTCGTCGGCGTCGAGCAGCGGCTGCACGCGCGCCCGCTCCGCCTCGGCCTGCCACTCGGTCGCGCTGCCGATGACGTAGGCGCCGATCGCGAACAGCGTCTGCTGGGCCTGCCCCGGCGTCATGCCTGCCTCGACCAGCACGCCGAGCACCCGCTCGATGCCGGCGAAGGACTCGGCACTGGGCCGGTTGCCGGCGACCACCCGCGGCGCGTCGCGGGTGCCGATCAGCGCGGTGAACAGCTGCCGGGCGTCCTCGCGGAGCCACTCCCACCACGGCTGCCCGGGCCGCGGGCCGGCGTAGGAGGACTCGTTGCGGCGGACCAGCTCCTCGGCCATCAGGTCCATCAGCTGCCGCTTGCTCTCGACGTGCCAGTAGAGCGTGGGTGCCGACACCCCCAGCTGGGTGGCGATCCGGCGGAACGAGACGGCCTCCAGCCCGCCGTCGGCGAGCAGCGCCAGGGCGGTGCTGACGACGGCCTCGCGGGTCACCGGCGGGCGGGTGGCGGTCACGCTTGACAGCCTAACGGTGTAAGAGGACTGTCTGCGCTGTGTCTAACACCGTTAGAGAGCCCGCCATCGAGGTGGTCGGGCTGACCAAGAGCTACCCGGCGGCCGACGGTGTCGTCGAGGCGGTCCGCGGCCTCGACCTGCGCGTCGAGGCGGGGCAGACCTACGGGTTCCTGGGCCCGAACGGTGCCGGGAAGTCCACCACCATCGAGATGCTGTGCACCATCCGGAACCCCACCTCGGGGACGGCGCGGGTGGCCGGGTTCGACGTCGTCCGGGAGCGGACCGAGGTCCGCCGCCGGATCGGCCTGGTGTTCCAGCAGCAGACCCTGGACCAGCAGCTCACCGCCGAGCAGAACCTGCGCTTCCACGCCGACCTCTACGGGCTCTCCCGCGCCGACGCCGACCGCCGGATCGGGGAGGTGCTGGAGATGGTGGCGCTCACCGACCGCCGCCGCGACCCGGTCGTCAAGTACAGCGGCGGCATGAAGCGCCGGCTGGAGATCGCCCGCGGCCTGGTGCACGCGCCGCAGGTGCTCTTCCTCGACGAGCCGACGATCGGGCTGGACCCGCAGACCCGCGCGGCCATCTGGGACTACCTGCGCGACCTGCGGCAGCGCACCGAGATCACCGTCTTCGTCACCACGCACTACATGGACGAGGCCGAGCACTGCGACCGGATCGCGATCATGGACCACGGCCAGGTCGTCGTGGAGGACACCCCGGAGGCGCTGAAGTCCAGCGTCGGCACCGACCGGATCGCGCTGCGCACCGACGACGACGAGCTGGCGATCGCCCGGATCCGGGAGCGGCTCGGCCTGGAGGCCGGCGTGCACGAGGGGCAGGTGACCCTCGCCGTCCCGGAGGGCGCGCAGGTCGTCCCCCGGCTGTTCACCGAGCTCGACCTGCACATCCGGTCGGTGACCGTCACCCGGCCCAGCCTGGACGACGTCTTCCTGACCTACACCGGCCGCACGATCCGCGACTCCGAGGCGCCCCGGGCGGCCGCCGGAAGGGCGATGACCCGATGAGCACCGACCCGATGAGCACCGACCCGGTGAGCACCGACCCGATGGGCACCGACTCCACGACGACGCTGCCCGTCCCCGCCGGTCCGCTCGGCGAGGTGCGCAGCGACCTGTCCCACCACGCCCGGGCCACCTGGGTCGTCACCCGCCGCGAGCTGCTGCGCTTCCGGTCCGACCGCGCCCGGATGCTGTCGATGCTGCTGCAGCCGCTGCTGTTCATCTTCGTGATGGGCACCGGGCTGGGCAGCATCGTCGACACCGGCGGCGGGATCAGCTTCCGCACGTTCCTCTTCCCGGGCGTGCTGGCCACCTCGGTGCTGTTCACCGCCGCGTTCGCCGGCATCTCGCTGGTCTGGGACCGGGAGTTCGGCTTCCTGCGCGAGATGATGGTCGCGCCGATCTCGCGGGCGTCGATCATCTGGGGCAAGTGCCTGGGCGGGGCGATCGTCGCCACCGGGCAGAGCCTGGTGCTGCTCGCCCTGGTCGGCACGGTCGGGATCCCCTACGACCCGCTGCTGCTGGTGGAGCTGATCGGCTGCCTGTTCCTCGGCTCGCTGTTCCTGACCGCGCTCGGGGTGCTGCTGTCCACCCGGATCACGACCATCCAGGGCGCGATGCCGATGCTCCAGCTGCTGATCACCCCGATGATGTTCCTGTCCGGGTCGCTGTTCCCGCTCGGTGGCCTGCCGGCCTGGCTGAGCGTCGTCACCCGGCTCAACCCGCTGACCTACGTCGTCCAGCCGATGCGCCACCTGGTGCTCGAGCGCCTGGACCTGACCGCGGCGGCGGAGCAGAAGCTGCTGCCACCGCTCACCTGGGCCGGCTGGGCGGTGCCGGTCGGGGTGCAGCTGCTCACCGTCGCGGTCATCACCGTCGCGCTCATCGGGCTCGGGGCACGGTTGTTCGCCAGCACCGAGTGACCCAGCCGACCGAGGAACCCAGCCGACCGAGGAGCCCAGCCGACCGAGGAGCTCAGCCGACCAGCACCGGCGCCGAGCTGCCGACCTGGTCCAGCCGGGCCCGCCCGGTGGTCGCGCTGGTGACCTGCTCCTCCAGCCAGAACACGTAGTACCGACCCGACACCAGCCCGGTCATGGTCGCGGTGACCTGCTGGCACCCGTCCGGCTGGGCCGCGGTGGTGGTGACCGGGGCCGGCTGGACCCCGCTCACCGGCTGCTGGACCGCGGAGACCTGGTAGGACTGCACCTCCCCGCGGGCGTCGGACATCCAGGTGACGGTGGCCGAGCCGGTGCCGGCCACCACCCCCGGGGTGATCCTCCTCGGGGTGCTGTACCCGCCGCAGGCGGGCTCCCGCGGGGTCAGCGTCGGGGCGACGCCCCTGGCCGCCCAGGGCTGCAGCGTGATCCCGCCCGGCCGGGGCGGCTGGGGGACGGCGAGGTCGCGCACGGCGTCGCCGTCGGCCACCGTCGCGCCGTTGGAGTCGCCGGCCACCGGACCGGTGGACCAGGAGAACAGGCCGTCGCCGAGCGAGCTGGCTGCGCTGCCGCCCGAGGTGACCCCCTCGTCGGCGATCGTGCTGGACGCCGTGAGGTCGACCACCACCGGGGTGAGCTGGGCCGCCGCGAACGACCCGCCGGCGGCGAGCGCCAGCACGGGGGTCAGCCAGCGCGTCAGCCCGCCGTTCCTCGGCGCGCGGCGGGCGCCCCTCTGCGGCGTGCGGCGCACGCCGGCGTTCGGCGTGCGGCGTCTCCGTGCGGCCATGACAGCCCCCTCCCCGGTCCTGCGTCGGTCATCGGCACCCGGGGGTGGTTGCTTGAGACCAACCGGGGCCGGGGAATGCCCGCCCGGGCCACCGTCTTGGCTCCACGTGTGAGTGCCGCCCCCGCCGTCGAGACGACGCCGGCCCCGACCGTCCCCTCCACCCGCACCGCGGTCCTCGCCATCGGCGCGCTGGCCATCGGCGCCTTCGCCATCGGCACCACCGAGTTCGTCACGATGGGCCTGCTGCCCGACATCGCCGCCGGGGTGGACGCGAGCATCCCCTCGGCCGGTCACCTCATCTCCGCCTACGCCCTCGGTGTGGTCGTCGGCGCGCCGGTGATCGCCGCCCTCGGCGCCCGGCTGCCGCGCCGCGGCCTGGCCATGGGCCTGATGACGGCGTTCGTCGTCGGCAACGCGCTGAGCGCGCTGGCCCCCGGCTACGGCACCCTGGTCCTCGCCCGGTTCCTGGCCGGGCTGCCGCACGGCGCCTTCTTCGGTGTCGCCTCGCTCATCGCCGCCTCGCTGGTGCCCGACCGGCTCCGCGGCCGGGCGGTCAGCTCGGTGATGCTCGGCCTGGCGGTCGCCAACGTGGTCGGCGTCCCCGCGGCGACCTGGCTCGGCCAGGCGATGGGCTGGCGCTCTGCCTACTGGGCCGTCGTGCTCATCGGTGCGGTGACCGTGCTCGCCGTCCTGCTCGTCGTCCCCGCCCTCCCCGGCCGTGCCGAGGCGACCATCCGGTCGGAGCTGGGCGCGCTCCGCCGGCCGCAGGTCGTCCTCACGCTGCTGTTCGGGATCGTCGGCTTCGGCGGCATGTTCGCCCTGTACAGCTACATCGCCCCGCTGCTCACCGACGTCGCCGGGGCCTCGGCGAGCTTCGTCCCGGTCGCGCTGCTGGTGTTCGGCGTCGGCATGATCATCGGCACCGCGCTCGGTGGCCGGCTCGCCGACCGCGCGCTGTTCCCGTCGCTGCTCGGCGCGGTCGTGGCGCTGGGCGGCTTCCTGCTGGCCGTGGTCGTCCTCGCCGGCAGCACGGGCGCGCTCCTCGTCGCGGTGTTCCTGACCGCCGGCGCCAGCTCGGTCCTGGCCGTCTGCCTGCAGCTGCGGCTGATGGAGGTCGCCGGGGAGGCGCAGATGCTCGGCGCGGCGCTCAACCACTCGGCGCTCAACCTGGCCAACGCCCTGGGTGCATGGCTCGGTGGCCTGGTCATCGCCGCCGGCTTCGGCTACCGGGCACCCAGCCTGGTGGGTGCCGGGCTGGCCGTGCTCGGGCTCGGCTTCCTCGCCGTCTCGGCGGTGCTGCGCCGCCGGGAGCTCGCCGCCGCCTGACAGTCGCAGGCCACCCTGCTGGCGCGATCCCGTGACAGCGGTCACGATGGGGCGACCATGACCCTCAGCCCCGGGGACCCCGCGCCGTGACGACCGTGAACCCGTGGCTCGCACTTCCTGACGGAGACCCGGGCCCGGTGCTCGCCCGGCGCCTCCGGGCCGCGCACGAGGCCCTCGTCACGCAGGTCGACACACCCCCGCGGGACCAGGTGCGCGCGGTCGTGTGGGACTCGTGGCGGCGGTCGCTGAGCAGCGGCGTCGACCCCGACGGGGCGCCGCCCCCGGTCGACCTGCTCGACGACGACCTGGTCGCCTACCGGGCGGCCCACCCGCTGGCCGCGGTCATGCCGGTGATCCGCCGGCTGCTCGTCGCCGACGCCGAGGCCGACCAGATGATCGTCGCGGTCACCGACGCGGCCGGCCGGATGCTGTGGGTGGAGGGCGACTCGCGGCTCCGTGACCGGGCCGCCGGGGTGCACTTCGTGGAGGGCGCCACGTGGAGCGAGAGCACCGCCGGGACCAACGCGCCGGGCACCGCCCTCGCCCTCGACCACGCCGTCCAGATCTACGGCAGCGAGCACTACCGCCGTCCGGTCCAGCCGTGGAGCTGCTCGGCGGCACCGGTGCACGACCCGCTCACCGGTGCCCTGCTCGGCGCCATCGACGTGACCGGCGGCGACCACGTGGCCAGTCCGCACGTGCTGACCCTGGTCCGGGCGACGGCGGCTGCCGCGGAGTCCGAGCTCCGCTGGCTGAGCCGTGACCGGGGGATGCGCGCCGACCGGTCCCCCGCCGGCCTGCGGCCCGTCGTCCCGACGCTGGAGGTCCTGGGGCGCGACCGCGCCCGGCTCCGCACCGCCGCCGGTGCGCAGGAGCTGTCGTTGCGGCACTCGGAGCTGATGGTGCTGCTCGCCGAGGCCGCCGCCGCGGGCACCGGGCGGACGGCGGAGCAGCTGGCCGCCGAGTGCCACGCCGGCGACGCCGCTGCGGTCACCGTGCGCGCCGAGCTGTCCCGGCTCCGCCGGCTGGTGGGCGACCAGCTCGTCGGCTCGCGGCCCTACCGGCTGCTCGGGCCGGTGCGGACCGACGCCGAGGAGGTGCGCGGACTCATCGCCCAGGGCGCGGTGGGCTCCGCGCTGGACCGCTACCGCGGGCCGCTGCTGCCCGGATCGATGGCACCGGGCGTGCGAGCCGCCCGCGCCCGTCTCGCCGACGAGGTCCGCACGGCGGTGCTGACCAGCGGGCGCCCGGACCTGCTGGTCCGCTACAGCGAGCTGGCCGAGGCGGCCGACGACCTGGGCACCTGGCAGGCGTGCCTGGCCGTGCTCCCGCCCGGGGCGCGGCGCACCGCCGCGGCCGGGCACGTGCAGCGGCTGCGCGGCGGACCCCGCGGTCCGGTCCGCCGCTGAGCGCTGCCCCGCTGCAACGCGGTGCAACGTTGCCCTGCGGCCGGGCTGCGGCCCGACCCACCGCTGTACTTCCGCAGCTGCGGATCCGCCAAGCTTTGGGCGACCGCGAATGCGGAGCCGGGTCGTCGACCGGGAGCACCGGGTGTGGACTCGCGCGCGTGTCGGTTGTCACACTGCCGCAGGATCCGCGGGCCGACCGCGGTGCAGAGCCGATGCAACGAAGCGGAGGACACGTGACGCAGATCAACGTGCGGGTCGACGGGGCGTCCTACTCGGACGACGTCGAGCCGCGGACCCTGCTGGTGCACTACCTCAGGGAACAGCTGGGCAAGGTGGGCACGGTCGTGGGCTGCGACACCAGCAACTGCGGCGCGTGCACGGTCCACCTGGACGGGCAGGCGGTGAAGTCCTGCACCGTGCTCGCCGTGCAGGCCGACGGCAGCGAGGTGACCACCATCGAGGGGGTCGCCTCCGGCGGGGGCGCCACGCTGCACCCGGTCCAGCGGGCGTTCCACGAGCTGCACGGCCTGCAGTGCGGGTTCTGCACCCCCGGGATGATCATGGCCTCGATCGACCTGCTGAAGGAGAACCCGGACCCGACCGAGACCGAGGTGCGTGAGGGCATCGAGGGCAACCTCTGCCGCTGCACCGGCTACCAGAACATCGTGCGCGCCGTGCAGCAGGCGGCGGCGGAGATGCGGGGTGAGGCGCCGGGTGACCCGGGCGCCTCACCGGCGGCAGGCGACACGGCCGCTGCGGAGCCCATGGCGGCGCAGTCATGACCGTCACCGAGGACGCCGCGGCCATGGCCCCGGCGAAGGAGGTCGGCAAGGCCCGCCGCCGCAAGGAGGACGCGCGGCTGATCACCGGCAAGACGACCTGGACCGACAACATGGTGCTGCCCGGCATGCTCCACATGTCGGTGCTGCGCAGCCCGGTGGCCCACGCGCGGATCACCCAGCTCGACGTCAGCGCCGCCAAGGAGCGGCCCAACGTCGTCGCCGTCCTCACCGGCGCCGACCTCGCCGAGGAGCAGGGCTCGATCCCCTGTGCCTGGCCGGTCACCCCGGACATGGTCAACCCCGGCCACCCCTCGATCGCCGTCGACCAGGTGAACCACGTCGGTGAGGCGGTCGCGATCGTCATCGCCCGCAGCCGCAGTGCGGCCGCCGACGCCCTCGAGGCGATCGACATCGACTACGAGTCCCTGCCGGTGGTCCTGGACATGGAGGAGGCGGTCAAGGACGGGGCCCCGCTCGTCCACGACCACCTGTCGTCGAACACCAGCTACCACTTCGTCTTCGACTCCGCCGAGGCCGGCACCGGCGCCTCGGTCGACCAGGCGTTCGACGACGCCGACGTGGTCGTCAGCCGCCGCTTCGTCAACCAGCGGCTCATCCCGGCGTTCATGGAGCCCCGCTCGGTCGTCGTCCAGCCGCAGGGGGACAACTTCACGCTGTGGTCGGCGACCCAGATCCCGCACGTCCTGCGGGTCATGCTCGCCATGGTCACCGGTGTCCCGGAGCACAAGCTGCGCGTCATCGCCCCGGACGTCGGTGGCGGCTTCGGCGGCAAGCTCCAGGTCAACCCGGAGGAGGTGCTGGCGCTGCTGGTCGCCCGCCGGCTGGGCAAGCCGGTGAAGTGGACCGAGACCCGCAGCGAGTCGCTGATGACCGCCCACCACGGCCGCGACCAGGTCCAGTTCATCGACATCGCGTCCGACCGCGAGGGCAACGTCCGCGGCCTGCGCTGCCGGATCCTGGCCGACATGGGCGCCTACCTGCGGCTCATCACCCCCGGCGTCCCGGCGCTGGGTGCGTTCATGTTCAACGGCATCTACAAGTTCCCGGCCTACCGGTTCGAGTGCGACGGCGTGTTCACCAACAAGGTGCCCACCGACGCCTACCGCGGCGCCGGCCGGCCGGAGGCGACCTTCGCGATCGAGCGGATCATGGACGAGCTCGCCGTCGAGCTCGGCATGGACCCCCTCGAGCTGCGCCGGAAGAACTGGATCCAGGCGGAGGAGTTCCCGTTCACCACCGTCTGCGGCATGGAGTACGACAGCGGTGACTACGAGACGGCCACCCAGCAGGCGCTGGAGATGATCGGGTACGACGAGCTGCGGGCCGAGCAGCAGCGCCGCCGCGAGTCCGGCGACCCGGTGCAGCTGGGCATCGGCTTCTCCACCTTCACGGAGATGTGCGGCCTGGCCCCCTCCCGGGTGCTCGGCTCGCTGTCCTACGGCGCGGGGGGCTGGGAGGCGGCCTCCATCCGGATGCTGCCCACCGGCAAGGTCGAGGTGGTCACCGGCTCGACGCCGCACGGCCAGGGCCACGAGACGGCGTGGAGCCAGCTCGTCGCCGACCAGCTGGGCGTGCCGTTCGAAGACGTCGAGGTGCTGCACGGTGACACCGCCGTGTCGCCGCGGGGCATGGACACCTACGGGTCCCGATCGCTGGTCGTGGGCGGCACCGCGGTGGTCAAGGCCGCGGACAAGGTGATCGCCAAGGCCCGCAAGGTCGCCGCCCACATGCTGGAGGCCGACGAGGACGACCTGGACTTCAGCGCTGGGAAGTTCTCCGTCAAGGGCACGCCGGGTTCGGGCGTCGGCATCCAGGAGATCGCCCTGGCGGTCTTCGCCGCGCACGACTACCCGGAGGGGATCGAGCCCACGATCGACGCCGAGGCGACGTTCGACCCGGTGAACTTCTCCTTCCCGCACGGCACCCACATCTGCGCGATGGAGGTCGACACCGAGACCGGCTTCGTCAAGATCCGCAAGTACGCGTCGGTCGACGACGTCGGCACGATCGTGAACCCGCTCATCGTCGAGGGCCAGATCCACGGCGGCCTGGCCCAGGGCATCGCGCAGGCCCTGTACGAGGAGGCGATCTACGACGCCGAGGGCAACCTGACCACCGGCACGTTCGTGGACTACCTGGTGCCGTCGGCGGCCGACCTGCCGCACTTCGACACGGCCAACACGGTGCACCCGGCCCCGGGCAACCCAATCGGTGCCAAGGGGGTCGGGGAGGCCGGCTGCATCGCCAGCACCCCGGCCGTCGTCAACGCCGCGCTGGACGCCGTCCGGCACCTGGGCGTGTCCGACATCCGCATGCCGCTGACCCCGGAACGGGTCTGGCGGGCCATCCACGGCGGCGGGGACGGCGGCGACCGGGCCACCGCGGGCACCAACGCGCACAGCGTCTCCTCCAGCGAGGCGGCCACCGCTTCTGCCACCGAAGGAGACCAGCAGTGATCCCCGCAGCGTTCGCGTACTCCCGGCCCACCACCGTCGAGGAGGCGCTGCAGGCCATCGCCGACGGCGGGGACGACGTGAAGGTCCTCGCCGGTGGGCAGTCGCTGATCCCGGTGATGCGGCTGCGGCTGGCCGCACCGGAGCTCGTCGTCGACCTCACCCGGGTCGAGGAGCTGCGCGGGGTGCGCGAGGAGGGCGACCAGCTGGTCGTCGGCGCGATGACGACGCACGCCGACGTGCTCAGCGACCCGCTGCTGGCCCAGTACGCCCAGCTGCTGGTGCAGGCCACCGAGACGGTGGCCGACCGGCAGGTCCGCCGCCGGGGCACCTTCGGCGGCGCGCTGGCGCACGCCGACCCGGCCGGTGACCTGCCGGCGGTGGCGCTGGCGCTGGACGCCGAGTTCGTCATCGCCGGCCCGGCCGGACGGCGGACGGTGCCGGCCGGCGAGTTCTTCGTCGACTACCTGACCACCGTGCTCGAGGAGGGGGAGCTGCTCGTGGAGATCCGGCTCCCCAAGATCGCCGCGGCCGACGGCTGGGGCGTCCGCTACGAGAAGTTCAACCGGGTCGCCCAGGCCTGGTCGATCGTGGCGGTGGCCGCGGCCGTCCGGCGGGAGGGCGGCCGGATCACCGAGGCGCGCATCGGGCTGACCAACATGGGGCCGACCCCGTTGCGGGCCAGCGCCACCGAGGCCGCCCTGGTCGGGGTCGACGTGAGCCTGGAGACGGTCACCGCCGCCGCCGCCCAGGCCGCCGAGGGCACCAGCCCGAGCAACGACCTCAACGCCCAGGCCGACTACCGGCAGCACCTCGCGCAGGTGCTCACCAAGCGGGCCCTGGCCGCGGCCGCGGGTCTGTAGCGACCGGCCCGACCGGACCGGTCCGTCCTCCCGGGGCGGGCCGGTCCGGCGCGCCGTCGTGATCCCGCCTGCGCCGTCGTCCCACCCGTGATCGGATGTGTGGGACGGTGCGTGGTGGCGTCGCCGTCACAGCCAGATCAGCGCACGTCCCGGCCCGGCACGCCGCCGGTGTCGCCGCCCCTCGGGACGGCGTCGGGCCGCACAGACTCGGAGGTCCTGCAGTGCAGCTGGAGAACTCGTTCACCGTCCCCCTGCCCGTCGACGAGGCGTGGCGGGTGCTGTTGGACATCGACCGGATCGCACCCTGCATGCCGGGCGCCGTCCTCGACTCGGTCGACCAGGATGACTTCACCGGCCGGGTGAAGGTCAAGCTCGGCCCGATCAACCTCACCTACCAGGGCAAGGGCTCCTTCATCGAGAAGGACGAGACCGCGCACAAGGCGGTCATCGACGCCCGCGGCAAGGACCAGCGGGGCAACGGCACCGCCGCGGCGATCGTCACCGCCACGCTGGCCGCCGAGGGCAGCGTCACCCGGGTCGACGTGCTGACCGACCTGAACATCACCGGCCGTCCCGCGCAGTTCGGCCGCGGCGTGATGACCGACGTGGGCAACAAGCTGCTCGGGCAGTTCGCCGACAAGCTCTCCGCCCAGCTGGCCAGCGGGGACGCCGGCCTCGTCGACCAGGCGGCGGCCGAGGTGCGGCAGGAACCGACCGTCACCACGGCGGCGGCGGAGGCCGCAGCGACCGCCGCCGCGGCCGACGGCGCCGCGACCACGCAGTCGTCGGCGGTCACCCCGCCGGTGAAGGCCACCCCGGCGAAGGCCGCGCCGGCCCCGGCCGCGGCGGTGCCCGACCCGACGCTCCCGCCGACGAAGGCCGCCCCCACCCCCATCACCGCGGCGAAGAAGGCACCGAGCAAGCCGCCGACGGGCACCACCGCCCCGCCGAACCGGCCCGCCGCTGGGGGCCCGGTCCGGAGCACGCCGTCCGCGCCGCAGCGCCCGCTCACCCCGGTGGAGCCGGAGCCGATCGACCTGCTGGAGGTGGCCGGCGGCGCGGCGTTCACCCGCTACGCGGCCCCCGCTGCCGGCGGGGCGGCCGTGCTGGTGCTGCTCCTGCTGATCATCCGCCGGTTCCGGAGGTGACGGTGGCCGCCGCCGTCAGAGCTGCCCCAGCCAGCTGACGGCGGCGGCGGCGACGGCCGCGGGGTCCTTCGACAACGCGTGGTCACCGGGCACGGCGCGCACCGTCCCGTCGTGCCCGGTGAGCGCGGCCTCGACCTCGGCCGGGCGGCCGAAGGCGTCGGTCCCGCCCTGCACGACGACCAGCGGGACGGCGACGCCGCGCAGCTCCGCGGCGCGGCTCTTCTCCGGCCTGCCGGGCGGGTGCAGCGGGAAGGCCAGGGCGAGGACCCCGGCCGCACCCTGCGCCGACGCCGTCCGGCAGGCCACCCGTGCCCCGGCGCTGCGGCCACCGAGCACCAGCGGTCCGCCGACCAGGTCGGACACCGCGGCCAGCACCGCCGTCCAGGCCTCGTCCAGCCGCGGCGGCGCGGGCGCGATCCGTCTCCCGGCGACCTTCCACGGCTGCTCGACCAGCAGCACCCGCCACCCCGCCGCCGAGCCGGCCCCGGCGACGGCGCGCAGGTCGGCGGAGTCCACCCCGCCGCCGGCGCCGTGGCCGAGCACCAGCGTGCCGGCGACCTCGGCCGGCGGCTCGGCGCAGTGCACCCGTGCCGGTCCCAGCGGGGTGCCGACCTCGCGGGCGGTCACCGGCGGGGGAGGGCGAGCAGCGCCTCGACCACCTCGACCAGCGACCCGCCCTGCACGTCCGGAGCACCGAGCACATCGGCGAAGACCTGCTCCGAGCGGCCCGAGGTGAAGCCGGTGGTGAGCCCCGCGCGGGAGGCGCCCAGCACGTCCCAGGAGTGCGACGCCACCAGCGCCATCTGCGCAGGCTCCACCCCGCAGACCCCGACCGCCCAGAGGTAGGCCTCCCGGTTCGGCTTCCACGCCCGGATCGACTGCGAGGTCAGGGTCTGCTCGACGAGGCCGTGCACACCGCCGCGGGTCAGCCCGGCCTCGGCGACTCCGGGCGCGCCGTGGCTCAACGTCACCACCCGTACGCCGGCCTCCGTCAGCCGCCGGAACGCCGGCTCGACGTCCGCGTGCGGCGACATCTCCATGAAAGCATCGGCCACCGCGGAGCAGGCGGGCGCCGGGAGGCCGGTCAGCTGCGCCACCGAGGCCTCGAAGGCGGCCCGGAACGGGAACCAGCTGCCCACGGCCGCGCCGGCGAAGCCGGTGAGCAGGGTGCGGGCGAAGACGGTGGGCAGCAGCTCGGCGGGCTGCCCCTGCTCGACCAGCGCGGCGCCGACCGGCGCGAGGTCCAGCAGGGTCTCGTTGACGTCGAAGGCGACGACGTCCGGGCGGGTGCGGGGCTCGGTCACCCGCCCAGGGTGCTGCCTCGGCGCCGGAGGTGCCGGACGACGATCCAGGTCCCGAAGCCGACGACGGCCGCGACCAGCGCGTAGTCCAGCAGCCCGACGTAGCGCTCGACCAGCTCGTACTGGGTGCCCAGCGCCACCCCGGCCCCGATCAGGGTGCCGTTCCAGACGGCGCTGCCGATCGCGGTGTAGAGCAGGAACTGCGGCCACGGCATGCGCACGACGCCGGCGGGCACGGAGATGAAGCTGCGCACCACCGGAACCAGCCGGCCGAGCAGCACGGCCGCCCGGCCACGACGCTCGAAGGCGTCGAAGGCCTTGTCCACGTCGGCGGTGTCGACGAGCGGCAGCCGGTCCAGCCAGCGGCGGCTGCGCTCGGGCCCCAGCCAGCGGCCCAGCTGGTACAGGAACGACGCCCCGATCAGCGAGCCCGCGGTCGCGGCGAGGAAGGCCGCGACCAGCCCCATCCGCCCGGTCTGGGCGAGGTAGCCGGCCAGCGGCAGCACCACCTCGCTGGGGATCGGTGGCACCACCGTCTCGAGCAGGATGGCGAGCCCGACCCCCGGGGCGCCGAGCGCCTCCATCAGGTCGAGCACTGTTCCCGTGAGTCCGCCCGGGTCGGCGGCAGCAGCCGTCGGCACGCCCCGTCCAACGGGGGCCCGGCGGTTACGGTTCCGCCATGCAGCGCTTCACCGCCCGCGCCGTGGTCGTGGGGGACCGCGCCGGCACCGTCGTCCCCGATGCCGTGCTCGACGTCGACGACGGCGTGATCAGCTGGGTCGGCCCGGCCGCGGACGCGCCGCACGTGGCGGAGGACGCCGAGGTCAGGCGGCTGCCGGGGGTGCTCACGCCGGGCATGGTGAACACCCACTCGCACGCCCCGATGGTGCTGTTCCGGGGCCAGGGCGAGGGGCTCCCGCTGGACCGCTGGCTGCGTGAGGTGATGTGGCCGCGTGAGGCGAGGCTCACAGCCGAGGACGTCGAGGTGGCGATGACCGCCGCGTCGGCGGAGATGCTCCGGCACGGGGTCACCACCAGCGTGGAGATGTACTTCCAGCCCGAGCGGATCGCGTCGGCGGTGCGCGCGACCGGCGCCCGGGCGGTCGTGGCCAACCCGCTCATCGGGCTCCCCGGGTTCGGCACCTTCGACGAGCAGCTGGCCACCGCGGTCGGGCTGGCCGGGCGCAGCGACGAGCAGGTCGAGTTCGGCATCGGCCCGCACTCGGCGTACACGGTGCCCCTCCCGGTGCTCACCCAGGCGGCCGGGGCGGCCCGCGAGCACGGCCTGCTGCTCACCGTGCACGTCGCGGAGACCGCCACCGAGGGCGACGAGCTGCTGGCCACCCACGGGCTGAGCGTCCCGGCGCTGCTGGCCGCCCACGACGTGCTCGGCGGCCGGGTGCTCGGCGCGCACTGCGTGCACATGGACGACGGCGACCTGGAGCTCTGGCGGGAGTACGACGTCGCGGTGGCCCACTGCCCGGGCAGCAACACCAAGCTGGCCAGCGGCACCGCGCGGCTGCGGGACATGCTCGACCTGGGCATCCGGGTCGGCATGGGCACCGACGGGCCGGCGTCCAACGACAACCTGGACCTGTTCGAGGACCTCCGGCTGGCCGCCCAGCTGGCCCGGCTCCGGGAGCGGGACGCGACCGCGCTCACCGCCCCGGAGGCCTTCTGGCTGGCCACCGGCGCGGCGGCCGCGGCGATCGGGCGCGACGACCTGGGCCAGCTCACCGCCGGACGGCGGGCGGACCTGGTGCACGTGGACAGCGGGGACATCGCGTTCACGCCGGTCGGCGACGTGACCGACCTGCTCACCCACCTGGTCTGGTCGGTCGGCTCGCGGCACGTCCGCGACACCTGGGTCGCCGGCCGGCAGGTGGTGCGCGACGGCGTCAGCACCACGGTGGACGAGGCGGCGCTACGAGCCGACGTGCAGACCCGGGCGATGCGGCTCGCCGGCCGCGCGTAGCCGGCTCAGAGGTGGCGGGCCAGCAGGGAGAGGTCCGCGGGGGAGAGCCGGTCGGCGGCGGTGGTCGCCTGGTGCCAGTACGGGTAGAGCAGCGGCGGGCGGCTGACCTCCTCCAGCCGGGCGACCTCGGCGTCGTCCAGGGTGAGGTCGGCGGCGGCGAGGTCCTGCCGCAGCTGGTCGGCGTGCGGGCGCCGACCACGACCGAGGTGATCCCGGGCCGGGACAGCGTCCAGGCCAGCGCGACCGGCGCCGGGGGCACGTCGCGCGCCTCGGCGACGGACACCAGCACCTCGATGGTGTCGTAGAGGGCCTCGGGGTCGTACACCGGCGGCTCGCCCCAGTCCGACAGCTGGCGGCCCTCCGCCGGCTGCGGCGGTACTTGCCCGACAGCAGCCCACCGGCCAGCGGGCTCCACACCAGCACGCCCAGCCCCTGGTCCAGCGTCGCCGGCACCAGCTCGTACTCGGCCTCCCGGCCCTGCAGGGAGTAGTAGACCTGCTGGCTGACCGGCCGGGGCGCGCCGATCCGCTCCGCGGTCCCGACCGCTTTCATCAGCTGCCAGCCGGAGTAGTTGGAGATGCCGACGTAGCGCACCTTGCCGGCGTCGACCAGCGACCGGAGCGCCTCGAAGGTCTCCTCCAGCGGGGTCAGCCCGTCCCACTCGTGCAGCTGGTACAGGTCGATGTGGTCGGTGCCCAGCCGCTGCAGCGAGGCCTCGCAGGCGCGGACGAGGTGGTGCCGGCACCGCCGAAGGTCATCGTGCCCAGGGTCAGCGTCGAGACGCGCAGCCCCGACCTGCCCAGCTGGCGGTACTCCATCAGTGGTCTCCTGCGGGGGTGGCGCGCAGTGAGATGGTCTGGCCGCGGCCCACGGTGCGGATCTCCCCCGGGGCGCGGCGGGCGGCCACCTCGGCGACGAAGTCACCGAGCGGGCTGCTGAACGCCGTGTAGTCGTCGTAGTGCACCGGGACGACGACCGACGGCCGCAGCAGGTCGACGAGGTCGGCGCCCTGGCGGCCGTCCATGGTGACCGTGAAGCCGAACGCCTTGGTGCCGCCCAGGTGCGGGATGGCGACGTCGAGCGGGCCGCAGCGCTGCAGCACCTCCCCGATGTCCCGGCGGAAGAGCGTGTCACCGCTGATGTAGCCCCGCCAGGTAACCGTGCCGTCGGAGACCAGCTCGAGCACGCTGCCCATCACCGGCGGCAGCAGCCGGCCGAGCAGGCCCGGGCCGTGCACGCCGGGCACCGAGGTGATCCGCAGCGTCGTCGTCCCGGAGGTGAGCTCGTGGGTCTGCCAGTCGGTGAGGTCGCTGGTCGCGCCGAAGCCCTTCTCCGCCAGCTCGCGCGCAGCCGCCGGGGTGGTCACGACGGGGGTGTCCTTCGGCAGCGAGCGGGTGGCGATCTTGTCCCAGTGGTCGTCGTGCAGGTGCGACAGCAGGATCGCGTCCAGCGCCGGCAGCTGGGTGGGCTGCAGCGCGGGCTCGGTGAGCCGCTTGGTGAACAACCCGTAGCCCAGGTAGGCCCGCTGGCCCCGGTGCAGGAAGTTGGGGTCGGTCAGCAGCGTGAACGGCCCGAGCCGGAGCAGGGTCGTCGCGTTGCCGCCGAAGGTGAGCGTGACGTCGTGCTCGTCGCCGGCCATGCCGCGGCGGGTACCCGTCAGGCCTCGGGCTCCAACCCCGGCAGTCGCCCCTGCGGCCGACCGGGGCGCGGCAGCGTGCCGTGGGTGAGCACCTGCTCGTGCACCTGCTCCAGCGCGGTGCGCAGCGCGGGCAGCAGGGCCGGGTCCAGCCCGTCGAAGAACATCCGCCGCACCAGCTCCGCGTGGCCCGGGGTGGCCGCGGTCAGCGCAGCCCGGCCGGCGTCGGTGAGGACGGCGTCCGTCGCCCGCCGGTCCGTGGCCGACGGGCTCCGCTCGACGAGCCCGCGGGCGCTCATCCGCTGCAGGTGGTGGGACAGCCGGCTGCGCTCCCAGGCGAGGCGGGTGGCCAGCCCGGTCAGCTGCAGCCGCCCGCCCGGCGAGTCGGCCAGCGCGTTGAGGACGTCGAAGTCCGGCAGGGACAGGTCGCTGTCGGTCTGCAGCTGACGGTTCATCTCGTGAGACAGCCGCAGCATCACCCGCATGTACGCGAACCAGGTCTCCTGCTGGTCAGGGGTGAGCACGGGGCTGCCCGAATTGGGTGACATGTCATGTAGCTTCCTCTGCGACGGCCCTGTCAGTGTCGACCGCGGACCGCCGTCCAGTCGGAGCCGAGCCGGGAGGCGCCCGTGTCCGAGCCCACCAGCGAGCAGCTGCTGGAGCGCATGCTCCAGGGCGTCTTCAACGAACCGGACCCGCAGCACCGGGCCGAGGTGATCGCCGAGGTGTTCGCCGCGGACGTGGTGTTCGTCGACGGCGAGCGGACGGTGACCGGCCAGGAGGAGCTGGCGGCCGCGGTGACCGGCCTGCTGGCGCAGGGGCCGGGGCTCGTCTTCACACCCGCCGGGCCGTTCCGCGGCGTGGGCGACCTCGGCCTGCGGCCCTGGCGGCTCGGCCCGCCGGGCGGGGAGCCGGTGCTTGGCGGCCTGGACGTCGCCCAGACCGCCGCGGGCCGGATCACCCGGCTCTGGACCGTGCTGGACGGCTGAGGTCCCCGGCTGCCTCGGCGGAATCGTGACATGCCCGGGTCCACCGAGACGCCGGGGCTGCTCGACGGCGGCCAGGACCAGGTCTGACCGCTTCCGGAGGAGCCGCCGCTGGGTGAGACTCACGGCGGCGCATCGACCCCAGGAGGAGCACCCATGGACCAGATCGACCCGACCGTCCCGCCGAGCGGCACGGGGTGCGTCGAGTGCGAGGCCAGCGGCGCGTGGTGGCTGCACCTGCGCCGGTGCGCGGCCTGCGGGCACGTCGGCTGCTGCGACTCCTCCCCCAACCAGCACGCCACCGCGCACGCGCACGCCGCCGGGCACCGGATCGTGCAGAGCTTCGAGCCGGGGGAGGGCTGGTTCTGGGACTACGTGGAGGGCGAGTTCGCCGACGGCCCGGAGCTCACCGCCCCGACCGCCCACCCGGCGGCGCAGCCGGTGCCCGGCCCGGCCGGCAGGGTGCCGGCCGACTGGATGAGTCACCTGCACTGAGAGGATCGTCGTCCGTGGGGACGAGCAGACCGTGGAGCTGACCGCCGAGCTGGTCGCGCTGGTGATCGCCGTCGGCGTCGTGGCCGGCCTGTGCGACCGGTTCGGCTGGCCCACCCCGCTGGTGCTCGTGGTGGTCGGCGCCGCGGCGTCGTTCCTGCCGCACGTGCCGGACGTCCAGCTGGACCCGGACGTGGTGCTCTTCGCCCTGCTCCCGCCGCTGCTGTACGCCACCACCGCCCGCACGTCGCTGTTCGACTTCAAGCACAACAAGGCCAGCATCGTCTCGATGTCGGTGGTGCTCGTCGTCGTCACCACGCTGTTCGTCGGCTGGGTCACCTGGTTGCTGCTGCCCGGCGTGGCCCTCGCGGCCGCCCTGGCGCTGGGTGCGGTGGTCGCGCCACCCGACGCGATCGCCGCCTCGGCGATCGGCCGCCGGCTGGGGCTGCCGCGGCGGGTGGCGACCCTGCTGGAGCACGAGAGCCTGGTCAACGACGCCGCGGCGCTGATCGCGCTGAGCGTCGCGGTCTCGGCGCTGACCTCGGAGCCCTCGCCGTTCGAGGTCGCCGGCGAGTTCGTCTGGGCGGTCGTGGGCGCGGCGCTGGTCGGCGGCGTGGTCGCCGCGCTGCTCGCCGTCGTCCGGGCCCGGGTGCAGGACCCCGTGCGGGACACCCTGGTCTCCTTCGTGGCTCCCTACCTGGCCTTCCTGGCCGCGGAGGAGGTGCACGCCTCGGGCGTGCTGGCCACCGTCGTCACCGGGCTGGCGCTGGCCCACGTCTCCCCGAAGGTGCAGACGGCGACGGCGCGGGTGACCGAGGCGATCACCTGGCGCACCGTCGCGTTCGTGCTGGAGAACAGCGTCTTCCTGCTCATCGGGCTCCAGCTGCCCGGCCTGCTCTCCGGCGCCGCGGACAGCGGGCTGGGCGCCGGCCGGGTCGCACTGGTCTGCGTCGGGGTGCTGGTGGCCACCGTGGTCGTGCGCTTCGCGTTCGTCTTCGGGCTGGCCGGCCTCCTCTCCGTCGGCACCCCGGCGATGCGCCGGCAGGCGTGGAGCCCCGCGGTGGCCGGGTTGGTCTCCTGGGCGGGCATGCGGGGTGTGGTCACGCTCGCCGCGGCGCAGGTGCTGCCCGAGGACCTGCCCGACCGGGAGGTGCTGCTGCTGGCGGCGTTCACCGTCGTCGTGGGCAGCCTGCTGGTGCAGGGCTCGACCCTGCCGTGGCTGGTGCGCCGGGTCGGCCTGCCGGCACCCGACCCGGCCGAGGACGCGCTGCAGGCAGCGGTCATCGGGGACGCCGCCAACGCCGCCGGGTTGCAGCGGCTGAGCGAGCTGACCACCGGGGACGAGCCCGACGGCGTCGTCCCCCGGCTGCGCGACCGGTCGATCGCGCGGTCGCACGCCAGCTGGGAGCGGCTGGGCCGGCCGCTGGCCGACCAGGAGACGCCGTCCAGCATCTACGCGCGGTTGCGGATGGCGATGCTCGACGCCGAGCGGGACGTCGTGGTGCGCGCCCGGGACTCCGGCACGGCCCCGGCGGAGGTGCTGGAGGCCGCGCTCAACGCCATCGACGTCGAGGAGTCGCTGCTCGACCGCCACGAGGAGCTGGAGTCGCTGGACCGCGAGCGCCCGCTGGCCCCCCGGCCCAGCGACGAGCACTGCACGCACCTGCGCCTGGCGCCGGTGGGGGCCGCGCACCCGGAGTCGGCCTGCGAGGACTGCCTGCGCGAGGGGACGACGTGGGTGCACCTGCGCACCTGCCTGTCCTGCGGCCACGTCGGCTGCTGCGACTCCTCGCCGCGCCGGCACTCCCGGGCGCACTTCGGCTCGACCGCGCACCCGGTCGTCGTCAGCGCCGAGCCCGACGAGGCCTGGCGCTGGTGCTGGGTGGACAGCGAGCTCGGTTGAAGGACCCCGCTGCCCCCCACCGCTCGCGAGCTCGCGGCGGGCCCCTGCAGCGGGGCCGAGGCCGGGGCATGGGGTAGACACGGTCCGTGGCACAGACCCGTTCCGTCGACGAGTCCTTCCTCGCCCTCCCGCTGTCCGCGCTCGCCGACGCGGCGCTGACCCGGGCGGTCGACCTGGGGTGCGAGCACGCTGACCTGCGGGTCGAGCGGATCCGCACGCAGAGCGTCCGGCTGCGCGATGCGCGGCTGGAGGCGCTGGGCGACGGGGAGGACCTCGGGCTCGCCGTCCGCGTCGTCCACGAGGGCACCTGGGGGTTCGCCGCCGGCGTCGTGCTGACCGCGGCCGAGGCGGTCCGGCTCGCCGAGGAGGCGGTCGCCGTCGCGCAGGTGTCCGCCGCGATGAACACCGACCGCGTCGAGCTGGCGCCCGAGCCGGTGCACGCCGACGGCGAGTGGGTGTCGGCCTACGAGATCGACCCGTTCGCCGTCCCCGACGCGGAGAAGACCGGGCTGCTCGTCGAGCTCTCCGAGCAGCTGCTGGCCGCCGACGGCGTGGAGCACGTCCAGACCAGCGTGCTGCAGGTCAAGGAGCAGAAGTTCTACGCCGACACGGCCGGCACCCGCACCCGGCAGCAGCGTGTCCGCGTGCACCCGGAGTTCACCGCGCTCACCGTCGACCGGACCACCGGCACGTTCGAGTCGATGCGCACGCTGGCCCCACCGGTGGGCCGGGGCTGGGAGTTCGTCGCCGGCGGCGGCTGGGACTGGCGCGGTGAGCTCGCCCAGCTGCCGGAGCTGCTTCGGGAGAAGGTCAAGGCGCCCTCGGTCGACCCGGGCCGGTACGACCTGGTCGTCGACCCCTCGAACCTGTGGCTGACCATCCACGAGTCCGTCGGGCACGCCACCGAGCTCGACCGGGCGCTGGGCTACGAGGCCGCCTACGCCGGGACCTCGTTCGCCACCGTCGACCAGCTGGGCACCCTGCACTACGGCTCGCCGCTGATGAACGTCACCGGCGACCGGACCGCCGACCACGGCCTGTCCACCGTCGGCTGGGACGACGAGGGCGTCGCCGGCCAGCAGTGGGACCTCATCCGCGACGGCGTGCTCGTCGGCTACCAGGTCGACCGCAACACGGCCTCCAAGTTGGGTTCCGAGCGGTCCAACGGCTGCGCGTTCGCCGACTCCGCCGCCCACGTGCCGGTGCAGCGGATGGCCAACGTCTCGCTGCAGCCGACGCCCGACGGCCCCTCGACCGAGGAGATCATCGCCGGGGTCGAGCGCGGCATCTACGTCGTGGGGGACAACAGCTGGTCGATCGACATGCAGCGGTACAACTTCCAGTTCACCGGCCAGCGGTTCTACCGGATCGAGGGCGGGCAGCTCGCCGGGCAGCTCCGCGACGTCGCCTACCAGGCGACGACGACGGACTTCTGGGGCTCGATGACCGCGGTCGGCGGCCCGCAGACCTACGTGCTCGGCGGTGCGTTCAACTGCGGCAAGGCCCAGCCCGGTCAGGTCGCGCCGGTGAGCCACGGCTGCCCGACCGCGCTGTTCGAGAACACGACCATCCTCAACACCAAGCAGGAGGGCGGGCGATGACCCGGCTCAGGCCGCAGGAGCTGGTCGAGCAGGCGCTGGCCGCGTCGACGGCGGACGGGCAGATCACCTACGTCACCGAGAGCTCGGAGGCCAACCTCCGCTGGGCCAGCAACAGCCTGACCACCAACGGCGCCATGCGCTCCCGGCAGGTCGTGGTCGTCTCCTTCGTCGACGGTGGCGCGGGGATGGCCACCGGCACGGTCGCCCGCACCGGGACCCCGGACGTCGCCGAGCTGGTGGCGGCCAGTGAGCAGGCCGCCCGGGACGCCGGGCCGGCCGAGGACGCGATGCCGCTGGTCAGCGAGGTGCCGCCCGGCTCCGGTGACTGGGACGCCGACGCCGCGGAGACCTCGATCAACGTCTTCGCCGACTTCGCCCCCGCGCTCGGGCAGGCGTTCGGTGAGGCCCGCGGGCGGGACGAGCTGCTGTTCGGGTTCGCCGAGCACCAGCTGGCGACGACCTACCTCGGCAGCTCCACCGGCCTGCGGCTGCGGCACGACCAGCCCACCGGCCGGGTGGAGCTCAACGGCAAGAGCGCCGACTTCGGCCGGTCGGTGTGGGCAGGCGTGGGCACCCGCGACTTCACCGACGTCTCGGTCGCCGACCTGGCCGCCGAGGTGCAGCAGAAGATGGGCTGGTCGCAGCGCCGGATCGACCTGCCGGCCGGCCGCTACGAGACGCTGCTGCCGCCGTCGACGGTCAGCGACCTGATGGTCGTCGCCTACTGGTCGATGGAGGCGCGGGACGCCGACGAGGGGCGCAGCGTCTACGCCAGGCCCGGCGGCGGCAACCGGATCGGTGACCGGCTGGCCCAGCTGCCGCTGACCCTGCGCAGCGACCCGGACGCGCCCGGCCTGGAGAGCTCGCCGTTCCAGGTGGTCGGGAGCTCCTCGGGCAGCGCCTCGGTGTTCGACAACGGCATGGCCACGCCGGCGGTCGACTGGATCTCCGAGGGCGTGCTCACCAACCTGGTCCGGCCGCGGGCCTGGGCGCAGAAGACCGAGGCCCCGGCGACCGCGGCCCTGGACAACCTGGTCCTCGAGGACCGGACGGCCACCGCGTCGGCCGCCGAGATGATCGCCCGCACCGAGCGCGGGCTGCTGCTGACCACGCTCTGGTACATCCGCGAGGTCGACCCGCAGACGCTGCTGGTCACCGGGCTCACCCGCGACGGCGTCTTCCTGGTGGAGAACGGCGAGGTGACCGGGGCGGTGAACAACTTCCGGTTCAACGAGTCGCCGGTCGACCTGCTCGGCCGGGCCACCGAGGCCAGCCGCACCGAGCGGACGCTGCCGCGGGAGTGGAACGACTGGTTCACCCGCGCGGCGATGCCGATGCTGCGGATCCCGGACTTCAACATGAGCTCGGTCAGCCCGGCCAGCTGACCGCGTGGCTGGTCGCCGGGAGGTCGGCCAGCCACCCGACCAGCAGCTGGCCGACCGGGCACCGGTGGGGATGAAGACGAGCCCGTCCGGGCCGGGCGAGCTGTGCGCCTCGCCGGTCAGCCCGGCGTGGAAGCCGGTCAGCCAGGCCCGGGATCACGCCCGATGTCGGCTTCCGCGAGGCCTGGCGGCTGGAACCAGCTGACGTAGGAGTCCGCGTCCCGGCGGCGATGGGCGAACCGATGTCGTGGCCGACCAGCACGGCGCTCGACTCTGCGGCCCGGAGGGCGGGGGAGGCGGTGGTCACGGGAGCCACGGTGCTGCGCCCCGCGTCGTCGGGCAACGTCCCTTGCCGTCCCAGCACGTCCCACGACCAGGGCCGTGGGCCGGTCAGCGCTCGTCGCGGCCGGTCTGCCCGGGGTCCGGCGTCGTGGTGGAGATGGCCGGGTCGACCGGGTTGCCGGTCGGCTCCGGGCCGACCTCGGTGGGGTCCGGGGTGTGGAAGGGGGTCGTGCTCTGCGTCGCGGCCGGGCTGCCCCCGTCGGTCTCCTCGGGGCGGTCCGGCTCCTCGCCGCCGACCCCGAAGCCCTCGGCCGGCGGAGGTGCGCCGGTCCCGGCGTCCGCGGCGGGGATCCCGTCGTCGGTTGAGGGCTGGACCGGGTCGGACGGTGCGCTCATGGACATGGAGCCCCCATACCCAGCGGGATGACCGCCGCACCACCGGCAGGCGGCCATCCGGTGCCACCGGCCGGGGGTCCGGGGCGGGCTGCCGCTACGCTCGCAGCGGGCCGTGACTGGCGCTGACAGGTGGACCACCACCGGGGAGCGGCTCCGTCGACCGCCGCGCGCCTGGGCTCCCGTCGACGCCAGGAGTGCCCGATGACCACCACCGTCAGCCGTGAGACCGCCGCCTTCGCCGGTGCGCTGGACGTGATCGCGCAGGTCGAGCCCCGGGTGGCAGCCGCCATCGGGCAGGAGCTCACCGACCAGCGGGAGAGCCTCAAGCTCATCGCCAGCGAGAACTACGCCTCGCCGGCCGTCCTGCTGGCGATGGGCAACTGGTTCAGCGACAAGTACGCCGAGGGCACGCGGGGCCGGCGGTTCTACGCCGCCTGCCAGAACGTCGACACCGTCGAGCGGCTGGCCGCCGAGCACGCCCGCGAGCTCTTCGGGGCCGACCACGCCTACGTCCAGCCGCACTCGGGCATCGACGCCAACCTGGTCGCCTTCTGGTCGATCCTGGCGCACCGGGTGGAGAGCCCCGCGCTGGCCGAGGCAGGCGTGACGAACGTCGACGGGCTCAGCGAGGCCGACTGGGCGCGGCTGCGCCGGGCGCTGGGCGACCAGCGGATGCTGGGCATGTCGCTGGACGCCGGCGGCCACCTCACCCACGGGTTCCGGCCGAACATCTCCGGGAAGATGTTCCAGCAGTCCAGCTACGGCACCGATCCCGAGACCGGGCTGATCGACTACGCAGCCCTCCGCGAGCGCGCCCGCGAGTTCCGGCCGCTGATCCTGGTCGCCGGCTACTCCGCCTACCCGCGGCGGGTCGACTTCGCCGCGATGCGGGAGATCGCCGACGAGGTGGGCGCGACCCTGATGGTCGACATGGCGCACTTCGCCGGACTGGTGGCGGGCAAGGTGCTCACCGGTGACTTCGACCCGGTGCCGCACGCCGACGTCGTCACCACCACCACGCACAAGTCGCTGCGCGGGCCGCGCGGCGGGATGGTGCTCTGCACCGAGCAGTACGCCCCGGACGTCGACCGGGGCTGCCCGATGGTGCTCGGCGGCCCGCTGCCGCACGTGATGGCGGCCAAGGCGGTCGCGCTGGCCGAGGCACGCCGTCCGGAGTTCGCCGGCTACGCCCAGCAGATCGTCGACAACGCCCAGGCGCTCGCCGACGGGCTGCTGCGCCGTGGCGCACGGCTGGTCACCGGCGGCACCGACAACCACCTGGTGCTGGTCGACGTCGGCGGCTTCGGGCTCACCGGCCGGCAGGCCGAGGCGGCGCTGCTGGACGCCGGCCTGGTGACCAACCGCAACTCCGTGCCCGCCGACCCGAACGGCCCCTGGTACACCTCCGGGATCCGGCTCGGCACGCCGGCGCTGACCACCCGTGGCCTCCGCGAGGCCGAGCTCGCCGAGGTCGGCGACCTGCTCGTCGACGTGCTGGCCCACACCCGGCCCGACGGCGACTCGAAGGTCCGCTACCGGCTGGACGTCGCGGTCGCCGAGCGGGTGCGGTCCCGGGCCGCCGAGCTTGTCGGCGCGCACCCGCTCTACCCGGAGGTCGACCTCTCCGGGCGCTGACCCGCGGTCAGCCGCCCGACGCCGCGTCGGACGGTGCGTCCAGGACGGCGGCGGGTGCGGCGGCGGCCACCGCCCGGTTGCGGCGCGCGACGACGAACGCCGAGGCGCCGCCCAGCACGGTGAGGGCGGCGGCGCTCATCCACGGCCGGTTCAGCCGGTCGCCGGTCAGCCGGTCCAGCGAGAACCGGCCCGGCCCGCTGATCGCCACGGCGGTGCCGGCCAGCGCCAGGACGCCGGTGTACTCGAAGCCGCCCTCGGTGGCGAAGAACCCGGCCGGGTGGTGGACGGCGCCGGCCGCGGCCATCGTGGAGGCCGCCGCCGCCCCGCCCACCGGGGTGGCCAGCCCGACCGCGAGCGCGAGCCCGCCGGCGGTCTCGCCGAGGCCGGCCATCACCGCGCTCGTCCGCGGGGGCAGGAAGCCCATCGCCTCCATGCCGGCCGAGGTGCCCTCCACCCCGCCGCCGCCGAACCAGCCGAACAGCTTCTGGGTGCCGTGGGCGGCGAGGGTGCCGCCGACCCCGAGCCGGAAGAGGAGCAGACCGACGTCCTGACGTGTGCTGGTGTCCACGGGGGACCTCCACCTGGGGGGCGGCCGTGCCCGGCCACCGGCCACCGGTCCGCGGCCGCCGTCTCGGCCTCCCGGTGGTCCTGCCGTGCAGTGTCCTCGCCCGGGGCACTGGATCGCGGGCCGGGGACAGCAGGGTCCCCCGCGACCCGTGGGACGGATGAGCAGGACGTTCTGACCGGACCGCGTTTCGTGCCCTGCCGACGCGGACATCGAACCTGGTTCGTGTCTACTTCTCCCCGAACGCCGATGACGACGCGCTGCCCGCCGTGGCAGGACGGCGAGGGGAGCCCGACATGACGTACTGCCAGAAGCCTTCCATCTTCCAGCTGGGCAAGGTCCACGAGAACGGCCCGTCCGTGATCGTCTCGGGCTGGGGGCTGGGCATGTGCGCCTCGTCGTGCCGGTGCCACCGCAACCCCGACGACGGCCAGCTCGCCCTCGCCGAGGACCAGGCCGGCGGCAGCCTCGGGCTGCGCAGCTTCACCGCCACCGGCGACTGCGACTGCTGCGAGTCCTGGAGCTCCGCCGAGCTCTCCGCCATCCTGCGCGACGTCGCCACCCTGGAGGCGCTCGAGGCCTCCGAGCCCGCTGCGGGCTGACCGCACCAGCCAGCACCACGAGCCGTCCACCGGGCAACCGGTGGGCGGCTCGCTGCATGTCCGGGGTCGGGTTGGCGGTGACCGTCCTGCGGGTAGGCCGCAGGGCATGTGGGCCCGAGCAGCAGCACGTGGAGCAGTGGCCGGCCTCGCCGGCGTCGCCGTGATGACCGCGGGGGAGAAGCTCGAGCAGCAGTTCACCCACCGTCCGGACTCCTACGTGCCGGGACGCACGCTCACCGCGCTGGCCACCGGACGTCGGCTCCCGGAGTCCGCGCGTCCACCGGTCCGCAACCACCTCATGCACTGGGGCACCGGCGCCGTCGTCGGAGCGCTGCGGGGCATCTGGTCCGCCGCCGGGCTGCGCGGCCCGCGCGCCTCTGCCTGGCACACCGTCGTGCGGCTCGCGGTGGACCAGACGCTGGAGAACGTCACCGGCGTGGGCGCGCCGCCGTGGACCTGGTCCCGCCGCGACCAGGTCGTCGACGTCGCGCACAAGGCCGTCTACTCCTTCACCACCGGCACCGTCGCGGACCGCTTGATCCCCTCCGCGCGGGGTGGGAGTGGCGCACGGGGCCTGTGGGACTGAGGTCTCCTGCGGACCGATCGGTCCCGGCGTGCCGGACCTCTTGACAACGTCACGATCTCCCTACCTTCCGTATCGACGCGCGCGGAGCCCGTCGCCCCTCCCCGGGCGCGACGCGCGCAGACGGAGGCCCCTCGTGACCCGATCGACCACGCGACGGTGGACGCTCGCCACCGCCCTCGCGCTGACCGCCGGTGTCGCCGTCGTCCTCACCCCGACGACCAGCTCCGCCGCCCCGGCCACCGCCCCGGCCACCGCCGAGCAGGCCCGGCAGGCCGTCGCGGACACCGGGCAGCAGCTCGCGCAGGTCGGCGAGGAGGTCAACCAGGCCGCGGCAGCCGCCGATCAGCAGCAGGTGGCCGCGACCGCCGCCGCCGCAGCGGCGACCCAGGCGCAGGCACAGCTCGACGCGCTGGAGCCGGAGCTGCGGGCGATCGCGCAGACCGGGTACGTCGGCACCACCCGCGGCCGGCTGGCCGCCTTCCTCACCAGCGGGTCGGCCGACGACCTGATCCAGCAGATGAACACCCTCGACCAGCTGGCCTCGCACGCCGACGCGATCGTCGCCCAGGCGACCGCGGCGCGCACCGCCGCCGACGAGGCGCAGCAGGCCGCGGACGACGCCGCGGCCGCCGCCGCCGCGGCCGCGGCCGACCTGGAGTCGCAGAAGGCGCAGCTGAGGGACGAGCTGGCCGGCTACCAGGCCGACCTGGCCCGGCTCTCGGCGGACGACCAGGTCCGGGTGCAGACCGTGCTGGCCGGCCCCGAGGTCACCGCCAGCCCGGCGCCCGCGCCGACCGCCGCCGCCGGGGTCGCGGTGCAGACCGCGCTGGCCCAGGTGGGCGACATGTACGGCGTCGGCGCCAGCGGCCCGGACACCTTCGACTGCTCCGGCCTGACGATGTACGCCTACGCCGCCGCCGGGGTCACCCTGCCGCACTCCAGCCGCGCACAGTCCACGATGGGCGTGGCGGTCTCCCGGGCCGAGCTCGAGCCCGGTGACCTGGTGTTCTTCTACTCACCGGTCAGCCACGTCGGGATCTACATCGGCAACGGCCAGATGGTGCACGCGAGCGTGACCGGCAAGCCGGTCGCCGTCACCAGCGTGGACAAGGCCGGCTACGTCGGCGCCCGCCGCGTCACAGCGTGAGGACCCCGCTGCCCCCCACCACTCGCCAGCTCGCGGCGGGCCCCTGCACCGGGGCCACCTAGCCGGGCAGCTGCTGGGCGGCGCGGAACAGGCCGTTCGGGTCGCGGTCGCGGGTGACCTGCCGCAGCCGCGCCAGGACGTCCGGGGTCCACGCGTCGGTGAGGTCCTGACCGGCCGCGAAGCCGTACTGCACCCCCGACCGCCACGGCGCCAGCGCGGCGACCGCGGCGCGGACGGCGGCCGGTACCTGCGCGGCGACCGGTGGGGCGAGCATGCCGATCGCGAACAGCGAGAAGGCGGCGTCCCGGCCGCTCACCGCGTCCGGCACCGCAGGGCGCACCGCCAGCGCGCCACCGAGCTGACGCAGCTCCACCGCCAGCAGCGGTGTCTCCACACCCGGCCCGGCCAGGGCGAGCAGCGCGTCGACCGCCTCGGCGGGCAGCTCGCGGAGCAGGCAGCCGGACTCCGCGGCGGGAGCCGGCTCCTCCGGGTCGAGGTGGACGGCGCCGATCTCGGTGTACGGCCTCGGGCCGACGGTGTCGATCACCACCGGGGCCACCTCCAGCATCGGCGCGAGCAGGGCCGCACCGTCGGCCGGTGAGCCGGTCGAGGCGATCCGCAGGTGCACCAGGAACTGCCCGCGCAGCGGCGGGGGGAGCTGCGGCAGGTCCGGGAGCCGGAGCAGCGCGATCGACGTGGTCACCTCGGTGGGCAGCGTGGGCGCCCAGGCCCGCCAGGCGTGCAGGACGGCGGCCGCCTGGGCGCCGGGGAAGAACACCGCGCCACCCCAGAAACCGGGCAGCTCGACCAGGTCCGCGGTCAGCGAGGTGACGACGGCGACCCCGCCACCGCCGCCCCGCAGGGCGAAGAAGAGGTCGGGCTCGCTGTCGGCGGACACGTGCCGCTGCTCGCCGTCGGCGGTCACCACCTCGAAGCTGCGCACCCGGTCGGAGGCGAAGCCCAGCGCCCGCGCCAGCGGGCCCATGCCGCCCCCGGTGGTCATCCCGACGACGCCCACCGTGCCGGCGGAGCCGGCGACCATCGCCAGCCCGTGCGGCGCGGTGGCGGCCGCGACCTGGCCGCTGGTGACGCCGGCGCCCACGGTCACGGTGCGGCCGACGGGGTCCACCGCCACGCCGTCCAGGGCGCCGGTGCGCAGCAGCAGGGTGTCCGGTCCGACGGGACGGCGGGCACCGTGCCCGGTGTTCTGCACCGTCACCGCGAGGCCCTCGGCGGCGGCGTACCGGACCGCGGCGACGACGTCGTCGACCGAGTGCGCCTCGACGACGAGGGCGGGCGCGTGCACGACGGCGAGGTTGTACCCGGTCACCGCCGCGGTCCAGCCCGGGTCGCCGGGGCGGTGCACGGTGCCGGTGAGCTGGTCGAGCGTGCTGGTCACGGAGGAGCCTCCTGAGGTCGTCCCGCTGCCGTCCCGCCGGGCGCGGGACGCGGGACTTCCTAGCGGAGCGGACCCGCAGGTGAGGCGGTCGTCGTCGTCCGGAACCAGCACGCGGGCGCGACACGCGGCTCACTGGTGGAAGCGGCGACCCTCCGCGAGCATCTGGACGCAGGCAGCGATGCGCTTGGCCCGGGTCTGCGGGGTGGCGGCGGTGTGCACCCGCCAGAGGACGGCGTACCGGTTGGTCTTGTCCAGCCCGGCGAAGAACGACTCCGCCGCGGGCTCGGCGGCCAGCGCGGCAGCCAGGTCGTCGGGCACCGTGATCGTCGCCGACCCGGCGTAGGCGCGGTCCCAGCGGCCGTCGGCCTGGGCGGCCTCGACCGCCGCGAGCCCGGCCGGCCGCATCCGGCCGTCGGCGACCAGCCGCGCCACGGTCTCCACGTTCTTCTGCGACCACACGCTCTTCGCCCGCCGCGGGGTGTACCGGACGGTGAACCAGTCGTCGTCCACCCGGTTGCCGCGGCCGTCGATCCAGCCGTGGCACAGCGCCACCTCGACCGCCTCGGCCGCGGTGAGCGACGGGATGCCGGCGGACTTCTTGGCGATCTTGACGAAGAGCCCGGGCGCCCGGTCGTGCTCGGCCGCCAGCCAGGCGTCGAAGTCGGCGGCGCTCGGGAAGGCCCGTGTCTCGAAGGCGGTGTCGTCGGCCACGGCCCCATCGTGCTGAGCGCGACCGCCGCCGTCCAGCAGTCGGCGGTTTGGTCACCGTCCCCCTCGGCTACGGGTCAGCGGACGGCCCGAGCAGCGGCGCCGCGACGACGGACGGGGACTCTCCATGGCGCAGTCACCGGGCCCCACCGCGCTGTGGCTGGTGCGCCACGGCGAGAGCATGGGCAACCTGGCCGATGCCCAGGCGCACGAGCAGGGCTCGGGCCGGCTCGAGCTCGACGTCCGCGACCCCGACGTCCCGCTGTCGCCCACCGGTGAGTCCCAGGCCGACGCGCTCGGCGCCTGGCTGGCGGAGCTGCCTGCCGACGACCGGCCGACCACCGTGCTCAGCTCCCCGTTCACCCGGGCGGCGACCACGGCGCAGCGGGCCGTCGCGGCCAGCGGGGCGGAGCTGACGATCCGGTACGACGAGCGGCTGCGCGAGCGGGACTTCGGCGCCTTCGACGGGATGACCCGGGAGGGGATCCGCGAGGAGTACCCCGACGAGGCGCGCCGCCGCGACCTGCTGGGCAAGTTCTACTACCGGCCCCCGGGCGGCGAGAGCTGGGCCGACGTCGCCCTGCGGGTGCGCAGCCTGCTGGCCACCGAGGCGCTGCGGCACGACGGCGAGCGGCTGCTGTGCGTCTCGCACCAGGCCGTGGTGATGGTGTTCCGGTACGTGCTGGAGGAGCTCACCGAGACCCAGCTGCTGGAGATCGACCGGGGCGACCAGATCGCCAACACCTCGGTGACCCGGTACGAGCTGTCCGACGGGCGCTTCCAGCTCGTCACCTTCAACAGCGTCGAGCACCTCGACGGCCACCCGGACGACGAGGCCCCCGTGACCGAGGAGAACGATGTCCCGTCCCCAGCCTGACGCCACCCTGGTCACCCCGCAGGTGCTGCGCGCCTGGCGGTTGCCCGAGCCGACCGGGGGCAAGGAGTCCCGCGGCTCGATCCTGGTCATCGGCGGCAGCACGGAGACCCTCGGCGCGGTGACCCTGGCAGCCGAGGCGGCGCTGCGCTCCGGCGCGGGCAAGCTGCAGGTCGTCGTCCCGTCGAAGGTCGCCCCGCACGTGTCCATCGCGCTGCCCGAGGCGCTGGTCCGCGGCGTCCCGTCGACCGAGGCCGGTGCCATCCGCGCCGACTCGGCGGAACTGGTCACCGACCTGGCGCAGAGCGCGTCTGCCGTCCTCATCGGCCCCGGCCTGGCCGACGTCGACGAGGCCCGCGGGCTGGTCGAGGCGCTGCTGCCCGGGCTCACCGGCCCGGTCGCGCTGGATGCCCTCGCGCTGGCCGCCGTCACGGCCGACCCCGGCTGCCTGCACCACCTGGCCGGTCGTGCGGTGCTCACCCCCAACCCGACCGAGCTCGCCATCTCGCTGCACGCCGACCCCGACGAGCTCGAGGACGATCCCGCCGGGGCCGCCCGCCGGCTGGCCGACCAGACCCACGCCACGGTGGGCCTGGGCGGGGCGACGAGCTGGATCGCCGGGCCGGACGGCCGGCTGTGGGAGGACGAGAGCGGTGGCGCGGGGCTGGGCGTCTCCGGCTCCGGCGACGTGCGGGCCGGGGTGGTCGCGGGCCTGCTGGCCCGCGGGGCCGAGCCCGACCAAGCCGCGGTGTGGGCCTCCTACCTGCACGGCCGGGCCGGGGAGCTGCTGGCCGCGACGGTCGGCCGGCTCGGCTTCCTGGCCCGCGAGCTGCCGGCGCAGATCCCCCGGGTGCTCGCCGAGGTCGACCTCTGACCCTGCGTCGACCAGGCTGGCCCGGTGACCGGAGCAGAGGCCCAGCGCGCCAGCGACGTGTACGAGGCGACGCTGCAGCCGCGCCGCGGTGGCCGGTTGGTCCGCAGCGCCCGGTTCCTCGCCGCGTTCGCCGCCGAGCTCGCCTGGGGGCTGCTCCCGCAGCCCTCGCTCAGCGACGTGGTGGTGACCCGCCGCGCCGACGGCGCCGAGGTGGTGCGGGTGTCGGCCGGGGACCCCAACGTGCCCGGGGAGATGCTCGGCCTGGTGCAGCGCCACCTCGCCGAGCTCAGCCCGGCCGCCTTCCTCGCCGAGTGGGGTGCCGACGGCGAGGTGTGATCTGCTGCTCCCGAGCAGCGGGACCCGCCCGCGACCTCGGCGAGGAGTGCAGCAGCGTGGCTGACAGCTACATCGGAGAGCTCGACTTCGGCGCCCCGGCGATCGACGAGCAGGCGTTCGTGGCACCGACGGCGGTCGTGGTGGGCAAGGTGACGATGGGGCCGCGGTCGAGCATCTGGTACGGCGCGATCGCCCGCGCCGACACCGAGGTCATCGAGATCGGCGCGGACTCCAACGTGCAGGACGGCTCGACGCTGCACAGCGACCCGGGTGCGCCGCTGGTCATCGGCCGGGGGGTCACGGTGGGCCACAACGTGGTGCTGCACGGCGCCCGGGTGGACGACGACGTGCTCATCGGGATGGGCAGCACCGTGCTCAACGGCGCGCACATCGGCTCCGGCTCGATCGTCGCCGCCGGGGCCGTGGTCATGCAGGGTGCGGAGGTCCCGCCGAACTCGCTGGTCGCCGGGGTGCCGGCCAAGGTGCGCCGGGAGACCACCGAGGACGACCGGGCGGCGATCCGGCTGAACGCGACCAGCTACACCGATCGCCTCGACGCCCACCGCGCGGTCCGCCGCGTGCAGTAGGTGGGCGGGTGACGGCGGGGACGTTCGAGGGGTTCGTGGCCGACCAGGCGGCCGGGCTGCTGCGGACGGCGTACCTGTTGACCGGCGACCGGGTGGAGGCGCGCGACCTGCTGCAGAGCGCGCTGATCGTCACCGAGCGGTCCTGGGACCGGTTCGGCGACCAGCAGCAGGCCACCGCGTCCGCCCGGCGGGAGCTGGTGGCCGCGCACACCAGCTGGCGGCGGGTGTCCCGGGTGGGCGACCTGCTGGGGGACAGCCCGGTCCTGGCGAACGCCTCCGGCTTCCCCGGCTTCGCCCGGCGGCCCTCCGACCCCGGCCCGCCGGACGAGGTGGCGGCCGCACTGGCGCGACTCGCACCGCAGCTGCGGGCCACCCTGGTGCTCCGGTACGGGGCGGGGCTGCCCGTGGCCGACACCGCCGAGGCGCTCGGCTCCCCGGCCGAGACGGTCACCAGCGACATCGTCCGCGGCCTGGACGCCCTCGACACCGACGGCACCCGGCTGGCCCGCCACCTGGCCCGGCGGGCGCAGCAGGTCGGCGCCGCACCCGACGACGTCCTCCACTGGGTCCGGGAGGGCGCCCACGACCGGCACAGCCACCGCCTGGGCCTGCTCGCCCTGGCTGCCGTGCTGGTCGCGATCGTCGTGCTGGTCGCGGTCACCCTCTGACGCAGCAGGGCCCCGCTGCAGGGCCCCGCCGCGAGCTCGCGAGTGGTGGGGGCAGCGGGGTCCTTCTTCAGTTGCGGGCGGACTGCACCAGCGGGCAGACGAAGGGGTCGCGCTCACCCAGACCCACCCGGTTCAGGTACCGGACGACCATCCGGTAGGACCCGACCAGCGACGTCTCGGTGTAGCTGATGCCGTGCTTCTCGCAGTGCGCGCGCACCATCGGCTGGACCTTCCGCAGGTTCGGCCGCGGCATGCTCGGGAAGAGGTGGTGCTCGATCTGGTAGTTCAGCCCGCCCATCATGAAGTCGGTCAGCAGACCGCCCCGGATGTTGCGGGACATGAGGACCTGGCGGCGCAGGAAGTCGACCTTGGCGTTCTTCGGGACGACCGGCATGCCCTTGTGGTTGGGCGCGAACGACCCGCCGAGCAGCAGACCGAAGACCGCCTGCTGGACGACGATGAAGCCCACCGCCAGCAGCGGCGGCATGACCAGGAAGACGGCGGCGACGAACAGGCCGAGCCGCAGCGCGATGACGGCGACCTCGAGCCGGCGGTGCGGCATCGACTTGTCCCGGATCAGCGTGGCGAGGCTGTTGGCGTGCAGCGCCGCACCCTCGAAGCACAGCAGCGGGAAGAACGCCCAGCCCTGGTGGCGGGTGAACCATCCGCGCAGCCCCGTGGTCCGCTCGGCGGCGTCGTCCGGGGTGAAGGCCAGCACCTCGGACACGATGTCGGGGTCCTTGCCCATCTGGTTCGGGGCGTTGTGGTGCCGGTTGTGCTTCTGCATCCACCAGCCGTAGCCGATGCCCGCGAAGCCGCAGGACAGCACGCGCGCCGACCACTCGTTGACCCGGTGCGAGCCGAACGCCTGGCGGTGCGCGGTGTCGTGCCCCAGAAAGCCGAACTGGGTGCAGACCAGCGAGAGCAGGACGGCGAGGGCCAGCTGCCACCACGAGTCCCCGACCGCGACGATCGCGGCCCAGACGCCGGCGAACGCGGCGACGGTCAACGCGATCGAGACGACGTAGTACGGGCGGCGACGGTTCAGCAGCCCGGCGTCCTTGACCTGCTGGGAGAGCTCGGCGTAGACGCTGACCGACCGGTCACGGGCCCGCTCGGGACGCGATCCGCGGGCGGGGGGAGGCGTGGGGCCCTCCAGGGTGGATGCGGTCATCTGCTCTCTCTGGCCGGCTCCGGGCTGCTCCGGGGCACGCCGGGTGGGGCCGGCGGGCCGGCGACGACGGGGACCGCGTTGCGTCTGGATCGAGCACCGCGTGCGGCCGACGGTATGCGACGTGGCACCGGCCTGCCACGCGAGGCCCCCGGCGCCGGCCCGCTCAGCCCGCCAACAGCTCCCGGACCAGGGCGCCGACCTCGGCGGTCTCCACCAGGAAGCCGTCGTGGCCGTACGGGGAGCTGATCAGCCGCAGCGGGACGCCGAGGCCCGCCGCCACCCGCTGCTGCTGCGCCGGTGGGTAGAGCCGGTCGGAGTCGATGCCGGCGACCACCGCCCGCGCGGTGACCCGGGACAGGGCCGCCTCCACGCCACCCCGACCGCGGCCGACGTCCCAGCTGTTCATCGCCTCGGTGAGCACGACGTAGCTGCCGGCGTCGAACCGCGCGGCCAGCTTGGCGGCGTGGTGGTCGAGGTAGGAGGCGACGGCGAACCGGCCGTCGTCCTGCACCGTCGTCCCGAACCGTGCGTCGAGCTCCAGGCCGCTGCGGTAGGTGAGGTGCGCGATCCGGCGCGCGATGCCGAGCCCGGTCACCGGTCCGGGTCCGGGGGCGTAGTCGCCGCCGGCCCACGCCGGGTCGCTGCGCACGGCGGCCTGCTGGGTGGTCTGGGTGCCGATCTGGTCGGCGCTGGCCACCGCCCCCGAGGCCAGGAAGAACAACCCGGCGACCCGGTCCGGACGGGAGACCGCCCACTCCAGCGCCCGCATCCCGCCCATCGAGCCGCCGAGCACCCCCTGCCACGTGCCGATGCCCAGGGCGTCGGCCAGGGCTGCCTCGACCGCCACCTGGTCGGCGATGGTGACCTCGGGGAACCGGGAACCCCACGGGGCGCCGTCCGGCGCGGTCGACGACGGCCCCGTCGTCCCCTGGCAGCCGCCGAGGACGTTGGCGCAGACGACGAACAGCCGGTCGGTGTCCAGCGGGGCGCCCGGGCCGATCAGCGACGGCCACCAGCCGGCCGTCGCGTGCCCCGGCCCGGCCGGGCCGACGACGTGGCTGTCGCCGGTGAGCGCGTGCTCGACCAGCACCGCGTTGCCCGCGTCGGGCGTGAGCGTCCCCCACGTCTCGTACGCGACCCGCACCGCCGGCAGCACGCCGCCGCGTTCCAGCCGGAGCGGGCCGCCGAGGTCGACGAAGCGCCGCATCCCGACCGGGTCGCCCTCGACCCAGCCGCCGGTCCGGGACGCGGTGGCCGCAGTCGCCTCCGCGTCCCGGACCCCCGTCACCTCAGGCGCTCCTGCTCAGGCGGACTTGGCGGCCCGGAACCCGGACTCCAGGTCGGCCAGGATGTCCTCGATCCCCTCCAGGCCGACGGCCAGCCGGACCAGGCCGGGGGTGACGCCGGTGGTCCGCTGCTCGTCGGCGGTCAGCTGCGAGTGCGTGGTGGACGCCGGGTGGATGACCAGGCTGCGCACGTCGCCGATGTTGGCCACGTGGCTGTGCAGCTCCAGCCCCTCCACGAAGCGCTTGCCGGCCTCGATGCCGCCGCGGATCTCGAACGCCAGCACCGCACCGGCGCCCTTCGGGGCGTACTTCTGCTGCGCGGCGTGCCAGGGCGAGGACGCCAGGCCGGCGTAGTGCACCGACTCGACCTCGTCGCGGGACTCCAGCCACTCGGCGACCCGCTGGGTGTTGGCGACGTGCCGCTCCATGCGCAGCGAGAGCGTCTCGATGCCCTGGACGACCAGCCAGGCGTTGAACGGGGAGATCGCCGGACCGAGGTCGCGCAGCAGCTGCACCCGGGCCTTCAGCGCGTACGCCGGCGCGCCGAGGTCGGCGTAGACGACGCCGTGGTAGGTCGGGTCGGGCGTGGTGAAACCGGGGAACTCCCCGCCGGTCCAGGCGAAGTTGCCGGAGTCGACGATGAGCCCGGCGATCGCCGTGCCGTGCCCGCCGAGGTACTTGGTGGCGGAGTGGACGACGATGTCGGCGCCGTGCTCGATCGGCCGGATCAGGAACGGCGTGGCGATCGTGTTGTCGACGATCAGCGGGACGCCGTTGCGGTGCGCGACCTCCGACACCGCCGAGATGTCCAGGACGTCGCCCTTCGGGTTGCCGATCGTCTCGGCGTAGAAGGCCTTGGTGTTCTCCTGCACCAGGGACTGCCAGTTCTCCGGGTCGTCGGGGTCCTCGACGAAGGAGACCTGGACGCCCAGCTTGGGCAGCGAGTGGTGCAGCAGGTTGTAGGTGCCGCCGTACAGCGAGGCCGACGCGACGACGTGGCTGCCGGCCTCGGCGATGTTCAGGATCGCCAGGGTCTCGGCGGCCTGGCCGCTGGCCACCGCGAGCGCCGCGACGCCGCCCTCCAGCGAGGCCACGCGCTGCTCGAGCGCGTCCTGCGTCGGGTTCATGATCCGGGTGTAGATGTTGCCCATCTCGGCCAGCGCGAACAGGTCTGCGGCGTGCTGGCTGTCCCGGAACTGGTAGCTGGTGGTGGCGTAGATCGGCAACGCCCGGGCGCCGGTGGTCGGGTCGGGGGCGGCTCCGGCGTGGATCTGCCGGGTCTCGAAGCTCCAGCCGTTGGGCTCGGTCATGCGCTGAGCACCTCCTGGGTCGCCGGAGCACCCACAGCGCGGAGGGCTCCGTCCTTGCCGGGCGGCGGGCGCCGTCCGGCCAGCTCTTCCCCTGGAGCACCTCAGACGGAGTTGAGGTTGCCGGGCAGCCAGCCAGGTGCTTGTCGCTGCCTCTCGTGAGCCACGGTGATCCTAGGACGACGGTCGGGCAGCTGCACAACTCCCCCGGGGCGCCAGCCTCCGCTCACGTCGTGAGGAGCCATGTTGGCCGACATGGCCGCCCGGGCGGGCGGCCGCTCAGCAGGCGAACGTCGCGATCGCCGTCCGGACCTCCTCGACCGACAGCGCCGTGGTCGCGTCGCCGATGGGCAGCTCCACCCGCAGCACGCCCGGGTCGGCGGTCGGCATCGCCCGCTCCCAGGTCCACAGCCCGCCCTCGGCCAGCGTGCGGGCCGCCGCGGTGAACCGGTCGGCGTCGGTGCGGATCAGCAGGTGCAGCATCGGGGTCTGCGGCGGGTCCGGGACGACGGTGACCCCGGGCAGGTCCCGCACCGCGGCGGCGACCTCGCGGGCCCGCTCCAGGTAGCCCGGGAACAGCGGCAGCCGCCGGCGCAGGCAGGTCAGCGCGGAGGCGGCGCCGGGCCAGAGCCCGAACAGCGTGCCGCCGAGCCGGCGCCGCCACTCGCGGACCTCGGCGACGACCTCCGCCGGCCCGGCGAGCGCGCTGCCGGCCAGCGCGCCGATGCCCTTGTAGAAGCTGACGTAGGTGGTGTCGAACAGCGTGGCAATCCCGGCCGGCGGGCGGCCGTAACCGGCGGCGGCCTCCCACAGCCGCGCGCCGTCCAGGTGGGCGGCGGCGCCGCGCTCTCGCGCCCAGGTCGCCTGCGCGACCAGGTCGTCCCACGGCGGCAGCTGCCCGCCCAGGTCGCGCTGCGGCAGCTCGACCAGCAGCGCCGCCGGGTGCTCGGCGACGGCGTCCAGGTCGGCCCGGAGCAGCAGCCGGTCCCGGTCGCCGGCCGGGCGGCCGACCAGGCCCTGCAGCCGCTCCAGCGCGCGCCCTTCGTGCACCTCCAGGTGGCACTGCGGGTGGTAGACCACCGCACGGCGTCCCCGGTGCTCGGCGTGCACCCGCAGCGCGGCCTGCTGGGCCATGATCCCGCTGGGCAGGTAGACCGCCGCCGGCTGCCCGAGGACGTCGGCGACCTCCTCCTCCAGCTCGGCGACCACGCCGCCGTCGCCGTAGCGGTCCACCGCGGTGTCCGGCGGGACGGTCGCGAGCAGGTCGGCGGCGGTCTGCGGGCCGTGCCCGGACAGCGCCCGGTCGCAGGACTGGCGCAGCGCAGCGAGGTCGTCCACGCCGCCCAGCCTGCCTGCCGCCCCCGCAGCGGCACCAGGCAGGCTCTGCGCTGTGCGCGCGCTGGTGTTCGAGGAGTTCGGTGGCCCCCTGACAGTCCGCTCGGTGCCCGAGCCGGCCCCCGCCCCGGACGGCGTGGTCGTGCAGGTGGGCGCCAGCGGCATCTGCCGCAGCGACTGGCACGGCTGGTCCGGGCACGACCCGGACGTCGTCCTCCCGCACGTCCCCGGGCACGAGCTGGCCGGCACCGTCGCCGCGGTCGGGGACCGGGTGCGGAACTGGTCGGTCGGCGACCGGGTGACCGTGCCGTTCGTCTGCGCGTGCGGGCACTGCCCGCCGTGCCGGGAGGGCGCCGGCCAGGTGTGCCTGCACCAGACCCAGCCCGGGTTCACCCACTGGGGGTCGCTCGCGGAGCTCGTCGCGCTGGACGCCGCCGACGTCAACCTGGTCGCCCTGCCCGACGGCATGCCCTTCTCCACCGCCGCCGGCCTGGGCTGCCGGTTCGCGACCGCGTACCGCGCGGTCACCGGTGTCGGCCAGGTGGTCCCGGGGGAGTGGGTCGCCGTGCACGGCTGCGGCGGGGTGGGGTTGTCCGCCGTCCAGGTCGCGGTCGCAGCCGGTGCCCGGGTGGTCGGCGTCGACGTCTCGCCGGGGGCGCTGGAGCTGGCCGCCGCGTGCGGTGCGGAGCACCTCGTCGACGGGACGGCGGACGACGTCCCGGCCGCGGTCACCGAGCTCACCGGCGGGGGCGCGCACGTCTCCCTGGACGCCCTCGGCGCGGCCGCGACCTGCGTCAACTCGATCCGCAGCCTGCGCCGGCGCGGCCGGCACGTGCAGGTCGGGTTGCTGCCGCCCGCGGTGGGCCGCCCGGAGGTGCCGATGGAGCTGGTCATCGCCGGCGAGCTGGCGGTGCTGGGCAGCCACGGCATGGCCGCCGCGGACTACCCGGCGATGCTCTCGCTGATCGAGGCCGGGCGGCTGCACCCCGAGCTCCTGGTGACCCGCGGGCTGGGACTGGACGACGCCGGCGCGGCGCTGGCCGCGGTCGGCCGGGAGCCGGGGATCGCCGTCGTCACCTCGTTCTGAGCCGCGCTCAGCTGGTCGGCGCGCTCGACGTCGGGGCGGCCGTCGTCGCGGTGGCGCGGGTCGACGCAGGAGCCCGGGTCGTCGACGGCGCCCGGCTCGTCGGCGTGCTGACGGCGCTCGGGGTGCTCGAGCTGCGGGGGGCCTGCTCGCCGGGCTCGTCCTCGGTGGTCGTCGGCGCGCTGGTCCCCTCGTCCTCGTCCGGGGCGGCCGAGGTGGCCGTGGTGCGGCTCGGGCGGGTCGTCGTCGTCGTCGGTGTCGTGGCGGCG
>NZ_SJEX01000089.1 GCF_005930495.1 Modestobacter excelsi | reverse complement strand
GGGCGGCCCGGGCGACGATCTCCCGGGTCTGCTCCCGGGAGACCGGGCCGGTGGAGAGCACCTTGTGCATCACCAGGCCCTCGACGAGCGCGTCGAGGCCGCGGGCGGTGACCGGGTCCACGAAGCGCTCCAGGACGCTCCGGCTGCGGCGCATCCACGACTCGGTGACCGTGCGCAGCGACGGGTCGCGCAGCGCCGCCAGGTAGAGCTCGTAGGCGACCGCCCAGTCCCGGTCGTCCGCGTCGGCGTCGGCGTGCACCAGGGCGGTGACCGCGTCGACGACGTCCGCCGTGGTGCGCACCGCGGCGAAGTGCGCCTCGTACCGGACCGCCATCCGCTCGGCGTGCAGCGCGAAGGCCTGCGCGCGCAGGTCGTCCAGGCCGGTGAAGTGGTAGGTCAGCGAGCCCAGCGGGACGTCCGCGGCGGCGGCGATCAGCCGGTGCGTCGTCCCGGCGACACCGTGCTCGGCGATGACGTCGATCGCCGCCTCGACGATCCGGTCGTGCCGGTCGGGGTCGTGCCGGCGGGCCGGGCGTTCGGCCTCCGCGGTCATGTGTACGAGCGTACGCATCGATGTGTACAGCTGTACACGTCAGGTCCCGCGCGGCTTCGCCCGGCGGGTCGGCACCGCTGTCGCCGGGTCCTCCGGCCACGGGTGCCGCGGGTAGCGGCCGCGGAGCTCGCTGCGGACGGCGGGCCAGCCGGTGACCCAGAAGCCGGCCAGGTCGGCGGTCGTGGCGACCACCCGGCCGGCGGGGGAGAGCAGCTGCAGCCGCAGCGGGCGGCCGGCGACCACCGGCGCGGCGGCCCAGCCGAACACCTCCTGGACCCGGACCGGGAGCGTGGGGACGTCGGGGTCGGCGTAGTCGACCCGGACCCGCGACCCGGTGGGCACCTCGACCCGCTCGGGCACCAGCGCGTCGAGCCGGCCGGCGAGCTGCCAGGGCAGCAGCGCGCGCAGCGCGGCGACGACGTCGACCCGGGCGAGGTCCCGTCGGCTGCGCGCCGCGCTGACCGCCGGGCTGCCGGCGAGGGCGCCAAGCAGGGCCTCGTCGTCCACCGGCGGCCACGGCGGCCCGAGCCCGGCGTGCGCGGCGGCGAGCCGCTGCCGCAGCCCCGTGGCGGCCGGCGTCCAGCTGAGCAGGCCGAGCCCCTCGCTGCGCAGCCCCGCGGCGACCGCGGCGGTCACCGCGGCCGGGTCCGGGTCGGCCAGCGGTCGCTCGCGGAGCACGATCGCGCCCAGCCGCTCCACCCGCGCGGCGGCCACGTCCCCGTCCCGCCAGGCCACCTCGGCGGCGTCGGTGTGCGCGGCCGCGCCGGCCTCCAGCGCCGTCGCCTCGGCGACCGCAACCGCGGTGCGCACCCGCGCGTCCCGCCGCCCCGGGGAGCGGTCCGCGGCGGCGACGGCCAGCCACTCCGCACCGCCGAGCGCGGTGCCGGGTGCGAGCTCCGCGCCGGTGCCGGCGGCCAGCAGGTAGGTCCGCTCCGCGCCCGGACGGCGGCGGGCCAGCCACTCGGGGTGGGCCAGCCCGACCACCAGACCGGCGGCGGCGTCGTCGGGCAGGTCGGTGTCCGGCGCCGGGGGCGCGGCGCGGGTGAGCCGGTCGACCTCCTCGCGCCAGCGGGCGTCCCGGGTGCGGCGCAGCTCCCGCCAGCCGGCCACCAGGTCGTCGGAGCGGGACGGGACGTCGGCCGACAGCAGCGCCACCACCTCCGCGGCCCGGCGCCGGCCGACCAGCGGTGCGCCGTCGACCAGCGCCCGGGCCAGCCGCGGGTGCGCGCCGACCGCGGTCAGCGACCGGCCGCGGGCGGTGACCCGGCCGGCGTCGTCGACCGCGCCCAGCTGGTGCAGGGTCGCCCGGGCGATCCCGAACGCGGCGGCCGGGGGCTCGTCGGGGAGCGCGAGGCCGGCTCCGTCGGGAGCGCCCCAGCAGGCCAGCTCCAGCGCGAGACCGGTGAGGTCGGCGGCGGCGATCTCGGGCTCCGCCGCGGCCGGCAGCCGGTCGTGCTCGGCGGCCGACCAGAGCCGGTACACCCGGCCCGGTGCCTCCCGGCCGGCCCGGCCGGCGCGCTGCACCGCCGCGGCCCGGGACACCCGCACGGTGGCCAGCGCGCCCATGCCGCGGGCGACGTCGAACCGGGGCACCCGGGCCAGGCCGGCGTCGACCACCGTCCGCACGCCCGGGACGGTCAGGCTGGTCTCGGCGACGTCGGTGGAGAGGACGACCCGGCGCCGTGGCCCCGGGCTGAGCGCGGCGTCCTGCTCCGCGGCCGGCAGCCGGCCGTGCAGCGGCCGGACGTCGGCGTCCAGGCCGGCCAGCAGCCCGGCCACCCGGCCGATCTCGGCCGCTCCGGGCAGGAAGACGAGCACGTCGCCGGTCGTCTCGGCCAGTGCCCGGCGGACCGTGCCGGCCACCGCCGTGAGCAGTCGCGGGTCCACCCGGGTGCCCAGCGGCGGCGCGACCGGCGGGCTCGGCGGGCACCACACCGGCTCGACGTCGTGCAGTGCGCCCGTCGCCTCGAGGACGGGCGCCCCACCCATCAGGACGGCGAGCCGGCCCGCCTGCGCCGTCGCCGACATGGCCAGCAGCGCCAGCTCGGGGCGCAGCGCCGCCCGGACGTCGAGGGCGAAGGCCAGCGCGAGGTCGGTGTCCAGCTGCCGCTCGTGGCACTCGTCGAGCACGACCGCCCCGACGCCGGGCAGCTCGGGGTCGGCCTGCAGCCGGCGGACCAGCAGCCCGGTGGTGACCACCTCCACCCGGGTGGCGGCGCTGCGCCGGCTGTCCCCGCGCACGCTGTAGCCCACCGACGCGCCGACCGGCTCACCGAGCAGCGCGGCCATCCGGCGGGCCGCGGCGCGGGCCGCCACCCGGCGGGGTTCGGCGACGAGGACGGTGCCGGGAACCCGGCCGGCCAGCGCCAGCGGCACCAGCGTGGTCTTCCCGGTCCCCGGTGGCGCGACGAGCACCGCGGCGCCCGCGGCCGCCAGGGCGGCGTCCAGGGCGGGCAGCACCGAGCGGACCGGGAGGTCGGTCCCCGGCGTCCCGGTCGGTGGCAGCACGAGGTCAGTCTGGTGAGCCCTTGTCCGAGCGCCGGAGCCGGGCCAGGCTGGACGCACGGGGACAACGACGTCTCACCGGAGGTCCGCGTGGCGGCACACGGCAACAAGGACAGCAGCAAGGAGGCCTCCGGGGCGCCCGCGCCCCGGGCGCCGGAACGGGTGCGCAACGTCGTGCTCGTCGGCCGGCCGGGGGCGGGCAAGACCACCCTGGCCGAGGCCCTGGTGGTGGCGACCGGGGCGCTGACCCGGGCCGGCCGGGTCGAGGACGGCACCACCTGCCTGGACACCGACGAGGTCGAGGTCCGGCTGCAGCACTCGGTCGGCCTGCACGCGGCGACGGTCGAGCACGCCGGTCACCGCATCACCCTGCTGGACACCCCGGGTGCGCCGGACTTCGTCGGGGAGCTGCGGGCGGCCCTCCGCGCCGCCGACGCCGCCCTCTTCGTCGTCTCCGCGGTCAGCGGGGTCGACGCCGCGACGGTGCAGCTGTGGGACGAGTGCGCCGCGGTGGGGCTGCCCCGGGCGGTCGTGGTCACCCAGCTCGACCGGGCCCGGGCCGACGTCCCGGCCGTCGTCCGGGCCTGCCAGGAGCAGCTCGGCCTCGGCGTGCACCCGCTGCAGGTCCTCGACCCGGCGGGCGGCCGGCTGACGTCGCTGCTCGAACCGGACCAGGGCGACGCCGAGGCCGGCCGGCTGCGTGCCGAGCTGATCGAGGCGGTCATCGCCGAGAGCGAGGACGAGTCGCTGATGGACCGGTACCTGGCCGGCGACCCGGTCGCCGTCGCCGACCTGGTGCCCGACCTGGAGACGGCGGTCGCCCGCGGTGCCTTCCACCCTGTGCTCTGCACCGCCCCGCTCTCCGGCCTCGGCGTGGACGAGCTGCTCGACCTGCTGGTGAGCGCCTTCCCGTCACCGCTGGAACGGCCCTGCCCCGCGGTGTCCCGCCCCGACGGTGCCCCGGCCGGCGTGGTCGGCTGCGACCCCGCCGGGCAGCTGGTGGCCGAGGTGGTGAAGACGACGACCGACCCCTACCTCGGCCGGATCTCGCTGGTCCGGGTCTTCTCCGGCACCCTCCGCCCCGATGCCCTGGTGCACGTCTGCGGGCACGGCACGGTCCACGGCTGGGGGGAGAACCACCCCGACCACGACGCCGACGAGCGGGTGGGCACGATCTCCTGCGTGCTGGGCAGCACGCTCCGGCCGGTGGCCGAGTGCCCGGCCGGGGACGTCTGCGCGGTCGCCCGGCTCGGCAGCGCCGAGACCGGTGACACGCTGTCCGACCCGGCCCGGCCGCTGCTGGTGACGCCGTGGCCGCTGCCGGACCCGCAGCAGCCGGTCGCGGTCGCGGCGGCGTCCCGCAGCGACGAGGACCGGCTGGCCGGCGCGCTGACCCGGCTGGCCACCGAGGACCCGGCGGTCCGGGTGGAGCGCCGGGCCGACACCGGGCAGCTGCTGCTGTGGACCGTCGGGGACGCGCACGCCGAGGTGCTGCTGGACCGGCTGCGCACCCGCTACGGGGTGAGCCTGCAGACCCCGCCGGTGCTCGTCCCGATGGTGGAGACGCTGACCGGCCCGGCGCGGGTGACCGCGCGGCACGTCAAGCAGTCCGGCGGTCACGGGCAGTACGCCGTCGTCGTCCTGGAGGCGGAGCCCGGGCCGCCCGGGTCGGGCATCACCTTCGGCCAGCGGGTGGTCGGCGGAGCGGTGCCGACGGCGTACCACGGCAGCGTGGAGAAGGGCGTGCGTGTGCAGGCGGCCCGCGGGGTGGGCGGCAACCGGCCGCTGGTCGACGTCGCCGTCACCCTGGTCGACGGCAAGGCGCACTCGGTCGACTCCTCCGACGCCGCGTTCCAGGCGGCCGGGGCGCTCGGGCTCCGGGAGCTCGCCGAGGCGGCCGGGACCACCGTGCTGGAGCCCTGGTGCGCGGTGGAGGTGACGGTGCCGGCCGAGCACGTCGGGCCGGTGCTCAGCGACCTCGCCGGCCGGCGGGCGCGGGTGACCGGCAGCGTCGCCCAGCCCGACCGCGACGCCACGACCGTGCTGGCGGAGGTGCCGGAGCGGGAACTGCTGACCTACGCCGGTGCGCTGCGGTCGGTGTCCCACGGCACCGGCCGGTTCACCCGCCGTCCGCTGGGCCACGAGCCCGCGCCGGCTGCCGTCGTCGCGGAGCTGCAACCCGCCTGACCCGGGTCACCGGTCGCCCTCGGGTGGGGTGGAGTGGCTGACCGTGGACCCGGCCCCCTGCGGGTCGCGTGGATGCCGGGCCGACGGTCGCCCGAGCGGCCACGTCCTCGCCGTCCAGGGTCGCGATCAGGGAGGGGCCGGGCGCGTCCGGCGGTACGGCGTCGGTGCGCGCCCAGCCGAACAGCCCGCGGTAGGAGCGGCCCGCCGCCGTCCCGGTCGATGACCTGAGCACGGACTGAGCGGTGCCTCCGGGGCGTGGAGGCGCCGCCCAGCCCGTGGTGATCAGCTCGGTACCCGGTCCAGGAAGCCGAACACGCTCGCCAGCCGCCCATCGCCGTTCCGCACTGCCACGTCGAACCCGGCGATCGGTGCCTCGGGTGCCCCGGCCGGCCCGAGCTCCCAGGTGAACCGGGCCTGGTCGTGGTGGGCGTCGACCGGACCGGCCAGCCGGAAGACGAACCCGGGGAACTGCTGCTGGACCGCGCCGATGGTCGCCGCGATCGCCTCCCGGCCCTCCGCGTCGACCAGCGGGTCGGTGTAGCGGGCGTCCTCGGTGTACAGCGCGGCCACCGCCGCGCTGCGGGCGTCGGCGTCGGTCTCGTTCCAGGCCGCGATGTAGCGCTGGGCCAGGGTGTCGAAGTCGGTCATGGGACGTCCTCTCCTCGGTGGTGCCGACCCGCCTCCCGGGCCGTCGGGGACCAGCCTGGGCAGTCGAGGTCGTGGCGTCGATTACCTGTCAGGTAGTCGTGCCGGGCACCCGGGCTGCCCTACGGTCGGCCCCGTGACCAGCAGCCGGACGACCTCCGGCGGCGCCGGTGACCTGCTGCGGCACTGGCGCCGGCAGCGCCGGCGCAGCCAGCTGGACCTCGCCCTGGACGCCGGCGTCTCGGCCCGGCACCTGAGCTTCGTGGAGACCGGCCGCGCCCGGCCCAGCAGCGGGCTGCTGCTCGCCCTCGCCGAGCAGCTCGACGTCCCGCTCCGCGAGCGCAACGCGCTGCTGCTGGCCGCGGGCTACGCCCCGGCCTACTCCGGGACCGCCCTGGACGGCGAGCAGGCCGCCGCCGTCCGGGAGTCGCTGGGCCACCTGCTGGCCGGGCACGAGCCCTACCCGGCGGTCGTCTTCGACCGGTACGGCGACGTGGTGCTCACCAACCGGGCCGTCGGACCCCTGCTGGAGGGAGCCGACCCGGCGCTGCTGGGCCCGCCGGTGAACGTCTACCGGCTCGGGTTGCACCCCGGTGGGCTGGCGCCGCGGATCCGGGACCGGGCCGGCTGGACCGCCCACCTGGTGCACCGGCTCACCCGGCTGGAGAGGCTGAGCGGGGACCGCCGGCTCACCCGGCTGCTGGCCGAGGTGCGCGGCTACCCGGGCGTCGTCGAGGCGCTGGCCGCCCGGCCGCCCGGCAGCGAGCTGCTGATGACCGTCCAGCTGGCCTCCCCGCGGGGCGAGCTGGCGCTGCACACCACCGTGACCAGCTTCGGTGACCCGCAGGACGTCACGCTGTCCGAGCTCGCGATCGAGTCCTTCTTCCCCGCCGACGAGGGCACCCGCGACCTGCTCCGCAGCCAGGAGCCGTGATCGTTGCGCCGGGCATCCGCCCTGCAGGCGATCGCCATCCTCGGTAGGCATGCGCCATGACCGTGATCGGCTTCCACAACTCCCACGAGCAGGTGCACCCCGCCGACCTGCTGCGCGCCGTGCAGCACGCGGAGGAGGTCGGGTTCACCGCGGCGATGTGCTCGGACCACCTCGAGCCCTGGAACGAGCGGCAGGGCCACTCCGGCTTCGCCTGGTCCTGGCTCGGCGCCGCACTGGCCACCACCGGGCTGCCCTTCGGCGCGGTCAACGCCCCCGGTCAGCGGTACCACCCGGTGATCGTCGCCCAGGCGATCGCGACCCTCGGCGCGATGTTCCCGGGCCGGTTCTGGGTCGCGCTGGGCTCGGGTGAGGCGATGAACGAGCACGTCACCGGGCACGTGTGGCCGCGCAAGGAGCTGCGGGACGCCCGGCTGCGGGAGTGCGTCGACGTCATCCGGGCGCTGCTGGCCGGGGAGGAGGTCAGCCACGAGGGGCTGGTCACCGTCGACCGGGCCCGGATCTGGACGCTGCCGGAGCAGCAGCCGGCGCTGATCGCGCCCGCGGTCACGGCGAGGACGGCGGCCCGGCACGCGGAGTGGGCCGACGGGCTGGTGACCATCAACCAGCCGCACGAGACGTTGCGCGAGGTCATCGGCGCCTACCGGGACGCCGGCGGGCAGGGCACCCTGACCCTGCAGGTGCACGTCTCCTGGGACCCCGACCCGGACCGTGCGGTGGCGCTGGCGCACGACCAGTGGCGCAGCAACGTGTTCCCGCCGCCGCTGTGCTGGGACCTGGACACCACCCGCGCCTTCGACCAGGCCAGCGCGCACGTCACCCCGGAGGCGGTCGGCGAGGCGGTGCGGATCTCCAGCGACCTCGGCCAGCACGCCGCCTGGATCGCCGAGTACGTCGAGCTCGGGTTCGACCAGGTGTACCTGCACCACGTGCCCAAGGAGCAGACCGCGTTCCTCGACGCCTTCGGCGAGCACGTGCTCCCGCAGCTCGACGTCACCGCGCCCGCGCCCGCGGTGGCGGTCGACCCGCCGGGCCCGGCGCAGCCGCGGCGCCCCGAGCAGACGCCGCAGCCCGCCATCCTGCCCTGACCCGCCCGTTCCGAGACGAGGAGCGACCATGCGCATCACCGACACCGCGGACCTGTGGTGGAAGAACGCCGTCGTCTACTGCCTGGACGTCGAGACCTACCTGGACTGGGACGGCGACGGGTGCGGCGACCTCGCCGGCCTCGCGCAGCGGCTGGACCACCTCGCCGACCTCGGCGTCACCTGCCTGTGGCTGATGCCCTTCTACCCGACCGCCTCCCGGGACGACGGCTACGACATCACCGACTTCTACGGCGTCGACCCGCGGTTGGGCACGTTCGGTGACCTGGTCGAGGTGATCCGGACGGCGAAGGACCGCGGCATGCGGGTGATCATCGACCTGGTCGTGAACCACACCTCGGACGAGCACCCGTGGTTCCGCTCGGCGCGCGCGTCGAAGGACTCCCCGTACCGCGACTACTACGTCTGGCGCGCCGATCCGCCGCCGGACACCTCCGCGCAGGTCGTCTTCCCCGACCGGGAGGACAGCATCTGGCAGCTGGAGGAGAAGACCGGGGAGTGGTACCTGCACAAGTTCTACAAGACCCAGCCCGACCTCAACATCGCCAACCCGCTGGTCCGCGACGAGATCGCCAAGGTGATGGGCTTCTGGCTGCAGCTGGGGCTGGACGGGTTCCGGGTGGACGCCGTCCCGTTCCTGCTCGAGACCGAGGGCATCGACCAGGCCGAGGTCGAGCGGTTCCCCGACCCGCACCGGTTCCTGCGGGCGCTGCGCGCGCTCGTCGACCGTCGCGCGGGTGACGGCGTGCTGCTCGGTGAGGTGAACCTGCCGCACGAGCAGCAGGCGGAGTTCTTCGGCGGCACCGACGGCGACGAGCTGACGATGCAGTTCGACTTCATCGCGATGCAGGCCATGTACCTGTCGCTGGCCCGGGCCGACGCCACCCCGCTGGTCGACGCCCTCACCAGCCGGCCGGCGACCTCCCCGGACAACCAGTGGGGGATGTTCGTCCGCAACCACGACGAGCTGACCCTGGACAAGCTGAGCGAGGACGAGCGGGCCGAGGTGTTCGCCGCCTTCGGGCCCGAGGAACGGATGCAGGTCTACGGCCGCGGTCTCATCCGCCGGCTGCCGCCGATGCTCGCCGGTGACCCGCGGCGGGTGCGGATGGTCTACAGCCTGATGTTCTCGCTGCCCGGCACGCCGGTGCTCTTCTACGGCGAGGAGATCGGGATGGGGGAGGACCTGGCGGAGGGCAGCCGGCTGGCGGTGCGGACGCCGATGCAGTGGACCGCCGGCCGCAACGGCGGGTTCTCCCGCGCCGCGCCGTCGAAGCTGACCCGTCCGGTCGTCGAGGGCGGGTTCTCACCCGAGTTCGTCAACGTCGTCGACCAGCGGCGGGACCCGGACTCGCTGCTGTCGTTCATGAAGCTGCTGATCCGCCGCTACCGGGAGTCCCCGGAGCTGGGCTGGGGCACCTTCGAGGTGCTCGGCCAGCCGCACCCGGAGGTGCTCGCCTCGTTGACCAGCTGGGACGACGGCGCGCTGGTGGCGCTGCACAACCTCGGGCCCGAGCCGCGGACCGTGCCGCTCGTGCTGGCCGACTGCGGCAGCACCCACCGGCTGGAGGACCTGCTGACCGTCGGCAGCACGCAGCTGGCGGACGACGGTTCGGTCGAGCTGGCGCTGGAGGGCTACGGGTACCGCTGGCTGCGGGTGGTCGCCGAGGACAGCCGCCGACTGCTCTGACGCTGCGGGCTCAGCAGGGCACGGATCGTGAGCCCGCGCCGGGGGCGGGTGAGCCCGTCCGCCACACCCGGCCGCCTCCCCGGGATCGTCGGAGCCCCCGCCTAGCTTTCCCGGCGAGGTGATCGGACAGATGAGCGACGAGCAGGACGTACTGACCCCCGGCTGGGTCGACCCGCGGGGTCCCCGCGCTCCGGAGCCCGGAGCGGCGCCGGCGGGTGCCACCGCGGTCGTGCCCGGGCAGCGGACCGAGGGCCCGCCGGCCGCCGAGGCACCGGCAGCGGGGGCACCGGCAGCGGGGGCACCGGCAGCGGGGGCACCGGCGGTGGAGGCACCGGGACCGCAGGGGCGCCCGGCGGGTGAGCCGCCGGCGGCCGCAGGCCCGGACCCTGACCCGGCGACCGGCCCGGCAGCCGGGCCGGAGGCCGCGGCCGGTGCGGCGGCGCCCCATCCGGCGGCCCCGGTCGTCGCGCGTCCCCAGCCGCGGCTCCCGCGGCTGCCCAGGCGGGACCCGATGATCCGGATGGGCCCGTGGGCGCCGGTCGCGGGGGCGGCCGTCGGGCTGCTGCTCGGGATCGTGGTGGTGCTGTTGCTCGCCCCGGCCGTGGAGACCTTCGACCAGCGGCTCGCCCTGGTCTTCGTCGTCCTCGGGCTGTCGCTGCTCGGGGCCGGGGGCACGCTGCTGGCCGACGAAGTGCGGATCATGCGGCGCGGCGCCCAGGCCGCCGAGGCCCGCGCGGCGGGGGCAGGGGTGATCGCCGGGTTGCTCAACGGCCTCACCCCGGCCCGCCTGCTGATCGCCGCCAGTGCGTTCGTGCTGCTGCTCAGCGCCTACGTGACCCAGGGGAGCTGACCCGGGCGACCCCGGCCGCAGCCGGCGCCAGCAGGAGGGTGAGCACCGGGCTGGTGTCCAGCACCGCCACGTTCGTGACGGTCGCGCCGATCATCAGCCCGGTGAGCCCCAGCGCTGCCGCGCGGGTCAGCCGCCGGACCAGCAGGCCCACGGCACCGGCGACCTCGCACGCGCCGACCAGGGGCCGCAGCCAGGCGCTGGCGCCGATGTCGGTGAACATCTCCACCATCGCCGGTTCGCTGCCCAGCTTGGCCAGGCCCGCCGCCACGAAGACGACGGCGAGCCCGATCCGCAGCGCCAGCAGCCAGCCCGACCCGGGGGGCGGACCGGGGACGCTGCGTGCCCGCGGTGGCCATGTCAGCCGGCGAGCAGGGCGTCGAGGCGCTCGTAGCCCTCGCGGACGCCGGTCTCCATGCCGCTGGCCAGGAACGCGTCCCGCCCCTCGAAGGAGTCGACCAGCGAGGTGGCGGTCAGCCGGCTGCGGCCGTCCGGCAGGTCCTCCAGCTCCAGCCGCTCGAGGGCCACGCCGTCGGGGAAGCCCTCGAAGGTGAACGTCTGGATGATCAGCTCGGCGGCGCGCACCTCGTGGAAGGAGCCGTGGAAGCCGTACTCCTGGCCGTCGAGGGTGTGCACGTAGCGGTAGGAGCCGCCGGTGCGGCAGTCGTAGTGGTCGATCCGGGCCTCCGTGTCCCGCGGGCCCTGCCACTGCACGACGAGCTCGGGATCGGTGTGCGCGCGGAAGACCTTCTCCTTCGGGGCGTCGAACTCGCGGATGATCCGGACGAGCGGGACCCGCGGGTCGGCGATGATCTGGGTCTCGTGGGCGCTGGTGGTGCTCATGACGGGGTGCCTTCCTCCTGTGCAGCGGTGGGGGCGACGTCGTCCGGCATCGCGGCCAGCACGTCGTCCAGGCGGCGGTAGCGCTCCTCGGCCTGACGCCGGTAGCGCTCGATCCACTTCGTCATCAGGTCGAAGACCTGCGCTTCCAGGTGCACCGGACGGCGCTGGGCCTCCCGGCTGCGGCTGACCAGGCCGGCGTCCTCGAGCACCTTCAGGTGCTTGGACACCGCCTGCAGGCTGACCTCGTAGGGGGCGGCGAGCTCGTTCACGGTGGCGTCGCCGACGGCGAGCCGGGCCACCATGTCGCGCCGGGTCGGGTCGGCCAGGGCCGAGAACACCCGGGACAGTGCGTCTGCCGCCACGTGGACCTCCTCCTCCTCTCCTCAACCGGTTGGTTGAGGAAGAGGCTAGGGCTGCCGCTGACGGGTTGTCAACCTCTTGGTTGTGCAGCCCTCAGCTCTCCGACGGGCTGAGCTCGACCAGCGAGATGCGGCCGGCGACCACGTCCTCGGCCACGTCGTCCACGACCCGGTCGCTGGCGAAGGCGTAGGCCTTCAGCGCGGCCAGGGCGTCCTCGGTGTCCAGCCCGAGGGCGATGTTGACCATCCCGGTGGCCTGCCAGACCTGGGCCCGCTGCAGCGCGTCGGGGCCGTCCCACCAGCCCGGGCGGCCCTCCTCCTTCGGTGCACCCAGGGCGGCGGCGACCATCGCCCGGGTCAGCGCGATGGTCACGTCCTCGATGTCGTCGCGGTCGGTGGCCGGCAGCTGCCCGGGGTCCCGGACGTAGAGGTCGAGCACCACCAGCGGCCCCAGCGGGGGGAGCAGCGGCACGGACAGCACCGCGTGGAACGGGGTCTCGCCGACCAGCGCGGTGTGCAGATCGGGCCAGTTGCGGGCGATCGCGGCCTCGTCGAAGGCGATCGCCACGCCGTCGTCGTGCGCCCGCAGGCACGGGCCCTCCCCGTGGGTGAACTGCAGCCGCTCGGCCTGTGCGGCGACCGGGTCGCTGGCACCGATCGGCGTCCGCAGGCCCTTCATGTCGTGGATGCTCATCCCGGCGCCGTCGACCGGCAGCGCCGCGACGCACGCGCGGGACAACCGGACGGCGAGCATCTCCGGTCCGCGCAGCTCCGGCGGGGGCAGCTGGTCGAGCGCCCGTGCGAACCGCTGTGCCGCCTGTCCTGCCGCGGTCATGTCTCTCCCTCGTCGGTCGGCGCCCTCGGCGGCGCCCGACCAGACTGCCCGTCCGGACGCGGCGGCACCAGCGGGGATGATCAGCCGAAGGCGTCCGACCCGAGGTGGACGGCGAGCCCGAGCCCGGCCACGGCGATCAGCCGGCGCAGCGCGGTCTGCGGCACCCGGCGCACCACCCCGGGGCCGAGGGAGCCGCCGACCAGGAAGCCGATCGCCAGGGGCAGGGCAGCCAGCCAGTCGACGTCGGCGAGGACCGCGTAGCCGAGCGCCGCGACCGAGTTGGCCACGCCGAGCACCACGTTCTTCATGGCGTTGCTGCGCGGCACGCCCTCGCCGGTCACCAGCAGCAGCATCGCCAGCATCAGGACGCCGGCGGCTGCGCCGAAGTACCCGCCGTAGATCGAGACGACGAACGCCCCGACGACCAGCCACCGGGAGTCGCGCTGCGGGTGCCGGGCCCCGGCCTCCGCCAGCTCGCGGGCCGGGCGCTGCACCAGGATCGCCGCCGACGCCCCGGCGATCAGGAACGGGACGAGCTTCTCGAACGCCGACGACGGGGTGAGCAGCAGCAGCACCGCGCCGGTCCCCCCGCCCAGCAGCGCGGCCGCGCACAGCGGCACGAGCCGCCGGCGCTGACCGGTCAGCTCCGGACGGGAGGCGCTGACCGACCCGATGCTGGAGAACGCCAGGGCGACGGTGTTGGTGACGTTGGCCGTCAGCGGCGGGATGCCGGTGGCCAGCAGTGCGGGGTAGCTGAACAGCGAGGCGAGACCCGCGACGCTGCCCACCAGCCCCGCGGCGACGCCGGCGAGCACCAGCAGCGCGAACTCCAGTGCGCTCACCGGGTGACCAGCACGGCGATGGCGACCAGCCCCAGCACGACGATCGCCGTCCGCAGCACCGGTGCCGGCAGCCGCCGGCCGAAGGTCGACCCGACGTACCCGCCGACCAGGGACCCGCCGGCCACCAGGCTGGCGGCGCGCCAGTCGACGCGGTCGGTGGCCACGACGACGTAGGTCAGCGCCGCCACCGCGTTGACGCCGAGGGTGAGCACGTTCTTGATCGCGTTGAGCCGCTGCAGCGGCTCGCGCAGCAGCAGGCCGAAGATGCCGATCTGCAGCACGCCCTGGCTGGCCGCGAAGTACCCGCCGTAGGTGCCGGTCGCGTACGCGCCGGCCACCAGGGCGGCCAGCCGGCCGCCGCCGACGTGCGGGTCGGTCTCCGTCCCGAGGCGGGCGCGGCGGTCCGCGAGCCGGCGTTGCAGCAGCGGCTGGACCGCGACCAGGACGACGGCCAGGGCGACCAGCCCGGGCACGATCGCCTCGAACGCCGACGCAGGCAGGTGCAGCAGCAGGAACGCCCCGGTGAGCGCCCCGAGCACGGAGGCGGGGAAGAGCCGCAGCAGCAGCCGGCGCTGGCCGGTCAGCTCACGGCGGTAGCCGATGGCACCGGTGAGGTTGCCCGGCACCAGGCCGAGGGAGTTGGAGACGGTGGCGGTGACCGGGGGCAGTCCCACCGCCAGCAGCACCGGGAAGGTGACCAGGGTGCCCGAGCCGACGACGGCGTTGATCGAGCCCGCCGCCAGGCCGGCGAGGGCGACCGCGAGCATCTCCACCGCCGTCATGCCCGCATCGACGCGAGGGTGTCACAGCGGGTGCCTGTGAGCCCGCACACCGCGGGGTCCAGTGGGTAGGGGACACCCATGTCAGCGCGCAGTGCGGCGGTCGCGGCCGCAGACCGGTGGGTCGACCCCGACGACGGCATCCGCTATCCCGCCGGTGAGGTCCACGCCTGGCTGCCCGGGCACAACGAGACGGTGTGCGGGCTGTCGCTCAGCCGGTCGGGGCTGTCCCGGTTCCCGCACGTGACGTGGGCGGACGTGCAGCCGGAGTCGGGGCGGCACGCGGAGGAGGTCCAGGTGGTGTGCCGGCGCTGCCGGGCGGCCCAGGGCGCCCGGCGGGACGAGCGCGGCTGGACGCGGACCAACCCCCGGCCCTAGGCCGGCGTGAGCTCGCCGTCGACCGACCGCCGCCGGTTGTCCGCCAGCCAGCGGGCGAACTCGGCGGCCGGGGCGGGTCGCAGGTACCGGAAGCCCTGCAGGGCGGTGATCCCCGCGACCTGGAGGAAGGCCTCCTGTGCTGCGGTCTCCACGCCCTCCGCGACGGTGGTCAGCCCCAGCCGGCCGGCCATCTGGACGATCGCCTCGACCACGGCGGCGTCGGCGGCCCGGGTGAGCGCGCCGGCCACGAAGGACTTGTCGATCTTCACGATGTCGATCGGCAGGCTGCGCAGGGTGGTCAGCGCGGAGTAGCCGGTGCCGAAGTCGTCCAGCGCGATCCCGACCCCGAGCCGGGCGAGCTCGTCCAGCGTCGCCGACACGGCGGGGGAGTCCAGCACGGTGGTCTCGGTGACCTCGACGACCAGCCGGTCCGCGGCCAGGCCGGCGTCGGCCAGCGCGTCCCGGACCAGGTCCACGAAGTGCGGATGGGCGAGCTGCGTGGGGGAGGCGTTGACGTGCAGGGCGACCGGCGTCGTCCCGCCGTGCCAGCCTGCCGCCTCGACGCAGGCGGAGCGGAGCACCCACTCACCGAGTGCGAGGACGGCGCCGGTCTCCTCGGCCAGGCCGAGGAACTCGTCGGGACCGAGCAGGCCGCGAGCCGGGTGCTGCCAGCGCACCAGCGCCTCGACGGCGGTGCAGCGGCCGTCGGTCGCGGACAGCACCGGCTGGTAGGCGAGCACCAGCTGCCCGTCCTCGACGGCGGCCCGCAGCTCGGCCTCGGCGGCCGCCCGGTCGTCGAGCTGCAGCAGGCCGGGGTGGAAGAACTGCACCCGGTTCTTGCCGGCCGCCTTCGCGGCGTACATGGCGACGTCGGCCTGGTGGACGACGGTGCTCTCCGGCTGCCCGGCCCGCACCTGGGTCGCCCCGACGCTGGCGCCGATCCGGGCCAGGCCCTCCGCCAGCTGCACCGGGGTGGAGATCAGCTGCACCAGCCGCTGCCCGGTCGCCCGGGCGTCGGCCTCCCCGGCGCCGCGCAGCAGCACCGCGAACTCGTCGCCGCCCAGCCGGGCGCACAGGTCACCGCTGCGGAGCACCGACCTGAGCAGCGCGCCGAGGTGGGCCAGCAGCCGGTCGCCGGCGAGGTGACCCAGCTCGTCGTTGACGACCTTGAAGTCGTCCAGGTCGAGGAACAGCACCCAGGACTCGGTGCCCGGGGTGGCCAGCGCCTGCTCCATCGCGGAGGCGAAGGCGGGCCGGTTGGCCAGGCCGGTGAGCCCGTCGGTGCGGGCCTGGGCGCGGAGCTCCTCGTGGGCGTCGCAGGTGCGCAGGGCCAGCGCGACCTGGGCGAGCATCGACCGGACCGCGACGATCCCCTCGCAGGGCACCCGGGGCGTGGCGCCCAGGAGCACGTACCCGCCCGGGGTGTCCGGGAGGGCCAGGCACACCCACTGGCCGGCCACGCCGGAGGCCAGCACCAGCTCCGGCGGGGCGGTGACGACCACCGCCTCCTGGCCGACCGGCCCTGCCGGGAGCAGCGCGCGGGGCAGCGTGCGGGGCTGCCGGCGCCACCCCCCGGCGGTCCCGGAGACCCGGAGGGCGTCCCCGCCGTCGTCGTACACGACCGTCGAGCGCAGCCCGGGCGTCGAGCGGCAGATCGCCTCGGCGGTGACCCAGGACGCCGCGATCACCGCGAGCCGGTCGGTCACGCCGATCAGCCGGCCGGCGAAGGCCGCCAGGGCGCCGTCGCGCTCGAGGTCCATGTCGCGCTGGAAGAGCCCCAGCGCCAGGTGGCGGGCGACGAGCGCGTTGATCAGGATGACCGGCAGCGAGCCGAGCACCGGCGCCGGCGACGTCCAGGACGCCTGACCGGGGACGACGCCCCACAGCGGCACCGCCAGGGAGACCGCCAGGCACGCCCCGGCCGCGTAGCCGGCGACCCGCCCGTTGCTGCCGTAGGCGCCGCGGAACCACAGCGCGGGGACCACGACGCCGAACGCGATGGCCGGCTGCGTGCAGGCCAGCGCGAACAGCAGCAGGCACAGCGCGTCGGCGAGGTCCAGGACGAGCGGCACGGCGCGGGTGCGGTAGCGGTGCCGCCACGAGACGGCGAGGCCGCTGCAGGAGACGGCGACCAGCGCGAGCGTCCAGCGGTCGCCGGCGACCAGCATGCCGATCGGGGTCAGGAACAGCGCGGCCAGCGCCGAGAGGGCGAACAGCCACCGGACGCGTTCCACCGGCTCGGCGGGCCGGCGCAGCAACTCGGCCGGCCGGGGGAGCAGCGCGGCGCGCGGCCAACGCGCAGCCAGCCGGCCACCGCCCTTCCGTGTCCCGGGGAAGTCGCCCATCCACCCTGCCCGTCTCGTGCGTGGAGAGCCGTGCCCCCGTCGGGCGGACTCCGTTCCCCTTTTCTCGGCACGGGCCGTTCCGCTGCACATCCCCCGTCCGGGGCAGTGAGGCCCCGTCCCGGGGTCCTTGATCAGTCCTTGCGGCCGGCGTCGACCAGGCGCATCACCACGACGCCCTCCTCGTCGGAGGCATCCAGGTCGACCTCGACGTCGAACCCCCAGTCGTGGTCGCCGGCCGGGTCGTCCAGGATCTGCCGCACCCGCCACAGCCCCGGCTCGCTCTTGTCCACGATGAGCAGCGCCGGGCCGCGGGCGTCCCCACCGGTGTTGAGCTCACCGTGCTCGGCGAAGTAGGCCTGCACGACCTCGCCCCAGCGGTCCGCGTCCCACCCCGAGCCGGAGTCCAGCTCACCCAGGTCGTACCAGCGGCGCAGCGCGATCAGCTCCACCCGGCGGAACAGCGCGTTGCGCACCATCGCGGTGAACGCCCGCTCGTTGCCGGTGAGCGGCCGCGGCCGGGCCGGCACGGCGACCGGGGCGTCCAGCGGCTGGTCGGGGCTGGTCAGCTGCTCCCACTCGTCCAGCAGCGAGGAGTCGACCTGGCGCACCAGCTCACCGAGCCACTCGACGAGGTCGGTGACCTCCTCGGTGCGGGCGTCGGCGGGCACGCCGGAGCGCAGCGCCTTGAACGCGTCGGACAGGTAGCGCAGCACCGCGCCCTCAGAGCGGGTGAGCTGGTAGGTGTTCACCAGCTCCCGGAAGGTCATCGCCTGCTCCCACATGTCCCGCACCACGGACTTCGGCGACAGCTGGGCGTCGGCGGCCCACGGGTTGCCGGAGACGTAGACCTCGAAGGCGTGCTGCAGCAGCTCGGCCAGCGGCTGGGGGTAGGTGATCTCCTCGAGCAGCTCCATCCGCTCGTCGTACTCGATGCCCTCGGCCTTCATCTGCGCCACGGCCGCGCCCTTGGCCTTGTTCAGCTGCGCGGCCAGGATCTGCCGCGGGTCGTCCAGGGTGGCCTCGATGACGCTCACCACGTCGAGGACGTAGGTGTCGCTGTCGGCGTCGAGCAGGCCGATCGCGGCCAGCGCGAACGTGGACAGCGGCTGGTTGAGCTGGAAGTCCGGCGGCAGGTCGACGGTCAGCCGGTAGCGCCGTCCGTCGGCCTCGGGCTCGTCGAGCCGGACGACGATCCCGGCGGTGATCAGCGACCGGGCGATGCCGATCGCCTCGCGGATGTGCCGCAGCTGGCGCTTGCGCGGCTCGTGGTTGTCGGTGAGCAGGTGCCGCAGCGCCGCGACCGGGTCACCGGGCCGGGCCAGCACGTTGAGGATCATCCCGGTGGAGACCCGGAAGTGGCTGCTCAGCGGCTCGGGCTCGGCGGCGATCAGCCGCTGCTGGGTCGACTCGCTCCACGGCACCATGCCCTCGGGCGCCTTGCGGCGGACCAGCTTGCGGCGCTTCTTCGGGTCGTCGGCGACCTTGGCGAACTGCTTGAGGTTCTCCACCTCGTGCTCGGGCGCCTGGACGACGACCGTGCCGGCGGTGTCGTAGCCCGCCCGCCCGGCCCGGCCGGCGATCTGGTGGAACTCCCGGGCGTTGAGCAGCCGGGTGCGGGTGCCGTCGTACTTGCTCAGCGCGGAGAACACCACGGTGCGGATCGGCACGTTGATGCCGACCCCGAGGGTGTCGGTGCCGCAGATGACCTTCAGCAGCCCGGCCTGGGCCAGCTGCTCGACCAGCCGCCGGTACTTGGGCAGCATCCCGGCGTGGTGCACGCCGATGCCGTGGCGGACCAGCCGGGACAGCGTCGTCCCGAAGGCGGAGGAGAACCGGAAGCCGCCGATCTGGTCGGCGATGGCCTGCTTCTCCTCCTTGGTGGAGACGTTGACGCTCATCAGCGCCTGCGCGCGCTCCAGCGCCGAGGCCTGGGTGAAGTGGACGACGTAGACCGGCGCCTGCCTGGTGGAGAGCAGCTCGTCGATCGTCTCGTGCATCGGGGTGGTCGCGTAGTAGTGGTGCAGCGGCACCGGGCGCTCGGCGTGGGCCACCAGCGCGGTGGGCCGCCCCGTGCGCCGGGTGAGGTCCTCCCGCAGCGTGCTGACGTCGCCGAGGGTCGCCGACATGAGCAGGAACTGGGCCTTGGGCAGCTCGATGAGCGGCACCTGCCACGCCCAGCCGCGGTCGGGGTCGCCGTAGAAGTGGAACTCGTCCATGACCACGAGGCCGATGTCGGCGTCCGGCCCCTCGCGCAGCGCGATGTTGGCGAGCACCTCGGCGGTGCAGGCGATGATCGGTGCGTCGGCGTTGACGCTGGCGTCGCCGGTCAGCATCCCGACGTTCGCCGCACCGAAGACCCCGCACAGGGCGAAGAACTTCTCGCTGACCAGTGCCTTGATCGGCGCGGTGTAGAAGCTGACCCGGTCGGCGGCCAGCGCGGCGTACTGCGCACCGGTGGCCACCAGCGACTTGCCGGAGCCGGTCGGGGTGGCGAGCACGACGTTGGCCCCGCTGACCAGCTCGATCAGCGCCTCCTCCTGGGCTGGGTACAGCGGCGTGCCGGCGTCGTCGGCCCACTCGGCGAACCGGGTGAAGACCGCGTCCGGGTCGTCCCCGAGGGCGAAGAGCTCCGACAGGTCGTCGGGGTCGGCGATCAGCACCGAGGCGTCCGGCGAGGGCAGCGCGGTGGCGGGGGAGTCGGCCGGGGTCGTGTCGGTGCCGGCGGGGGAGAGCGTCATCGTGCGCACCAGGGTGCCCGATGACCGGCAACTCCCGGCGGCGACTCCTCCGGGGGACACGCGCCACGATCCGGTGACGATCCGTCCGGTGATGCGTAAGGTGGCCAGTCCCTGGACAGAAGATGAACAGCAGGTGAACGCGAGGTGGAGGGGTGATGAGCGTGCAGGGATGCCCGCAGTGCCGGTGGGTGCCCGTGGTCGACGAGTCGGGCCGTCGTCGGCTGGAGATGCGGTGGGGTCGGCCGGGCAGCGTCACGACGCTGGGCGCCCGGACCAGCAGGACCGTGGCGGCGCACGCCGCCTGACGAAGGACCTCCTCCTCCCCACCCCTCGCAGGCTCGCGGCGGGACCCGGGAGAAGACCTGACCGGCGACCCGGGAGGTGTCGAGGCGCGCAACGGAGCGCTCCCTCGGCACCTCCCGGGTCGCTGGCTGTCCGGGCCGGTCAGCCGGTGGTCGGGGCGAGCACCCGGTCCAGCTGGTGCCGCAGCACCCGCAGCGCGTCGTCGGTGGTGCGCTCCCGGCCCAGCACGCTGGCCGTGAGCCCGTTGGCCAGCGCCAGCAGCAGGACCACCTCGGTCCGCGCGTCCAGGTCGGCGCGGACCTCCCCGGCGGCCCGGGCCCGCTCCAACCGGGCGGTGAGCCAGGCCTCCAGGGCGTCGGGGTGGCACCCGCACGGCGCCGAGCGAGGTCGGGACGTCGGAGGCGGTCACCGGCACTGCCCACAGCCGGGTGGCCGCCCGGTCGGCGGCGGCGAGGAACCGGCGGCGGGCGCGGTCGCTGCGGAACGCCGAGGCGCGGTCGGGGACGGTCATGCGAGCTCTCAGGCGGAGGAGGGCGGTGCCACCGGCGGCACGTTCAGATACGGACGTGTCCAAACGGGACGCGTCACGGGCCGGTGCGGGGGATTCCCGGCGCCGACTGCGGGTAGGCGAACGGCGAGGCGGCACCGGCCGGCGCGTTCGACGTGCCGGCGGCGTGAGCAGAGCGCAGGAGTGCCGCCGCCCGACGTGCAGGAGGAACCACCGTGTCGTCACCGCGCCCCGAGTCCCAGCCCGAGCAGCAGCAGACCCCGCCCGGCACGCTGGGTGAGATGACCCCCAAGGCCGACCACGGCGAGGAGAGCTACCGCGGCTCCGGCAAGCTGACCGGCAAGCGGGCGGTGATCACCGGCGGTGACAGCGGCATCGGCCGCGCGGTCGCGATCGCCTTCGCCCGCGAGGGCGCCGACGTCCTGATCTCCTACCTGAGCGAGCACGAGGACGCGCAGGACACCGCCAAGTACGTCGAGGAGGCCGGGCGCAAGTGCGTTCTGGTCGCCGGAGACCTCTCCGACCGGGCCCACGCGCACACGATCGTCCCGAAGGCGCTCGAGGAGCTCGGCGGGATCGACATCCTGGTCAACAACGCGGCGTTCCAGATGACCCACGAGACGCTGGACGAGATCAGCGACGACGAGTGGGACCACACCCTGGCCACGAACCTCACCGCGATGTTCATCCTGTGCAAGGACGCCGTGCCGCACATGCAGCCCGGTGCGTCGATCATCAACACCTCGTCGGTGAACTCCGACATGCCCAAGCCCACCCTGGCGCCCTACGCCACCACCAAGGCCGGGATCGCCAACTTCACCGCCAGCCTGGCGCAGATGTACGGCGACAAGGGGATCCGCGCCAACAGCGTGGCCCCGGGCCCGGTGTGGACGCCGCTGATCCCGTCGACCATGCCCGCCGAGGACGTGGCCAGCTTCGGCTCCCAGGTGCCGCTGGGCCGCGCCGCACAGCCGGCCGAGCTCGCCCCCGTCTACGTCCTGCTCGCCAGCGACGAGGCCAGCTACGTGTCCGGGGCCCGCGTCGCGGTGACCGGCGGGAACCCGATCCTCTGATGGTCTTCGTCTGGGGCTGGGGTGGGGGCGGCCCACGACGACGGCGCGGCTGGGGCCCCGGCTACGGCCGCGGCTACGGCCGCGGGTACGGCCGTGGGT
>NZ_SJEX01000088.1 GCF_005930495.1 Modestobacter excelsi | reverse complement strand
GCGGTCGACGGGGTGGCCGCCGGAGCCGGTGCGCCGGCGGCGGGGAGGATCTCGGCGCCCGGCGCGGTGGCCGGCGCGGCAGGGGGCGCCGCGGCCGGTGCCGGGGAGCCCGCCGCCGGGACAGCGGCCGCCGCCACCGCAGCCGCGGCGGGAGGCGTGGCCGGCCCCGGGATGGGGGCGCCGGACGGGGCGACGGACACCGGCTGGGCGACGTTGAGCAACGCCCACAGGCCCGGCTGCACCGGCACGACCGGGCCCGCGACGGCGGCGTCCGCGCCGGGGTCGTCGGCGGCGGGCTCGTCGCCGGCGACCGCCTGACCCGCGTCCCGGTCGGGGGTGCCGCTGCCGGTGAGGGCGTCGTCCAGGGCGCTGGCGAAGGCCGGCGAGGACTCGGCGGGGCCCGCGGCAGCCGTGCCGGGAGAGCCGGTGCCGGCCGGCGTCGCCGGGGCCGCGGCCAGGAGGCTGGGAGCTGTCATCGGTAGGCCTCCGCGGCGCTGGTCACCTTCTGGACGTAGGACTGGGTCTCGCCGTAGGGCGGGACGCCGCCGTAGCGCCGCACCGTGCCGGGGCCGGCGTTGTAGGCGGCCAGGGCGAGCTCGGTGGAGCCGAACTGCTCGGTCAGCTGGCCCAGGTAGCGGGCCGCGCCGTCGATCGAGGAGGCTGCGTCGCTGGTGTCGACGCCGAGGCCGGCGGCGGTGGCGGGCATGAACTGCATGAGCCCCCGGGCGCCGGCGGGCGAGACGGCCGAGCTGGAGAAGTCGGACTCCGTCTTCGCCATGCCCGCGAGCACCGCCGGGTCGACGCCGTAGCGGCTGCCGGCCTGGGTGAACAGGTCGGCGTAGGGGACGCCGGCGAGGCCGCCGGCGGTGCGGCTGCCCGTGGTCCCCGCGGCGCTGCTCGCGTCCGGCAGCACGCGGCGGATGACGGTCGGGCTGCCCACGTCCTGGACCTCGACCACCTCGCCCTCCTGCGGCGCGGCGATCATCTTCCCGTCGCCGACGTAGATGCCCACGTGGTCGATGCCGGGGCGGGAGGACGAGTAGTCGTAGAACACCAGGTCACCGGGCTGGGCCTCGGCCAGCGAGGCGACCGCGCGGCCGGAGGTGGCCTGCTGCGAGGAGGTGCGGGGAAGGTCGATGCCCAGGTCGGAGTAGACCTGCTGGACCAGCCCGGAGCAGTCGAAGCCGGTGCTCGGGTCGGTGCCGCCCCACGCGTAGGGGACGCCGAGGTATCCCTGCGCCGCCTGGACCACGGCCGAGCCGCTGTCGCCGGCCGAGGCCGGGCGCGCCGTCGAGGAGGACGCCGCAGCGGTGCCGGTCAGCCCGGCAGAGGCGGCGGCGGTCGACCAGGCCGAGCTGGTCGTCGTCGGCGGGGCGATGAGGAACCGGGTCTGGATCTCGCTGATCCGGCTCTGCACCGCGCTCAGTCCGTCCATGTCCCCTCCTCCTCTCGCCGTCGGTCCGTGCCGTGTCGTCGGGTGACCAGGTCGTCGACCACCCGGGCCTCGGCCACGTCGGCCGCCGCCTGCAGTGCGGCCACGTGCCGCTCGCGCAGCCGCTCCAGGCCCTTGGTGCGCTGGGCGGCCTCGGTCCAGCGCACGCGGACCAGCTCGGCCTGCTCGGCCTGGGCCACGGCGAGTGCCCGTGCAGCTGACACATCGGCAGCCGCGGTGGTCGATGCGACCATCGCCGCGATGAACGCCCGGCCGTCGAGCCCGCCGGGTGGGGTCCGGGTGGACAGCTCCTGCGCCTGCTGCTCGGCCCGCTCCGCGGCCTCGGTGGCCTCGCGGGCGGCCGCGGCCGCGGCCAGCCCGGCGGCGCGTTCCTCGGTGCGGCGGAGCCGGAGGACCGGCTCGAGGCGGAAGGGTGCCTGCTTCACGCGGCCGTGATGATCGCGTGCAGCCGGGCCCACGCCTCGGGCAGCGGCGTCGACTCGGCGGTGGACTGCCGCAGGAAGGCGTCGATGTCGGGCACCAGCCGGCGGGCGCGGTCGACGAGCTGGTCGGTGCCGGTCTGGTAGGCACCGATCTCGATCAGCTCCCGGACGTCGCGCAGCGCGCCGAGCATCCGCCGGAGCTCCCGGGCGTCGGTCATCTGCGCGCCGGGCACGACCGCCGTGGCCACCCGGGAGATCGACTCCAGGACGTCGATCGCCGGGAAGTGGCCGGCGGTCGCCAGCTTGCGGGTCAGCACGACGTGCCCGTCCAGGATCGAGCGGGCGGTGTCGGCGATGGGCTCGTTGTGGTCGTCGCCGTCGACCAGCACGGTGTACAGCCCGGTGATCGACCCGGCCGTGCTGGTGCCGGCCTTCTCCAGCAGCTTGGGCAGCATCGCGAAGACGCTCGGCGGGTAGCCCCGGGTGGCCGGTGGCTCGCCGGCGGACAGCCCGACCTCGCGCTGGGCCATCGCCGTGCGGGTGATCGAGTCCATCATCAGCAGCACGTCGCGGCCCTGGTCGCGGAAGGCCTCGGCGATCCGGGTGGCGACGAACGCGGCCTTGAGCCGGACCAGCGGCGGCTCGTCGGAGGTGGCGACGACGACGACGGACTGCGCGAGCCCCTCGGGGCCGAGGTCCTCCTCGATGAACTCGCGGACCTCACGGCCACGCTCGCCGATCAGCCCGATGACCCGGATGTCGGCGTCGGTGCCGCGGGTGATCTGGGACAGCAGGGTGGACTTGCCGACGCCGGAGCCGGCGAAGATGCCCAGCCGCTGACCGCGGCCGACCGGCACCAGGGTGTCCAGCGCGCGCACCCCGGTGGCCAGCGGGCGGCTGACCCGCGCCCGGGTGAGCGCATTGGGCGTCTCGCTGGTCAGGTCGACGTAGGAGACCCGGCTGCCGAGCGGCGGTCCGCCGTCCAGCGGCCGGCCGAGCCCGTCGAGCACCCGGCCGAGGAGGGCCTCGCCGACCGGCACCTGCAGGGGGCGGCCGGTGGGCCGGACCGGGGTGCCCGACCGGATGCCGGACAGGTCGCCCAGCGGCATGCAGGTGAGCCGTTCGCGGTGGACCGCGACCACCTCGGCGAGCAGCGGGCGCTGGCCGGGGGAGACCTCGACCAGGTCGCCGACGGCGGCGGTGACGCCCTCCACGCTCAGGGTCAGGCCCATCGCGCCGGTGACGATGCCGGTCAGCTGCGGGCGGGCCGCGGACCGGGCGCGGCCGAGGACGGCCGGGGAGAGCACGCGGGTCACGAGCGCAGCACCTCCAGCACCCGTTCCAGGGCGCTGGTCAGCTGGGCGTCCACCCGGACGCTGCCGGCCTCGGCCAGCGCCCCGGCGCGCTCCACGGCCTCGTCGGCGACCACGGTGACCGAGGCCGGCAGCTGGGCGAGCGCGGCCGCGGGCACCTCGGCCAGGTCGTCGGGGTGCAGCCGGACGACGACCGGGACGTCGGTCGGGCAGAGGGTGAGCGCCCGGCGGAGGGCGTCGAGCCCGTTGGCGTCGGCGGTGGCGACCTCGCGCCCGAGCAGGTCGCCCACGAGCAGCACGACCGCGTCGAGGACGCTGTCCCGCAGGTCGTCGACGACGGGGGCCGCGCAGGCGTCCAGGCGCTCGACCGCCGCGCCCATCGCGGCCGTCGCGGAGGCCAGCCGGCGCGCCCAGCGGGCCTGCACGTCGGCGAGCCGCTGCTCGGCGGCGCGCTCGGCGGCGGCGACGACCTGCCCCGCGGCGACCAGGCCCTCGGCGTGGCCGGCGGCCCAGCCCTCGCGCCGGGCCTCCTCGCGGAGCCGCTCCAGCTGCCCGGCGTAGACGTCGCCCAGCCGGACGCCGGCCGGGCCGGCGGTGCCCGTGTCGCCGCGGGTGGTCGCGACGTCGAACACCACGGGAGCGCGGGGGGCAGGAGCAGGAGCGGGCGGCGGGACCGGAGGAGCGGCGTCCACCGGCTGCTCGCTGCGGCGTCCGGAGCGGCGGCCCCAGGTGGGCGAGCCGTCGGTGGCCCGCTGGTAGGGGACCGCGTCGGCGGCCGATGCCCCGCGCAGGAGCAGCGACTCACGCGACGAAATCGTCCTCACCGCCCCGCGAGATGGTCAGCGCACCCTGCTCCTCGAGCGTGCGGATGACGGCGACGATCTTGGCCTGGGACTCCTCGACGGTGCGGGCGCGCACCGGGCCCATGAGCTCCATCTCCTCGAGGAGGTTCTCCCCGGCGCGCTCGGACAGGTTGCGGACAACCTTGTCCCGGACGTCCGGGCGGACGCCCTTGAGCGCGGTGGCCAGGTCGTTGGCCTCGACATCGCGCAGCACCAGCTGGAGCGACCGGTCGTCGATGGTGACGATGTCCTCGAACACGAACATCTGCGAGCGGATCCGCTCGGCCAGCTCCGGGTCGCTGCCCTCCAGCCACTCCAGGATGGAGCGCTCGGTGGGCCGGGAGGAGCGGTTGATGATCTCCACGAGGGTCTCGACGCCGCCGACGGTGGCCATGTCCTGGTAGGCGAGCAGCGAGCCCATCCGGCGGCCCAGCTCCTCCTCGACCATCCGGACCATCTCCGGCGAGGTGCGGTCCATGACCGCGATCCGGTAGGCGACGTCGGCCTGCTGGTCCGGCGGGAAGCCCGACAGCACCTCGGCCGACTGCGGCGCCGGGAGGTGCGCCAGCACCAGCGCGATGACCTGCGGGTGCTCGTCCTTGAGGAAGGTGACCAGCTGGCGGACGTCGCTGTTGCGCAGCGAGGCGAACGGCAGCTCGGTGTAGACCACGTTGAGCCGGGACAGGATGCCGTCGGCCTTCTCCTCGCCGAGGCCCGCGGCCAGCACCTCGCGGGCGAACTCGACGCCACCGGTGCCGACGAAGCGACGGGCCTGCATCAGGGAGTGGAACTCGCTGAGCACGTCGTCGACGTCGGCGCCGTCCACCCCCTGCAGGCGCATCAGCTCGCTGGTGAGCTTCTCCACCTCGGAGGGGCGCAGCTGCGCCAGCACGGCGCCGGCCTCCTCCTTGGACAGCTGGGCCAGGAACACCGCCGCCTTGCGCAGGCCGGGCAGCTCCTTGCGGGCCACGACGACGGGCATGACCGAGGTCGGTGCCGCCCCGACGAGCTGTTCGACGCTGGCGAGGCTCACTGCTCACTCCTCTGGCTCAGGGGCGCGGTCGGCGCCCTCCTCCTCCACCATCGGCAGTCCCCGGGCCGGTCGGGCACTGCGACCACGAGACGCCGGTGGCGGGCCGGGTCCCGTGGTGCAGAGGACCCGACCCGCCACCGGCGGTCGTTCACTTCGCGTCGGCGAACCAGCCGCGCAGCATGGTGGCGACCTCGTCGGGGCGGTCGCTGACCATCTCGGAGATCTCGCCGCGGACCTTCTCCCGCTGCGCCACGGCGATCTGGTGGGCCCGGTCGTCGAGCGCCGGGTCGCGGACGCTCTCGACCTGGATCGGCTCGAAGTCCGGCTCCTCGTCCTCGAACTCCTCGTACTCTTCCCGGTTGCGCCGCGAGCGCAGCCAGACGACGAGCACCAGCAGCGCGATGCCGAGCGCGATGCCGCCGGTCTTGACCAGCGACCACATCTGCGCGCTCTTCTCGGCGGCCCGGGCGGCCGCGAGGTCGGCCGCGGCCTGCTTCGCGGCGGTCTGGTCGAACGCCATCTGCGCGACCGTGATCGCGTCGCCGCGGGCGGTGTCCAGCCCGACGGCGTTGCTCACCAGGTTCTGCAGCTGGACCGGGTCGACCCCGCCGGCGGTCGCGCTGTCCATGGCGACCGACACCGTGAGCCGGTCGACGGTGCCGACCGCGCCCTCCGTCGTCGTCACCGTCTTGCCGACGGCGTTGTTGGCGGTGGTCGAGGACTTGTCGTAGGTCGAGTCCCCGGTCCCGCCCGTGGTCGGGGTCTCCGCGCCCAGCACGCCGCCGGTGGCGCCGTTGGCGCCGGTGTAGCCCTCGGTGGTGGTGCTCTCGGAGATCGGCGGGGTGCCCGCGGTGTAGTCGTAGGACTCGGCGGTGGTGTCGACCTTGTCGAAGTTGAGGTCCGCCCGCACGGTCACCACGGCGTTGTTCGGGCCGGCGACCCGGTCGAGGATCTGCTGCGCGTTGGCGGCCAGCCGGGCCTCGTAGGCCTGCTCGGCCTGGGCCTGTGCGTCCCCGGTGCCCGCGGTCGCGCCCTCGCCGGCCGCGGACAGCACGGCGCCGGTCGAGTCGGCGACGGTCACGTCGGCCGGGTCCATCTTCTCGATGCTGGAGGACACCAGGTGGGTGACCGCCTGGATCTGCTCACCGGACAGGGACGTGCCCGGCGCCAGGTCCAGCAGCACCGAGGCGGTCGGCTTGCCCTCGTCGGTGGCAAAGACCTCGTCCTTGGGCAGCGCGATGTGCACCACCGCCTCGTTGACGCCGTCCAGCGCCTTGAGGGTGTTGGCCAGCTCGCCCTCCAGGGCGCGCTGGTAGGACACCTGCTGCTGGAACTCGCTGGTGGTGATGCCCTGCTCGTCCAGCAGCGCGTAGCCGGACTCGTTGTCGGCCGGCAGGCCCAGGCCGCTCATGGTGAGCCGCAGGCCGGAGACCTTGTCCTGGGCCACCATGATCGTCTGTCCGCCGTCGGCGAGCTCGTAGGGGACGCCCTCGGTGGTGAGCTCCTCGACGATCGCCGAGGCGTCGGCCGAGGCGAGGTTGGAGAACAGCGGCGACAGGGTCGGCGCGGTGATCCAGCGGTAGAAGACGAAGCCGCCCAGCACCAGCCCGGCGACCAGCAGGCCGATGACGATCTTCTGGCCGATGCTGATCGTCGACAGCAGCGAGCGGGCCTTGGCCAGCGGGCCGGCGAGGGCGGCAGGCATCAGACGTTCATCCTCATGATCTCAGTGAAGGCGGACACCGCCTGGTTCTTCAGCGTCACCACGGTGTCGGTGGCCAACTTCGCCTCGTTGCTGGCGATCATGTAGTCGGTCACGTCGTTGAGGTCGCCGGTGGCGGCCTGGGTCGCCAGCGCGTCGGTGGTCGAGTGCATCCCCTGCAGCTGGTCGACCGAGCTGGCCAGGATCGAGGCGAAGTCCGCGCCGGAGGTCGATGCGGTCCCGGTGGTCGCCGCGGTGCCGGTGGTCGCCGCGGTGCCGGCGACGTCGCCGACCCCGGACAGCGCCCCGAGTCCGGGGACGCCGGACATCGCGGAGGTGATGCCGCTGATCGGCGAGGTCATGGTCAGCCCTTCCCGAGCTGGAGCGCCGCGCGGTAGGCGTCGGTGGCGCGGTCGATGGAGGACAGGTTCGCCTGGTAGCTGCGCTGGGCCTGGATCAACTGGGTCATCTGGTCGCCCATATCGATGTCGGGGTAGCGGACGTAGCCGTCGCCGTCGGCGAGGGCGTTGTCCGGCTCGTAGACCAGCCGGCCCTCGGCGCTGCCGAACTGCGCGCCGGCCACCTGGACGCCGCCCTGGCCGGAGCCGTAGTCGGCGGCCTGGACCACGATCATCCGTTCCTGGAAGGCGGCCTGGTCGGTGGAGGTGGCGGTGTTGATGTTGGCCAGGTTGTCCGAGACGGCGTCCATCCACTTCCGGTTGGCGTAGAGCCCGGACCCGGAGATCCGCAGCGCGTCGAAGGTGCTCACGTCAGGACGTCCTCAGTGCCGAGCGCAGCAGGCTGTACTTGCCGTCCAGCGCGTTGAGGGCCAGCTGGTAGCGCAGGCCGGTCTCGGTGGCGATCGTCGTCTCGGTGTCGAGGTTGACGTTGTTGCCGTTGGTGTTGGTCGGGTCCATCGACTGGTCGACCGGGCTCTGCGTGACCGTCGGCGTCTGCCCGTTGGCCAGCTCGTTCCGCAGCGTCGACTCGAAGCTGACGCGGGAGGCGAGGAAGCCCGGGGTGTCGACGTTGGCGATGTTGTCGGCGGTCACGTCGGCCCGCTGCTGCAGCCCGGTCAGGGCGGCGTGCAGCGCGGTCATGGTCGTGTCGGTGATCACCGGGCGCGCGTGGGGGAGCGACGGAGCACGGATTACCTCCGAGTACGGCGGGACGCACCCGCAGGAGGTGCCTGCGGGTGGGGGTCCGCCGATCCGTGGCGGGGTGGTGCACTCCGTGCCCTCAGGTCATCGGCAGCCCGGCGGGCCATCGTGACCGGCTGGGTCTCGCCCGCAGCGTCCGTGACGAAACGCAACCGTCCCCGGGCCGAAGCGTGTGCTTCGGCCCGGGGACGGGAGGGGAGTGGCTCCGGGGCTCACATGGCGCGGTCGACGTACGAGGCGACCGGGCGGGTGGGGGCGTAGGACATCCGGGCGGCGACGTTGCGCTGCTTCTGGGACTGCGTGATCCGCTCGACGAGCTGCTCGGCCACCGCGAGCTGGTGCTGCAGGAGCCGCGTGGCGCGCTCCCGGAGGTCGTCGGGCAGCGGGCCGAGGTTGCTCGGCGGGATCCAGTCGGTGCTCCGCCGGCCCCAGGCCGCGATCTCGTCGGCCCGGCCGCGGGCGAGGGTCTCCTCCGCCTCGTACACGTCGCCCTCGAGGGCCTCGAGCACGGCCGGCCACGCCCGGGCCTCCTCCACGAGGGTGGGGAAGTCGCCGACCCGGCTGCGGCCGCCCCGGGGACGGGGCGGCTCGCCGGTCACACCGGGCTCCCCGCACACTCCACGGCGGCCTGCTGCCAGGCGTCGCGCAGCGGTTCGACGATCCGGCGGCAGTCGCCGACCCGGCGCACGTCGCCCCTGATGTTGGCCTGGATCAGCTCGTCGAGCAGCCAGGTGTACAGCGCGGCCAGCCGGGGGCCGCCGTCCCAGATCTCCACCCGCAGGCTCGCCCGGAGCTCCAGGACGATCTCCTGCGCGTGCATGAGCTGCCCGTGCGCCGCCTCCCGGTTGCCGGCGGTCAGGGCGGCCTCGCCGCGCTGCAGGTCGAGGGCGAGCCGGTCGTAGAGCATCACCAGGAGCTGCTGCGGTGACGCGGTGGCGACCGAGTCGCCGAGGTAGCGGGCGCGGAGGGAGGCAGTGCTCATCGGGGGAGTTCTCCTGGGGAGGGGAGTCGGCGGAGGTCAGGACTCAGGAGTCGGACGAGGACCAGCTGGGGAGCTGCTTGATCTGCGAGGTGAGCCAGGTCGACTGGTTCTGCAGCTTGCCGAGCGCCGTCTCCAGCGCGGTGTACTGCGCGGTGAGCGTCGCCTTGCGCGAGGCGAGCCGCAGGTCCCAGCTGGCGATCTGGTCCTCCAGGTCGCCGGCCCGGGTGTCCTTCCCCTTGGCCAGGCTCGTGATGCTGCCGTTGACCGAGTCGCTCGCCTGGGTGGCCAGTCGCTGCAGCCGGGCCGCGACCCCGTCGGTGACGAGCGTGTCGTCGACGGTGCCGGCGATCAGGTCGGTGCCGGCGCCCACGGCGCCGCCGAAGACCTGCTGCACCAGCGCCGGGTTCTCCGCCAGCTTCGTCTGTAAGACGGTGGCGTCGAACTTCAGCGTGCCCCCGTTGGTCAGCGTCAGCCCGAGCGACCCGGCCGAGGAGTTCTTGCCGCCCACCGCGACAGCGCTGGAGACGGCGTTGAGCACGTTCCCGGCCATGTTGGTGAGCGACCAGTTGCCCTTGAGCGAGGCGTCGGAGCCGGACGTGGTGTCGGTCACCGAGTCGATCGTGGTGAGCACGTTGTTGGCCGCGGTGACCAGCGCCTGGACGGCGGCCACGGCGGCGCTCGGGTCGCTGGCCACGGTGAGCGTCGCCGAGGGGGTGGTCGCGCCCACGGTGAACGAGGTGCCGTCGAGCACGCCGGTGAAGGTGTTGCTCGACGAGGTCACCTTGTAGGCGTTGGTGCTGGTCCCGCCGACGGTGATCTGCGCGTTCTGCGCCTGGGAGAGCACCGAGAAGGTGCCCACCGGCATGCTCGCCGAGCTGACCGAGAAGTCGCTGGCCTTGCCGGTCGCGGTGGAGGTCAGCTGGAGCCGGTAGCCCGAGCCGGTGTTGACCGCGCTGGCGGTGACGCCGGCGCCAGCCTTGTTGATCGAGGTCACCGCCTCGGTCAGGGTCACCGTGCCGTCGGCGTCGGTGTCGGTGAGCGTGATGTCCTTGGTGGTGCCGTCGGTCGTGTTCTTCACCGTGAGCGGCGAGCCCAGCCCGAAGGAGTCGGTGGCCTTGGACCAGTTCTGACCGCTGACCAGCGTGTGGGGGCTGGCCAGCTGGTCGACGGAGAAGGTGAGGGAGCCGGCCGCGGCACCGGTGGCGGCGGTGGCGGTGACGGCGGAGGAGGAGCTGGTGGCCTTGGCGGCCGTCCACGCGGACGCGACGGTGAGCGCTTTGGCCGCGCTGGCGAGCGCCGCGAAGTTGGTGTTGACCCGACGCAGGTCCTTGGCCTGGTCCTGAGCTGCCGACAGCTGGTTCCTGAGGAGCGTCTGCGGCTGCGCCTCGATCTCCATCAGCTGGGTGATCAGGGTGCTGTAGTCCGTCCCGGATGCCAGGCCGGTGGACAGGCTCACGCCGCTCATGTGAACTCGCTTCCTTCGTCGGGGTGGTGCACGAACTGAGGGGGGAGGCCGGGGCCTCCCCCCTCAGCGGGTGGTGCGGGGTGGTGCTACCCGACTCAGCCCAGGAGCTTGAGGATGCTCTGGGTGGACTGGTTGGCCTGGGCCAGCATCGACGTACCGGCCTGGGTGAGGACCTGGGTACGCGTGAAGTTGGTCATCTCCTGGGCCATGTCCGTGTCGCGGATCCGGGACTCCGAAGCCGTCAGGTTCTCGTTCGTGGTGTTCAGGTTGTTGATGGTGTGCTCGAACCGGTTCTGCAGCGCACCGAGGTTGGCGCGGGCAGTGGAGACCGCCTTGATGGCGTTGTCGATCTTGGTGATCGCTGACGTCGCCCCCGCCTTGCTCGTCAGGTCGACGAGGTTGACCCCGAGGTCGGTGGCCGAGAAGCCCCCGGTGGCTGCCGTGCCGTCACGGGTGATCGGGTCCTCCGCATCCGTGGTCACAGTCAGCGTCCCACCGACGGCCAGCGTGCCGGCCTTGGTCGCGTCCTTGGACGTGACGACCAGGCCGCCGGTGTTCTTGTCCACGGACGCGGTGAACGCCGCCGCGAAGTTGCCATCGGCGTTGAGCTGGTCGGCGATGTCGTTGGCGTCCGTGCTCGCGGTCAGGTCGCCCGTGGTGACGGCCGGGTTGCTGCCGACCGTGAACGTCGCCTTTCCATCGGCAAGGGTCGCACCACCGTTGGCGAAGGTGATGTCGGCCGGCGAGACGCCCTTGGACGTGATGTCGACGTTGATGGTGTCGCCGGAGGCGTAGCCGACCTGGAAGCTCTTGCCCGTGAAGTCGCCGTTCAACAGGTTGATGTTGTTGAACGTCGTCTTGTCGGCGATCCGGGTCAGCTCCGACTGCAGCGCCTTGCCCTCGGCGTCGATGGCGGCGCGGGAGTTCGTGTCGTTGCTGTCGTTGGCGGACTGCACGGCCAGGTCACGCATGCGCTGGAGGATCGAGGTGGTCTCGTTCAGGCCGCCTTCCGCCGTCTGCACGACGCTGACGCCGTCCTGGGTGTTGCGGACGGCCTGGGTGATGCCGCCGATCTGGGAACGCAGGCCCTCGGAGATGGCCAGCCCCGCCGCGTCGTCGGCCGCCCGGTTGATCCGGAAGCCGGAGGAGAGCCGCTCCAGCGACTTGCTCATCGAGTTGTTGGTCGACGAGAGGTTGCGGTAGGCGTTCATCGCCGAGATGTTGGTGTTGACGCTCATGCCCATGGTGTTCCTCCGTGGAATCGGGGCTTCCTGGTGATTCCCGCTGCATCCGTGCTGCGGGGCGTTGCCTCACTGGTAACGGCTGGGTCGGGTGGGGACTTGACCCGAACCGGAGAACTTTCTGCGCCGGTCTCCCTCAGGCGGGTCGGGCGGCGCCCGGGGCACCCGCGGGTTCGGGCAGCTGCCAGGCCGGCCGGCGCGGCGGGCGCGGGGCCGGCGCGGGCAGCGACGAGGGGAGGGCGGCGGTGCGGGCGGCGGTCTGCTGGGCGACCACCCGGTCGACGTAGGCACGTTGCTGGTTGCGCGCCCGCACGCCGCCGTCGGCGCTCACCGACCGGCCCTCCCAGATCTCGCTCATGGCCGCGTGCAGCAGGGTCAGCGCGCGGGCGCGCATCTGGGAGACCCGGGAGAGGGTGACGCCGAAGCTGTCGGCGATGTCGGTGAGCGACTCGTCGCCGAAGAAGTTGCGCTCGACCACCTCGTCGAGCCGGTCGGGCAGGGCCCGGATCGCCTCCTGCAGGTGCCGGGCCCGCTCGCCGCGCAGCAGCGCACGCTCGGGCGAGTCACCGGTGGCCGGGAGGTCGAGCGAGCCGCCCTCGGTGCCCGAGTCGGCGTCGATGCTGATCATCACGGCCCGGTGGACGTCGACCTGCAGCGTGTCCAGCTCGCTGCGCGGCACCCCCAGGGTCTCCGCCAGCTCCTCCCGGGTCGGCGGGCGGCCCAGCCGGATGGTGAGGGCGTCCGCCGCGGCGTCGGTGCGCCGGGCCGCGGCCCGCACTGAGCGGCTGGCCCAGTCGCCGGAGCGGAGCTCGTCGAGGACCGCGCCCTGCAGGCGGGGGAGGGCGTAGGTGGAGAACGTCGCGCCGGCGTCGGGGTCGAAGCGCCGCGCCACCTCGACCAGGGCCACGTGGGCGCAGGAGAGCAGGTCGTCCCTGCTGACGTGGCTGGGCAGCGAGATCCGCGAGGCCACCGCGTTCACCGCGAACTGGGCCAGCGGCAGGTGCGTGGTCACCAGCGCGTCCACGTCGGTGGGCGGGCGCTCGTCAACGAGGGTGCGGACTGGGCTCACGTGGTCCTTCTCGGCGGGGTCCAGCCGGTTCGGGACCCGCCCGGGCCGATTTCTGTGCGACCCCTGATCGGCACGTCGGGCCCGGGTCCTGGAGATCTCGGCTTGACCGGCCGGGGGGAGGTGCCGATGGGTCCCTCGACGAGCACCCGCCGACCGGCGGGGAGCTGCGAGTGCAGACGACGAGGGAGGGGCCGGGGATGGACCACCAGCACCTGTCGACCCTGCTGTGGCGGGAGCAGGAACTGCTCGACCTGCTGCTGTTCAAGGCCGAGGAGAAGCAGTACCTCATCCTGTCGGGGAAGACGCGCTGGCTGGCGCGCATCGCCCACGAGATCGAGGTGGTGCTCGAGCAGCTGCGCACGCTGGAGGTGGAGCGGGCGGCGGCGACCGAGCAGATCGCCGGCCGGCTCGGCATGGACGCCAACCCCTCGCTGCGCCAGCTCGCCGACTCCGCGCCGGCCCCGTGGTCGGACCTGTACGCCAAGCACCACGAGAGCCTGCTGGTCCTGGTGACCGAGCTGCGCGGGCTCTCCGACGCCAACCGGGAGATGCTCGAGGGCGGGCTCTCGGCGATCAGCGACGCGCTGACCAGCGCCCGGACGCCGTCGGCCGGCACCTACACCCACAGCGGCCGGGCGGCCGGCAACGCCTACCGCTCGGTGACCCTGGACGGCGCGCTGTGACCCACCGCAGGACCTCCGACGACACCACAGGGGCAGGGCAGTGAGCACCTTCTCAGGGCTGACCGCGGCGTCCTCGGCGCTGTTCGCCTCGCAGCGCGCGATGGACGTGACCGGTCAGAACATCGCGAACGTCAACACCGACGGCTACTCCCGGCAGCGGGTCGACCTGAAGTCGGTCTCCGCGTCGACCGTGCCGGCGGTCTTCTCGACCAGCTCCGGCATCGGTCAGGGCGTCGACGGGGACTCCGTCATCCGGATCCGCGACGCGTTCATGGAGAGCCGCGCCCAGGCCGAGCACGCCACCACCGCCTCCATGACGGTCCGGCAGACCACGCTCAACCAGATCGAGGACGCCTTCCACGAGCCCGGGGACGAGGGCCTGCAGGCGCAGCTGTCGAGGATGTGGTCCGCCTGGGGCGACGTCACCAACAACACCACGGCCGCCAACGGCGGGGGAGCGCGGACGGCGGTGCTGCAGACCACCCAGACCGTGGTGGCGAACCTGCACACCATCAGCTCCACGCTGGACGCCCAGTGGTCGCAGGACCTCGACGACCTGGGCGTGCTCGTCGACGACGTGAACGCCGCGGCGATCTCGATCGCGACCCTCAACCGGTCGATCAAGCAGGCCGGGCAGGCCGGGCTGCCGACCAACGAGCTCTCCGACAAGCGTGACGCGCTGGTGCTGAAGGTCGCCCAGCAGACCGGCGCGACCTCCACCAGCGAGGCCGACGGGACCGTGACGGTCAACCTCGGCGGCGTCACCCTGGTGTCCGGGAGCACGACGATCTCCCTCGCGCTCGCCGGCGGCACCGACCCGGCCGCCGGCGCGACCGACCCGCCGCGGATGGTGACCGACCCTGGCGGGACGACGGTCAAGCCCGGCGGCACCGCCGAGGGCGGGCTGACCGCGATGACCACCACGATCCCGCAGTACCGGACGATGATCGACGGCGTCGCCCAGCAGCTGGTGACCCAGCTGAACACCGCGCACCAGGCCGGCTTCGACCTCGCCGGCGTGGCCGGTGGGCCGCTGCTCGACGACGGCACCGGCACCGGCACCGACGCCGTCACCCCGGGCACGGTCACCGCAGCCAACATCCGGCTGCGGATCAGCGACCCGGACAAGCTGGCCGCCGCGTCCCTGTCGAGGACCGCCGCGGGCGGGACCGCCTCCGGCGACAGCCTCAACGCCGACGCGGTGGCCACCCTGGGCTCGGCCGTGGGCAGCGCGGACAGCGTCTACCGCAAGATGATCGTCGGCCTGGGGGTCCAGGCGTCGGTCGCGACGGGGAACCTGACCGCGCAGGACGTCATCAGCACCCAGGTCGACTCGGCCCGGATGTCGGTCTCCGGGGTGAGCATCGACGAGGAGATGACCAACATGCTGCAGTTCCAGCACGCCTACTCGGCGGCGGCCCGCATGATCACCGCGATCGACGAGACGCTCGACGTCCTGATCAACCGGATGGGCGTCTCCTGATGAGGATCACCCAGCGCGCCATCACCCAGAACAGCCTGCTCGGGCTGAACAGCAACCTGGCTGCCCTGGACAAGCTGCAGCAGCAGCTGACCTCGGGCACGACGATCAGCCGGCCGTCGGACTCCCCGACGGGTACCAACACCTCGATGCTCACCCGGCGCAGCATCGCCGACAACGAGCAGCAGGCTCGCAACATCACCGACGGGACGGGGGTGCTGGAGGCCACCGACACCGCGCTGCAGGACATGCTCGCCCAGACGCGGGAGGTCCGGGACCTCACCGTGCAGGCGCTCAACGGCGGCGCGAGCTCCCTGGAGTCGGCGCAGGCCGTGTCGGCCCAGGTGGCGGGGCTGCGGGAGAGCATGCTCGGGCAGGCGAACCAGGTCATCGCGGGCCGGCCGTTGTTCGGCGGCGCCACGTCGGGGACCGAGGCCTACGACCCCACCGGTGCCTACGTCGGCGTCGGCGGCACCGGTGGCATCCCCGTCGTCCCGGTGAACCGGCGCGTCTCGGACACCGAGACGATCCGGGTCGACATCACCGGGGTCGAGGCGTTCGGGGACCCGGCCGCCGGCCGTGACCTGTTCGCCGTGGTGCAGGACATCGCCACCCACGCCGCCGGCCGGGACCAGGCCGGGCTGACCAGCGACCTCGCCGCCCTCGACGACGCGATCAGCCGGATGACCACGGCGACGGCGGACGTCGGCACCCGGGCGCAGCGGATGGACAAGGCCGCCTCGACCAACGCGTCCCGGTCGCTGACGCTGTCGGCGCAGCTGGGGGCCACCGAGAACGTCGACCTGCCCAAGACGATCATGAACATGCAGGCGCAGCAGGTCAGCTACCAGGCGGCGCTCCAGGTGACGGCGCAGGTGCTGCAGCCCACCCTGCTGGACTTCCTGCGCTGATCAGGGGTCATCGGACCTCCCGGCGGGCATGACGCCTGCCGAGAACGACAGGGGGCAGCCGCTCCGTCCTGCGACGGAGCGCCGCCCCTGACCCCGCCGACCGGCGGGTGCCACGGATGGCGACACACAACCCATGGAGGGGTTCCCCATGCTCACACTCACCCGCGGCGTCGGCGAGAGCATCCGGATCGGCGAGGACATCGAGGTCTACGTCGTCGAGGTGCGCGGCGGCACCGTGCGGCTCGGCTTCAAGGCCCCTCGCGAGGTGACCATCCACCGCGAGGAGGTCTACCGGCAGATCACCGAGGCCAACAGCCTCGCGGCCGAGGTCGCTGCCGACGCGATGGCCGCCTTGGCAGCATTCGCACCAGGGTCGGACCGAGTTACTCAGCAAGATGTGACAACACCGTGACCAATACGGCTCAATAACCGCTCGACTCGTCTGTCTCACTGGTAACAGGACGGCGAGTCTCGCCGTCGGCCGGATCGATCCTGCGCAAGTCTCTCCCCACAGCGCCACCGTTACAGGGGGAGAACACGATGGAACTCAGCGCACTCGCATCCGGTCCGGCCGATGGTGTGGACCTCCGGGTCGACACGACCGTCGACGGGCTCGTCGACGCCGTCGGCACCGACGCGCTCGAGCCGGTGTGCCCCGCGTCCGTCTTCCCGGAGACGGTGGTGGTGCACGTCCAGCTGCGCCCCCGCCGGTCCTCCACCCGCCGCTGCCTCGCCGCGCTGTCGGCGCTGGCGCTGCGGCACGACACGGTCCCCTTCGCCCTGACCGGGCTGAGCGGCGACGACCGCGTCGTCCGGGTCACCGTCGGTGTCGAGCTCGGCCCCCGCGAGCTGATCGCCAAGTTCTCCGACCAGGCGCAGGCCGCCTACGCCTTCGTCGACGGTCTGTTCACCGACCTGTACGACTACATGCCGGTCTACGTGGGTGAGCCCAGCGAGGCCGAGCGAGCCGCGGCCGCCGGCGTCCTGGAGGCCGCCGACACCGCCCGCCTGCGCACCGCCGCGCCGCGGATCCCCTCGCCGCGCACGCCCGTCGACCTGGCCGGCGCGAGCTCCTCCGCCGCTCGGCGCGGCGCCCCCGTCCTCGTCTGAGCTGCTCCGCCGGCCCCGCTGCCGGCGCTCCACCCGGCCACCCCAGGGGGCACTGCCCCGATGCGCCGGTCCCCGTACCCACCATGCCCGCCTGCACTTCCCCCAGGAGGACCGGTGTCTGACAACATCGCCGTCGCACAGCCCATCGACCCGACCGGGACGACCGGGCGGACCGCCGCCCAGGCCGCCGCCGAGGAACGCCGCAACCGCGAGCCGCTGGTCTTCGGCGGCCTCCTCGAGGCCGAGGGGTGGGCGCTCGCGCCGATCACCCCCCGCGACCGGGTGCACTTCCGCACCGACCGCGAGCTGCCGCTGGGCGAGTTCCGCGCGGCCCTGCCGGCCGGGGTCACGGTCACCTACGACGAGGGCGACGGCCTGTACCGCGTCGACGGTGAGCCCGGCTCCGCGGAGCCCCTGGCCGCGCTGGTCCGCAGCTGGTGCGCCGCCGGGGGCTACGGCACGGTCGGGCTCCGGCCGGAGACCGGCGTCCGTCGCCGCGCACCGCGGGACCTGCCCGCGGCGTTCCTGTCCGACCTGTGCCGGCACTACTGCCGGGTGAGCCTCAAGCGCCTGCAGCGCAACATGTCGACGATCCGGCTGCACCTGCCGGACAACGACGACATCGACCAGCAGGTGGCCGAGTGGGTGCTCAAGGCCGTCTCGACCTACGACGAGACCAAGTCGGTGCCCTTCGGCGCCTACCTCGCCACCCAGCTGTCCAAGTGGGTGCACGACCTGGGGCGCAACGCCTACGGCCGGACCGCCGCCGACACCGAGAACAAGCAGCAGAAGGCGATCGCCACCTTCACCGCCGAGCACCAGCGCCGGCCCAGCGAGAAGGAGCTCGCCGCCTACATGGGGCAGAGCGTCGCCACGCTGCGCCGCAACTCCCAGACCGTCGCCACGCTGAACGGGCTGCGCAACCTACAGTCCCTGGACGGCGGCGCGGACGCGGTGGAGTTCGTCGTCCCGGACAGCGCCGAGGTGCCCGACGAGATCATGGGGGAGGCGGAGCAGACCCTGCTCTCGCACGCCCTGACCGCTGCCTGCGCCCCGGACCCGACTGCGCGCCGCGACCAGCGCGCCGCCCAGCCGAACGTGCTGGGCTGGGCCACCTGGTACCTGACCACCTGGGGTGGGCAGACCAAGACCCAGATGTCGGCGGACCTGAACACCTCGGTGCGGAACATGAACGTGCACGCCGACCGCGCCGAGCGCGCCCTCAAGGAGCGGCTCGCCGAGCTCGGCGGCTGAACAAGGACCACCCTTCCCCCCACGCCTCGCACGCTCGGCGCGGGCCCCTGAAGGGCGGCCGTCCCAGCACGTCACCTGGCCCGTCGTCGTCCCCGTGCAACCGGGGACGACGGCGGGCCGTCGTGCGTCCGGGGTCGCGGGACGGCGCGGAAAAGCCGCCGCAGCCGGGTCCACCGGGCCTCCCACCTGCCGATGTACTCCTCGTGACCGCACCGGAGAGTCCTCGCCGCCCCGCGGGGAGCCGCCCGGGGGCTGCGTCCCCGGCTCCGTCCCCGGCCCCGCCGCGGACACCGGTGCTGCCGGCCGCCCGCCGCCGGGCGGGACGGGCATGAGCCTGCCGCCGCTGTCGGACCCGGCCCAAGCAGTCCTGGTGCCGCACTGGCTCAGCGCCGCTGACCGACACGAGCTGGAGCGGGCCATCACGGACGCGCTCGCCGGCGGACCCGTGCACCCGGTCGCCGCCGTCCACCTCGCCGAGGTGCTCACCGAACTGCACGTCGCCGCGGCCCGCGAGGTCGTCTGGCCGGCGCCGACCGCCCGGGTCCGCCGGGCCACCGGCTGGGGCGAGGACGTCGTCCCGGTCCGGCTGTCGGCGGTCGAGCTGGCGAGCGTGCTCTCCCTCTCGGACCTGGCGGACGTCGCCCGGGGGGCACTGACCGGCGGGCGCAGCGCGTGACGGGTGCACTGTTCGGCGCCCCGGCCGGGCTGTTCCGACGACTGGACCGGTCGGAGGTGCGGGTGGCCGACGTCCGCGCCGCGGTTCCCCGGCTCAGCGCCGCCGGGCTCGACCCGCTGCTGCAGCTGGACGTGCTGGACGGCGTCCGCGGGCCGATGCTGGTGCTCGACGAGGCCGGCCGCGGCACCCGGGTGCTGCTCGGCGAGCTCGCCGTGGAGATGACCCGCGCCCGGGTGCCCGCCACCCCGGAAGGGGTGACCACCGCGCTCGCAGCCTGGGTCGCCCGGCGGCCGGTGCCCGACCAGCTGGCCGCCGCCGGCGGGATCGCCGTGCTCGACTGGACCGACGCCCGGCAGACCACGGTGGGCTGGCGGGTGGTCCTGCTCCGGGACGAGTTCCTGGTGCCCTGGCGCCCCTCCCGCACAGCCACCCTGCCGGCGGTGCACCAGACCCGGTCCCAGGCGCTCGGCCGCGCGGCCGGGGTCGAGGGGCAGCTGCGGATGGCCGGCCCCGTGGGGTTGTGGACCTCCGCGCAGCCCGGCGTCGACACGGCCGTGCTGGTGCGTCCTGAGGCCGTGCTCGCCGGCATGGCCGACCGGGGTCTGCGGCTGCGCGACCCGCACGTGGTGGTCACCCCGCGCCGGCCGGTCGCCTGCGCGGACGCACCGGTCGCCCGCCGGCTGGTGGCCGAGGCCGCCGACGCCAGCGCGACGATCCCGTGGCGGGAGCTCGCCGACCTCGGCTGGGCCTGACCGCGGCAGCCGAGGGTGACGCGATGGGTCCACCTCCAGCGCGCTGAGCAGCACGTGCGGTCGCCGGCACCCGCTACGGTCCGCACGACCGTCTGCAGGTCGCAGTCACTCAGGAGGTTGCGGTGCCGGACACCACCTGCCACATGTCGATCTCGCTGGACGGCTTCGTCGCCGGGCCGGACCAGAGCCGCGAGGACCCCCTGGGCAAGCGGGGGCGTGAGCTGCACGGCTGGCACATCGGCGACCCGCGAGCCAACGATGCCGACGAGGTCGCGAACGGGTGGCTCATGCGCCCGCGGGGCGCGTACGTGATGGGGCGGAACATGTTCGGCCCGATCCGCGGGGACTGGGATGAGGAGTGGACCGGGTGGTGGGGCCCCGAACCGCCGTACCACGCGCCGGTGTTCGTGCTGACCCCCGCAGGCGCGGCCCGGCCCTCGGGCAGGAGCTGGACCCGTCCAACACCCGTGCCTGCCGTGCTCAGCTGGGCCTGACCGCCCGCCTCAGGTGAGGCTGCCGTACTCCCAGTGCCACGGTTCCGGGTTCTGCCCGCCGGCCTGCGCCCATTCCGGGTGCACCCAGCCGTAGTGCGCCGCGTTGACCTGCATCCACGCGGTCTGGGCCGTCCCGAACACGTTGATGCCGCCGCACAGGTCGACCGCCAGGCCCCAGCCGTGGTTGGAGGTCCCGGGCACCGCGGTGATCGCCGGCTTGCGGTGGTGGGCGTCGACCTGGGCGTCCAGCGACCGGTAGGAGTCGGTGATGCACAGCGGGCTGCCGAACGCCGCCGCGTAGGCCGCCGACATCGCGTTGTAGGCAGCTGCTGCGTCGCAGCGCAACCGGTGACCGCCGCCGAGGGAGCACAGCTGGTCGGCCGGGACCCGGCCGTTGGACCAACCGCCCCAGGCGCCGTCGACCGGACCGGTGGCCGAGCCGGGGGAGGGCAGCGGGGCGCTGCAGGTCGCCGGGTCCGGGCCGGTGACGGGCGGGTCGGCGGGCGTCGTCGCCGGGACGGTGACCCGGACGGCGGTGCTCAGGTCGGTCACGGTCCGGACCGCCACCTGCCACCGGTCGGCGGAGGCGGACAGCACGCTGGTGCCACCGAGGTAGAGCCCGACGTCGTCCAGGCCGCTGCGCGGGTCGGTGCTGAAGACCAGGTCGCCGACCTGCAGCTGGCCGACCGCCACCGGGGTGCCCGCCGCCCACTGCTCGGCCAGGCCGCTGCCCAGACCGACCCCGGCCGCGGTCCAGGCGGTGGAGGTGAGGCCCCCGCAGCTGTAGCCGTCGGGACCGCTCTGGCCGGCCAGGTACGGCTTGCCCAGCTGGGAGAAGGCGGCGCTGACCGCGGCGACGGTCTCGGCGGGGAGCACGGTGAGCGTGCGGCCGCCGACGAAGGTCGAGGCGACCCCGGCGACCGGAGCGCCGGATGCGTCCCGCAGCGGAGCCAGCCCGCGGGGCAGGTCGGTGGGGTCGGCCACGGTGGTGGCCGGCGGTGGGGTGATGCCGCCGGCGGCGAGCTGGCCCAGGTAGTCCTGCCAGTCGGACAGGGCCGCGGCGTTGCGCTCCTGCTGGCCCGTGGACGTGGGGCTGGTGGCCAGCCCGGCCCACTGGGCGCTGACGGAGGGTGCGAGGCCGGCCACCAGCTCGCGCGTCCCGACGAGCACGTCGTCGGCCGTCCGCCGGGCGGCGGCGGCCGCGGCCTCGGCGGTCCGGGCCGTGTCGGTGTACGTGGCCGCGTGCACCGCCGCGGTCGCGGCGCGGGCCACCTGGGCGTCCTGCGCGTCGGTCAGCCGCTCGGCCAGGCCCTGGGCGTGCAGCACGTCGGTGGTGGTGCCGGGGGAGGTCAGCGAGAGCCGGCCGAGCGGCCAGCGCTCCTCGGCGCTGCGCCGGTAGGCGGCCGCGGCGTACGCACCGACGGCGGCACGGTCGGTGGCGACCGCGGTCAGCGCGGCGGCACCGGCGTCGCGGGCCTGCTGTGCCTGCGTCTCGAAGGCGGTGGCCTCGGCCAGTGCCGAGCGGTAGCGGGCGGTCGCGTCGGCGAGCGTCGCCGCGGTCAGCTGTGCCTGTCCCGCGGCGTCGGTGGTCCGGGGGACCTGGCCGGCCTCGGTCGGCGGCTGGGCGAGCGCGGCGAGCACGGTGACGATCCCGAGCGTCGACCCGGCGAGGACGGCCAGCCGCCGCCACCACGGCCCGCCGGCGCCCGGCGTGCGGGTCCGTGGCGCCGATCCCCGGGTCCGGGCGGCGGGACGACGACCAGCGGTCGGCTGCTGCCGTGCGGCCGTGCCGGGACGGGCCGTGCTGGAGCGGGGCGCGCTGGGACGAGGCGTACCGGAACGGGGGGTGGGGG
>NZ_SJEX01000087.1 GCF_005930495.1 Modestobacter excelsi | reverse complement strand
CCCCGGTGTGGGGGCTGACCGAGGGTGGGGCGAAGCGCACCGGGCGGGACCTGCGGGTGCTGCCGCGCAGCGTGCTCTACGACGCCGACCTCACCCTGACCCTGCCGGTGGGGATGTCGGTGACCAGTGGCTTCAACGCGATCGCGCACGCCGTCGAGGGGCTGTACGCACCCGACGCCACGCCGATCGTGTCGCTGATGGCCGAGGAGGGTGCCCGGGCGCTGGTCGACGCGTTGCCCCGCATCGTCGCCGAGGGCAGTGACCGGGAGGCGCGGGCGGAGGCGCAGTACGGCGCGTGGCTGTGCGGAGCGGTGCTGGCCGCGACGACGATGTCGCTGCACCACAAGCTCTGCCACACCCTGGGCGGCACGCTGGACCTCCCGCACGCCCAGACCCACACCGTCGTCCTGCCGCACGCGCTGGCCTACAACGAGCCGGCGGTGCCCGACGCGGTGGCGGCCCTGCGCCGCGCCCTGGGCGGGGCGCCGGGCCCGGCCCGCGAGCTGTGGGAGCTCGCCGGTCGCCTCGGTGCGCCCCGGTCGCTGGCCGAGCTGGGCATGGCCGAGGGCGACATCCCGAAGATCGCCGAGCTGGCCGTGGCGAACCCCTACGCCAACCCCCGGCCGGTCACCCGGGACGGCGTCGAGGCCCTGCTCCGCGCCGCCTGGGCAGGTGAGGCGCCTGCCCGCTGAGCTCGACCCGGAATGACCATCCCGACTCCGTTGCGAGGTTCCCGTGGTTGCTGCGACTCCGACCCCCCGGACGGCGCCCGACGCCGTCCCGACCCGTCCCGCCCGTGAATCGGCCGCCCCGGCGAACGGCGAACTGCCCGCCGATGCGGTCACCGACGTGATCGTCGTCGGCGGGGGAGGCGGCGGCCTCCCGACAGCACTGTTCAGCCGCTGGCTCGGCAACGAGGTGGTGCTGCTGGAGAAGGCGCCGGAGCTGGGCGGGACGGCCCGGAAGGCGGCCTTCTGGTACTGGGTGCCGAACAACGTGCCCATGCGTGCGCTGGGCCTGGCCGATGAGGAGCCGGACTTCCTGCGCTACGTCGCCCGGCTCGCCCGCCCCACCGCGTACGACCCGACGTCACCGACTCTCGGTCTGTCGCAGTGGGAGTACGACATGTGCCGGGCCATCTACGAGAGCGCCTCCCCGGCGGCAGAACTGCTCGCCGAGAAGGGCGCGCTGGAGTACCGGCACTGCCCGGACGTGCCCGACTACTGGTCGGAGATCCCCGAGGACAAGGCGCCCACCGGGCGCGTCCTCGTCCCGGCCGGCGCCCGGGAGTCCATGTCGGACGGCGGAGCCGTGGGCGTGGCCTCGATGAGCGCCGCCGCCCGGCGCGACGGGGTGGACATCCGCACCGGTCACCGCGTGCAGCGGCTCGTGGTCCGCGGCGGCGCGGTCGTCGGTGTGGAGGCGACCACGGCGGACGGGCACACGCGCCGGATCGCCGCGCGCAAGGCGGTCGTCTTCGCCACCGGCGGCTTCACCCACGATGTCGACCTGCGGCGCAACTTCCTGCACGCACCGGTCTACGGCGGGTGTGCCGCGGCCACCAACGAGGGGGACTTCCTCGCGATCGCGAGCCCGGTCGGCGCCCAGCTGCGCAACATGAACTACGCCTGGATGTGCCCCGTCCCGCTGGAGCGGGCGGTCGCGCGGGACCCCGGCCTGATCGGCATGTTCTCCGTCGCCGGTGACTCCATGGTGTTCGTGGACAAGACCGGCCGCCGGGTGGTCAACGAGAAACTTCAGTACAACGAGCTGGCGCAGACGTTCTTCAGCTATGACGGAGACAAGGGCGAGTACCCACACCTGGTCCTCGTCCAGATCTGGGACCAGCGCAGCCAGGACCACTCGGCCAGCGACGAGTACGGCCGGCTGATCGTCCCGCCCGGCAACGACGACTCCCACGTCATCCGCGGCGAGACCCTCGAGGAGCTCGCCGAGGCCATCGCCGCGCGGCTCGAGGGGTACCGCGGCGTGACCGGTGGGCTCACCCTCGACCCGGACTTCGTCAGCACCCTGCGACGGACCATCCAGCGCTTCAACGGCTCCGCCGAGCGCGGCGTCGACGAGGACTTCCACCGCGGGGAGAAGCCGATCCAGTTCGTGTTCAACGGCCCGGTGAAGGAGGAGCCAGGTCGGAGCAACCCGACGATGTGGCCGATCAGCGGCCGGGGCCCCTACTACGCAGCCCTGGTCACCGGCGGGACGCTCGACACCAAGGGCGGACCGCGCACCAACACGGACGCGCAGGTCCTCGACGACACAGGCACGCCCATCCCGGGCCTCTACGGCGTCGGCAACTGCGTCGCCTCCGCCTCCGCCCAGGCCTACTGGGCCGGCGGCGCCACCCTCGGCCCGATCATCGCCTTCGCCCACCGCGCCGCCCAGGCCGCGGATCGCGAACCCAGCCGCGAGCTGCGCGAGCTCGCCCCGGCCGGGTCCTGAATCCCCACCACCCCGAGGAGTTCCCATGGCCATCGCGACCCGGACGATGACCGACGAGCAGCGCAAGTCGGTCGCCCTTGAGTACCTCAAGGCCTTCGACAACGCCGGCACCACCTCCACCGGCGGCAGCATCCTGGACCTGTTCGCCGATGACGCCCAGGTCATGTTCCCCAAGTGGGGGCTGGCCACCGGCAAGGACGAGATCGGCCAGCTGTTCACCGACATCGGCGGCACGCTGTCCTCGATCCAGCACCACTACGCCGAGTTCTCCTGGATCTTCTCCGGTTCCGACGTCGTCGTCGTCGAGGGCACCAGCCACGGCGAGCACGAGGACGGCCCCTGGCGAGCCGGCGTCCCCGAATGGGGGGCGGGCCGATGGTGCGACGTCTTCGAGATCCGGGACTTCCTCATCCAACGCTGCTTCATCTACCTCGACCCCGACTACGCCGGCAAGGACACCGCTCGCTATCCCTGGCTGTCGCAGGGGTGACACGGCGCCGGGAGACGGCGTCATGTCCACCCAGTTGTGCGCTATCTTTCTCCTCGGCCGTGAGACGGGCGGCTGTCGGCTCACCGTCCCGCTGCTGAGCGGGGGACGGTCGCAGCAGTTGCCTGACGGGGGTCATCCGAATTCTGACCAGTGGCACGGGAACGGGACACGGCAACCCGAGCCCGCGTGCGCCCGACACCGGACCTGAGAGCGACCTGCTGGGGTACGTGGCGGATGCACCTGGGGCAACCGCGGCTGCGTCCGTCCTGCGGCCGCCGGCGAACCGGCCGCCGAGGCAGCTGGTGCGCGTGCTGCTGTGCGAGGACCAGGAGGTCTTCCGCCTCGGCTTGCGCGGTGTCTTCGAGACCGAGCCCGACCTGGCGGTCGTCGCGGAGGTCAGCAACGTCGTCGAAGCGCTCGACGTGGTCAACGGCCCGGGGACACAGGTCGTCGTCCTCCGACAGGGGCTCGTGGGGCACTCCAGCTTGCCGCTGCTCCGGGACCTGTGTGGGCGCGGGACCGGAGTGCTGATGCTCACGGAGACGAGGAGCCGGTCCGACCCGGGCCTCATGGAGGTCCTGCAGGCAGGAGTACGGGGCTCCCTGCCACGATGCTCGGCTGCTCGGTCACTCGTGGACGCCGTTCGCTCACTCGCCCGGCAGGACACCGCGCTGGACTCCGCCGTCGCCAGCCAGCTCGTGCGCCACCTGACCGGTGACGCCGAGCGAACCGGCGCCGAGGGGCGTGCCCTGGACCTGCTCACCGAGCGGCAACGCGACGTGGCCCTGCTGGTGGCCGAGGGCCTGAGCAACGGGGAGATCGCCGGTCGGCTGTTCCTCAGCCCGGCAACGGTCAAGAGCCACCTGACCGCCGTCCTGCGTCGCCTGGACATCCGCACCCGCACCCAGCTGGCCATCCTCCTCAACCGCGACCACAGGCCGGCCGCCTGAGAGCGCCGGGTGTGGCGGCTGTCCGCTGACCATCAGGTCGGAGCTTCGATGGTGCTGCAGGTCGCAACCCAGCAGGATGGCCGTGCGTCCGACGTCCCACGGCTCTGGAGGAACGGAATGACAGCCCGTCACCCGCCGCCCGCCTCCGCGCCGGTGGTCGTCCTCGGTGGCGGGGTGGTCGGTCTCAGCGCGGCGTACCACCTGGCGCGGAGCGGGGTGCGCGACATCGTGCTGCTCGAGCGGGACGCGCTCGGCTCGGGCTCGACCTGCCGGGCGGCCGGGGGAGTCCGAGCACAGTTCTCCGATCCGCTCAACATCACGCTGGGGGCGCGCAGCCTGGAGACGTTCCGCGAGTTCCCGGCACGATTCGGTCAGGAGATCGACTTCCGCCAGGTCGGCTACCTGTTCCTGCTCAGCTCACCGGAAGCCGTCGCCGCGTTCGAGGCCGGCGTTGCCTTGCAGAACCACCTCCAGGTGCCCAGTCGGATGATCAGCGCCGCCGAGGCGCAACGGCTGTCACCGCTCGTCTCGACCGAGGGCCTGCTCGCGGCGGCATGGTCACCGACCGACGGCCACTGCACCCCTGAGGCCGTCGTGCTCGGCTACGCGAACGCCGCTCGCCGCAGCGGGGTCACGCTGGTCCCGCACTGCGCCGCCACCGGCATCGACGTCACCGACGGGCGCATCACCGGGGTGCGCACCCAGGCGGGCACCATCGCGACCGAGTCGGTCGTCTGTGCCGCCGGCGCCTGGTCGGCCGAGGTCGGTCAGTGGATCGGTGTCGACCTGCCGGTGACCCCGCTGCGCCGCCAGGTCCTGGTGACCGAACCCGTCCCCGACCTCGACGCGCACACGCCCTTCACCATCGACTTCGAGACCTCCTTCTACTTCCACGGGGAGGGACGCGGCCTGCTGCTGGGCATGTCCGACCCGGAGGAGACTCCCGGGTTCAAGCTGACCCGGTCCGATGCCTGGCTGCCGCGCCTCGGCGAGGCCATCGCGAGACGGGCTCCGGCGATCGGCGAGATCGGCATCGCCGGCGGGTGGGCCGGCCTGTACGAGATGACGCCGGACCACAACGCCCTCATCGGACGCGCGGACACCGTGGCGGGCTTCCTGTACGCCACCGGCTTCTCCGGGCACGGGTTCCTGATGGGACCGGCCGTCGGCGAGGTGGTGCGCGACCTCTACCTCGGCGAGGAACCGTTCGTCGACGTCTCCAGCCTGGACGCCGGGCGCTTCGCCACGGTGGGCGCCCGGCCCGAGCTCACCATCGTCTGAGAGAGGACCACCGTGCCCCCCGCCGCTCGCGAGCTGGCGGCGGGACCCTGCACGATGGCCGCCCACCCCGATCCGAGGAGCTGCTCGTGACCACTCTCCCCAGCCCCGAAGACCTGCGCCGCCAGGCGCTGGCCGCGGCACGCCGCTGCGGCGTCGACCCGGCTGCGCACTCCGGCGACCATCCGGTCACCTCCCCGGTGAACGGGCAGCCGCTGCTCTCCGTCCGGTGGCAGGGCGCAGCCGACGTGGACGTCGCCGTGACCCGCGCCGGCGAGGCCTTCCGGGAGTGGCGGACCGTGCCCCCGCCGGCTCGCGGCGGGCTGGTGCGGCGCCTGGGCGAGCTGCTCCGCGAGCACAAGGAGGACCTGGGCACCCTGGTGAGCCTCGAGGTCGGCAAGATCACCTCCGAGGCGCTCGGTGAGGTGCAGGAGATGATCGACATCTGCGACTTCGCCGTCGGGCTGTCCCGTCAGCTGTACGGGCGGACGATCAGCTCGGAGCGCCCCGGCCACCGGCTCATGGAGACCTGGCACCCGCTCGGCGTCGTCGGGGTGATCAGCGCCTTCAACTTCCCGGTGGCGGTGTGGTCGTGGAACACCGCGATCGCCCTGGTCTGCGGCGACCCGGTGGTCTGGAAGCCGTCCGAGCTCGCACCGCTGTCGGCTCTCGCCTCGGCCGCCCTGCTCGACCGCGCCATCGCCGAGACCGGTGCGCCCGCAGCGCTGAACCAGGTGCTCCTGGGCGGCGGCGACGTCGGTGCCGCGCTGGTCGCCCACCCCGGCGTCGCCCTGCTCAGCGCCACCGGCTCCACCCGGATGGGCCGCGCGGTCGGGCCGCAGGTGGCGGACCGGTTCGGCCGGTCGCTGCTGGAACTCGGCGGCAACAACGCCGCCATCGTCACCCCCTCGGCCGACCTGGACCTGACCACCAGCGGCATCGTGTTCTCCGCCGCGGGCACGGCCGGGCAGCGGTGCACCACCCTGCGCCGGGTCATCGCCCATGTCGATGTGGTCGACGAGCTCACCGACCGGATCGCCGCCGCCTACCGCCGGCTGCCCATCGGCTCCCCGATCGCCGAGGGCACCCTGGTCGGTCCGCTGGTCCACGACGCCGCGTTCAAGGCGATGCAGGACGCGCTGGAGGCGGCGCAGCAGCAGGGCGGCGAGCTCGTGGTGGGCGGCGGACGGCGGCTCGCGGAGGAGGCGCCGGAGGCGTACTACGTGGAGCCGGCGGTCGTGCGGATGCCCGAGCAGACCGACATCGTGCGCCAGGAGACGTTCGCGCCGATCCTCTACGTCCTGCCGTACCGGACGCTGGAAGAGGCGATCGCGATCAACAACGACGTCCCCCAGGGTCTGTCGTCGTCCATCTTCACCTCCGACCAGGCCGAGGCCGAGCGGTTCCTGGCGGCCGACGGGTCCGACTGCGGGATCGCCAACGTCAACATCGGCACGTCGGGAGCAGAGATCGGCGGCGCCTTCGGCGGGGAGAAGCACACCGGAGGTGGCCGGGAGTCCGGCTCGGATGCCTGGCGCAGCTACATGCGCCGGGCCACCAACACGATCAACTACTCCGGTGAACTGCCGCTGGCCCAGGGCGTGGAGTTCACGGTGTGAGCGCTGGTGTGACGGTGGAGCAGGTCGACGAGCACTTCATCGCTGCGGTCGAGGACATCGACGGTCCGGCCGGCCGTGAGCCGCGCCGCGTGCTGCCGCCCAGCCTGACGGCAGAGCAGGCGCTGCAGCTGTTCGACTCGCAGTCCGGCAGCCGGCACCTGGACCTGGCCGCGCGCTGGCTGGGAACCCGCGGGCAGGGGTACTACACGATCGGCTCGTCCGGCCACGAGGGCAACGCGGCTGTGGCGGCGGCCCTGCGCCCCACCGACCCGGCGTTGCTGCACTACCGCTCCGGGGCGTTCTTCGTCGAACGGGCCCGGCAGGTGCCCGGCTCGGACCCGCTGCGCGACGTGCTCCTCGGCATCGTCGCGGCCGTCGACGAACCCATCGCGGGAGGCCGTCACAAGGTGTTCGGCCGGCGCGACCTGGCCGTGGTGCCGCAGACCTCCACGATCGCCTCCCACCTGCCGAGAGCGCTCGGGGTCGCCTTCTCGATCGACCGCGCCCGCAAGCTCGGCCTGGACGGCGCGTGGCCCCGCGACGCCGTCACCGTGTGCAGCTTCGGGGACGCCTCCGTCAACCACTCGACGGCTGCGGGCGCGATCAACGCCGCCGTCCAGGTCGCCTTCCGGGGCCTGTCGATGCCGCTGCTCCTGGTGTGCGAGGACAACGGGATCGGCATCAGCGTCCCCACCCCGCGCGGCTGGGTGGCACACGTCCACGACGGCCGGCCGGGCCTGGAGTACTTCGCCGCGGACGGCAGCGACCTCGCTGATGCCGTGGAGACGTCCCGGCGTGCGGCGGACTGGGTCCGGCGGCACCGGCGCCCCGCCTTCCTCCACCTGCGCACCGTGCGCCTGATGGGGCACGCAGGCTCGGACGTCGAGAACGCCTACCGCCGTCCCGAGGAGATCGCCGCCGACCTGCGGCGCGACCCGCTCCTGGGCACTGCGCGGCTGCTCGTCCGCTCCGGGGTGCTCAGCCCGGGGGAGGTGCTGCGCCGGTACGAGGTCATGCGCACCCGGGTGCTGTCGCTCGCGGAGGAGGTCACCCACCTCCCCACGCTGGGGTCGGCCGCGGAGGTGATGGCGCCGCTGGCGCCGGCCACGCCGGACCAGGTCGCCCGGATCGCCGGCGCGGCCGCGCCGACCGAGCGCCGGACGCAGGTCTTCGGGGGCACGCTGCCCGAGCAGGAGCCCGCGCTCACCCTGGCGCAGTCGCTCAACCGTGCGCTGCTCGACGTCCTGGCGGTGCACCCGGGGGCCCTGGTGTTCGGCGAGGACGTCGCCGGCAAGGGCGGGGTGTACGGCGTCACCCGCGGGCTGCTGCGCAAGGCCGGCTCGGCCAGGGTGTTCGACACCCTCCTCGACGAGCAGACCGTGCTGGGTCTCGGCCTGGGCGCCGGGATCTCGGGCCTGCTGCCCATCCCGGAGATCCAGTACCTGGCGTACCTGCACAACGCCGAGGACCAGCTGCGCGGCGAGGCCGCGACACTGCAGTTCTTCTCCGCCGGCCAGTACCGCAACCCCATGGTCGTCCGGATCGCCGGGTACGGGTACCAGAAGGGCTTCGGCGGGCACTTCCACAACGACGACTCCGTGGCCGTGCTGCGCGACGTGCCGGGGCTGGTGATCGCCTCCCCGGGGCGGCCGGACGACGCCGCGGCGATGCTCCGCACCTGCGCCGCCGCCGCAGCGGTGGACGGCGCGGTCTGCGCGTTCCTGGAACCGATCGCGCTCTACCACACGCGCGACCTGCACTCCGACGGCGACCAGGGCTGGACGGCGCCCTACCCGGCGGCGGAGCGCTGGCCGGACCTGCACGTGCCGATCGGCCGGGCGCGGACCCACGGCGACGGCGACGACCTCACGCTCGTCAGCTGGGCCAACGGCCTCTACATGAGCCTGCGTGTCGCGGCGCGACTCGAGGAGGAGGGCATCCGTTGCCGGGTGGTGGACCTGCGTTGGCTCGCCCCCCTCCCGATGGACGACGTGCTGCGCGAGGCCGAGGCGACCGGCCGGGTGCTCGTCGTCGACGAGACCCGCCGGTCCGGCGGGGTCGCCGAGGGCGTCCTCGCCGGCCTCGTCGACGCCGGGTTCGGTGGCCGGATGGGCCGGGTGACCAGCGCCGACAGCTTCATCCCGCTCGGGAACGCCGCACTGCACGTCCTGGTCTCCGAGGCCGACATCGAGAGCGCGGCCCGACGCCTGGCGCGGAGCAGGGAGCGATCGACATGAGCACGTACGTCCACCTCCTCGGCCCGCTCCCGTAGGCAGCACGGAGGTCGACTGCCGGTGGTGAGCAGCCACCGGTGCCCGAGGACGCTCGCCATGGCAGCTGCATCCCGGCGTTCGTCGATCAGACCGGGTCAGCGACTCGCGGTCGCGCCGTCCAGGTCGCCGAGCGCGGTGTCGGGTCGACTCCGGCCGGCGTGGCGAGCCGCCTCGAAGGCGCCGTCGCCCAGCAGCGCGCGGGCCTGGCGTTCCGCACGCCCCACGTCGACGTGCTCCAGGCGGGAGGCGGGACGGTGACGTCGGACGCGCCATCCGGCTGCCGCACCGAGGAGGCGGGCTGCGGTGGAGCCGTCGCGCCGGGCGGCAGCGACACAGGCCAGGCCCTCGAGGGCAGCGGCGTGCCCGGGGGCGGTCTGCCATGCGCGGCGGTGGGCGAACTCCGCGCTGTCCAGGTCGCCTTCGGCCTCGGCGAGGTGACCGAGGCCGACCAGGGCGGCGGCGGTCCACTCCGGCTCGGTCAGCCCGGCCAGCAGCTCCTGTGCGTGGGTGAAGTGCCGCCGCGCGGCGGCCAGGTCGCCGAGCTCGCGGGCCAGCATCCCCTCGCCGACCGCGGCTCGCGGATTGCCCTCGGCGCCGAGTGAGTGGGCGACCTCGTGCGACCTGGCGAACAGCTGCTCGGCGCGGTCGGCGTCGCCGAGCAGGAGGGTGACGTGCCCGGCGCCGGCCAGGGCGTACTGGACGGTGTTGGCGGGGCCGACGTCGCGGACGCTGGCCAGCGCCCCCTCGTACCTGGCCAGCGCCTCCTGCAGTCGGCCGGCACGGTGCAGGGCCATGCCCAGGTGGAACTGGACGGCCGACACACCCCACTGATCACCCAGCGCGCGGAACGCCGCCAGCGCGCGGTGCCCGTCGGCGGTGGCCGCGTCCAGGTCGCCGGTGCCGGCGTGCAGCTCCAGGCGGACGAAGTCGGCCAGCGCCGCGCACCACGCATCGCCGTCCCGGATGAACTCCCGGTCGGCCTCGGCGAGGACGGCGAAGGCCGCGCTCGTCTCCGGGCCGCCGATGGCCTCCACCGCAGCCAGGGTGTCCGACAGGGCGGCGCGGAACGCGTCGCCGAGCCCGACGAACAGCGCGCGGCTCTGCACCGCTGCGGCGGCGCACCCGGGGTGGGGGTGCACGATGCAGGCCCCGGGCCGGGCGGCGACGGACAGTGCCTGCAGCGCCCGTGCCCGCGCCGCGGGGGAGCCACCGGGTGCGGCGGAGAGCACCGCCGCGACCCGCCGTCCACCGTCGGGGAGGGTGGCGAAGTACCAGTACCAGCCGAGGGAGCCGACCAGCCGCAGCCCGGCGTCCGGCTCGGTGTCCGCATGCGCGGTGCACCAGGCCAGCGCGGCGTCGATGTCGTCCCGCTCGGTGGCCAGCCGCGGCAGCCAACGGGCCTGCCCGTTGCCGCGGAGCTCCACCTCGGCCCGCTGGGCCAGCGAGGTGAGGTGGTCGACGTGCGCCCGGGCGACCACCTCGCCCTCGCCGGCCTCGACCAGCCGCTCGGCGGCGTACTGCCGGATCGTCTCCAAGAGGTGGTAGCGCGGTTCGACGACCCGGTCGGCCCCGGTGCGGTCGACCACGACCAACGACCGGTCGACCAGCCGCCCGAGCAGGTCGAGCGCGGCGTTCGGGGTCAGGGGGTCGCCGGCCACGACGGCCTGCAGCGCGTCCAGCGTCCAGCTGCTGCGGAACACCGACAGCCGCCGCAGCAGCACCCGTTCCGGCTCGGAGAGCAGCTGGTAGCTCCAGTCGACGGTGGCCCGCAGGGTGCGCTGCCGGGCCTCGGCGGTGCGGGGGCCGGTGGTGAGCAGCGCGAACCGGTCGCCCATCCGCCGGGCGAGCTCGGCGACCGGCAGCGCGGCGACGCGGGCGGCGGCCAGCTCCAGGGCGAGCGGGATGCCGTCGAGGTGCCAGCAGATGTCGGCAACCGCCACCGCGTCGTCCTCGCCGAGGGCGAAGTCGGGCAGCGCGGCGCGGACCCGGTCGACGAACAGCTGCACCGCGGCGCTGCCCGCAAGGCCAGCTGCGCCCTGCTCGCCGCCGGGCACCGGGAGCGGGTCCACCGCGTACTGCACCTCGCCGCGGGCGGCCAGCGGCTCACGGCTGGTGGCCAGCACCCGCACAGCTGGGCACGACTCCAGCAGCCGTTCGGCGAGCTCCGCGCAGGCGTCGGCGAGGTGCTCGCAGTTGTCCAGCACCAGGAGCACCGAACGGTCCCGGAGGGAACCGAGCAGCTGGTCTGCCGCGGTGGCGGTCGCCACGTCCCGGATGCCCAGCGCGGCGAGTGCAGCCGACGGCACCTGCTCCGAGTCGGTCACGCCGGCCAGCCGGGCGAACCCGACACCGTCGCCGAAGCGCGCCACGGCGGCGCGGGCGGCCTCCAGCGCGAGGCTGGTCTTCCCGACCCCACCGGGACCGGTGACGGTGACCAGCCGCGCGGTGTGCAGCAGTTCCCCCACCCGCCGCAGGTCGTTCTCGCGGCCCAGGAACGACGTGAGCCGCGCTGGCAGCCGGTGCCGGACCGTCGGGGGAGCGGGTGCCTCCCGGGCCCGGGTGCCGACGTCCTGGTCCGGGGCGGCCAGCTCCGGCCGCTGCTGCAGGATCGCCTCCAGCAGGCCGCGCAGCTCCGCTCCCGGGGCCAGGCCGAGCTCGGCGTCGAGCACGGTCCGGACCCGCTGGTAGACCGCGAGGGCGTCGGCCTGCCGGCCGGTGCGGTAGAGCGCGAGCATGAGGCGGCCGTGCAGTCGCTCGCGCAGCGGATGGGCACCGGTGAGCTCCTCCAGCTCACCGAGCACCTCGGCGTGCCGCCCGGCGGCCAGCTCCAGGTCGACCAGTGACTCCCGCGCTGCCAGCTGCAGCTCGGCCAGCCGGGCGGCCTCCGGCCCCGCCCACGCCGAGCCGCCGAACTCGACCAGCGCCGGCCCTCGCCAGGCCGCCAGCGCCTCCCGGTAGAGCCGCGCGGCCGCGACCGGATCGGAGTCCTCGGCGGCGCGGGCTGCCGCCACCTGGTCGGTGCAGCGCAGCGCATCGACGCGCTCGCGGGGGATGTCGAGCAGGTAGCCGGGCGGACGGGTTCCGACCAGGTCGCCCGGTGCACCGGCGGCGGCGAGCGCCCGGCGCAGCTTCGACACCCGCACCTGCAGCGCATTGCCCGGGTTCGCCGGCAGCGCCTCGGCCCACAGGCCGTCCACCAGGGCCGGAACGGCGACCACCCGCCCGGCCGAGAGCGCCAGCAGCGCCAGCAGCTCCCGCTCGGCAGCTCCGGGCAAGGACCGAGCCCGCCCGTCGACGACCACCTCGACCGGCCCGAGGACGCGGATGTCCATGCGGCGCCCCTCCCGGAACGGGCCCGTCTGGCCGAGTCGTCCAGTCTCGCGCCTGCAGCAGGCCTCCACAATGCGTTCCCGGTCGGCCGGCGCACGTGCCGCCAGGGCCCGGACAGCGTGGGGACAGCGCCCCCCGTCACGGTGGGACCAGCCCAGCCGCCCAGGGAGCTGCCATGATCACCGTCCACGTGCCGGCGATGACCGCGCGGCAGGACGTACGTGCCATCAGCGCCGTCATCAGCGACGTCCCCAGGGTGCGGACGCTCCGGGCCGACCTGGCCACCGGCACCGTGCAGGTGACCGGCTCCGCCGATCCCGCCGCGATCACCGCGGCCGTCGCCGCCGCCGGCTACCCCGCCGTCGACTCCACCGTCGCCCCGGCCACCGACGGCTCCCGGCCTCCCGGCACCGCCCGGACCGGGCCGTCCCCTGGGCGAACCCGGCGACTTCACCGGTCCGAGGACCTCCGATCCGCACCGACCCTCGACGCCAGCCCCGATCCCCACCACCACCGCCGCAGCCGGAGGTCGTCATGACCAGCACCACCGCCGTCCGAGCCCGCTCCGTCCCCCGCGAGCTGCGCGTGCCGATCGCGTGGGGCGTCGTCGTCGGCGTCCTCCAGACCGCCTCCCCGTTGGCCTTCTCCTGGCTGGACTCCGCCACCGTCTACGCCCTCGGGCTCGCCATGATCGCCGCCATCTACATCGGCTTCGCCGTCGCCGACGGGCGCCCGCACGTCCTGGCCGTCGAGACGGCCGTCGCGTCGGCCTTCGTGGTCGTCGCCGCGGCCGCGGTGACCGGAACGGCCTGGTTGATCGTCGCCGGCCTGGCCGGCCACGGCGTCAAGGACATGTGGCAGCACCGCACCGGCTTCGTCGCCGGCACCCGCTGGTGGCCGCCGTTCTGCGCCACCGTCGACTTCGTCGCCGCCGGGCTGATCGCCGTCGCGATCACGGCCGGCGTCCCGTCCCTGTCCTGAGCACCTGGCGGGATCACCGGGTCGAGCGGCGCGGCCACCGGCGACGCTCAGCCCGAACCGTCCACCCGACTCCGACCAGGAGGGCCGCACGATGACCGCCACCGCACCGACCGTCGCGGCAGTTCCCGCCGCCGGCCGCGGTCCCCACCGCGGCCCCGTCCGACGGATCATCGCCGCGTCGCTGCTGACCGGCGCCGTCCTCGCCGCCGGCCTTCCCCTGATCGTGTTCGCCGGCGCACCCGAGGCCGCCATCACCGGATCGGCCCTGCTCGGCTTCGCGGCCGGCTGGGCCCTGCTGGCGGTGCTGTCGGCCCGGATGACCGACCAGCCGCAGCAGTGGGCGCTGGTCCCGGCCGCCGCCCTGGGGGCGGCCGGGCTGGCACTGCTGGTCCTGGCGCCGGATGACCGGGTGCTGACCGCTGCCGGCTGGGCATGGCCCCCGCTGCTGCTCACGCTCGCCGCGTGGACGCTCTTCCGCACCCGCCGCACCGTCGCCGCCGGCAGCGGTCGCTGGCTGCTCTACCCGGTCGTGGCGGTCATGGCCGCCGCGGCCGTGGGCGGCGCGGTCGAGACCGTCGGACTGGCCGCCGACCAGCGCGCCTCCGCGATGCCCGGTCAGCTCTACGACGTCGGTGGCCACCGGCTGCACCTGCACTGCACCGGTTCCGGCACTCCCAGCGTCGTGCTGCAGAGCGGACTCGGTGAGTCCTCGGCCAACTGGGCGCGGATCGCCCCGGCGGTCGCCGGAGTCACCCGGGTCTGCGCCTACGACCGCGCCGGCCAGGGCTGGAGCGAGGACGCGCCCTCCGAGCAGGACGGCCTGCAGGCCGCCGCCGACCTGCACACGCTGCTCGACCGCGCCGGTGAGCACGGCCCGTACGTGCTGGTCGGGCACTCCATCGGCGGCGACCACGCGATGGTCTACGCCAGCCGCCACCCCGAGCAGGTCGCCGGCATGGTCCTGCTCGATGCCACCAGTCCCTACCTGTCCGCCGCCGGTTCTCCCCACGCCGGCCCGCCCGGCGCGATCGCCGTCCTGCCCAGTGTGGCGAGGCTGGGCGTCGGGCGGCTGCTGCCGACGTCCTTCTGGTCCGCTCTGCCCGAGCCGGCCGCTGCACGGGTGCAGGCGTTCACCACCAGCCCCCGCGGGTGGCGCAACGTCCGCGACGAGTCCGCCACCATGCCGGCGCTGCTCGACCAGGCCCGGGCGCTGACGACCCTCGGCAGCGCGCCGCTGGCGGTGCTCACCGCCGCCGGACACGAGGGGGATCCGGACCGGGTGGCCGCACACGACCGGATGGCCACCCTGTCCACCAACAGCAGCCACCGCACCGCGGACGCAACCCACGCCGGTCTGCTCGACGAGGAGCACGGGGCGGACCTGTCGACGCGCGCCATCGACGACGTGGTCCATGCCGCGCGCGCCGGGTCGCCCCTTCCGCCGAACTGACAGCCGTTCCGACCACCTGACCAGGAGGTTCCCCGTGGACACCACCGTCTTCTCCACCGACACCACCGACCTGCCCGAGGCGACGAGACCCGAGGTGCTCGAGCTCGGCGACGGCGACGTGCTGCACCTGCGACCCGGCCCGGTCGCCAAGCGGCTGGGGAACGCCACGGTGCGGATGCTCGGCTACAACGGCTCGATCCCCGGTCCCACGCTGGAGGTCCGGCAGGGCTCGGGGATCGTCGTGCACGTCACCAACGGCACCGACCTCGACACCACGGTGCACTGGCACGGGCTGCGCCTGGAGAACCGCTTCGACGGGGTGCCGCACGAGACCCAGGCACCGATCCCCCCGGGTGGGGAGTTCACCTACCGCATCGAGTTCCCCGACCCGGGCCTGTACTGGTACCACCCGCACATCCGCGAGGACGTCACCCAGGAGCTGGGCCTCTACGGCAGCATCCTGGTCGCCCCGGCCGAGCCGGACTACTGGCCGCCGGCGCACCGCGACGTCGTGCTGACCCTCGACGACCTGCTGCTCGAGGACGGCGTGATCGCCCCGTTCAGCCGCACCGAGACCAACCACGCGGCGATGGGCCGCTACGGCAACCTGATGCTCACCGGCGGCGAGACCGCCCCGGCCTTCACGGCCAGGGTCGGCGAGGTCGTGCGGCTGTGGCTGACCAACACCGCGAACAGCCGCGTCTTCCGGGTCGCCGTGCCCGGAGCGCGGATGAAGCTGGTCGGCGGGGACAGCGGCCGGGTGGAGCACGAGGAGTTCGTCCCCGACGTGGTGCTGGCCCCGTCGGAGCGGGCGGTCGTCGACGTGCTGTTCGACCGGGCGGGGGAGTTGGCGCTGGAGCACCGCACCCCGAACCGGACCTACCGGCTGGCGGCCTTCACCGTCACCGGCGACGTCGCCGAGCAGCTGACGGAGCAGTTCGAGCTGCTGCGCACCGCGCCGGAGCTGGCAGCGGAGCGCGAGCGGCTGGAGACGTGGCTGACCGCGCCGCCGGACAAGGTCCTCGCCATCGTCGCGGAGATGGACGACCCGGGCGCGGCCGCGGCGGCCGGCCCGGTGACCTACGCCTGCCCCATGCACCCCGAGGTGGTCAGCGACCAGCCCGGGCGGTGCCCGAGGTGCGGCATGAAGCTGATGGTGACGGCACCGGCCGGCGCGACTGCGGGCCACGACATGGGCCACGACATGGGCCACGACATGGGCCACGACATGGGCCACGACATGGGCCACGACATGGGCCACGACATGGGCCACGACATGGGCCACGACATGGGCCACGACATGGGCCATGACATGGGCCACGACATGGGCCACGACATGGGCCACGGTGCAGGTCAGGCCCACCACCACGGTTCCGCGACCGCCGACGGGATCGAGTGGGAGGACGAGATGGCCGAGATGAACCGGGCCACCACCACCGAGACGATGCGGTGGCAGTTCCGGGACCGCACCGCCGGTCGCGACGGGCCCCCCGTGGACTGGCGGTTCACCGTGGGAGATCGGGTCAAGATCCGGCTGGTCAACGAGATGGACTCCGACCATCCGATGCACCACCCGTTCCACGTCCACGGCGCTGGCCGCTTCCTCGTCCTGAGCCGGGACGAGGTGCCCGAGCCCAACCTGGTGTGGAAGGACACCGTCCTCATCCCGACCGGGCAGACCGTCGACATCCTGCTCGACGTCACCAACCCCGGCCTGTGGATGGCGCACTGCCACATCGCCGAGCACATGCACTCCGGGATGATGTTCAGCTTCACCGTCGACCGGGCGGCGACGTCGTGACCGCCCCGGCCGAGCCGTACGACGTCGTCGTCGTGGGCGGCGGGCAAGCCGGTCTGGCCGCCGCCTGGCACCTGCGCCAGCTGGGCATGCGGTTCCTGGTCCTCGAGGCGGCAGGGCAGCTCGGACACGTCTGGCAGGCACGGTGGGACTCCCTGCGGCTGTTCACCCCGGCTGAGCACGACGCGCTGCCCGGGCTGCCGTTCCCGGCCCCGGCCGGCAGCTACCCGGGCAAGGAGGCCGTTGCCGAGTACCTGCGCGCCTACGCCGCCGCCTTCGACCTCCCGGTGGAGCTGAACGCCCGGGTCACCGGGCTGCAGCGAACGGAGGGCGGGTTCCGGCTCGACACCACGGAACGGACGTACACCGCCCGGCAGGTCGTCGTCGCCACCGGGCCGTTCCAGACCCCGTCCGTGCCGCCGCTGGCCGCCGGGCTGGATGCCTCGGTGACCCAGGTCCACAGCGCTGGGTACCGCAGCCCCGACGCCCTGCCCGAGGGGCCTGCGCTGGTGGTCGGTGGCGGCAACTCCGGCTTCCAGATCGCCGAGGAGCTGGCCGGCACCCGGCGGGTGGAGCTGTCGGTCGGCACGACCCACCCGGCCCTGCCCCAGCGCCTGCTCGGCCGGGACCTGTTCTGGTGGCTGACCCGGTCGGGCCTCATGCGGGTTCCCGCCGACTCCCGGCTCGGTCGCCGCATGCAGGCCCAGGAGACCCTCATCGGCACCAGCCGCCGCGGCCTGCAACGGGCAGGCGTCCGGATCCGGCCGCGGCTGGTCGACGCCGCCGGCCACACGCTCCGGTTCGCCGACGGCACCAGCCTGGAGGCGTCGGTCGTCGTCTGGGCGACCGGGTACCGCTTCGACCACTCCTGGATCGACGTCCCCGGCGTGCTGCGCGATGGCCGCGTCCTCCACACCCGCGGCACCACCGGAGCTCCCGGCCTGTACTTCCTGGGACTGCCCTGGCAGCACACCCGCGGCTCGGCACTGCTGGGCTTCGTCGCCGGTGACGCCGCCTGCATCGCTGCCCACGTGGCCCGGACGGCCGCCGCGACGAACGACGGCCAGGTGCCCAGCCCGCGCAGTGCGCCCGACGCGCAGGCCGCCCCAGGCCGCGCCCGGAAGTGACCCGTCGAGCAACGGAAGGAGACCACCATGCCCGGCACGGAGAAGGTCCTCGCGTTCCCGGTCCGCCCCGGCGTGACACCGCTGGACCTGATCGGCCCGCTCACGCTGCTGAAGACCCCCGGCATCGGAGGTACGCGGTACCGCACCGTCGTGGTCGGCGAGCGCGCCGAGCCGTTGGCCACTGACACGCCGCTGATGCTGCAGCCGACCGCCACCTTCGCCGAGGTGCCGGACCCGTGGGCGGTGATCGTGCCTGGCGGTGGCGCGTCCAGCCTGGCCGCGGCGGAGGACGAGGCGTTGCTGTCCTACGTCGGCTCGGTCGCTGCCGGGGCGGAGGTCGTCGGTTCCACCGGCAACGGGGCGCTGGTGCTGGCCGCCGCCGACCTGCTGCGCGGCAAGCAGGCAGCCGTCCACTGGGCCTTCCGCGAGCCCCTGGAGGAGCTGGGCGCGATCCCTGCTCCCGAGCGGTGGCTGGCCGACGGCCGGCTGCACACCGCCGCCGGCGGCACGGCCGGCATGGACATGACGCTGCCCCTGCTGGCCCGGCTGCGCGGCAAGGCCATCGCCCGGCTGGGCCAGCTGTCCGCGGAGTACGACCCGCAGCCGCCGTTCGGCCGGGTGGAGCCCGACCTCGCCGACGAGGACCTCGCCCGGTTGCTGCGCGACCCCGACAGCGTCCCTCCCGCCGACCCCGGGGGAGGCGATGAGCGGCTCATCGCCTTCGTGCTCTACCCGGGGCTGACCGTGCTGGACGCCGTCGGCCCGCTGCAGGTGCTCACGATGCTGCAGCGGCTCGTGCCGGGCTACCGCCCCGTGACCGTGTGGGCCCGCCGCGAGCCGGTGCCCACCGATGTGGGTGTGCCGGTGGTCCCCGACCGGACGTTCGAGGAGGTCCCCCACCCGGCGATCGTGGTCGTGCCCGGTGGCGCGCTGCCCACCATCCGCGCGATGAGCGACCCACTGGTCCGCGACTACGTGCGATCCGCCGCCGCCTCCGCCGAGCTGATCACCTCGGTCTGCACCGGCTCGCTGATCCTCGGCGCGGTCGGCCTGCTGGAGGGGCGCGACGCCACGACCAACTGGTTCTACTCCGGGATGCTCGAGGACCTGGGCGCCACCTACCACCAGCGCAGATGGGTGGAGGACGGCAACCTGATCATGTCCGCCGGGGTCTCCGCCGGCATCGACATGGCCCTGCACCTCGCGGCCCGCCTGACCGACGAGGCCACCGCCCGCCGGGTGCAGCGGGCTCTCGACTACGACCCGCAACCGCCCTGGGGCGGCATCGACTACGACCGCATCCCGCGCCTCCCGCGCGCGCTGCGCGGCGCGATCGGGCTGACCGCGCCGGCGATCGCCGCCCGGAGCAAGCGGCTGACCCGGGCCGGTCGCTGAGGTCATCGGCTGCCTGCGGCGTGCTCGTGCAGCTGGCAGGCAGATCGAGCTCCGCCACAGCGGCCGGCGCCGACGGATCCGGGGCCTCAGATGTCGAGCGGGAGCGCGGCGAGCTCGGCGCGGGAGGCGACGCCCAGCTTGGCGAAGATGTTCCGGAGGTGGAAGTCGACGGTGCGGGGGCTGACGAACAGCTGGGCGGCCACGTCGCGGGTGGGCAGTCCCTGCCGGATCAGCCCGGTGACCTGGCGTTCCTGCGGGGTCAGGTCCGTCGCGGTGGTGACGTCGCGCCGGCGGGCCGTCTCCCCGGAGGCGCGCAGCTCGGCGGCGGCCCGCTCGGCGTGGTGCTTCGCGCCGAGCTCGTCGAAGACGGTCAGGCCGGCGCGCAGGTGCACCCGGGCGTCCACCCGGCGTCGGGCGCGGCGCAGGTGTTCACCGAACGCCAGTTCGGTCCGGGCCCGGTCGGCCAGCCGCAGCGATCCGGCGTGCGCGGCCAGGGCGCGGTGGAAGTGTTCCTCGGCCGCGCTGCCCTCGGCGAGCAGCGCGTGACCGTGCTCGACGACGGCGACCGCGGCCGGGGCGCCCGTTCCGGCGGCGAAGGCGGCGAGCTCGTCCAGCCAGGCGCGGGCGAGGTCGTCGCGGCCGGCCCGGACGGCCGTGTCGAGCCGGTCGATCGCCGCCAGCCGGCGCATCCCGGGCTCGGTGATCTGCGCGTGGTGGTGCAAGGCGGTCGCGGGCTGTCGGGCAGCACGCATGCCCCGCGCCCAGTGCAGCAGGTCGACGACCACGATGTCGGTGAGGCCGACGGGGTGCGCCGCCCGGATCTGCGCAGCCTCGGCGAGGTACCGCTCGGCGTCGTCGTCGTCCCCCCGCTGGGCCGCGAGGACGGCGAGCTGGGCGGTCGGCAGCGCGGTCATCCCGGGACGGCCGGTGCTCGCCGCCAGCGGAACTGCCTCGGTCGCGGCGCCGACCGCCTTGGCCCAGTCGCCGACGGCGATGTGGAACAGGGCGCCGCGGGTCAGGGCGTGCTCGACCAGGTGCAGCGCCCCGGCCCGGCGGGCGTCGGCCAGCAGCTGCTCGTGGATGCGCAGACCGCGCTCGTCGTCTCCGATGACCAGCGCGGCGATGCCGAGGTTGCGCTGCACGTGGTCGTCGACGGACTCGGCGTCGGTCAGCGCGAATGCTCCGCGGAAGGCGTCGGCCGCCGCGGCCCAGTCCCGCCGGGCCGCCGCGGTGAACCCGCCCACCAGGGACGCGGCGGCCCGCAGCCGGGGTGGGGCGTCGGGGGCCGGCGGGCTCACCAGCTCGGTCGGGTCCACACCGCGCCGCGACCTCGCGCCGTACACGGCCAGCGCTGCGGCGATGACCGCGAACTGCTGCGCCAACGCCGGGTCCAGGTCGCCCGCGAGCTCGGCGGCCCGGGCGACGAGGTCGTAGCCGTCGTCCACGGACCCGGTGTTCCACTCGATCTGGCCCTGCAGGGCCAGCAGCTGAGCCCGCAGCAGCGGTTCGCTGACCTCCGTTGCCGCGGCAGCGGCCAGTGCGGCCGCTCGGGTCGCGTCCGCCCCGGACCATGCGGAGGACGCAGCCAGGTACAGCCGCCGGCCGCGGGCCTGTCCCGCGGTGGTCAGTTCCGCGGCGCGCGCCCAGGCGGCCGCGGCCTCCTCGTGCCCTCCGCGACCCGCAGCGCGTTCGGCGGCGGCATCCAGCGCGGCCACCACGCTCTGGTCGGGGCGGTCGGCGGCAGCCGCCAGGTGCCACGCCCGCCGGTCGGGGTCGGCGGCGAGTGCATCGGCCAGCGCGCGGTGCGCGGCCCGCCGCTGGGAGCTGGTCGCCATGCGGTAGACCGCCGAGCGCACGAGCGGGTGGAACAGCCGGAGCTCCCTCTCATCGACGCGCAGCAGCCCGGCCCGCTCCGCTTCATCGCCGGCGTCCTCGCCGAGCCCGAGACGGTGGGCGGCTTCCCGGACGACGCTCAGCAGGCCGGTGTCGTCGGCCGCGGCGACGAGCAGGAACCGTTGGGCTGCGGCGGTGAGCCGGCAGACGCGGTCACCGAAGGCCCGCTCGACACCGCCGGCCAGTGGCAGCTGCGACGGTAGCGGCGCGTGCCCGGCGAGCTGGTCGCCGGTGAGGGCAGCGGCCAGCTCGACGAGTGCGAGCGGGTTGCCCCCGGTGCCGGTGACCAGGCGGTCGCGCACCGCCGGCTCGACCGCCCGGCCGGTGGGGCCGGCCAGCAACGCATCGGCTGCCTCCCCGGTCATCCCCTCCAGGACGACGGACGGCAGGCCCCCGGTGTGGAACTCGCGCGCAGCACCGTCGCGGGCGGCGAACACCATCGCCACGCGTTCGTCCTGCAGCCGGCGGGCGGCGAACAGCAGCGCCGCGGCGGAGGCCTCATCGAGCCAGTGCGCATCGTCGATGACCGCGAGCACCGGTGCCTTCTGGGCGGCGTCGGCCAGGAGGGTCAGCGTGCCCAGGAACGTCAGGAACCGGTCGCCTTCACCGTCGGCCTCACCCAGCGCCGCCCGCAGCGCGGCGCGCTGCGGCGCCGGCAGCGCGTCCACGCGGGCGCGCAGCGGCCAGAGCAGCCGCTGCAACGCGGCGAACGCCAGCGGCGACTCCGACTCCACTCCCGAGGTGCGCAGCAGGCTCATGCCCGATGCCGTTCCCGCCGCGTCGGCCAACAACGTCGACTTCCCGGACCCGGCCTCGCCGCGGACCACCAGCGCGCCGCCCATCCCGGCGCGGGCAGCCGTGAGCAGGGCAGCGATCGCCGCACGTTCGGCTTCGCGGCCGGCCAGCACGGCGCCGACCGTACCGGCGTACTGCCCCGAACCGGCCTCCTGGATCCCGGCCGACGATCCGGCGGAACTGGGCCCGCAGCCGGTGGGTCACACCGGTGCGGAACGGGCGCGGCGGCGCGGACGGAGGTGCTC
>NZ_SJEX01000086.1 GCF_005930495.1 Modestobacter excelsi | reverse complement strand
GTGACGCACGCCCCTGCCCGCCCGGTACCGCTGTCCGAGAAGACCCTCGGCGACCTGCCACCCGACGTCTCGGCGCCGGGGTACGACCGCGCGCTGCTGCGTCCGGGCATCGTGCACTTCGGGGTCGGCGGCTTCCACCGCGCCCACCAGGCCGTGTACCTGGACGAACTGGCCCGCCGCGGGGTGACCGACTGGGGCGTGGTCGGCGTCGGCCTGCACAGCCGGGCGATCGGTGAGGCGCTGGCCGCCCAGGACGGGCTGTACCTGGTGGTGGAGCGGGGCCCCGAGGTCGACCGCGCCAGCGTCGTCGGTGCGATCGTCCGGTACCTGTACGGCCCGGACTCACCCGACGCCGTCCTGGAGGCGCTCGCCGATGACGGCATCCGGGTGGTCACCCTGACCATCACCGGCACGAGCTACCGGATCGACCCGCACACCGGGGAGTTCGACGCCGACGACGAGGACGTGCAGGCCGACGTGCAGGACCCCGCCCACCCCCGCACGGTCTTCGGTTACGTCGTCGAGGCGCTGGACCGGCGGCGGCGCGCGGGGCAGCCCCCGTTCACGGTGCTGTCCTGCGACAACATGCAGGACAACGGGGCGGCTGCCCGCACCGCGATGGTGTCCTTCGCCCGGCTGCGCGACGAGGAGCTGGCCGCCTGGGTCGACGAGCACGTCGCCTTCCCCAGCAGCATGGTCGACCGGATCACCCCCACCACCAGTCCCGAGGACCGGGAGGCCGTCGTCGAGTCGACCGGCGTGGACGACCGGTGGCCGGTGGTCACCGAGCCTTTCCGGCAGTGGGTGGTCGAGGACTCCTTCGGCAACGGCCGGCCGCCGCTGGAGCAGGTCGGCGTCCAGTTCACCGAGGACGTGCACCCCTACGAGGTGGTCAAGACCCGGCTGCTCAACGCCGGCCACACCGCCATCGGCTACCTGGGCTACCTGGCCGGGCTCCGCACGACCGACCAGGTCATGGCCGACCCGGTGTTCCGCAGCTTCCTCACCCGACTGATGGCCGACGAGATCGCCCCGCTGCTGCCGTCGCCGCCGGGCATCGACCTGGCGGAGTACCAGGCGACGCTGCTCGAGCGGCTGAGCAACCCCCGGATGGCCGACGAGCTGGCCCGGCTCGGCCGGCGCGGCTCGTCGAAGATCCCGAACTACCTGCTGCCCTCCGTCCGGGACGCGATCGAGCAGGACCGGCCGCACCAGCTGCTGTGCCTCGCCGTCGCGGGCTGGCTGCGGTTCCTGCGCGGCTCGGACTACGCCGGCGAGGAGATGCCCGTGCAGGGGCCGCGCATGGACCTGGTGCCGGTGGCGCAGGAGGCCGGCACCGACGCCGGGCCGCTGCTGCACGAGAAGAGCGTCTTCGACCACGTCGGCCGGGACCCGCGGTTCGCCGAGCCGGTGCAGCGGGCCCTGGACGCGCTGGAACGCGAAGGCCCGCGCGAGGTCCTCGAGCGCTACCTCGCCGACGCCGGGGCCGGGGCATGACCGCGCTCGACGCCTCGGCGGCCGGCTTCCTGCTCTGCGACGCCGACGGGACGCTCTTCCCCTCCGAGGAGCCGGCGTACGCGGCGTCGGCCGGCGTGACCAACCGCTTCCTCGGCCACCTCGGCGCGGAGCGGGCCTACAGCCCGGCGGAGCTGCAGGGCATGACGAACGGCAAGAACTTCCGCGGCGCGGCCCAGGAGCTGGCCGCCGGCTACGGCCGCGAGCTCACCCGGGCCGACCTCGACGAGTGGGTGGCCGAGGAGAAGGACGTGGTCACCGCCCACCTGCGCAGCGTGCTGCAGCCGGACCCGGAGGTGCAGCGGCCCCTGGCCCGGCTCGCCGACCGGTTCACCCTGGCCGTGGTGACCTCCAGCGCGTCCTCCCGGCTCGACGCCTGCCTGGCGGCGACCGACCTGGCACCGCTCTTCCCGCCTGACCGGCGGTTCAGCGCCGAGGACTCCCTCCCCGAACCGACCAGCAAGCCGGACCCCGCAGTCTACGCCCATGCCGGCCAGACGCTGGGCATCACGCCCGACGAGGGCATCGCGGTCGAGGACTCGATCAACGGCGCCCTGTCGGCGGTGGCCGCCGGCTACCGGACCGTCGGCACGGTCCAGTTCGTGCCGGCGGAGGACCGCGAGGCCCGCACCCAGGCCCTGCGCGAGGCGGGTGCGGCCGTCGTCGTCAGCTCGTGGGAGGAGCTGGCCGAGCTGCTCCGCTGACCGGCGCGACGCCGGGGGACCAGGGCAGCGGCTCGGCCGGCACCGGCGGGGGCTCGCGCAGCGGGCGCTGGAACCAGCCGACGTCGTGCCACCGGCCGGACTTGAAGCCCGCCGCCCGGTACACGCCGACCGGGGTGAACCCGACCGCGGTGTGCAGCCCGACGCTGGCCGGGTTGGGCAGGGCGATCCCGGCGAACGCGGTGACGTGGCCCAGCGCGGCGAGCTCCGGCAGCAGCCGCGCGTACAGCGCCCGGCCGGTGCCGGCACCCCGCTCCCCCGCGGTCAGGTAGACCGAGCAGTCGACCGACCACCGGTAGGCCTCCCGGCTGCGGTGCCGGCCGGCGTACGCGTAGCCGACCACCGCGCCGTCCCGGCAGGCGACGAACCAGGGCAGCCGGGGAGCGGCGAGCATCCGCCGCGCCAGTTCGCCGGCGTCCGGTGCGACCGTCTCGAAGGAGGCCACCGAGTCGGTCACGTACGGGCGGTAGACGTCGGCGACCCCGGCGGCGTCGGCGACGTCGGCCGGCCGCACCTCGGCGGGGATGCGCACGGGTGGCATGCCGGTCGACCGGGGCCGGCGGCTACGCCGACGCCGACAGCGCGTCGGTCAGCAGCGCGACGAGCGCCTCCTGCTGCACGTCGGTGGAGGAGGAGACCTCTTCCTCGGATCCGTCGAGGGCCCGGGCGGCGAGGCCCGCCTTGCTGTCGATCAGCTCGGCGATCCGGGCGTCGATGGTCTGCGCGGCGATGATCCGCCAGGCGGTGACCGGGAGCTGCTGGCCGATCCGGTGGCTGCGGTCGATGGCCTGGGTCTGCTCCGCGTCGGTCCAGGAGAGCTCGGCGAGCACGATGTCGGAGGCGACCTGCAGGTTCAGGCCCACGCCGGCCGCGGTCAGGGAGCAGACCGCGATGGCGACGTCGGGATCGCGCACGAAGGCGTCGATGTTCCGCTGCCGCGCTCCCGGCGTCTGGTCGCCGCGGATGGAGGCGAAGCGGATGCCCTGCTTGCCGAAGGTCTCCTCGGCGACGTCCATCACGTCGACGTGCTTGGCGAAGAACACCACTTTGCCGGCACTGCGCGCGAGCTGGGCGGCGTAGTCGGCGGCGAGGCCGGCCTTCGCCTGACCGATGCGCCGCATCATGGTGAAGACGTTCTCGCTGGACGTCGACGTGCTCGCGTCCTTGAGCTCCCACCGGGCCACCGTGCGCACGAGGTCGTGGTCGATGCCCTCGACCACGGTGCCAGACCGACGGGCCGCCAGCGCGCTCTCGTACCGCGACACCAGCCGGCGGGCGAGGTCCCGCTCGGATGCCCGGATCGACCGGCCGGCCGGCCCGTCGAGCTCGACGGGGAGGTCGGCGATGCGCCGCGCGGGGATGTCGGCGGCCACGTCGACCTTGCGGCGCCGGACGATGCCCTGGTCGATGACGGCCTGCCGTGCGGCCGGGTAGAAGCCGGGGTCGGCGGGTGTGCGGCCGGCGTCCTCCAGCGCGTTCATCAGGCTGCCGAGCGGCTTGCTGTCGTCGATCCAGCCGAGGAACTGCCAGATGGCCCGGAAGTCGTCGATGTCGTTGATCAGCGGGGTGCCGGTGAGGGCCATCAGCAACGGCCGGACGGTGCGGGACCGGATGCGCTCGGAGAGCTCCAGCACGTGCTGGGAGCGCTGCGAGGACTTGTTCTTGATGAAGTGCGCCTCGTCGACGACCATCCCGCGGAACCCGAAGTCGCCCAGCCAGCCCACGTGGCGGTCGAGCACCTCGTAGTTGACGACGACGATGTCGGCGAAGCCGTCGACCGTGGTCCCGTCGCCCTGGATGACGGTCGCCGGGCGGTGCGGCGTCCAGCGCCCGGCCTCGCGGGCCCAGTTGGTCTTGACCACGTTCGGCACGACCACGAGCAGCGGGTAGGCGTCCGCCGCCTCCGCGGCGAGCAGCGCCTGGGCCGTCTTGCCCAGCCCGGGTTCGTCGGCGAGCAGGAAGGTCCGGTGCCCCTCGGCGGCAGCGGTGACCAGCTGCGCCTGGTGCGGCATCAGCTCCAGGCCACCGGCCAGACGCCGGGTGGACGGCGCGGGGAGCGCCATGCACGCCGGAGCGCCGCCACCGGCACGCTCGAAGGAGCTGAGCAGCGGGCCGAGCAGCTCCCAGCCGCCCAGCCGGCGGGGCCGGGCCACCACCGGGCGCGGAGCCGAGAAGTCGGGGGCCAGAAAGGGGTTGGCCAGCTGGCGGGAGATGACCGACTGCGGCACGACACGACGCTCGGGGGCGGCGGGCTCGGCGGTCTCGACCACGTCGGGTGCGGCACTCGCGGTCCGGACGGCGTCCCGCGTCGGCGTCCGCGTCCCGACGGCGGCGACGGCGTCCTCGGACAGGAGCGCGAGCAGGGCCGGGTCGCGCACGGCGGTCTTCGCGAGGATCGTCCCGATGCCGTCCAGGCGCTTGAGCTGCTCGGCCCGGTGGGTGTCACTGCCACCCTGCTCGGCCCGCACCCGGGCGTGCTCCTCGCGCAGCAGCAGGGCGACGTCCTGGAAGTCGGACCGCACCGCGGGCGTGACATGGCCGCGCTTGACGGCTGCCTCGACGTTCCGGACGGTCCGGGCGAGCGCCGCGATGGCGTCCTCGGGCTCGCGCCGCTGCTTGCTCGGGGCCGCACGGCGAGCGCCCGGCGCAGACCGGCCTCGTTGAGCCACAGACTCCTCCTCTGGAACGTCCGGCCCCGGCGTCGCGGTGACGGGTGGCCGACCGCAGGCACCCGGCTGCGGACGGCACGTCGCGCCGGCCGGGTGGCGGGCCCTGACCCGGTGCCCGGCGAGTGCTGGCGCCTGCGGGTCAGCCGGGACTGCGGTGCTGTCCGCTCCGACCCGTGCCCGCACAGGATGCGGGCACCTACGAGAGCAGCCCTCACAGGGACTGTGAGGGCTGCGTCATCGTCGTAGCGGGGGCAGGATTTGAACCTGCGACCTCTGGGTTATGAGCCCAGCGAGCTACCGAGCTGCTCCACCCCGCGTCGGTAGGACCACCATACATCAGCTCCGGCGGAACCGGTGGAGGGGTGGCCGCGTCGGGCGGCCACCCCCTGCCGTCAGCCCGTGGGCGTCGCCGGGGCGGCCTGCCCGTTGGCCGCCTGGTAGGCCTCGACCGCCGCCTGCAGCTGGGCCTGCGCCTGACCGATGGCGGCGAAGTCACCGGCCTTGGTCGCGTCGGCGAGGGCGGTCAGCGCGTCGTTGATCGCCGTCACCGCCGCATCCCGCGCGGCGCTGTCCACGGTGCCACCACCGGCGTCCGCCGGTGGTGCGGGCGTGGGCGCCGCGGTGTCGCTGGGCGCCGGTGCCGGTGACGTCGGCGTGGTCGGTGCGGGGGTCGTGCCGCTGTCGGCGGCCGCGTCACCGGCACCGTTCCCGAACACCTGGTCCAGCGCCTCGGCGAACGTGTCGGCGTAGCCGACCTTGTCGCCGTAGTTGACCAGCACCTTCTGCAGCAGCGGGAACGAGTTCTCGGCCGTGCCCTGGACGTACAGCGGTTCGACGTAGAGCAGGCCGCTGGTCCCGATCGGCAGCGTCAGCAGGTTGCCGAACACCGCCCGGGAGCTGGCGCTGTCGAACAGCGTGAGCTGGCTGCGGACCTCGCTGTTGGTGTTGAAGGACTGGAACACCTGCTGCGGCCCGCGGAACTGGGTGTTCCCCGGCAGCTGCAGGACCTGGATCTCGCCGTAGGTGTCCGGGTCGCTGGACACCGTCATGTAGGCGGACAGGTTCTCCCGCCGCAGCGCGTTCAGCGCACTGGTCAGCTGGAAGGTCGAGTTGCTCTCCCCCACCCGCTGGCTCAGCACGTAGTACGGCGGCTGCGGCTCCGTGGTGTTGTTGTTGACCGTCGGGTCGATCGGGACCTGCCAGAAGTCGTTGGCGTTGTAGAAGTCCGACGGGTTGTCCACGTGGTACTGGGTCAGCACGTCCCGCTGGAGCTTGAACAGGTCCTCCGGGTACCGGAAGTGGCTGCTCAGCTCGGCGCTGATCGCGCTGGCCGGCTTGACGGTCTTCGGGAAGGCCTTCATGTAGGTCTGCAGCACCGGGTCGCTGTCGTCGAAGGCGTAGAGGGTGACCGTGCCGTCGTAGGCGTCGACGGTCGCCTTCACCGAGTTGGACACGTAGTTGACCTGGTCGTTGGGCAGCGCCGAGGTGCCGGTGCCGGTCAGCGAGTCGGTGGTCGCCTCACCCAGGCTCTGCAGCGAGGAGTACGGGTAGGCGTCCGAGGTCGTGTAGGCGTCGACGATCCAGGTGATCCGCCCGTCGATGACGGCGGGGTACGGGTCGCCGTCGACCTGCAGGTAGGGCGCCGCCTTCTCCACCCGCTCCCGCGGGTCGCGGACGTAGAGCACCTTCGAGTTGTCGTTGACGGCGCTGGAGAGCAGGAAGTTGCGCTCGCGGTAGTAGATGGCGTAGGTCAGCTGCCGGAAGAAGCTGCCGATCGACACCCCGCCCTTGCCGTCGTAGGTGTTGTTCACCTGGCCCTCGGACCCGCTCTGCGGCCGGTCGAACTCCCGCGGCGCGGCGTCCTCGGCGCCCCCGACGACGGAGTACTCGTCGGTGCCGTTCACGTTGAGCAGCTCGCCGTAGTAGATCCGGGACTGGTCGACGTCGATGTTGCCGCGGGTGGGCAGGTCGCCGGTGGCGAAGTTCGGCTCGCCGCCGGCCTCGCCGGAGACCACCTGGTTCGCCGGCGCGGCCACGAAGCCGTTGCCGTGGGTGTAGACGGTGTGCTGGTTGATCCAGTTCGTCTGGTTGCCCGACAGCGACGAGGAGTCCAGCTCGCGGGCGGCGACGACGTAGTCCTGGGTCACCCCGTCGATCGTGTACCGGTCGATGTCCAGCTTCTCCGGGAAGCCGTAGACGTTGCGGATCTGCTGGCGGGCCAGGAACGTCGCCTGCAGCACGTTGGGGTCCAGCAGCCGGGCGTTGGAGATCGTGCCGGCGTCGCCGGCGAGGTCCGCCGTCGTCGGCGTGGACGTGGCGTCCCCGGAGCCGGCATCGGTGCCGGTCTCGTCCCCGGCGGCGGTGTCGGTGCCGTAGTCGACGTACTCGACGTCGGAGAGCTGGTAGGCGTCGCGGGTCGAGGCGAGGGCGCGCTCGATGTACGCCGCCTCCTTCTGGTCCGCCGAGGGCCGGACGACGAACTGCTGCATGATGGCCGGGAAGGCCACGCCGATGACCAGGCTGGAGAACAGCAGCAGCACCAGCGCGGCGGCCGGCAGCACGGTGTTGCGGAAGAAGATGTTGGCGAAGAACGCCACGGCGCAGATCGCGGCCACGAACACGAGGATGTTCTTCGCCGGCAGGAGCGCGTTGACGTCGGTGTAGGACGCCCCCGTGTAGACGTTGCCGCGGTCGGAGTAGACCGTGCCGTACCGGTCCAGCCAGTACGCGATGGCCTTCAGCACCAGGAAGATCCCCAGCAGGACCGACAGCTGCACCCGGGCAGCGCCGGTGAGCTTCTGGCCCGGGGTCTGCAGCCGCAGCCCGCCGAAGACGTAGTGGGTGAGCAGCGAGCCGATCAGCGCGAGCAGCACGATGGCGAACGCGAACCCCAGCGCCAGCCGGTAGAAGGGGTAGTCGAAGACGAAGAAGGAGATGTCCTTGCCGAACTGCGGGTCGGGGCGCCCGAAGTCGGTGGAGTTGCGGAAGGTCAGCCAGGTCTGCCAGCTGCCCTGGGCGGTGAACCCGGCGAACAGGCCGAGCACGACACCGATGGCGGTGAGCACCAGCTTGCGGCGGGGCTCGACCGACTGGCGGTAGCGCTCCAGGTTCTGCTGCTCCAGCGACATCGGCCGGAACGTGGGCCGGAACCGGTAGGCGAGGTGGACGGCGAGCGCCACCAGCCCGCCGGTGGCCACCCCGGCCACCGCGAACAGCAGGGCACGGGTCTGGACCTCGGTCCAGAAGACCTCGGTGAAGTTGGTCTCGTCGAACCAGAGGTAGTCGACGTAGACGTTGGTGAGCGTGCCGATGACGGTGAAGAGCACCAGCAGCACGGCGACGACGCCGATGACCAGCTTGGCGCGCCGGGACAGCGTCGGCACCGGCACGGGGGGCCGCATGGCCACGGTCGGTCTCCTGTCTTTCCTACGACCTACGAGGTGGCGAGCACGGGGACCCGGCCACGGGACACGGCGACCGCGGTGGGTCCGGACGCCCCGGGGACGCCGATGGTCGGACCGCGGTCCGCTCCGTCAACTGTTCCCGGCGGCGGCGGGTTCCCGGCCGCGCCACAAGCAGACCACGGCTCCCTGGCAGGGGGGTCAGCAGCCCGGCGGTGTGGTGCCGGCCCGGAGGTCCGCCAGCGCGGTGAGCGCGTCGTCCAGGGTGGCGACCCGGGCCATCGGCAGGCCGGGCTGGGCGTTCTGCAGGGCCTCGGCGCAGTTCTCCGCCGGGACGAGGAACATCTCGGCGCCGATCTCCCGGGCGGCGACCATCTTCAGCGGGATGCCGCCGATCGGGCCGACCGAGCCGTCGGCGGCGATCGTGCCGGTCCCGGCGACGACCGCCCCCTCGGTGAGGTCGGTGTCGCCCACCATGTCGATGATGCCGAGGGTCAGCATCAGGCCGGCCGAGGGACCGCCCACGTCGTCCACCTCGATGTCGACGTCGAACGGGGCGTACGGCGTCTGCAGGACCAGCACCCCCAGCGCCGAGCCGCCGCCCTCCGCCGCCGTCCCGGTGGTGACCGTGGCGGTGCCGGGGACGCCCAGCCGGGTGTAGGCCACCGGGACCGTCGAGCCGGGCGGGATCGCGGCCAGCGCGGCGGTGAGCGCGTCCTGGGTCGGGGTCGGGACGCCGTCGACGGCGGTGAGCGCGTCCCCCGCCGCCAGCCGGCCCTCCGACGGCGAGTCCTCGGAGAGGTCCTGGACGACGACCTCCTCCGGGTAGCCCAGCTCGGCGAGCGCCGCGCCGCGGGCCGCCTGCTCGGAGGTGAGGAAGGCCTGCCGGTTCTGCGCCTGGGTCTCCTCGACCGACTGGTCGGAGGGGTAGACCTGCTCGCGCGGGACGACGATGACCTCGTCGTCGAACCAGCCCTGCACCGCGCCGACCAGGGTGAGCGGGTGCGTCGGGATGCCGACCGTGGTCAGGTTCAGGTTGCCCGAGGTGTCGTTCGGCTCGCGGCCGGTCAGCGAGATGATCGGCGTGCCGTCGATGTCACCGAGGGTGTTGTACGTCGGCCCCGGCACCTGGGCGACGTAGGGCACCGGGAGCAGCGCACCCAGCACCCCGAAGAGCAGCAGCAGCACCGTCCCGGTGACCAGGACGGTGGTCCGTCGACTCACGACTCCTCCTCGCGGGGCGGCCGCCCGCGAGCCGGCCGCCCGGGCGTCGGCGGCACGAGGTCAGCGGCGGGTGGCCGCGACGGGCGCACCCGTCGAACGGCGAGCGTAGGTGACCCGCCTGGATCGGCGGCCGGACCGACGCCGGCGCGGCCCGGGCGCGGGCCGGTGCGCGGCGCGGCCGAGGGGCGGTCAGCGTGGTCGTGCGCGTCTACGGTGGGTCCATGAGCGATCTTCCCTTCGGCTTCGGGCTCCCCGACCGTGACCCCGAGAAGCGGGACGAGTCCGGGCAGGGCGGTGGCGCGGGCGGCAACGACCCGTTCGGCCTCGGCGCGCTGTTCGGGCCGATGGGCGGCGTCGGCCCCGGTGCCGGCAACCCGGCGGACCTGCTGGGCAAGATGCCGCTGTTCGCCGAGCTGCAGAAGCTGATGAGCTGGTCGGGCGGCCCGGTCAACTGGGACCTCGCCCGGCAGGGCGCGGTCAGCCAGCTGGCCCCCGGGCACCAGCCGACGTCGGCCGCCGAGCAGGCCGCGGTCAGCGAGGCGCTGCGCCTGGCCGACCTGTGGCTGGACCAGGTGACCGAGCTGCCCTCGGGCATCGACCGCGGGCTGGCCTGGTCGCGGGTCGACTGGGTGGAGCAGACCCTGCCGGCCTGGACGGCGCTGATCGACCCGCTGGCCGAGCGCGTGGTCGCCGCGATGACCAGCGCGCTGCCTGCGGAGGCCGCCCAGATGGCCGGCCCGCTGGCCGGGATCATGGGCCAGATGGGCGGGGTCATGTTCGGCGCCCAGGTGGGCCAGGCCCTGGCCAAGCTGGCCGACGAGGTCACCACCAGCACCGACGTCGGCCTGCCGCTGGGGCCCAAGGGCGCCGGCGTGCTGGTGCCGCAGAACGTGACCGCCTTCGGCGCGGGCCTGGACCGGCCCGAGGACGAGGTGCGGCTGTTCCTCGCGCTGCGCGAGGCCGCCCACCAGCGCCTGTTCGCCCACGTGCCGTGGCTGCGCCAGCAGCTCACCGACGCCGTGCACGCCTACGCCCGAGGCATCCACGTCGACCCGGAGGCGATCCAGCGGGGTCTCGACGAGGCGATGAGCGGCATGGAGGGCGGGCTGGACCCCAACGACCCGGAGAGCGTGCAGCGCCTGCTGGGCAGCGGTGTCCTCGAGCCGGAGGAGACCCCGGAGCAGCAGATGGCGCTGCGCCGGCTGGAGACCCTGCTGGCGCTGGTCGAGGGCTGGGTGGACAGCGTCGTGTCCGCGGCGGCCGCCGAGCGGCTGCCCGGGTACTCGGCCCTGGCCGAGACGATGCGCCGGCGCCGCGCGTCGGGCGGGCCGGCCGAGCAGACCTTCGCCACGCTGGTGGGGCTCGAGCTGCGCCCGCGCCGGCTGCGCGACGCCAGCACCGCCTGGGGTGCGATGGCCCAGCAGCACGGCACAGCCGAGCGTGACCGGCTCTGGTCGCACCCGGACCTGCTGCCGACCTCGGAGGACCTCGACGAGCCGCTGGACTTCGTGGCCCGGCAGGGGGCGTCCGACCCGTTCGCCGGCCTGACCGACGGCCTCCAGGAGCCCGACGACGACAGCACCGACGACGGGCAGTCCCCCCGGAGCTGATCGAGCACGGCCCCGCTGCAGGGCCCGCCGCGAGCTCACGAGCGGTGAGGGCAGCGGGGCCGTGCTAGGAGACGGCGCCGGGCTCCAGCTCGTCGTCGGCGTCGTCGGCTGCCCCGTCGCCGGCGGGCAGCGAGCCGTCGGAGCCGAACTCGACACCCTCCAGGAAGCCCAGCGCCCGCTCGGCCCGCGGGTAGGCGTGCACGAGGGACCAGAAGTGCGCGTTGTGGGTCGGCTCCAGCAGGTGCGCGAGCTCGTGCACCAGCACGTAGTCCACGACGAACTCGGGCATGCCGCGCAGCCGGCCGGACAGCCGGATGGTGCGGTCGGCCGGGGTGCACGAACCCCAGCGCCGGTTCTGGTTCTCCACCCACCGGACGCTGACCGGCACCGCCTGGCCGTCGAGGTGGGCTGCGGACAGCTCACGCGCGCGGGCCATCAGCTCGTCGTCGGACCCGAGGGTGCGCCGCCGGCGCTCCTCGCGGGTCTGCAGCTTGGCGACCATCTGGTCGACCCAGCGCCGCTCCTCGGCCGCGGTGAACGCGGCGGGGATGAGCACGACGGTGCGGCCGTGCTCCCGGTAGGCCGTCACGGTGCGGCGGCGCCGGGCGCTGCGGCGCACCTCGATCTCCCCGGCGACCTCGGCGTGCCCAGGGGCGGTCCGCGCAGCAGGGACGGCGGTCGACGCAGCCGGCGTCCGGCGGTCAGGTCGCGGTTCCACACACGCACGGTAACCGGCGGCCCGGCTGCCGCCCAGCGCGAGGACACCCGGTCGTGGAAGGTGCACACGGACAGTGGACACCGCCGACGCCGGTGTCCCCCGAACGGAGGACGGGGCGCCTCCACTCCACAGGCTCGGTACGGCGTCCCCGCTGGTGAGAGGCCCGCAAGCGGGTCACTGGCGCGGCTGCCCACCGGACGTCCCCCGCTGGTGCACAGCGACACCCCGACGGGTCCCCACTCAGTCCACAGCTCTGTCCACAGGGTGTGGGAGACGGGTCCCCGGCGGTGCCCCGCCGTGCCGTGCCGACCGCCCCCTGTGGACGACGCCCCGGCGGCTGCGCCCGTGCTGGCACCCTGCCAACGGTGACCGAGAGCCCGCACCCGCTGCTGCCCTCCGCGACACCGGTCCTCCGGCTGGACGCCGAGGTGCTGCAGGTCGGCGGGGTCGACGGCGGCACGGGACTGCGGGTCTCCCCCGCGGGCGCGGAGATCGCCACGCTGCTGCGGCGGCTGGACGGCCGCCGCAGCCAGCGTGCGGTGCGCGGGGACGCGATGGCCGGTGGGCTGCCCGGTGACGTCGTCGACGACCTGCTGGCCGGCCTCCGCGCGGCCGGCCTCGTGCACGACCTCGCCGCGACCGACCTGCTCGCCACCGATCCCGGCCCGGCGGCCGCCGCCCGCGCGGCGGCCGAGCTGCCGGCGGCGGTGCCGGGCCGGCAGGACGGTGGCCGGTGGCGGGCGCGCCGGCAGAGCGCGGTGGTCGTGGAGGGGGCGAACCGGGTCGGGACGCCGCTCGCCGCCGTGCTGGCCGCCAGCGGCGTCGGCCGGGTGCACGTCCGCGACCGGGGGACGACCGGCGCCGGGGACGCGATCGTGGGCGGGGCGAGCGCGGCCGACGAGGGGCGTCCGCGGTCGCTGTCCGCCGCCGACGCCGTCCGCCGGGCCAGCCCGCTCACCGACCTGCGCCCCCTCCCGCCGGACACCGCGCCCGACCTCGTCGTCCTGACCCGGCCGTGGGCGGCGGTCGACCCGCTGTCGGGGGCGTGGCAGCGGGCCGGGACACCCCACCTGGTGGCGACCGTGCGGCAGGAGACGGGGGTCGTCGGCCCGTTCGTGCTGCCCGGGGTCAGCAGCTGCCTGCACTGCGCCGAGGCACGGCGCCGGGACGACGACCCGTCCTGGCCGCGGCTGGCCGCCCAGCTCGCTGCCGTGGACGCCGATCCCGGCGGCTCGACGATCACCTGCCTGCTCACCGCGCTGACCGCGGCCGTCCAGGTGCTCGCCCACCTGGACGGCTCGGGGCAGCCCGCGACCGTGGACGCCACCCTCGAACTGGGCCCGCCGGCCTTCCTGCCGCGGCTGCGCCGGTGGCCGCCGCACCCCTTCTGCGGCTGCGTCGGCCCGGCCCAGCGCGGCGGCGACGGGGACAGGGGACACTGGGCCGGTGACTGACACCGGACGGGACATCCCACGGGGGGCGGTTTCCCGAACGGCGAGGCTGGCCGCGCTCCCCCTGGGCGCTGCAGGACGAGCCACGCTGGGCATCGGCAAGAAGTTGTCCGGGCGGCCGGCCGATGAGGTCGACGCCGAGCTTCAGCAGCGGACCGCCGAACAGCTGTTCGCCGTCCTCGGCCAGCTCAAGGGCGGGGCGATGAAGCTCGGCCAGCAGCTGTCCATCTTCGAGGCCGCGGTGCCCGAGGAGGTCGCCGGCCCCTACCGGGAGGCGCTGGTCAAGCTGCAGGAGGCCGCCCCGCCGATGCCGGTGCGCACGGTGCACGCGGTGCTCGCCCAGCAGCTGGGGGGCCGGTGGCGCGAGCGGTTCCGTGAGTTCGACGACGACCCCGCCGCCGCGGCGAGCATCGGCCAGGTGCACCGGGCCACCTGGCGGGACGGCCGGGACGTCGCGGTGAAGATCCAGTACCCCGGGGCCGGCACCGCGCTGATGGCCGACCTCAACCAGCTGGCCCGCTTCGCCCGGCTGTTCGCCACGATGTTCCCCGGCATGGAGGTCAAGCCGCTCATCGCGGAGCTGAAGGCCCGGGCCGAGGAGGAGCTGGACTACGGGCTGGAGGCCGACGCCCAGCGCGGTTTCGCCGCCGCCTACGCCGGCGACGACCAGATCGTCGTCCCCCGGGTGGTGGCGAGCGCGCCGAAGGTGATCGTCTCGGAGTGGCTGGAGGGCACGCCGCTGTCGGCGATCATCGCCGACGGCAGCCGCGAGCAGCGGGACCGTGCCGGACTGCTGATGGTCGAGCTGCACTTCTCCGGCCCGCAGCGCGCCGGGCTCCTGCACGCCGACCCGCACCCGGGGAACTTCCGGCTGCTGCCCGACGGACGGCTGGGGGTCATCGACTTCGGCGCCACGGCCCGGCTGCCCGACGGGCTGCCCGAGCCGATCGGCCGGCTGGTGCGCTGGGCGCTGGAGGGCCGCGCCGAGGACGTGCTCGCCGACCTGCGCGTCGAGGGGTTCGTCCGGCAGACCGTCGAGGTGGACGCCCAGGGGGTCCTGGACTTCCTGCTGCCCTTCCTGGCGCCGCTCGCCGCGCCGGACTTCCAGTTCACCCGGGCGTGGATGCAGGAGCAGGCCGCCCGGATCGGCGACCCGCGCAGTGACGCCAGCCGGCTCGGCCGGCAGCTCAACCTGCCCCCGGCCTACCTGCTCATCCACCGGGTGACGATCGGTTCGATCGGCGTGCTCTGCCAGCTCGACGCCCGGGCGGCCTACCGCGGGGTCTGCGAGGAGTGGCTGCCCGGCTTCGCCGGGTAGGAGGTCGCGGCTGCGCACATCGTCGTCCTCCGGACGACACCGCAGTCAGCTGCCGGGGGTCGTTGCGTCGGGCCGTCGGGTCCGTCCCGGTCGGGAGCCTGCGACCCCCGACCGGGACGGACAGCGGCTCTCGCCGCGACGACAGGCGCTGGGCCTTCACCACACGGCGGAGTTGGCCCGGGCGGCGCGCTGCGACGCCCGGGCCGCCCTGCGGGACCAGCGCCGGGCGCTGGCCAGCCGGCGGGCGCGGGCGGCCTGCCCCGCCTCGGCGAGCCGCTGGTCCATGTGGGAACGGACCAGGTCCTGGTCGATCAGGTACATCTCGTGTCCTCTGCGGGCAGTGACGCCGTCGGACGGCGCCGGGTGGAGGTGCATCGGGTGACGGGGCGCCCGGACGACGGGCGCCGGACTGCGGACGGGCACGGGCTCCGGTGGTGGCCGCTCATGCCGCCGCCTCCGTACGGACCTTCGGCGGACGGCCGCGGGGCCGCTTCCGGGCGATGACGACCCCCCGGTCGAAGATCTCGCCGCCCCAGACGCCCCAGGGCTCGGCCCGGTCCAGGGCGCCGGCCAGGCAGGCGCTCCGGACAGGGCACCCGGCGCACAGCCGCTTGGCCTGCTCGAGCTCGGCCGGGCGCTCGGCGAACCACAGGTCGGGGTCCTGGACCCGGCAGGGCAGGGCCCGCCGAGCACCCCCCGGGTTGTCGGTGGACGCGTGCGTGCGGTCGAGCCCGAGCCGGGAACGGGACGGCGCTGGGTCGATCGTGGTCTGCACGGCCGCTCTCCTCTTCTTCGTCTCTGCGGCCGGTCGGCGGAGGCCCCGCCGACCGGTGGTCGGTGTGGGGCCGCGGACTCGCCTGGCGAAAGACGGAGGCCGCGGTTCCCGGTGTCCGGGATCCGCGGCCTCGAGGAGGACCAGCTGGGCGTTGGCTAGCTCAGTGGGTCTTCCGGGGGCAGGTCACCCGGGGTGCTGCTGGGGTGCTCGACGGGGACGCCGGCGACGGCGAACTCCTGCAGAGCGGTGGTCTGGACGGACGGACGAGCGGTGCCGCCGAGTGCGGCACCCGCGGCGATCAGGCCGCGGAGACGGAACGGGGACGCGGTACCGGAGACGGGCAGACCCGTCCCCGACCACGGGGCGGCGGAGGGCGGCGTCAGGACGACCCGATCGACGGAGCACATGCCGACGGCCGGCGGGGTCACGGTGCCTGCGCCGGTGGCGTTCATGTCGGTGCTGATCACGGGGCCCCTCCTTCCGGGGGTCGGAGCCCGGCCTGCCGGCCGGTCTCGCTGCGGTCTGCGCTCGTGCGGTGCTGCGGAGTGCGTCCTGGGTCACTTCCAGGTGGTGGAGCAAAGGTTAGGGATCGACGCCGAGGGGGTCAATCGAATTAACGGCCACGCCTCCAGGGCCCGCGGCGAGCTCGCGGGTCGTGGGGGGAGGGGTGGTCCTTCAACCGGCCTCGATGACGCCGAGCACCTCGGTGCCGTACATCTCGAGCTTGCGGGAGCCCACGCCGGGCAGCGCGGACAGCTCCCGCACCGAGGACGGCCGGCTCTCCGCGATCGCCTGCAGCGTGGCGTCGGTGAACACGACGTAGGCCGGGACCGACGCGGCCTGGGCCGTGCTGCTCCGCCACTCCCGCAGCCGCTCGAACAGCTCTCCCGCCTCACCCTCCAGCACGACCTTGGCCCGCGTGGCCGGGCGGCGCGGCGCGGCAGCGGCGTCGGGGGCGAGCCCGTCGAGGAACCGGCTGCGCGGCCGCGACCGCCGTCCGCCCGGGTTCCGCGCCAGCGACCAGGACAGCGTCAGCTGCTCGCGGGCTCGGGTGACCGCCACGTAGAGCAGCCGCCGCTCCTCCTCGACCGCCTCCGGCCGCGACTGGGACTGCGCGATCGGCACGACGCCGTCCACCAGGCCCACCACGAACACCGCGTCCCACTCCAGGCCCTTGGCCGCGTGCATCGACGCCAGCGTCACGCCCTGCACGGTCGGCGCGTGCTGGGCGTTGGCCCGCTCGGCGAGGTGCCCGACGAACCCGGCGAGGTCCAACGTGGGCTGCTCGGCGACGAGGTCGACGGCGAGGTCGACGAGGGCGGCCAGCGACTGCCAGCGGTCCCGCGCCGTGCCCCCCGGCGGAGGGCGGTGCTCCACCCAGCCGGTGGAGGCCAGCACGTCGCGGACGGCGGGCACCAGGGCGCCGGGCTCGTTGCCGCCGGCCGCGGCACCGCGCAGCAGCAGCACCGCCTCGCGGATCTCGGGCCGCTCGAAGAACCGCTCGCCGCCCTTGAGCACGTAGGGGACGCCCACATCGGCCAACGCCGACTCGTACACCTGCGACTGCGCGTTGATCCGGAACAGGACGGCGATCTCGCTGGCCGGCAGCCCACCGTCGATGAGCTCGCGGCAGGCCTTCGCGACCGCGGCGGCCTCGGCCGGCTCGTCGGGGTGCTCGACGAACCTCGGCGCCGGGCCCTCGGCCCGCTGACCCAGCAGCCGCAGGCCGGGCAGCCCCTTGCGCGGCGGAGCCTGGCCGATCAGCTTGTTGGCCAGGCCCACCACCTGCGGCGTCGACCGGTAGTCCCGCTCCAGCTTGACCACCTCGGCGTCGCCGTAGCGGTCGGCGAAGCCGAGCAGGTACTCGGGGTCCGCGCCGGTGAAGGAGTAGATGGTCTGGTTGGGGTCACCGACGACGCACACCTCGGCGCGACCGCCCAGCCAGGCGTCCAGCAGCCGCTGCTGCAGCGGGTTGACGTCCTGGTACTCGTCGACGACGAAGTGCCGGTACTGCGCGCGCACCTCGCGGGCGACGTCAGGGTGCTCCTCGATCGCGTACGCGGTGACCAGCAGCAGGTCCTCGAAGTCCAGCGATCCGTCGCGGGACTTGGCCTCCTCGTAGCTGCGGTAGACCGCGGCGACCGCCGAGGGGTCGAACGGGGCCTCCCGCGAGGCCGCGGCAGCCCGCGCCGGGTAGTCCTCCGGGGTGGCCAGCGTGGTCTTCGCCCACTCGATCTCGCTGGCCAGGTCGCGCAGGCTCGCGCGGTCGGTGGTCAGCCGGTTGCGGGTGGCGGCACCCGCCACCACCCGGAGCTTGTTCTCGATCAGCTCGGGCATCGGGCCGCCGAGCACCCGCGGCGCGAAGTACCGCAGCTGGCGCATCGCCGCCGCGTGGAAGGTGCGCGCCTGGACACCGCCGACGCCCAGCGCCGACAGCCGGCCGCGCAGCTCACCGGCCGCGCGCGCGGTGAAGGTCACCGCCAGCACCTGCTCGGGGACGTACTCCCCCAGGTGCACGCCGTAGGCGATCCGGTGGGTGATGGTCCGGGTCTTGCCGGTGCCGGCACCGGCGAGGATGCAGACCGGCCCGCGCACCGCCTCGGCCGCGGCCCGCTGCTGCTCGTCCAACCCGGCGAGCACCGCCTCCGCGCCCGCCGTCCCCTCGACCACCTGCTCTTCTGCGACCCGCGGCATCCCCACACGACGAGTCTCCCAGCCCGCACCGACAGGCGGGGGAAGGATCCCCAGGCACGCGGCGTTGGTGGGGCGCATGCCCCGGACGCCCCGGCCATCCCTCCCCCCGGGTGGCCCGCCCGGGGAGACGCGAGGGAGGATCCACCCGATGAGCGCTCCGACGACCGCGGTGACCATGTACACCACCAACTGGTGTGGTTACTGCATGCGGCTGAAGAAGTTGATGCAGCGCGACGGCATCGACTTCGCCGAGGTCAACATCGAGGTGGACGAGAGCGCCGCCGAGCTGGTCATGCAGGCGAACGGCGGGAACCGCACGGTGCCCACCCTCGTGTTCGCCGACGGCACCGCCCTGACCAACCCGAGCATCGACCAGGTGAAGGCCCAGCTCGCGCGGCTCCCGGGCGCGTGATCCCCGGCCCGCGGCCCCCGGGGGGCGATGATCGCCACCCGGGGGGCTGCGGGACCGCACCCTCGGACCGGCCGTTGGCAGCGAGAGAGGGTGTGATGGACCCGACGGTGGAGCAGCCTGCCGCGCTGGTCCCTGCGGTGCTGCCCACCGACGTGGTCCGCACCCCGGCCGGGCAGCCGGCCGCCCTGGTGGTCCGCTGCGGCCGCGGCTGGACTGTGCTGAGCCCCGAGGACGACGGCGCGTGGACCGACGTCTCGGGCCGGGTCGCCGGGGAGGGTGACGCGCTGAGCCTGGTCGAGGCGATGTCGCTGGCCGACCTGGTCGCCGCCGAGCACGGGTCCAGCCCGGAGCCGGGCCGCGACGCCCGCCGGGCGGCCCGCACGGGAGCCGGCCCGGCGGACGACGACGCCGCACCGCCCGCCGACCCGCGGGACGAGGAGATCGCGGCGCTGCGTCGCACCATCGGTCAGCTCGAGCACGCGCTGGCCGCGCGGGTGTCCATCGAACGCGCGCTGGGTGTCCTCGCCGAACGGCACGGCACCACCCCGCGGGAGGCCTTCGAGGCCCTCCGCCGGAACGCCCGCTCCCAGGGCCGGCCTGCCCAGGAGCTGGCCACCGAGGTGCTCGACGGTCTGACCTCCCACACCGACGGCCCGGGCGCGACCGCCGCCCAGCCCGGTCCTCTCCCGACCGCCGAGCCGCGCCCCGTGGGGGTGGGGCCCTCCGCCCGGCGGGTGCAACGCGGCCCGCGCCGGACCGGCAGCAGCGACGTCGTCCCCGGGGCGCCCCGCTGACCGCTCCGCTCCCGCTCTCCCCGCCGGCGCTCGCCGACCGGCTGGCCGCGCTCCTCGCCGGCGTCTCCCCCGAGCCCGGCGCCGCCGCACTGCGGGTCGCCGTCGACGGCCCGGAGCTGCCCGGCGCTCCCGGGGTCACCGGGCCGCACGCACTGGCCGCGGAGCTGGCCACCCGGCTGCCCGGCCTGAGCCGTCCGGCGGTCGTCGTCCCGGCCGAGGGCTTCTACCGGCCGGCCTCGCTGCGGCTCGAGCACGGCCGCACCGACCCGGACGCGCGCTACACCGACTGGCTGGACCCCGCGGCGCTGGCCCGTGAGGTGCTGGACCGCAGCGGGCCGCGGGGGCCCGGTGAGCACCTGCCCGCGCTGTGGGACCTGGTGCGGGACCGCGCCGCCCGGCTGGACTACCGCCCGACGCCGCCGGGCGGGGTGCTGCTGGTGCCCGGGTCACTGCTGCAGGGCCTCGGGCTGGCGTTCGACGTGGTCGTCCACCTGCGGGTCAGCCCGGCCGCCCGCCGGCGCCGGGTGCCCGCGGACCGGGCGTGGGAGCTGCCCGCCTTCGACCGCTACGACGACGAGGTGGACCCCACCTCGCTCGCCGACGCGGTCGTCCTGGCCGACCACCCCGACCGCCCCGCCCTCCTCCTGCAGGGGGCGTTCAGCTGAACTCGCCGGCCACCCAGCGGTCGATGATGTGCCGGGCGATCGAGACGTTCGGTGGCAGGGCCTGCGGGCCGGTGCCCGAGCGCAGCTCGTCCCGGCTGAACCAGCGGGCCTCCTCGATCTCGTCGTGGTCGATCTGCAGCTGCTCCTCCGTCGCGCGGGCGACGAAGCCGAGCATCAGCGACTGCGGGAACGGCCACGGCTGGCTGGAGACGTAGCGGACGTCGGTGACCGCGATCCCGACCTCCTCGGCGACCTCGCGGACCACGGCCGCCTCGGCGGACTCCCCCGGCTCGACGAAGCCGGCCAGGATGGAGAACCGGCCCGGCGGCCACACCGCCTGGCGGCCGAGCACGCAGCGGTCACCGCCGTCGTGGACCAGCATGATCACCGCCGGGTCCGTCCGCGGGAAGACCTCGCTGCCGCTCACCGGGTCGCGCTGCACCCAGCCGGCCCGCTCGATCGTCGTCGGTGCACCGGTGAGCGGGGAGAACCTGTTGCGCTCGTGCCACTCGACGATGCCCACCGCCTGGGCCAGCAGGCCGGCGTCCAGGTCACCCAGCTCGGCACCGACCTCCCGGAGCCCGGCCCAGCTGTCGACCGGCCGCCCGCCGACGCTGAGCGAGCGGGGAGCCCGCAGCGCGGCGTAGGGGACGTCGTCGGCCTCGCCCAGGTAGATGGCGCCCTCGGGCAGCGTGGGCTGCTCGTCGTAGACCAGCTCGGGGCCGCCCGGGCCCTCCTGCACCGGCACCGTGCGCCGCTCGTCGATCCGCAGCACGCGCACCGGTCGGCCCTGCGTGGGGTCGGGCAGCGACCGCGCCAGGTGCCCGCGGTCGTGGCCGGTACGGGACAGCAGCGGGACCTCGGTGGTCGCCCCCGCGCGCCGGTCCTCGGGCCAGTCGCTGCGGGGAGGCGGCGGGTTGTCGGCGGCGGTGCTGCCGCCGGGTGGGACGGTCATGCCCCGGGCTCGACGGCCGCGGCGGTGACCTCGACCGGGCCCAGGACCTGCAACTGGTCGGCAGCCTGGTCGGCGTCGCCGACCACCACCGCGGTCAGCCCGGCCGGGGACAGCCACCGGCGGGAGGCCTCGGTGACCTCGTCGATGCCGACCGTGGCGAGCGCCCGCTGGTGGTCGGCCAGCCAGTCGGCGGAGAGCCCGGCGCCGATCAGCGCCGACAGGGTGCTCGCCAGGCCGGCGTGGGTCGCCGTCCCGAGGGCCAGGGTGCCGAGCAGGTAACGGCGGGCGGAGTCCAGCTCGGCCTCGGTCACCGGGGTGAGCGCCATCCGGCCCAGCTCGTACCAGGTCTCCAGCAGCGCCGGCCCGGTGACGGCGGTGGCCACGTCGGCGTCCACGGTGAACGAGGAGCCGGCCATCAGGTGCTCCACGCCGCTGCGCGGGCTGTAGGTGTACCCGCGCCGCTCGCGGATGTTCTCCACCAGCCGGGAGGAGAAGTACCCGCCGAACACCATGCTGGCCAGCCTCAGCGCAGGCAGCTGCGGATCGGTGCGGCCCGGCGCGGGCCCACCCAGCCGCAGGTTGGACTGGACGGCGCCGGGGCGGTGCACCAGCTGCAGCGGCTGCGGGACGACGGCGGGCACGGGGCCGGCCGCGACGGCCTTCCCCTCCGCGGTCCAGCCGGCCAGGGCGGTGGCCACGACGTCCTGGGCGGTGGCCGGGTCGACGTCCCCGACGAGGACGAGGGTGCTGCCCGCGGGCAGCACCCGCTCGCGGTGCAGCTTGCGCAGCGCGGCCGGGGTGACCGCGGCGACCAGCTCGGGGGCGGGCAGCTGCTGGGCGTAGGGGTGGGCGCCGTACCGGCGGGCGGCGAGGGCGCTGCGGGCGATCACCCCGGGCTGCGAGCGGGCGATGTGCACCCGCTCGACCACCCGGGCGCGCTCGGCGTCGACCGGGCCCGCCGGGTAGGTGGGCGCGGCGAGCAGCTCGGCGAGCACGCCCAGGACGGCACCGAGGCCGTCCGGCAGCATCGTGGTGGAGAACAGCAGCCGGTCGGCGTCGGCGGAGACCGACAGCTCTCCACCGTGCGCCTGCAGCAGCTGCGCGATCCCCAGCTGGTCGTGTGCGGCGGTGCCCAGCAGCACCGCGCCGGACAGGACGCTGGTGCGCGCCGCGTGCGCGGCGGCCTGCCGGGGCGCCGCGGCGGCGAAGGGCACCCGCAGCCGGAGCTCCACCAGCGGCACGCCCGGGCGGGGCACGACGACCAGCCGCAGCCCGCTGGGCAGCGT
>NZ_SJEX01000085.1 GCF_005930495.1 Modestobacter excelsi | reverse complement strand
CTCCCCCTCCTCCCCCAGCCGGTCGCTGTCCGGGACGTGCACGTCGTCGAAGAAGACCTCGTTGAAGTCCGACTGGCCGCCCAGCTGCTTGAGCGGCCGCACGGTGACGCCGGGGGCGTGCATGTCGACGATGAACATGGTCAGCCCGGCGTGCTTGGGCCGGTCGGCGTCGGTGCGGGTGAGCAGGATGCCGTGGTCGGCGACGTGGGCCAGCGTCGTCCAGACCTTCTGGCCGTTGACCACCCACCCGTCGCCGTGCCGGACGGCGGTGGTGCGCAGCGCGGCGAGGTCGGACCCGGACGCCGGCTCGCTGAACAGCTGGCACCAGACGTCCTCGGCGCGCAGCAGCCGGGCGAGGTACCGCTCGTGCTGCTCCGGCGTGCCGTGCGCGACGACCGTCGGCCCGCACATGCCCAGCCCGATGTGGTTGATCAGCGTGGGCACCCGCGCGCGGGCCAGCTCCTGGTTGACGATCGCCTGCTGGGCCAGCGTGCCGCTCTGCCCGCCGTGCTCCCGCGCCCAGCTGACCCCGACCAGGCCGGCGTCGGCGAGCACCCGCTGGGTGCGGCGCAGCGCCTGCTCCTGCTCGCCCGCGTCGGCGGCCTCCTCACCGGCGTCCAGGTGCACCAGCTCGGCGGTGTGCTCGGCCAGCAGGGCCCGCACCCGTGCCCGGTAGGCCGCCTCGTCGAGGGTGTCGTCGAAGTCCATGCGCGCGCCTCTCCTCGGCGGGGGGCCCGTTGACCGGCCGGGCCGTCACGGACAGCATGACGCAGGTCACGACCGGCTCGGCGAGGAGTTCCATGAGCGACACGCGCACCGCCCGGTGGCGGGGCATGACGATCGCCGACCAGGTCGCCCGGCACGCCCGGACGACGCCGTCGGCGCCCGCGTTCCGGTTCGCCGGCACCGGCCGCAGCTACGCCGAGCTCGACGAGCGGGTCACCCGGCTGACCGCGGCGCTGGTCGACCGCGGGGTACGGCGCGGTGACCGGGTGGCGGTGCTGACCCTCAACGGGCTGGAGGCGGTGGAGACGTTCCTGGCCGCCGCCCGGCTGGGCGCGATCGCCGTCCCGGTGAACTTCCGGCTGGTCGCCGACGAGGTCGCCTACGCGCTGGGCGACAGCGGCGCGGCGGCGCTCGTGGTCGACCCGGCGCTGGCCGGCACGGCGGCCCAGGCCCGGGCCGCCGCCCCCGACCTGCACACCGTGCTCACCGTCGGCGACGAGTACGAGGCGGCGCTGGCCGCCGCCTCGCCGGAGCCGGTCGAGCACCCGGTGGAGGAGGGCGACCCGGCGTTCCTGATGTACACCTCCGGGACGACCGGCAAGCCGAAGGGCGCCGTGCTGTCGCACCGCAACCTGCTGCTGCACACCTTCAGCCAGGTGACCCACCTGGGCGTGGGCCCCGACGACCGGGTGGGCCTGAGCGGGGCGCCGCTGTTCCACATCGCGGCGGTCGCCGGGATGCTGCCGTCGCTGCTGGTCGGCGGCACGTTCGTGATCACCCGGTCCGGTGCGTTCAACCCGGTGGCCACGGTCGACGAGCTGGAGCGCGAGCGGGTGTCCAACGCGTTCTTCGTGCCCACGCAGTGGCAGGCCATCTGCGCCGTCCCCGGCATCGCCGACCGGGACCTGTCCGCGCTGCGCCGGATCTCCTGGGGCGCCGCGCCGGCGTCGACGACGCTGCTGCGCACGATGATGGCCACCTTCCCGCAGGCCGAGGTGGTCACCGCGTTCGGGCAGACCGAGTGCTCGCCGGTCACCTGCTTCCTGCGCGGCGAGGACTCGGTGCGCAAGATCGGGTCGGTCGGCACCCCGATGCTGGGCGTCGAGGTGCGGGTGGTCGACGACGCGATGAACGACGTCCCGCGGGGCGAGGTGGGCGAGATCGTCTACCGCTCGCCGATGGTCATGACCGAGTACTGGGGCAAGCCGGAGGCGACCGCGGAGGCGTTCGCCGGGGGCTGGTTCCACTCCGGTGACCTGGTGCGGGAGGACCCCGACGGCTACTTCTACGTCGTCGACCGCAAGAAGGACATGATCATCACCGGCGGGGAGAACGTGTACTGCGCCGAGGTCGAGGACGTGCTGGCCGGCCACCCCGGGGTCGCCGAGGTGGCGCTGATCGGCGTCCCGGACAGCCGGTACGGCGAGGCGCCGTTGGCCGTCGTCTCCCCGCGCGATCCCGCCTTGCCGCCCACCGCCGCCGAGCTGACCGCCTGGTGCCGGGAGCGGCTGGCGCACTACAAGTGCCCCCGCGAGTGGTCGATCGGCGGCGTGCTGCCGCGCAACCCGAGCGGCAAGGTGCTCAAGACCGAGCTGCGCACCCTGCACTCGGCCGGCGCCCTGGTCTCCGACCCAGCGGTCTGACCCGCTCGCTCGGCGGCCTGTGGACGGCGCCGCCGCTCACCCCGCCGGATCCGCCAGGGTGTCGCGGTGCCCCCTGTCCGCCGTCCCGAGCAGCTCCGCGGCCGGGTGTTCCGCGGCAGCACCGCCGTCCGCCGTGGCTGGTTGACCGCCAACGACCTGCGCGGGCCCGCCTGGCAGCGGCTGTTCCCGGACGTCTACGCCGACGCCGGCCTCGAGGTCACGCACACGCTGCGGACCCGGACCGTGGCGAGGCTGCTCCTGCCGCACGCCGTGGTCTCCGGCGCCAGTGCAGCGGTGCTCTGGGGGCTGACCGACCTCGCCGCCCCGGCGGAGGACGTGGAGATGACCGTGGCACCCGGGACGGCGAGAGGCGCCGCTCCCGGGGTGGTGGTCCGGCGTCGGGTGCTGACCGGCGACTGCGTTCGCCCCGTGTCAGGGGTGCGGGCCACCGCGCCGGCCACGACCGCACTCGAGCTCGCCGCACGGTTCCCGCTCGACGACGGCGTCGTCCTGCTGGACCGCTTCGTCGCGGCGAAGCTCACCACGCTGACGACGCTGCGGGTGGAGGTGGCCGAGCTCGGCGGGCGGGGTTGCCGCCGGGCCCGGCAGGCGGCCGCGCTGGCCGACGGGCTGGCCGCCTCCCCGCAGGAGACCCGGCTGCGACTGCTGCTGCACCGCTCGCCGCTGCCGACGCCGGTGCCCCAGCACGTCGTCCGGCAGCAGGGCCGGTTCGTGGCCCGGCTGGACTTCGCGTGGCCCGAGCGCCGGGTCGGGCTGGAGTACGAGGGCGCCTGGCACACCACGCGCATCGGCGAGGACCGGCGGCGGATCGAGGCCCTGCAGGCAGCCGGGTGGCGGGTGCTGTTCGTGACCGCCGCCGACCTGCGCTCCCCCGCCGCGCTGCTGGCCCGGATCTCCGCGGCGCTCGCCGAGTGACAGCTCAGCGTGGACGCACGGGCCTCCCGTCCACGCTCAGCTGTCACTCGGCGCCGGATCAGACGCCCCGCCAGACGGGCGCGCGCTTCTCCGCGAAGGCCCGGGCGCCCTCGAGCGCATCGGCCGAGGAGAACACCTGGTCGGCCAGCGCCTGCTGGGCGTCCAGTGCCGCCCGGTCGGTCCAGGCCACCGAGGCGGCGACCAGCGCCTTGCTGACCCGCACCGCCAGCGGCCCGTTCGCGGCGATCCGGGCGGCCAGCTCGCGGGCGCCGGCCAGCGCGCCGCCGGGCTCGGTGAGCACGTTGACCAGCCCGAACCGGTGCGCCTCCTCCGCCGGCAGCGGGTCCCCGGTGAGCGCCATCTCCATCGCCCGCTGGTAGGGCAGCGCCTTGGCCAGCCGCAGCACCCCGCCACCGGCCGCGAACAGCCCGCGCTTGACCTCCGGGACGCCGAACCGGGCGTCACGGGCGGCCACGATGAGGTCCGCGCTCAGCGCCAGCTCGCAGCCCCCCGCCAGCGCCCAGCCCTCGACGGCGGCGATCAGCGGCTTGGCCGGCGGCGCCTCGGTGAGCCCGGCGAACCCGCGGCCCTCGATCCGCGGCCGCTCGCCGCGGGCGAAGGCCTTGAGGTCCATCCCGGCGCAGAACGTGCCCCCGGCGCCGGTGAGCACCAGGACGGCGACATCGTCCCGGGCGTCGAGGTCGTCCAGCGCGGCGGCCAGCGCCTCGGTGGTCGCCAGGTCGACGGCGTTCTTCGCCGCCGGCCGGTTCAGCGTCAGCACGCCGACCCCGTCGGCCACCTCGGTCAGCACCGGTTCCGTCATCTCGGGTCCTCTCCTCGTCATGGGGGTCATGGGGGCCTCAGCCCTGCCAGACCTCGGCGACCCGGGTGGCCACGGCGGCCGCCTGCGCCCGGCCGGCCCGGGCCGAGGGCGGCCGGGCCGCCGGGTCCAGCACGTTCTTCCCGATCGCGGACAGGCTGGCCCGGTCCGGGCTGACCACGGCCACCCGGCTGACCAGTCCGGTGACCTGCGCGTCGACGCTGGTCATCGGCCCGACGCCGCGTGGCAGCGGCGCGATCACCACGATCCGGTCGTAGGCGGCGGCCAGGTCGGCGTTGGCCGCCGACCGCATCCCGCCGTCCATGTAGCGCCGCCCGGCGATGGTGACCGGCGGGTAGACGCCGGGGACGGCGCAGCTGGCGCCGACCGCGGCCACCAGCTCCACGCCGGACTCCCGGGTGAAGGTGGTGAACTCCCCGCTCTCGGCGTCGACGGCGGTGACCAGCAGCGGCCGGTCGGACCACTCGGGGTCGGGCAGCCGGGAGGCGATCGCGGCCCGGCGCTCGGCCTCGGGAGGGGTGCGCCCGCTGTCGGCGGCGGCGCGCGCGACCGCGCCGACCCGGCGGCGGAAGGCGGCGTCGTCGCGGCGGGCGAGCAGCATCGCCACGCCGTACCGGGCGAGGGTCCCCCGCCCGAGCCGGGCGACCCGCTCGGCGCCGGCCGGCTCGAGCTGCCGCTCGTACAGCGAGGCCAGGTCCACCCCGCTGCGCAGCTGGGCGCCGACGACCGACCCGGCCGAGGTGCCGACCACCAGGTCGGCGGTGCCGAGGTCGACCCCGGCGTCGGCCAGCCCGGCCAGCACGCCGATCTCCCAGGCTATGCCGGTGATGCCGCCGCCACCCAGGACCAGGGCCGTGCGCTGCTCGCTCATCGGGTCATCCTGACGCACGGGGTCGGTGTCGACTCAGCGGGTGACGTGGGCCACTCTGAGGGCCAGCGACAACGCTGCCCGGGAGGACGACGGATGACCGCGACGGGGACGACGGAACCGACGACCTGGCCGCCGGGGCTGCCGCGCTCGCTGGACTACCCGCTGCGGCCGGTCGGCTCGGTGCTGCGGGCCGCGGTGCGCCGTTGGGGTGACCGGACGGCGTTCGTGCACCACGACGTGGAGCTGTCGTTCACCGAGCTGGGCCGCCGCGCGCACGCGGTCGCCGCCGGGCTGGCCGAGCGCGGCATCGGCCGGGGGGACGTCGTCGCGGTCCACCTGCCCAACTGTCTGCAGTACCCGGCCGTCTACTACGGCGTGCTCTTGGCCGGAGCGGTCTTCTCCCCCACCAACCCGCTGCTGCCGCCGGCCGCGCTGGCCGCCCAGCTCACCGACGCCGGCGCCCGCGCGCTGGTCACCTGGGAGCCGGTGCTGCCCGTCGTGCGGGCCGCGCTGGCCGACACCGGCGTGCGGACCGTCGTCGTCACCGGGCCGGAGCAGGTCGCCGACCCGCACCACCCGGTCGACCTGGCCGACCTGCCCGGCGCCGTGTCGCTGGGCGACCTGCTCAGCGCCGACCCGACCGACGCGCACCGCGACGCCGACCTGGACCCGGTCGCCGACCTGGCGCACCTGGCCTACACCGGCGGCACGACCGGGGTGAGCAAGGGCGTGGAGCTGCCGCACCGGGCGGTGGTCACCAACGTGCTGCAGTCGGCGTGCTTCAGCAGCGGCTCGGTCCCGGTGCTCGACGCCGAGGGCGACGTGACGCTCGACCAGGTCGGCAGCGAGGCCGAGCACCCCACCCGGCTGGGCGGCGCGCGGCTGATCAACCTCACCCCGTGGTTCCACGCCATGGGCGTGATCGGCTACCTCAACGGCCAGGTCATGGCCGGCTCCACGGTCGTCGTGCACGACCGCTTCGACCCGGTGGGCTACGTCGAGGACGCCGTCCGGTACCGGGTGACCGGGATCGGCGGCGCCCCGCCGGTGTTCGTCGCGCTGCTGCAGGTCCCCGGCATCGCCGACGCCGACCTGTCCAGCGTGCGCAGCTTCTCCAGCGGCGCGGCCCCGCTGCCGGTGCCGCTGATCGAGCGGATGAGGGCGCTGGTGCCCGGCGTGGTGATCGGCGAGGGGTACGGCCTCACCGAGGTCACCATGCAGGCCACCGGGAACCCGTCGCACACCAGCGGCGTGCGCAAGGCCGGCACGGTCGGCGTCCCGCTGCCCGACACCGAGATCAGCATCCGCCCGCTCGGTGGCGGCGACCCGCTGCCGGTGGGGGAACGCGGGGAGGTGTGCATCCGCGGCCCGCAGGTGATGCGCGGTTACGCCGGGCGCCCCGACGCGACCGCGGAGGCGATCGACGCCGAGGGCTGGTTCTACAGCGGCGACGTGGGGGTGCTGGACGCCGACGGCTACCTGTCGATCGTCGACCGGACCAAGGACATGCTGCTCTACAAGGGCTACAACGTGTTCCCCCGCGAGCTGGAGGAGCTGCTGTTCGCCCTGCCCGGCGTCGCCGCCGCCGCGGTGGTCGGCCGCCCCGACCCGGAGGCCGGCGAGCTGCCGGTGGCCTACGTGGTGCGCCGGGGCGACGACGCCGGTGCGGCGCTGACCGCCGAGAGCGTGCTGGCCGCGGTCAACGAGCAGGTGACGCCGTACAAGCGGCTGCGCGACGCCGTGTTCGTCGACGCGCTGCCGGTGTCCCCGGCCGGCAAGGTGCTCAAGCGCGAGCTCAGCGCCCGCGAGAGAGCCGCGCAGGCCACCACCAGTTGACCCGGCCCAGCGCGGCCACCAGCGCCGGGGTGAGCACCCCGCGCACGACCGTGGCGTCCAGCAGGATGCCGATGGCCAGGGTGGTGGCGAAGATCTTGACGTCGACCACCGGCACCGTCGACAGCGCGACGAAGGCGAGGAAAAGGATCAGCGCCGCCGAGGTGACCAGCCGGCCGGTGTACGCCACGCCGTGCACGGTCGCCGCGTCGGTGCTCATCCCCTGGTCGTGGCCCTCCCGGATGCGGCTCAGGATGAACACCTCGTAGTCCATCGACAGCCCGAACAGGAACGAGAAGGCCGCGACGGGCACCCAGAAGGTGATCGTGCCGGTCGCGGTCGCCCCGAACAGCGCCTCGGTCAGGTGCCCCTCCTGCCAGATCCAGACGGTGATGCCGTAGGCCGCGGCGATCGAGACGACGTTGAGCAGCAGCGCCTTGACCGGCAGCCAGACCGAGTGCAGTGCTCGCGCCAGCAGCGCGAAGGTGATCAGGCAGACCAGCGGCAGCACCCACCAGGCGTTGCCGTAGATCGCGCGCACCGAGTCGGCGTCGCCGGCCGCGGTGCCGCCCACCCGGGCGCCGTCCAGCCCGTCGGCCGCGTCGCGCACCGCGGTCAGCGCGTCCCGGCCGGCGGTGGACGACGGGTCGTCGGCCAGGACGACGTCGACCAGCCCGGTGCCGCCGGCCTCCCAGGTCTCCCCCGCCGGCGCCAGCACGCCGGCGACCCCGTCGACCGCGGACAACGTCTGCACCGCGGCGGCCCGGTCGGCGGTGAGCACCTCGACCGGGCGGGCCACCCCGGCGGGCAGCCCGTCGGCGGTGAGCTGCCGGAACGCGGCCGCGGCCGGGGTCGACCCGGTGGCGGTGGCCGACACCTCCGGGCTGCCCAGCCGGATGCCCAGCACCGGCAGCGCGAGCACCAGCAGCACGACGGTGGCCAGCAGCGCGGAGACCCAGCGGTGCCGGACGACCGTCGACCCGATCCGGTGCCAGGTGCGGCTCTCCGCGCTCGGCGGCCGGCTGCGCGGCCACTCCAGCCGGCGCCCGGCCGAGAACAGCACCACCGGCAGCAGGGTGAGCGCGACCAGCACGCTGACCAGCGGGATGAGCAGGCCGCCGAAGCCGACGGTGCGCAGGAACGGCAGCGGCAGCACCACCAGCGACAGCAGCGAGACGGCGACCGTGACGCCGCTGAGCACGACCGCGCGACCGGCCGTGGTCATCGCCGTCCGGACGGCGGTGCGGTCGTCGGCGCCGACCGCCCGCTCCTCCCGCCAGCGCATCACCACCAGCAGCGAGTAGTCGATCGCCACGCCCAGCCCGATCAGCCCGACCAGGTACTGCACGATGAAGCTGACGTCGGTGAGCGCGGTGAGCCCGAGCACCAGCAGGAACGTGGTGGTGATCGCGACGGCGGCGACCAGCAGCGGCACCAGCGCCAGCAACGAGCCGAACACCAGCACCAGGACGACGACCGCGCCGCCGGCACCGAACGCGATCTCGACGATGATCGGCCGCTCGTCGCCGCCACCCTCGGCCAGCACCGTCGTGCCGGTGACGACCGGGGCCACGCCGGCGACCGTGGTACCGGACAGCGCCCCCTCCAGCTGGGGCAGCGCGGCGGCGTAGGGCGCCGGGCCCTCGACCGCGGGTGGCCAGACCAGCGCGACGGCACTCCGGTCGTCGCCGGCGCCGAGCGCCTCGGCACCCGGCGTCCCGTCGAACGGCGTGGCCACCCGCCAGCCCGGCCGGCGGAGCCGGTCGAACGCCGCGGTCAGCTCGGTCCGGGCGCCCTCGACGGTGCTGCCCTCGGGCAGCGCGACGGTGACCAGCAGCGGGTCGTTGCCACCACCGTTGCCGAACTGCCCGGTGATCGCCTCGTTCGCCTCGTATGCGGGCTGGCCGGGGGTGGAGAAGTCGAAGCCGAGCCGGTCGATCGTCGTCGGGGCGAGCGCTCCGCCGACCAGTGCCAGGGCCAGCCAGGCCAGCACCACCAGGCGTCGGTGGGCGAGCACCCAGTCGGTCAGTCGGCCCATCGTCTCCCCCTCGCAGGCGAGCATCAGGAGACTGATGCTCTGCCGACAACCTACGGTGTCCCTTCGTGGAGCAGCCAGCGGGTGGATGCGACCCGGGACCGGCGGTGCCCGGCTGGGTCGCCGCGGGTCCCGAGGGGATCCCCGCGTACGCGCTGGCCCGCGCCGGTGCCGCGATGAACGCCGCCTTCGCCCGCCGGCTGGCGACCGTGGGCCTGCGACCGCACACCTTCTTCGTGCTGGTGCACCTCGCCCGCGAACCGGCGCTCACCTCCGCCGAGCTCGCCCGCCGGCTGGAGATGACGCCGCAGAGCATGAGCGCGCTGCTGGCCGGCCTGGTCGACGCCGGGTGGGTCGAGCGGCCCGCGGGGGCGCGGCGCGGCCAGCGCATCGACGTCCGGCTCACCGACGCCGGCCGGCGGGCGCTGGCCGACGCCGGCCCGGTGCTCGCCGAGCTCGGCCGCCCGCAGGCGATGGGGCTCAGCGCCGAGGAGGCTGCGACGCTGCACACGCTGCTCGGACGCGTCCTGACCCACCTGGACCCGCCGACCCCGACGAGGAGACACCCGTGAGCGAGATCGCCGAGGCCTTCTACCTGCCGCTGGGCGAGGGCCGGTTCGCCCCGACCAAGGCCACCGAGAGTCCGTGGGACAGCGGGTCCCAGCACGGCGGGCCGCCCTCGGCGCTGCTGGCGCACCTGGCCGGGGCCGGCGCCGACCCCGGGCAACGGACCGCCCGGGTGTCGGTGGACTTCCTCGGCGCCATCCCGCGCCGGGAGCTCACCGTGGAGGTCGCCGCCGTCCGCCCGGGGCGCCGGATCTCGCTGACCGAGGCGCGGATGACCGTCGACGGGCGCGCGGTCGCCGTCGCCCGGGTCTGGCACCTGGCCACCGGCCCGACCCCGCCGGCCAGCACCCCCGCCGTCCTCCCGCCCGCGCTGCCCGCGGCGACGGACGCGCCGACGGTGCCGTTGCCCGACATGGGCGATTGGGGCTACGGGCAGGCGCTGGACTGGCGGTACACCGCGGGCTCCCCCGACCGGCGCGGACCGGCGGCGGTGTGGACCCGGGTGCGCCTGCCGCTGGTCGACGGCCAGCCGCTCACCCCGCTGGCCCGGGTGCTGGTCGCCGCCGATGCGGCCAACGGCATCTCCGCCGAGCTGGACCTGACCCGCTGGCTGTCCATCCCGCCGGGGATGACCACCCACCTGCTGCGCGAGCCGGTTGGCGAGTGGGTGCACCTGGACTGCCGCACCTCGCTGGCTCCTGACGGGCTGGGCCTGTGCTCGGGCGTGCTGTCCGACGAGCGGGGGGCGGTCGGCGAGGTGGCCCAGCCGCTGCTGGTGCAGCAACGGTGAGCGGGCTCGCTATCGTCGCGCCGGTGAGCGAGGAGCGGCCGGCGTGCTGAGCGACGACCACAGCGGCGTCCACCTCGCCCACACCGAGGAGTCACCCGCCCGCCAGGTCTGGCGGCGGGTGGTCATCGCCTCGGTCGTGCTCGTACTGACCGTGCTGATCGTCTACCTGGACCGGGACGGCTACCGGGACAACAGCGGCGGCGAGATCAGCGTGCTGGACGCCACGTACTACGCCACGGTCACCCTCTCCACCACCGGCTACGGCGACATCACCCCGGTCACGCCCGGCGCCCGGCTGGTCAACATCCTCGTGATCACGCCCATGCGGATTGCGTTCCTGCTCATCCTCATCGGCACCACCCTCGAGGCGCTGACCGCGCGCTCGCGGGAGGAGTTCCGGGTCCGACGCTGGAGGTCTCGCGTGCGCCAGCACGTCGTCGTGTGCGGTTACGGCACCAAGGGCCGCAGCGCCATCCGCGCCCTGCTCAGCACGGGCACCGACGCCGCGCACATCGTGGTCGTCGACCCCGACCCGCGGGCGATCGAGGAGGCCACCTCCGCCGGGCTCACCGGGGTGCTCGGCGACGCCGGGCGGATGGAGGTGCTGCGCCGGACGTCGGTGGAGAAGGCGCGGGCCGTGGTGGTCGCGGCCAACCGGGACGACGCCGCGGTGCTGATCGTGCTCACCGTCCGGCAGCTGAACCCCAGCGTGCCGATCACCGCCAGCGTGCGCGAGGAGGAGAACGCCAGCCTGCTGCGCCAGTCCGGCGCCGACTCGGTGATCACCACCTCGGCCACCTCCGGGCGGCTGCTGGGGCTCTCCCCCGACCAGCCCGGCGTCGTCCACGTCGTGGAGGACCTGCTGACCGCCGGCCGCGGGCTGGACCTGCAGCAGCGCACCGTCACCCCCTCAGAGGTCGGGCTCGGCGCCCGGCAGCTGCGGGACGTCGTGCTGTCGGTCGAGCGCGGCGGCCGCCACCTGCGGTTCGACGACCCGCTGATCGGCACCCTGCAGAGCGGCGACGTGCTCGTCGTCGTCAAGGCGCACCGGGCGCCCGAGCTGAACTGACCCGGAGGCCCGCCGGTCCGCCGCCGCCCGGGCACCCGCCCAGACTCGGCCGGTGCACCAGCCCGACGCCCCCCAGCCCGCTGCCGCCGACCCCGAGGACACCGCCCTGCGCCGGGCGGTCAGCGGGAGGCTGCTCTACGTCTTCGTCCTGGGCGACGTCCTGGGCGCCGGCATCTACGCCCTGGTCGGCGAGATCGCCGGTGAGGTGGGCGGCGCCATCTGGGTGCCCATGCTGGTCGCGCTGCTGCTGGCCCTGCTGACCGCCGCCTCCTACGCGGAGCTGGTCACCAAATACCCCCGGGCCGGGGGGTCGGCGGTGTTCGCCGAGCGGGCCTTCGGCCGGCCGGTGGTGTCCTTCCTGGTCGGCTTCTGCATGCTCGCCGCCGGGGTCACCAGCGCGGCCGGGCTGGCCCTCGCCTTCGCCGGGGACTACCTGTCGGTCTTCCTGGACGTGCCCGCCGTGCCCGCCGCCGTGGTCTTCCTGCTCGTGGTCGCCCTGGTCAACGCCCGCGGGATCAAGGAGTCCGTGCGCGCCAACGTGGTGATGACGGCCATCGAGGTGTCCGGGCTGCTGCTGGTCGTCGTCCTCGGCGCGATCGTGCTCGGCCGGGGCGACGGGGACGTGAGCCGGGTCGTGGAGTTCCCGGCGGGGGTCTCGGCCGGGTCGGCGGTGCTGGCCGCCGCGGTCCTCGCCTACTACTCCTTCGTCGGGTTCGAGACCTCGGCCAACGTCGCCGAGGAGGTGCGCGACGTGCGCCGGGTCTACCCGCGGGCGCTGTTCGGGGCGCTGCTCACGGCGGGTGTGGTCTACGTGCTGATCGGGCTGGTCGCCTCGATCGTCCTGCCGACCGACGAGCTGTCCTCCTCGACCGGCCCGCTGCTCACCGTCGTGCAGGCCACCGGCATCGGCGTGCCGGACCGGCTGTTCAGCGCGATCGCGCTGATCGCCGTCGCGAACGGCGCGCTGCTGACCATGATCATGGCCAGCCGGATGGTGTTCGGGCTGGCCGAGCAGCGGCTGCTGCCCCCGGCGCTGGGCGCGGTGCTGCCGGGGCGGCGCACCCCGTGGGTGGCGATCGTGGTGACCACGGCCGTCGCCATGGCGCTCACCACGCTCGGGGACCTCGGTGAGCTGGCGAACATCGTCGTCCTGCTGCTCCTGCTGGTGTTCCTCAGCACCAACGTGTCCGTGCTCGTGCTGCGCCGGGACCGGGTCGAGGCCGACCACTTCACCGCACCCGTCGTCCTGCCGGTCCTGGCGATCGCCTCCTGCCTCCTGCTGCTGTGGCAGCAGGAGGCGGCGACCTGGCTGCGCTCGGGGCTGATGCTGCTGGTCGGGGTCGTGCTGTACCTGCTGGCCCAGGCACCGTGGTGGCGGGGCGACCGGTCCGGGCGCGACGGGGCCCCCGCCTCGGGCGGGGCCGCGTCAACGACCGGTCCGTGACGATTGGGTGAACAGGCGGCCGGCGCACCGGCAGCCGGGTGAGGATGCAGGGACGGCGAGAGGAGCTGACCCGCAGATGACCGTGTCCCAACCCAGCGCCGTGGAGATCGGGCTGATGTCCGGCCGGGCAGGCTACGTGCTCCGCGCCAACGACCGGGGCGCGTTCACGGTGGCCTCGCCGACGCTGTACCCGCACATGTGGAGCTGGGACGCCGGCTTCGTGGCGCTCGGCATCGCGACCGTGTCGGTGCCGCGGGCGCTCGCCGAGCTGCGCAGCCTGCTCTCCGGCCAGTGGGCGACCGGGATGATCCCGCACATCCTGTTCCACGAGCCCAGCGACTACTTCCCCGGGCCCGACCGGTGGCGCACCCAGGTCGCCGCGGCCCGGCCGGCCGGGGTGCTCACCTCGGGCATCTGCCAGCCGCCGATCCACGTCATCGCGCTCTCCCGGATCCTGCACGACGCCCGCCGTCGGGGCGGTGCGGACCAGGAGCTGGCCGAGGACTTCGTGCGGGGGACCTTCGACCAGTGGCTGGCCTGGCACTCCTACCTGGCCACCGCCCGCGACCCGTACTCCTACGGCCTGGTCGAGATCCACCACGGCTGGGAGTCGGGCATGGACGACTCGCCGCGCTGGGACGAGCCGTACGAAAACGTGCACCCGCAACCGGACATGCCGCCGTTCGTCCGCGCCGACCTGGCGCACGTCTCCGACCCCTCGCAGCGGCCCACCGACGCCGAGTACGCCCGTTACCTGTGGCTGCTGGAGCAGAAGGTCCGCTCCCGCTACGACGACGCCGTCTTCCGGTCGACCGGGGACTTCGTCATGGGCGACGTCCTGGTGTCGGCGCTGCTCGCGGCGGCCAGCGACCTGCTCGCGGACATGGGCGAGGACCTGGGCATCGGCGGCGGCGCGGCCGGCGGGGTGGAGCGGTCCCGGGCGATCGCCCGCCGGTTCCGCACCGGCGTGCTGCGGTCGGTGGACCCCGACACCGGGCTGGCCCGCGACCTGGACCTGCGCACCGGGCGGTGGCTGGACGTGGAGAGCGCGGCCGGGTTCGCGCCGCTGCTCTGCGGCGGCGACGACGCGCTCACCCGGCGGCAGCGCGACCTGCTGCTGGGCCCGCGCTGGTGCGGGCACTCCCGGCTGCGCTGGCCGGTGGTCCCGTCGGTGTCCCCGGCGTCCCCCGCCTTCCGGGAGCATACCTACTGGCGCGGACCGCAGTGGCCGGTGCTCAACTGGCTGATGGCCTGGGCGCTGAACCGCTCCGGGGAGCAGGAGGCGGCCAACCAGCTGCGGCTGGCCGGGTTGTCCCAGCTCGTGGACTGCGACTTCGCGGAGTACTACCAGCCGGTGACCGGTCAGACGCTGGGCAGCCGGGACCAGTCCTGGACGGCGGCGATCGCGCTGGACTTCCTGGCCGCGCGACGGCCCGCCCAGCGTCGTCCGGTGCGCTGGCTGACCAGCGAGCTGCCGCGGATCACCGCGGCCCAGCGGGTCCGTGACCTCCGGCAGGAGCGCCCGGACTGACCCCGGCTGGTCGTTCCGGCCGTCGCCCACCGGGACGTGGCCCCGGAGATCCCAGCCCGGGACGTGCGTTGCGGATCCGTCGAGGGAGTTGTGGACGGCGGTCACGGACTCTGCTGTGATCCAGCTCCCACAGCCAGCACTGGTCACGGAGACCTCGTAGTCCATCGACAGCCCGTCCTGTCCCCCGCACGCTGGGAACGCACCCCACCCGTGTCCCGGGGAGCGGTTGCGCTCCGTCGCGGCCGGGCCGGCACCCCTGGTGACCCGGGCCCCGCGCTCGTACGCTCGCCGCCGTGTGGGCGGCGACTGCCCGACGACCGGGCCGGTGGGCGTGAGCACGCCTGTGCTCGTCGCGGTCGACGACCACCCGGACCTGCTCCGGGACGTCGAGCGCGAGCTGCGCAACCGGTACACGGCGGACTACCGCATCTGCTGCCTGAGCTCGGCGGACGACGCCCTGGCCACCCTCGACCGGCTGGCCGCGGCCGGCGACGAGGTCGCGCTGGTGCTCGCCGGCGAGGAGCTCGCCGGCCGGCCGGGCACCGCGCTGCTGGCGGAGGTGCCCCGCACGTTCCCGCAGGCCGAGCGGGTGCTGATGGTGGCGTGGGGTCGGGTCGGGGAGTCCGCCACCGGCGACGCGATCTTCGAGGCGATCTCCCGCGGTCGGATGGACCACTACGTCGTCCGGCCGGGCGAGCCGCCGGACGAGTACTTCCACCAGGCGGTGACCAGCTTCCTGCTGCGCTGGGCCGAGTCGGGACACCGCGCTCCGCACACCGTCCATGTGGTCGGCGAGAGCTGGTCGGGCCGGGCCTACGAGCTGCGTGCGGTGCTCGAGCGGTGCGCGCTCCCGCACCGTTTCCTGCTCGCCGGCTCCGCCGAGGGCCGTGCCCTGCTCGGCGGGGCGACCCGGCGCTTCCCGCTGATGGTCATGCCGAACGGCCACGTGCTGGAGGACCCGAGCGACGTGGACATCGCCCGGGCCTCAGGCACCGCGGTCGCGCCGGACCGCGACGAGTACGACCTCGTCGTCGTCGGCGGCGGACCGGCCGGGCTGTCGGCGTCGGTCTACGGCGCGTCCGAGGGCCTGCACACCCTGATGATCGACTCCGGTGGCATCGGCGGGCAGGCCACGACGAGCTCCTCGATCCGCAACTACCTGGGGTTCCCCCGGGGCGTCAGCGGCGGTGAGCTGGCCCGGCGCGCCTACGAGCAGGCCTGGGTCTTCGGCACGCGCTTCGCCCTCATGCAGCAGGTGACCTCCCTGGCGCGCGAGCCGGACGGTGTCGTCGTCTCCCTGGCCACCGGTGGGGTCGTGGTCGCCGGTGCCGTGGTGCTGGCCATGGGGGCGAGCTACCGCCGGCTCGACGTCCCCTCCCTCGAGGCGCTGCGCGGCTCCGGGGTGGTGTACGGCGCCGCCGCCTCGGAGGCACCGCTGGTGGCCGACGAGGACGTCTACGTCGTCGGTGGCGCGAACTCCGCCGGCCAGGCCGTGCTGCACCTGGCCCGGTACGCCCGGCGGGTCACCCTCGTCGTCCGGGGCACGAGCCTGGAGGCCGGGATGTCGCACTACCTGGTCCAGCAGATCCAGGCGACCCCCAACGTCGAGGTGCGCACCGGCACGGAGGTCGTCGACGGCGGGGGCGACTGCCGGCTCGACCACCTGGTGCTGCGCTCACGGACCACCGGGGAGGAGGAGACGGTGGCCGCGGCCGCGCTGTTCCTGATGATCGGTGCGCAGCCGCACACCGAGTGGCTGCCCCCGACGGTGGAGCGCGACCCGGGCGGCTTCGTCCTCACCGGTGCGGAGGTGAGCGCGCGCGGCATCGACGCGCTGGGGCGGCCGCCGCTGCCGCTGGAGACCAGCATGGCCGGGGTCCTCGCGGTCGGCGACGTCCGGCACGGGTCGGTCAAGCGGGTCGCGTCCGCCGTCGGCGAGGGCTCCATCGCGATCCGGCTGGTCCACCGGCTGCTCGCCGACTGAGCAGGGACCGGCGGGCGCTGCGCACGGAGCCCTCGTCGGCGCGGTCGGCGGCAGGGTGGAGGATCGGGGCCCCGCTCCCCAGGAGGAACCGATGGCCCGCCCGCTCCCCCCGCTGCCCACGACCGTCGTCGGCAGCCTGCCCCAGCCGGACTGGCTCATCGACCGCGACCGGCTCGGGCACCAGTTCCCGCCGCGGGTCCGGGCGCGCGAGCTGTGGCGGGTCCCGCCGCAGTTCCTGCAGGAGGCCCAGGACGACGCCACCCTGGCCGCCGTCCGGGCTCAGGAGCTGGCCGGGCTGGACATCATCGGGGACGGCGAGATCCGCCGGGAGTCCTACTCCAACCACTTCGCCACCGCGCTGCAGGGCCTCGACCTCGACCACCCGGGCACGGTGCGCAACCGGTCAGGGATCGACATCCCCGTGCCGCGGGTGACCGGCGCGATCCGGCGTCCGGAGCCGGTGCAGGTCCAGGACGTGCGGTTCCTGCGGGCGCAGACCGACCGGGCGATCAAGATCACCGTCCCCGGGCCGTTCACGATGACCCAGCAGGCGCAGGACGACCACTACGGCGACGACCGCGTGCTGGCGCTGGCCTACGCCGACGTCGTCCGGGCCGAGATCGCCGACCTGTTCGCGGCCGGCGCGGACATCGTGCAGCTGGACGAGCCCTGGCTGCAGGCCCGCCCGGAGGTGGCCCGCCGGTACGGCGTCGAGGTCCTCACCCGCGCCCTCGCCGACGCCCCCGGACCGGTGCACGTGCACGTCTGCTTCGGCTACGCGGCGATGGTCGCCGAGCGGCCCGAGGGCTACTCGGTGCTGCCTGAGCTGGCCGACCTGCCGGCCGCGGCGATCTCGGTGGAGACGGCGCAGTCGCACCTGGACCCCGCCACCCTGCGGCCGCTGCGCGGGTCGGGCGTCGCGCTGGGCGTGCTGGACCTCTCCACGCCGGAGGTGGAGACGGCCGAGGTGATCGCCGACCGGGTGCGGCGGGCGCTGGACCACGTCGACGTCGACCGGCTGGTGCTCTCCAGCGACTGCGGGCTGAAGTACCTGCCGCGGGCGGCGGCCGCGGGCAAGATGCGTGCCCTGGCCGAGGCCGCGGCGGTGCTCCGCACCGAGCTGTGAGTCAGGGGATCGCGCACCTCCTCCTGGGCGGTCGCCGGGTCTAGCGTCAGGCCTCCACCGTCCAGGAGAGGCAGGACGACGATGTTCACCGTCACCTTCGTGGTCAACGAGAAGCCGGGCACGGACCGCGGGCAGGCCCTCGCCTACTGGCGGGACACGCACGGGCCGATCGTCCGCAAGGTCCCCGGCGTCCGGCGCTACGTGCAGCAGCACGCCCTGGGCGCTCCCGAGGGTGGGCCACCGTTCCTCGGTGTGGCGAGCATGTACTTCGACGACCAGGAGGCCTTCGCCACCGCGGCCGCGAGCGCGGAGTTCGCGGCCGCCGTCGCGGACGTCGCCAACTTCGCCGATCCCCAGCTGGCCACCGCCTTCACCGAGGACGTGGTGATCGTCGGCTGAGGATCGCGTCGGCCGGACCTGGCGGCGCCCCCCGCACCCGGTCGATGACGTCCGGGAAGCCACCGGTCGCCCGCAGCACGCCCTTCTCCGTCGGCTCCACGGTCCGGCAGTCCAGCGCGAGGACGCCGACCCCGGCGTCCCTCGCGAGACGGAGGGACCGGCACAGCAGGACCGACTTGCCGATCCCCGCGATGCCGTGCAGGTGACCCACGGGGCCACCACCGTCGTCCACCAGGTCGGCCAGGACCTGCAGTTCCACCTGGCGCCCGACGAACGCGCGGTCCTGCCGCACGGCTGGGCGGCCCACGGGGGTCAGCATGGGAGGACCGTCGTCGACCGACCAGGGCCTTGCGCCCCGGGCGCTGGTGCCCTCCGGGAATGCCGCCGGCGGGGCGGCACTTGCCGGGGACGTGACGACCATCGGACTCATCGGCAGTGGCAACATCGGCAGCACCGTGGCGCGGTTGGCGGTCGACGCCGGCCACGACGTGGTGCTCAGCAACAGTCGTGGACCGGAGACTCTCTCCGACCTCGTGGCCGGGCTCGGCCCGCGGGCGCGCGCGGCCACCGCGGCCGAGGCCGCCGCGGCCGGCGACATCGTGGTGGTGACGGTCCCGCTCAGGGCCTACCGCGAGGTGCCGGTCGAGCCGCTGCGCGGCAAGGTCGTCATCGACACCAACAACTACTACCCGGACCGCGACGGGCACATCGCCGAGCTCGACGACGAGTCGACGACGACCAGCGAGCTGCTCCAGGCCCACCTCCCCGAGTCGCGGGTGGTGAAGGCCTTCAACAGCATCTACGTCACCCAGCTCGGCACCCTGCAGCGGCCCGCGGGTGACCCCGAGCGCTCCGTGCTCCCGATCGCCGGGGACGACGAGGCGGCCAAGCAGACGGTGACCGAGTTCCTCGACTCGATCGGCTACGACGCCCACGACGTCGGGCCGCTCGCGGAGGGCTGGCGCTTCCAGCGCGACACCGCGGCCTACGTCATGGTCTACGCGGTTCCCGGTCCCGACGCCCCCAACGGGCCCGGCCGCCAGGTCACCCGGCAGACGCTGACGGAGAAGCTGGCCGACGCCAAGCGCTACCGGGACATGTGAGTCCACGGGACACCCGCTGACGCACGTAGGGCCCGGTCTCCAGACCGGGCCCTACGTGGTGGAGCGGGGGGATCGACGTGTGGTGGAGGCGGCGGGAATCGAACCCGCGTCCTGCGACGCATCACCAGGGCTTCTCCGAGCGCAGTCCGCTCTGTCTCTGCTCGACCCCACCGATCCCACGAACAAGTCGGTGTGACGGGCCCAGTCACTGTGTGGTGTCCTGCACGCACCCGCGACCGGTGCGTGCAGTGAGTCATCTAGCTGATGCCAGGATCCGGGCCGATGACGAACCCGGGCTGACAGACTCGCCTAGCTGCTGTTAGGCAGCGAGGTCGAAGTCGCGCTGACTGGAGTCGGCGCTTGTGTTTTTTGCAACGCGTGGTTAACGAGCTCATCGTTGCCTTCCTCGGCTCGCTTCCCCTGGTCACCCGACCGCAGTCGAGACCAATCGCCCCCCTGTGTAGTTGTGCAGACAGCCTAACGGGCGACCCCACCGGGATGTTCCACCGGCGTCCCTAGATCCAGTCGCGGCGCTTGAACACCACGTAGAGGACGACGCTGACCATCAGCATCAGCACCAGCGCGAGCGGGTAGCCGAACCGCCAGTCGAGCTCGGGCATGTGCGTGAAGTTCATCCCGTAGACGGTGCCGACCAGGGTGGGGGCGAAGAGGATGGCCGCCCACGCGGAGATCTTCTTGACCTCCTCGCCCTGCGCCAGCGAGGTCTCGGTGAGCTCGCGGATCTCCTCGTTCTGCCGCTGCGCGACCAGGGTGGCGTTCACGGTGAGGATGTCCCGCAGCTGCAGCCGGAAGCCCTCCACCCGCTCGGTCACCGACGTCACGTGGTCGGCGACGTCCCGCAGGTAGCTGCGCAGCTCCTCGTCGACGCCGTACTTCTCGAACCCGGCGGTGATGGCCGCCAGGATCCCGGTCAGCGGCTGGGCGGCCCGCTGGAAGTCCACGACCTCCTGGGACAGCTCGTAGATGCGCCGGGACACCTGCGGGTCACCGCGGAAGACCTCGACCTCGATCTCGTCGATGTCGTTCTCCAGGCCGGCGACGACCGGGGCGTACCCGTCGACGACGGCGTCCAGGATCGCGTAGAGGACCGCCTCGCTCCCCCGGGCCAGCAGCTCCGGGTCGCTCTCCAGCCGGCGGCGCACCCGGGAGAGGTCGGGCGACTCGCTGTGCCGCACGGTGATCACGAAGTCCCGGCCGAGGAACAGGTGCAGCTCGCCGAAGTCGACCTCCTCGGCGGCGTCCAGGTAGCGGGCGGCCTTGAGGACGACGAAGAGCGTGCCGCCGTACCGCTCGAACTTCGGCCGCTGGTGCGCCTTGATCGCGTCCTCGACCGCCAGTTCGGGCAGGTCGTACTGCTCCGCGAGCTCACCGAGCGCAGCCGGGTCCGGGCGGTAGAGGCCCAGCCACACCATCCGGTCCTCGTAGCCCTCGGTCAGCCACTCGTGGCTCTCGGCGGGTGAGGCGGGCGTGGCGATCCGGCGGCCGCCGGCGTAGACGGCGTTGTCCACCATCCGCGCGGGACGGTCCACCGGGGCCAGCTGCGTCGCCGGCCGGTCGGGCAACCGCGGGACGGCGGCGGCCGGGCGCGGGCGGCGGGTCAGGGTGGAGAGGGCGGCGCGGGGGGCGCTGCGACGGCGGTCGGACACGACGGACTCCCGGAGGACGCGGGGGACGGGGACGCCGGAGCGGTCCCCGCACGCCGCACCGCCGCGGTCAGGTGTCGACCGGGCGCGTCAGCAGGAGGGGACCTCGGGACTGTGACTGGGGGGCTCGGCACGCATCTGCCCGGTCACCTCCCGACGTCCCTGGATGCCCGGCGGAGCACCGCGGGGCCGTCGACCATCGTGACACGGCCGTGCGGGCCGGGGCACCCCGACCACCCGACCGGGGCAGGAACGCCCGGCGACCGTCGTCCCGGGGGCAAGGCCACCAGGAGCCCGCCGCCGACGGTGACTTCGTGGGCAGTCGAGCTCTGCTCCAGATGTGGAGCAGAGCTCGACTCTCCGCTCACCTGCTCGGTGGGCGGGAACCAGGCTCGGCGACCGGGCTCAGCGGGCGGCGAAGACGCCGGCCGGATAGGCGCCGTTGGCGACCAGCCGCGCGGACAGGCGGCCCCCGAGGTCGGCCACCCGCTCGGTGCGCTCGACCCCCAGGTGCACGAAGGGTGCCGCGGACAGCTCGTCGGTCCCCTGCTCGACGGCCGCGCGCAGGGCGACGCCGTCCGCGGTGAGCGCGCCGTCGGCGACCAGGCCGCGACCGGTCAGCCCGGTGAGCGCCGCCGCCCACTCCTCGTCCGACCAGCCCCGGGTGGCCCGGGCGGCCTGCTCGGTGAAGCCGCGACCGGTGAGCGTGTGGGTGACCAGCGCCTCCAGGCCGCTGAGCCCGTGCCGCACCAGGCTCAGCACGTGCCCGTCGCCGCGGTGCTCGCGGAGCAGGGTGACCCCGTGCCACACCTGCAGCAGCGGGTCCTCCGGCCACGGCTGGTCGGCGTGCCCGGCGTAGAGCGGCCGGCCTTCGGAGGTCAGCACGCTGCACGCCTCGCGCAGCAGGTCGGCGAGCTCGGTGACCTCGGCGGGCGGCGGGTCGGCGAGCAGCCGGGTGAGCGACGCGTGTGCCGCCGCCGACCGGGCGGCGAGCACCTGCTCAGGGGTCGCCAGCGTCCAGGCCCGCGGCACGTGGCGGGCCACGATGCCGGGCGCGAAGTTGCCGAAGGTCGCGGTGACCACGCCGGGACCGACCGCGCCCATCGCCGCCGCGCGGCCGGCGAAGTAGACCATCCGGCCGGGCCGGATGCCGATCGCAGTCAGCTGCTCGTCGGTCTCGGGGGCGAAGTACACGTGCGAGTGCAGCGGCTCCAGCCGCCGGTGGGTTCGGGCCACGACCCGGAGGGCAGGAACAGGCTGATCGACGCTGACCATGGGCAGACCGTAGCCGGGGTGTGGACGATGCCAGAACTTGACGCAGTAAGAACTTGTACTCAGTTCAGGTTTCGGTCTACGGTGATCACGTGATGGTCAGAGCGAAGGCAGCGAGCAGTCCGCGCTGCGCCGTGAACGCCGTCATGGGGCTGCGAGAGCGCAAGAAGCTCGCCGCCTGGCGCACCATCCGCTCCACCGCGCTGCGCCTGATCAGTGAGCGCGGCTTCGACGCCGTCAGTGTCGAGGACATCGCCGCCGAGGCCGGTGTCTCCCGCACCACGTTCTTCAGCTACTTCCCCAGCAAGGAGGCCGTTGCCTTCGACCTCGACCCCGAGGAGCTCGCGCAGTGGCGCGCGCTGCTGGAGGACGACTCGAGGGACGTTCCGCTGTGGGAGGCGCTGACCGACCTCTTCGTCGACATGGCGAAGCTGCTGCCCGAGTGGCTGCCCGTGCAGAAGCGGGTGATCGAGCAGTGTCCCTGGTTGATCCACACGGCCCGGGGCACGTGTGACAGCTTCGCGCCCGACCTGAAGGCCTGGATCGCCCGCCGTCTCCCGGACGGCGACGACCTGAGGACCACGTTGGTCTTCAACACCGCCATGGCCGCGTTCATCACCGCGGTCGAGGCATGGGAACCGGACGACTCCTTCGACCAGCTCCTGGACACGGTCCGAGACTGCCTGCGCTGGGCCGGCGCAGGACTCGGTCAGCCCGTGAGCTGACCCGCACCACCCCGACCGGCGC
>NZ_SJEX01000084.1 GCF_005930495.1 Modestobacter excelsi | reverse complement strand
GGCCGAGGCGGCGACCGCACCGGTGGCGACGTCCACGGCGAGCACCCGGACGGCGGCGGTGGCGAGGTCGACGCCGAGGGCCAGCTCGCCGTCGGCGGTCACGCGCCCGGCCCGCCGGCGACCCGCGGGAGCAGCAGGTCGGCCAGGCCGGTCAGGTCGGGCACGGCCAGGTCGGGCTCGGCGAGCTGCTCCGGCGTGGGGGAGTCCGGCGCCTCGCCGCGCAGCACCCACACGGTGCCCAGGCCGAGCGCCGCGGCCGGGCGCACGTCGGTGTCCAGCCGGTTCCCCACGTGCACGGCCTGGCCGGCCGAGCAGCCGGCCCGCTCCAGGCACCAGGTGAACAGCTCGGGGCTGGGCTTCTCGTGGCCGACCAGCGCCGAGATGCCCCACACGTCGACGAACGGGGCCACGCCGTCCCGGGTCAGCGCGTCGACGACCGGCGCCTCCTGGTTCGCGAGCACCCCGACGACCACCCGCCCCGACAGGGCGCGCAGCAGCGGCAGCACGTCGGGGTACAGGGTGCCCGGCGGGTGGGTCCAGTACCGGCGGGTCCGCTCGTGCAGCGGGCCGCGCAGCCCGGGGTCGCCGAGCAGCTCGGTGGCCAGCGCGGTGCGCAGCGAGCCGCCCTGCCGGGCGCGGACGGCGTCGTACACCTGGTGCACCGCGGCCCGGTCGACCGGCCCCCGGCCCTGCTCGGCGCGCAGGTCGTCCAGCGCGCGCACGACGGCTGCGACGAAGTTGCCGTCGTCGTAGACGGGCCCGCCGACGTCGAGGAACACCGCCCGCAGCTCGTCGGGCAGCGTCACGAGGGAGCGGTCATGCCGGGCTGCCCCCGCCCAGGCGGGCGCGGCGCTCGATCACGTCGTCCCGGGCGAAGAACTTCTCCACCGACGCGGTGTCCAGCGGCACCACACCGCCCACCGAGTACGCGGCCACCCGCACCTGCGCGCCCTTCACCGCCATCTCCGACGCCGCGTGCACCCCGGCGGGGCCGGGGGCGTTGACCACGATGCCGTGGTTGCCCAGCAGCACCAGGGTGGGCAGCTCGCCGTGGGCGGCCACGTGCTCCTCGAGCGCCCGCAGGTAGACCCGGCCCAGGTCGATGCCGGGCGTCGCGTAGGGCACGTACAGCGGCCGGCCGATGACGACCGCCTCGTCGGAGTAGACGTGCCGGTCCCACGCCGTCGACCCGTGCACGCTGGCCAGCAGCCCGACGACCGCCGTCGGGTGGGTGTGCCCGACGAAGGCCGTGGGGGCCAGCGCCTGCGCGGCCACGTGCACCAGGGTCTCGATGGAGGCCCGCCGGCGCCGGCCGTCGTGCTCCCCGGCGTCCAGCGCCGCGGTCAGGTCGGCCTGGGTGGCGGTGGGGGAGCGCATCAGCTCCACCAGCGGGTCCACGTCGACGACCACGAAGTCCTCCGCGGTCGCCGTGCGCATGCTCGACCCGGACGCCTTCACGACCACCCGGCCGTCGAGCAGCCGCTGCGAGGTGTTGCCCTCGGCCAGGATGACCAGCCCCCGCTCCTGCTCGCCCAGCGAGCGGGTGAGCGCGAGCAGCTCGGCGCTGACCAGGGACGGGTCCCAGACCGCGGTCACCCGGTCCGCCCGTACTTCCGGTTGGTCAGCCCGTTGAGCAGCGCGGCGAACACCAGGACGACGCCCAGCGCGAGCAGCTGGTACTGCGAGCCGGCGTTGCCCGGCACGGCCAGCAGGATGCCGGCGTTGAGCCACACGACCAGCAGCGTGGCCAGCACGACGCCCGCGACCCGGCCGATGCCGCCGGTGATGGCGACCCCGCCGAGCACCGCGATGGTGATCGCCGGCAGCGCCATGCCGGTGCCGGTGACCCCGGCGTCCGGGCGGGCCGAGGCGAACTGCGCGACGGTGACCACCGCGACCAGGCCGGAGATGACCCCGGCGAGCACGTAGGCGGAGAACCGGGTGCGCCGCACGTCGATGCCGGCCCACTGGGCCGCCACGTCGTTGGTGCCGATGCCGTAGAGCCGGCGGCCGAACGTGGTGCGGTTGAGCAGCACCCAGACCACGATCGCGACCGGGACGAGGAACGTCAGGGTGCCCAGCGGGATCGGCAGGCCGTCACCGACCGGCACCTCGATCGAGCGCGCGGTGGAGAAGAACTCCTGGATCGGCGCGGTGCTGATCGGCTGCTGGTCGTTGATGACGATCGCGATCGAGGAGAACGCGTAGTAGGTCGCCAGCGTGGTGATCAGCGCCGGGTAGCCGACGTAGGCGATCAGGAAGCCGTTGACCGCGCCGCAGAGCCCGCCGAAGACGGCAGCCAGCAGGATCGCCGGCCACAGCGGCCAGCCCCACTCCCCGTAGGCGAAGCCGAACACCATGCTGGTCAGCGAGACGATCGCGCCGACCGACAGGTCGATGCCGCCCCGTCCGGACGTGATGACCAGCAGCTCGGCCAGGCCCAGCATGACCAGCGGGACGGCGCTGATCAGCGCCGAGGACATGTAGGACAGGTCGTAGGGCGCCGTCAGGTAGTTGTTGCTGCTCAGCGTCGTCATCGTCACGACGATGACGAGCAGCAGCACCAGCAGCAGCACGATCCGCTGGGTCAGCAGCGCCCGCAGCAGGGCGGCCGGCAGCTGGCCCAGCCGGGACCGGGACTGCGCTGAGCCGTCCTCGGGCTGGGGGGCCTGCGCAGGGGCAGGGGAGACCGCGGTGCTCATGCCGTCCTCCTCGCGCGCTGGCGGAGCAGGTCGGCTCCGACGGCGATCAGGATGAAGATGCCGATGAAGAGGCTGGCCAGCTGGGAGCGCCAGCCCAGCTGGGTCACCCCCGAGGCGACCGTCTGGACCAGGAGGGCGCCGAGCACGGTCCCGAGGACCGACCCGCGCCCGCCCATGATGGAGGTGCCGCCGATGACCACCGCCGCGATCGCGGACAGCTCCATCCCGGCGCCCACGTTGGGGGCGAGGGTGGAGGTGCCCTGCGCGATCACGAAGCAGGCGGCCAGCCCGGTCAGCAGGCCGGTGAGCACGTAGGCCGACAGCACCCGCCGCTGCACCTTGACCCCGGCCAGCCGGGCCGCGTCGGCGTCGCCACCGATGGCGTACAGGTGCCGGCCGCTCGGGGTGTGCCGCAGGTAGTACCAGGCCAGGGCAGCGATCACGAGCATCAGCAGGAAGCTGTGCGGGATGCCGAGCGTGCGCCCGGCGGCGCCGCGGCCGAACACGTCGAGGGTGTCGGGGATGCCGTTGACCGTGGAGCCGCCGAAGACCCGCAGCCCGACGAACTTGAACAGGTTCGCGGTGCCGAAGGTGATGATGATCGCGTGCACCCGCCCGTAGGCGATGAGCACGCCGTTGACCAGCCCGAGGACGCCGCCCAGCACCATCGACAGCAGCACCGCCACCGGCAGCGAGATGCCGGAGTCGACCATCGCCTTGGCGACGACGACCGCGCAGACCATGACCATGCTGGCCACGGACACGTCGATGCCGCCGGTGATGATGATGACCGTCATCCCGATGCCGATGAGGGCGACCGGCGCCATCGCGACCAGCAGCGGCACGATGGAGCCGCCGGTCAGGAACGCCGGGGTGCCCAGCCAGAGGGCGATCCACAGCGCCACGATGACCACGATCAGCACGATCTCCTGGCCGGTGATCGGGAACGGCAGCACGCGACCGCGCGCCTGCGCGGTGTGCTCGCCCTCGCCGGCGGGGGCGCCGCCGGCGGGGGTCAGGGTCGATGAGCTCATGCCGCCTCCTCCTGGTCGACCGCGCCGGCGGCTGCGGCGAGGACATCGGACTGGGTCGCGCCGGGGCCGAACTCGACCGTCGTCGTGCCGGCCCGCACCACCTGCAGCCGGTCGGAGACGCGGATCGCCTCGGGCAGGTCGGAGGTGACGATCAGGACGGCGGTGCCCTCGTCGGCGAGCTGGCGGATGATCTTGTGGATCTCCTCCTTGGCGCCGACGTCCACACCCTGCGTCGGCTCGGCGAGGACCAGGACCTGCGGCCGCTCGACCAGCTGGCGGGCGAGCACGACCTTCTGCGCGTTGCCGCCGGACATGGCCGAGACCGGCTGCCGCTCGTGCGGGGTCTTGACCGCCAGCCGCTGGATGAAGTCGCGGGCCACCTGGCGCTCGCGGCCGCGGTCCATCCAGGTGCCCAGCCGGGACAGCAGCGGGAGGTGCCCGGCGGAGATGTTGAAGGCGATGGACTGGAAGCTGAACAGGCCCTGCAGCTTGCGGTTGGCCGGCAGCAGGGCGATGCCCAGCTTCTTGGCCTCCCGGGGCGAGCCGGGGGAGACCGGCGTGCCGTCCAGCAGCATCCGGCCCGCGGTGGCCCGGCGCATGCCGTAGACCGTCTCGGCGATCTCCGCGGCCCCCGAGCCGATCAGGCCGTAGAGCGTGACGATCTCGCCGGGCCGGATCGCGACGTCGACGTCGGTGTACTCGCCGGCGGAGGCCAGCCCCTCGAGCACCAGCCGGGGGGCGGCGTCGGGGATGGTCCGCTCGACCGGGTTGTCCTCGAGGATGCCGCCGACCATCAGCTCGACGACGCGGCGGACGGAGAGCTCGCCGATCGGCCAGGTGCCCAGCGTCTGGCCGTCGCGCATCACCGTGACCTCGTTGGCGATGACGAACAGCTCGTCGAGCCGGTGGGAGATGTAGATGATCGCGACCCCGGAGGAGGCCAGCCGGCGGACGACGCCGAACAGCACCTCGATCTCGGTGTCGGTGAGGATGGCGGAGGGCTCGTCGAGGATCAGCACCTCGGCGTTGCCGACCAGCGCCTTGGCGATCGAGACCTGCTGCTGCTCGGCGATGGACAGCTCGCTGACCGGGACGGTGGCGTAGCGGGCCGGCAGGCCGATGAGCTCGAGGAGCTCGACGACCCGGGCGTTCTGCGCCGACCAGTCGACCCGGCCGTGGCGCTTGATCTCGCGCCCGGTGAAGACGTTCTCGGCGACGGTCAGGTCGGGGAAGAGCTGCGGCTCCTGGTAGACGGTGGCGATGCCCAGCGCGATGGCGTCGGCGGTGCTGGAGATCGTCACCGGCCGGCCGTCGAAGGTGATCGCACCGGTGTCGGCGGTCGCCGCCCCGGAGAGGATCTTGATCAGCGTGGACTTGCCGGCGCCGTTCTCCCCGACCAGGGCGTGGACCGTCCCGGCGCGGACGGTCATGTCGGCGTTGCGGATGGCCCGCACGGCGCCGTAGCGCTTGGACACCCCGGTCACCGACAGGCGCTCCGCGCCGGCTCCGGAGGTGTTGGACGGGACCGGTGCGGCGTCGGCCGACCCGGTCGTTGTGGTGTCGCTCATCGTCTCCTCGCTCCGGACGGTCCCGGGGAGGGCCGGGAGCACCGGCCCTCCCCGGGGGTGGGGATCAGTAGTCGTAGTCCCCGGCGTTGTCCTTGGTGATGGTCAGCGGCGGACCGAGCAGGAGGACCTTGCTGCTGGGGTCGAAGGTCACCCCGGTGATCTTGTCGCTGACGTCGTTGGTGGCCTGCAGCTCCTTGCCGTCGGCCAGCTGGACGCCGGTCCACGCGGTCAGGTAGCCCAGGTTCTCGACGTCCCACAGGATGCTGGCGCTCGAGGAGCCGTCGGACAGGTAGGGCGCCATCGACTGCGGGGTGCCCAGGCCGACCGAGAAGACCTTGGCGATCTTGCCGGCGTCACGGATGGCCTGCGCCACACCAGGAGCCGACGAGGTGCACTCGCCGACCAGGCCGGTGAGGTCCGGGTGGGCGTTCATCAGGTCCGTCGCCATCTGGGTGGCCGCCGCCTGGTCCTCACCGGCGTAGACGATGTCGACGATCTCGGCGTCCGGGTACTTCTGGGCGGTGTAGGCCTTCTGGACGTCGATCCACGAGTTCAGGTTCTGCGCGGTCTGGCCGCAGGAGACGATGGCGTACTTGCCCTTGCCGCCCATCGCGGTCAGCAGCGCGTCGGTCAGCGCCTGGCCGATGCCCTCGGTCGAGGCCTGGCTGACGAAGACCTCGCGCACCGAGTTCGGCGCGTCGGTGTCGGCGGTGGCGACCTTGATCCCGGCGTCGGCGGCCTGCTTGAGCAGGGGGGCCATCGAGTCGGGGTCGTTCGGCGCCACGATCAGCGAGTCGACGCCCTGCTGGATGTAGGAGCGGACGATGTCGGCCTGCGCGGCCGGGTCGGCCTCGACCGGGCCCTGGTACAGCCAGGTGCAGCCGATCTCCTCGCAGGCGGCCTTGCCGCCGCTGTTCATCGCCTCGAAGTACGGGATCCCCTGCAGCTTCGGGACGAACGCGACGGTGTAGTCGCCACCACCCCCGCTGCCGCTGGCGCCGCTGCCGCCGCTGTCCCCGCTCGAGGCCGAGCCGCCGCTGCCCTCACCACACGCGGTGACGGTCAGCGCCAGGGCCAGGCCGAGCCCGGCAGCGATCTTCGTTCGTGTCTTCCTCATCGGACCACCTCATCGGAGTGGGGTTTGTTCCCCGCGGTGTCACCAGCTCGGCGAGCCGGTGGAGTGCTCGGGACGTCGGTCGGTCGTCAGCCGGGGAGGAGCCCCCGCCGTCGGTCGTCGTCCAGAGTCATCTGCCGCAGCCGGGCTGCGGCCTCCTCCCAACGCGCGTCCGGGCGCGGGGAGCAAGTGCGGATCTCGGTGGTCCGCGCCACGACGGCGCGGACCTCGGCCACGTCGGCCAGCTCACCGAGGGCCACCAGCTGGACCGCGGCGTTGCCCAGCGCGGTCGCCTCCACCGGGCCGCAGTGCACCGGCAGGCCGGTCGCGTCCGCGGTGGCCTGGGCCAGCAGCTGGTTGCGGGCCCCGCCGCCGGTGATGTGCACGGCCGGCGGCGGCGTGCCGGTGACCGCGGCGATGTCCTCGACCGTGGTGCGGTAGGAGAGGGCGAGGCTGTCGACGACGCAGCGCGCGACCGCGCCCGGGGTCTCCGGCACCGGCGCACCGGTGCGGTCGCAGTAGGCCTGCACCCGGGCCGGCATGTCGCCGGGGGCCAGGAACTCCGGGGCGTTGGGGTTGACCACGCAGCTCAGCTCCGGCTCCTGCGCGGCCAGCTCGACGAGCTCGGCGTAGCCCAGCTCCAGCCCCTGCCGGGCCCACGCCCGGCGGCACTCCTGCAGGATCCACAGGCCCATGACGTTGCGCAGCAGCCGGGTGGTGCCGGCGTAGCCGCCCTCGTTGGTGAGGTTGGCGGCCTCGGACTCCGGTGTGACGACGGCGTGCGGGGCCTCGACGCCGACCAGCGACCAGGTGCCCGAGGAGATGAACAGCGCGCCGGGTGCGGTGAACGGTGTGGCGACGACCGCGCTCGCGGTGTCGTGGCCGGCGGGCGCCACCACCCGGGCGCCGGCCAGCGGGCCCTTCCCGAGTGCGCCGACGACCGGGCCCAGGTCGGTGCCCGGCGGCACGACCTCCGGCAGCACCCGCGCCGGGATGCCCAGCTCCTCGGCCAGCTCGACCGCCCAGCGCTGCCCGACCATGTCGTAGAGCCCGGAGGTGGAGGCGGCGGTGAACTCCGTGGCCCGGGAGCCGGACAGCAGGTGGTGGAAGACGTCGGGCAGCATCAGCAGGGTCGCCGCGTCGTCCAGCCGGCGGGTCGTGCGCGCGTCGGAGAGCAGTGCGAAGACGGTGTTGATCTCGTTGATCTGGGTGCCGGTGGACCGGTAGAGGCGGTCCCGGCCCACCGTGGCCAGCGCCTCGTCGAGCGCGGTCAGCTGGCGCGGGTCCCGGTAGCAGGTGGGGGCGTCCAGCAGCGTGCCGTCGGCCCGCAGCAGGCCGTAGTCCACGCCCCAGGAGTCGACGCCGACCGATGCGACGGGGTCGTCCCCGCCGAGTGCGCCCAGACCCGCGGTGATGTCCCGGGTCAGGCCGGCCAGGTCCCAGCGGAGGATGCCGTCGACCGGTCGCGGCAGGTGGGCGAACCGGCTCACCTCGGCGGCGTGCAGCCGCTCGCCGTCGAAGGTGGCGCGCACGACCCGGCCGCTCTCGGCGCCGAGGTCGACCGCGGCGACGGTGCGCACGGCCCGGGTCACCGGTCCGCCTCGGTCACGCGCACCCGGTGCACCGGCAGCCCGTCGGCCTCCAGCTGGGCGACCAGCGCGGGATCGGCGCCGGTGTCGGTGTAGACCGCGGTGATGTCCGCGGTGGGGGCCGCGGTGTGCAGCGAGAAGCTGCCGAACTTGCTGGAGTCGGCGAGGCCGTAGAGCTGGCGGCAGTGCGCGGCGAGGTACTGCTTGGCCTGCGCCTCCTCCAGGGCCATCTCCAGCAGGCCGCGCTCGGCGGAGACGGCGTGCGCGCCGATGAAGAGCTTGTCGATGGAGCCGCGTCCGGCGAGCACGTCCCCGAACACCCCGACCACGGACCGGGCCGACCGGCGGACGACGCCGCCCGGGACGAGCACCGTCGCGTCGGACCGCTCGGAGAACAGCGTCGCGGTCGGCATGCCGTTGGTGATCACCACGAGGGACCGGCGGTCCACGAGTTCCCGGGCCAGGTAGTGGCAGGAGCTGGAGGAGTCCAGGGCGATGACGTCGCCGTCCCGGACCAGCGGGGCGGCCGCCCGGGCGATGGCCCGCTTCTCCGCACGGTGGGCCGTCAGCCGGGTCTCGAAGGAGCCCTCGTCCAGCACCGGGGTGGTCACGGCGCCGCCGCGGACCCGGCGGAGCGCCGACCGCTGCTCGAGGGCGTCGAGGTCCTTGCGGATGGTGACGGCGGAGACCTCGAGGCGCTGGGCCAGCTCGTTGACCTGCACCCGGCCGTTCGCGCCGAGCGCGGAGAGGATGAGCTCGGAGCGGGCGTGCTCGTCGTAGGACGGCAAGACGACCCCCTCGCACTCCCCGTCCGCGGTGACGGGCCCGAGCCCCCCGGTGGACTCGTGGAGCGGGAACGTAAACCCTGCGAAACCGGCACGTCAACGGTGCACAGGCGGGCGAAAGCCAGACGCTTTCGTAACGGGGGTCACAGCTTTCGAACGGCGGCCGGCGGGGTCCGGCGGCCGCCGTCGGGTCACGAGCTGGCGAGCTGGATCAGGTTGCCGCAGGTGTCGTCGAGGACGGCGGTGGTGACCGGGCCCATGGTCAGCGGTGCCTGGGTGAAGGTGACCCCGGCCGCGACCAGCCGGGCGTGCTCGGCGTGCACGTCGTCGACCGCGAAGGAGGTGAACGGGATGCCGTCGGCGACCAGCGCCTCCTTGAACGGCCGCACCGCCGGGTGGCCGTCGGGCTCCAGCAGCAGCTCCACGCCCTCCGGCGCCTCGGGGGAGACCACGGTGAGCCAGCGGTGCTCGCCCATCGGGACGTCGTGCTTGGGCCGGAAGCCCAGCACGTCGGTGTAGAACCGCAGTGCCTTCTCCTGGTCGTCGACGAGGACGCTGGTCAGGGCGATCTTCACGGGGTCTCCTCCGGGGGACGGGTGGGCCAGCGGTCCGCGATGGCCCGCAGGGGGGCGGTGTCCAGGTGCAGGAACGTGTACCGGCCCTCGCGTCGCCGGACGACCAGGCCGGCTGCCGCCAGCACGTCGAGGTGCTGGGAGACCGCCTGCCGGCTCGAGCCCACCCCGTGCCGGCTGACCAGCCGGGCGCAGAGCTCGAACAACGTCTGGCCGTCCCGGTCCTGCAGCTCGTCGAGCACCAGCCGCCGGGTCGGGTCGGCGAGGGCCTTGAACACGTCGCCCACACCGCGACGATAGGCAAGTGTTGGCTTGCCTGACAAGGGTCTGCGCCTCCTCGGCGACAGCACGGTCCGAGGAGTCGGCCCACCCGTCGTGGCGCCCGGACCCACAGGTGGCGCACAGCGGCGGCAGTGCGCAGGCGCAGCAGCCGTCGCCAGAGTCGTCGGCAGCCGTCCGCGAGGTGGCGGAGACGAGGAGGAGAGATCGATGGACAGCACGAGGCGATGGCAGCGTTGGACCGGCGGCGCCGGGCTGGTGGCCGCAGGTGTGGTGGCCGGTGGCATCCTGGCCGGCACGCTGAGCGCGAACGCGGCCGAGGGCACCACGGCGACGGACAGCACGAGCAGCGAGTCGGCCGTCGACCCGTCCCAGCCGCAGCGTTCCGACGAGCAGCTGCTGACCGGGGACACCAAGACAGAGGTCGAGGCCGCCGTGCTGGCGCAGTACCCCGGCGCGACGATCGAGCGCACCGAGACCGACTCCGACGGGGTCTACGAGTCGCACGTGGTCACCGCGGACGGCGATCACCTGATCGTCCAGGTGGGGGAGGACCTCACGGTGACCGGCACCGACTCCGGCGGTGGCCACGGTCACGGCGCCCCGGACGACGACGACGCGGAGGGCTGAGCCCGTCCGGAGTGCGCTGGTCGTCGCCGGACCGACGACGACCAGCGCACACCCGGCGGCCGTAGGGTCGGGGCATGACCGCACCCGACCGCAGCAGCAGCCCACCCGCGCGCCGCGAGCGGCTGGTCGGCCTGCTCGTGCTGGGCGTCGCCGTCGTCCTGCTGCTCTCCTCGGTCACCTGGTTCAGCAGCGACCGCAGCGGCGTGGGCATCGGCCAGCTCGTCCTCGCCCTGGTGCTCGCCGGCATCGGCGGGTTCCTGGTGCGGCGGTCGTCGCCGCGCTGAGCCGCAGGGCTGGCGCGGCTGCGGCAGACGCGGCAGTGTGACCGCCAGCACACCGAGATCAGGAGGAGCCGTGCACATCGACCGCGCGAAGCTGGTGCAGCTGCTGCACACCGAGGGCGACAACGACCAGGCCGAGAAGGTCGCGGCGCAGCTGCCGGAGCAGATCGACACCGACCGGGACGCCGACGCACTCACCGCGGTCGGGCTGGACCCGACCCAGCTGATGGCCAAGCTGGCCGGCGGCGCCTTCGGCAGCACCCTCACGCCCTGAGCGGGGTCCCAGCGCTGCAGCAAGCGAGCGCTGGGACTCCACCCAGCCGTCAGCCCGCGTAGGGGCGCTCGCGGGCCAGTTCCTCCTTGGCGACGCCACGGATGTGCACCGCGTCCGGGCCGTCGACGATCCGCAGCGTGCGGGCGCTGGCGTAGAAGCGGGCCAGCACGGTGTCGTTGCTGACCCCGGCGCCGCCGTGCACCTCGATCGCGCGGTCGATCACGTCGCAGGCCACCCGCGGCGCGGCGACCTTGATCGCCGAGATCTCGGTGCGGGCGCCCTTCGCGCCGTACCGGTCGATCAGGTCGGCGGTCTGCAGCACGTAGAGCCGGACCTGGTCGATCTCGATCCGCGAGCGGGCGATCAGCTCGCGCACCGTGCCCTGCTCGGCGAGCGGCCGGCCGAAGGCGACCCGGGACTTGACCCGCTCGACCATCAGGGCCAGCGCCCGCTCGGCCATGCCGATCGCGCGCATGCAGTGGTGGATGCGGCCGGGCCCCAGCCGGGCCTGGGCGATCATGAAGCCGTCGCCCTCGCCGGAGAGGATGTTGGTCACCGGGACCCGGACGTCGGTGAACCGGAGCTCGGAGTGCCCGTGCTGGTCCTGGTACCCGAAGACCGGCAGGTGGCGGATGATCTCGAAGCCGGGGGTGTCCCGGGGCACCAGGACCATCGACTGCTGACGGTGCGGCGGACCGTCGGGGTCGGTCTTGCCCATCACGATGAAGATCTGGCACCGCTCGTCGGCGCTGCCGGTGATCCACCACTTGCGGCCGTTGATCACGTACTCGTCGCCGTCGCGCACGATCGAGGTCTGGATGTTGCGGGCGTCCGAGGACGCGACGTCCGGCTCGGTCATGGCGAACCCGGACCGGATCTCGCCCTCGAGCAGGGGGTTCAGCCAGCGGTCCTGCTGCTCCTGGGTGCCGAAGAGCATCAGGGTCTCCATGTTGCCGGTGTCCGGCGCCCCGCAGTTGGTCACCTCCGGCGCGATCGTCGGCGACCAGCCCATGATCTCGGCGATCGAGGCGTACTCGAGGTTCGTCATCCCGCCGAGCTCGTGGTGGAAGAGGTTCCACAGGCCGCGCTTGCGGGCCTCGGTCTTGAGCTCTTCCAGGACGGGCGGGTGGGCGTGGTCGTCGTGGCCGCGCGCGGCGCGCCACTGCTCGTAGACGGGCTCAGCGGGGAACACCTGGTCCCGCATGAAGTCCCACATCCGGCCACTGACGTCCTCGGCCTTGGCGGAGAGGGTGAAGTCCATGCCGGGACGTTAGCGCCGGACGTGACGCAGGGCGCACCGGGGTGCGCGCGCACGACCGCCCCGGACACCTGCGGCGTCCGGGGCGGTCGGGGTGGTGCAGGGATCAGCGGTTGGTGCGCAGCGAGTGGTCGGCGCCCCGCGCGGTGTCGACGGTGTGCACCTTGCCCAGCGCGATGACCAGGCCGACCAGCGCCGTGACCAGGTGCAGGACGTTGTCCGCCCAGTTCAGGTTCAGGAAGTCCCAGTCCTTGTCGATCGCGATGAGGCCGTAGACGAACGCCGCGCCGTAGCCGACCGCGAGCAGCCAACCGTAGGTGCGGGCCCCCTTGAGCGTCCGCGACAGGGCGATGCCGACGACGCCGATCAGGATGTGCACCACGTTGTGCATCGGGTTGATCATGAACCCGAGCAGGGTCTCGTCGTGCTCCATCGGCATCCCGTTCGCGTTGCCGAAGAAGTCACCGAAGCCGGTGATGAAGAAGCCGATGATGCCGATCAGCGTGTAGATCACGCCGAAGGCCAGGGCCAGCTGCTGCGGCCAGGTCATGCCCCGCGAGCCGGAGCCGGGGAGGTCTGCTGTGGACATGGGGTCTCTCCAGTGCGTCGCGCCCGCCATCTTCTTGACGGGCTTCGTCTGGGTACCCCCGCGCTCCGGTTCCGGAACGGGGGGCACCCGAACGAGTGACGAACCGTGACCTGTCAGGCCGGCCGGGGGGTCGCCTTCGGACGGCGGACGACGAACGGGCCGATGGCCAGCAGGTCCACCGGCGCCGAGCCGAAGCACTCCAGCGCGTCGCGGGGGTCGTCGACCATCGGCCGGCCGGCGGTGTTCAGGCTGGTGTTGACCACCACGGGCAGCCCGGTGCGACGCTCGAACGCGGCGATCATCCGGTGGACGAGAGGCTGGGTGTCCGGGTCGATCGTCTGGATCCGCGCCGTCCCGTCGACGTGGGTGACGGTGGGGATGCGGTCGCGCCACTCCGGGGCCACGTCGTGCACGAAGAGCATGTACGGCGAGGGGATCGGACCTCGGCTGAAGATCTCCGGCGCCTTCTCCAACAGCACCATCGGTGCCACCGGGCGGAACTGCTCGCGGCCCTTCACGTCGTTCATCCGTTCGAGGTTGGCCTCGAACCCGGGGTGGGCCATCAGCGAGCGGTGGCCCAGCGCGCGGGGGCCGTACTCGCTGCGGCCCTGGAACCAGGCGACGATGCCGTTGTCGGCCAGCACCTCGGCGACGGCGTCGGCGACGTCGTCCGGGCGCTCGTAGTCGATCGCGGCGGTGATCAGCACCTGCTCGATCTCCTCGTCGCTCCACCCCCGGCCCAGCGCCGCGCCGGGCATCGGCTGGGTGTCCTCGCCGAGCTCGCGGGCCACGTGCAGGGCAGCGCCGAGCGCCGTCCCGGAGTCGCCGGCGGCCGGCTGCACCCACACCTGCTCGAACGGGCTCTCGGCGAGGATGCGGGTGTTGGCCACGCAGTTCAGCGCGGTGCCTCCGGCCAGGGTGAGCACCCTGTCGCCGGTCTGCTCGTGCACCCAGCGGGCCAGGTCGATGAGCACCTCCTCCAGGCGCTGCTGCACGCTGGCGGCGAGGTCGGCGTGGTCCTCGGTCCACGCGTCGCCCTTGCCCAGCCGGGGGGCGAACTCGGTGTAGTCGATCTCCTCGGTCCGGAAGCCGCCGTCGCCGGTGGCGCGGATCAGCCCCGACAGCTCGCCGACGAAGCGCGGCTTGCCGTAGGAGGCCATCGCCATGACCTTGAACTCGTCGGAGCTGCGCAGGAAGCCCAGGTGGTCGGTGAGGTCCTCGTACATCAGGCCGAGCGAGTGGGGCAGCGCCTGGCCGGCGAGCACCTCCAGGTGCCCGTCGACGTAGCGGCCGGCCAGGTGGCTGTGCGCCTCGCCGCGGCCGTCGAGCACGAGCACCGAGTTGTCCCGCTGCGGCGCGGCTAGCCCGGCCGAGGCCGCGTGCGCGACGTGGTGCTTGACGAAGCGGACCTTCGCCGGGTCGAGCCCGGGCAGCGCGTGGGCGAGGAAGTCCGGCGCCATCTCGGCGTACCTCTTGCGCATGACGTCGCCGTCGTCGAAGAGGCCGGAGTCCTCCGGGGTGCCCATCAGCGCCGGGTCGAAGGAGTAGGCGACCGCGTCGAGCTCCTCGGGCCGGATGCCGGCCTCCGCCAGGCACCAGGCCGCGGACAGCTCGGGCAGCTCCCAGGCGCTCCAGGGCAGCGGGCGCTTGCCGTGCTTGCGGCGGCTGAAGCGCTCCTCCTCGGCGGCGGCCACGACCCTGCCGTCGACCACCAGGGCGGCCGACGGGTCGTGGTAGATGGCGTTGATGCCCAGCACCTTCACGTGCGCGCTCCAATCAGCCGGGCGCTGGCCGCCCGGTCAGACCTAGATCATCACTCGGCAGGAGGGATGCCGCAGGACGAACTCCTGGGCCGGGGTCAGCTGCTGGTCGCGGTCACCGCCGACGGAGCGCTGCTGCACCGCCGGGAGCGCGGGCCTACCCGGCGCGCTCGCTGAGCAGGTGGCGGTCCAGCACGGCCTGCAGCCCGAGCGTCTTGTAGCCGACCTCCTCGAAGAGGACGACGATCCGGTCCTCCTCGTGCCGCATGACCACGCCGGGGCCCCACTCGGTGTGCTCGACGGCGGTGTCGAGCGGGAACGGGTGGTCGCCGTCGACGACCGGGTCGGCGTGCTCGTACGCCGACCCGGAGTGGCAGGTGTCGCAGTTGCCGCACGGCTCGTCGAGCTGCTCCCCGAAGTAGCCGAGCAGGAACTGCCGCCGGCAGCCGGTGGTGTCGGCGTAGCCGCGCATCATCTCGATCCGGCTCTCGTCGACCCGGACGTGGTTCTCGGCCAGCTCGCGGGCGGCCTCGGCGGCCTCACCGGGGGCGGGGGCGTCTGGCGCCGGGGACGCCGTGCCCTGGTCGTCCAGGACGACGGCGCCGGCCTGCTCGAGCAGGTTGAGGTCGCGCACCAGCGGGGTGGCGGCGAGGCCGGTCTCCTCGCGGAGCTCGGTCACGTCCACGCCGTCCAGGCCGGCCGCGACGCCGGCCTGCACCAGGCCGGCGACCTCCTGCAGCTCCTCCTCGGCCGGCGCGCCGGCGGCGAAGAACTTCCGGATGCCGAGGTCCTCCTGGCGGTAGACCAGGACCGCGACCGCGGGCTCGCCGTCCCGCCCGGCTCGGCCGATCTCCTGGTAGTAGCTGTCGATGGAGTCCGCCGGCTCGGCGTGGACGACGAAGCGGGTCTCCGGCTTGTCGATGCCCATGCCGAAGGCGGTGGTGGCGACGACGACGTCCAGCTCGTCGTCCATGAACTGCCGCTGCACCTCCTCGCGGTCGCTCTTCTTCAGCCCCGCGTGGTACGCCGCGGCGCGGAGCCCCCGGTCGGTGAGCGCCTCGGCGAACTCCTCGGTGCCCCGGCGGGTCGCGCTGTAGAGGATCCCGGTGCCCCGCTGGCTCAGCTCGGTGACCCGGTCCAGGACGGCGGTGTGCTTGCCGTGCGCGTCGGCGTGGTGCTCGACCTCCAGGTGGATCTCCGGGCGGTCGAAGCCGGCGACCACGACCGCCGGGTCGGCCATCTCCAGCCGCTCGAGGATCTCGGCACGCACGGGGGGAGCCGCGGTGGCGGTGAGGGCGAGCACCGTCGGGTGCCCGAGCTGCTGCACGACGCCGCCGAGCCGCAGGTAGTCGGGGCGGAAGTCGTGCCCCCAGGCGGAGACGCAGTGCGCCTCGTCGACGACGAACAGCGCCGGCGCGGCCGTCCGGATGGCCTCGACCACCTCGGGCTTGGCCAGCTGCTCGGGGGCGAGGAAGCAGAAGCGGACCGTTCCGTCCCGCATGCCGTCGAGCACCGCCTGGTGTTCGAGCGCGGACAGGCCGGAGTTGAGCACCGCGGCCCGGCCGACGGCTGCCTCGCCGAGCTCCTCCAGGCGCTGCACCTGGTCCCGCTGCAGGGCGATGAGCGGCGAGACGATCACGACCGGGCCGTCGAGCAGCAGCGCGGCGACGGTGTAGACGGCGGACTTGCCGGCGCCGGAGGGCAGCACGGCGAGGGTGTCCCGGCCGGCCACCGCGGCCTTCATGGCGTCCTCCTGGCCGGGCCGGAACTCGGTGAACCCCAGGACGTCGCGGGCGGTCTCCCGGATCCGGCGGGTGCGCACGGAGGCCGAGCCACCGGCCTTGGTCGCGGGGTCGGCGGGACGCTCGGCGGTCGCAGTCACCGACGCCGTCTGCCCGCGCTCCGCCGTCGACAAACCAGGTTGCGCACCACCGGTCGCCCCGGCGGGCGGCGCGCCGCGGCGGACTACCGTGCGCTCGTGCCCACCTCCTACCGGATCGCCGAGGCAGCCGCGCTGCTCGGCGTGAGCGACGACACCGTCCGCCGCTGGATCGACAGCGACCGGTTGTCGGCCACCCGTGAGTCCGGTCCGGCACAGGTCGACGGCGCCGACCTCGCCCGGGTCGCCACCGAGCTGCACCCGGCGCCGCAGCCGGGCACCACCCGGTCGTCGTCCGCCCGCAACCGGCTGACCGGCATCGTCACCCGCGTCGTCCGGGACACCGTGATGGCGCAGGTGGAGATCCAGGCGGGCCCGTTCCGGCTGGTCTCGCTGATGTCCCGCGAGGCCGCCGACGAGCTCGGCCTGGAGGTCGGCGTGCGGGCCGTCGCGACCGTCAAGGCCACCCAGGTCAGCGTCGACGTGCCGTGAGGAGGCTGGCCCTCGTCATCGCCGTCATCGCCGTCCTCGCGCTCGCCGGCTGCGGGGCGGACGACGGGGCCGAGGAGGTCACCGGCACGGTCACCGTCCTCGCGGACACGTCGCTCACCGACGTCTTCACCCAGCTCGGGCAGCAGCTGGAGGGCGACCACCCCGGGCTGGACGTGCAGTTCGACTTCGGCGCCAGCGCCGACCTGGCCGAGCGGCTGACCGACGGCGCCCCGGCCGACGTCTTCGCCGCCGCCGGCACCGACCCGATGGACGTCGTCACGGACAACGGCATCGTGTCGCGGGCGCCGACCCTGTTCGCCACCGAGCAGCAGGCGGGGGACCTCGTCGGCTACCCGATCTGCACGCTCACCGACGCGCCCAACCCCGACGGTGCGCTGGCCTTCGTCGAGCTGGTGGTGTCCGACGCCGGGCAGCAGGCCCTGACGGCGGCCGGCTTCTCCCTTCCCTGAGGGAGGCGCAGGGAGTCCGCAAGTGCGGACGATGTCTGGCTACAGTCCCGCATGCGCGGTCCGCTCCTGGTCGGTCCGGCGTCCGAGGAGGACCTGTGCGGAAGACCCGAGCCCTGTTCGCGCTGGCCGTCGTCGGGGTGCTGGGCCTGACCGCCTGCGGTGGTCCCGCGTCGGGCACCGCAGCCGGGACGTCGTCCTCCTCGTCCGCCGGCGACCTGAGCGGCACGCTGACGGTGTTCGCCGCCGCCTCGCTGACCGACGTCTTCGGCGACCTCGGCGACCAGCTGATGACCGGGAACCCCGGTCTCGAGGTCCAGTTGAACTTCGCCGGCAGCTCGGCGCTGGCCACCCAGCTGACCCAGGGCGCCCCGGCCGACGTCTTCGCCGCGGCCAACGAGGAGCAGATGGCCGTGGTCACCGACGCCGACCTGCAGGCCGCCGACCCCGCCGTCTTCACCCGGAACGCGCTGGAGATCGCGGTGCCGAAGGGCAACCCGGGCGGGGTCACCGGGCTCGCCGACTTCGCCGACCCCGACCTGACGGTGGCCGTCTGCGCCGCCGACGTCCCGTGCGGTGCAGCGGCGGCCGCCGTGTTCGCCGACGCCGGCGTCACCGCGCAGCCCGACACCGAGGAGGAGGACGTCAAGGCCGCGCTCACCAAGGTGCAGCTCGGCGAGGTCGACGCGGCGCTGGTCTACGCCACCGACGTGCAGGCGGCCGGGGACGACGTCGAGGGCATCCCGTTCCCGGAGGCCGAGCAGGAGGTCAACGACTACCCGATCTGCGTGCTCGAGGCCGCCCCGAACCCGGAGGCCGCGCGGGCGTTCGTCGACCTGGTGCGGTCCGATGCCGGGCAGCGGGCGCTGACGGACGCGGGGTTCCGCGCGCCGTGAGGGCCCGGGGGAACGGCGGCGTCCCGCTGCCCCTGCTGGTCCCGGCGGCGCTGGCGGTCGCCTTCCTGGTGCTGCCGCTGGCCGGGCTGGTGGTCCGGGCGCCGTGGTCGACGATCGGGCCGCAGCTGGCGCAGCAGGAGGTCGGCCAGGCACTGCGGCTGTCGCTGCTGTCGGCGACGCTGGCCACCGGGGTGTCGCTGCTGCTCGGCGTCCCGCTGGCCTGGGTGCTCGCCCGCTCCCGCATCCGCGGCAGGTCGGTGCTGCGCGCGCTGGTGACGGTCCCGCTGGTGCTGCCGCCGGTGGTCGGGGGTGTGGCGCTGTTCCTGGTGATCGGCCGCACCGGGATCCTCGGCCGTCCGCTGTACGAGCACCTCGGGGTGACCGTCCCGTTCACCACGGCGGCCGTGGTGATCGCCGAGACGTTCGTGGCGATGCCGTTCCTGGTGATCAGCGTGGAGGGTGCGCTCCGGGCGGCCGACGCGCGGTTCGAGGACGCCGCCGCCACCCTCGGCGCCGACCGGTGGACGACGTTCCGCCGGGTCACCCTGCCGCTGGTGGCCCCGGGGATCGCGGCGGGCGCGGTGCTCTGCTGGGCCCGGGCCCTGGGCGAGTTCGGGGCGACGATCACCTTCGCCGGCAACTTCCCCGGCACCACGCAGACCATGCCGCTCGCGGTCTACCTGGCACTGCAGCGGGACCCCGAGGCGGCGATCGTCCTGTCGCTGGTCCTGCTGGCGGTCTCCCTGGGGACCCTGCTGCTGCTCCGCGACCGCTGGCTCGGCCGCGGCCCGGGTCAGGGCGTCGCGGCGTGACCCTCGACGCGCACGTCGTCGTCCAGCGAGGGTCGTTGGGGGTGGACGTCGAGTTCTCGGTCGGGGACGGCGAGGTGCTGGCCGTCCTCGGCCCGAACGGCGCGGGGAAGTCCACCGTCCTGCGGGTGCTGGCCGGGTTGCTCCCCGCGGACGCCGGCCGGGTGGTCGTGGACCAGGACGTCTGGGACTCCGCCGACCGGCACGTGCCGGCGCACCAGCGCTCGCTGGGCATGGTGTTCCAGGACCACCTGCTCTTCCCGCACCTGTCGATCACCGAGAACGTCGCCTTCGGGCTGCGGTCGCGGGGGATGCGCAAGGCCACGGCCCGGGCGACGGCCGAGCCGTGGCTGGACCGGGTGGGGCTGGCGGACCTGGGCGACCGCCGTCCGGGCGAGCTGTCCGGTGGGCAGGCGCAGCGCGCGGCGCTGGCCCGGGCGCTGGTCGGCGACCCGCGGGTGCTGCTGCTGGACGAGCCGCTGTCCGCGCTCGACGCCCGCACCCGGCTCGCCGTGCGGGCCGAGCTGCACCGGCACCTCAGCGACTACGCCGGCAGCGCCGTGCTGGTCACCCACGACCCGATCGACGCGATGGCGCTGGCCGACCGGGTGGTGGTGGTCGAGGACGGCCGGGTGGTGCAGGCCGGCACCCCGGCGGAGATCGCCCGCCGGCCGCGCACCGACTACGTGGCCCGGCTGGTCGGGCTGGTGCTGCTGCCGGGCACCGGAGCCGGGGCGCAGGTCGCCCTGGACGGCGGCGGGCTGGTGGCGGTCGCGGAGGACGCCGCCGGGCCGGTGTTCGCCGCGATCCGGCCGGAGTCGGTGGCGCTGTACCTGGAGCGGCCGGCGGGCAGCCCGCGCAACGTCTGGCCGCTGCGGCTGGTGGCGGCGACCCCGCACGGCTCGGTGGTGCGCTGCGACCTGGACGGCGAGGTGCCGCTGACCGCCGACGTCACCGCGACGTCCTTCGCCGAGCTCGGCCTGGCCCCCGGCGTCGCCGTGTGGGCGTCGGTCAAGGCCTCCGAGATTGCCGTCTACGACCGCTGACAGAGTGGGGGCATGACGTCGGAGGCGCCCGTGGCCGGGCTGGTGCTGGCCGCCGGCGGGGGACGGCGCTACGGCATGCCGAAGGCGCTGGTCGAGTACGAGGGCAGCCTGCTGGTCGAGCGCGCGGTCCGGACGGCGGCCGCGGTCTGCGACCCGGTGCTGGTCGTCCTCGGCGCGCAGGCGGTCGACGTCTGGCGCACCGCCGACCTGTCCGGCGCGACCGTCCTGGTGAACACCGACTGGGCGAGCGGGATGGCCTCCAGCCTGCGCACCGGCCTGGACGGGCTGCGCGGCTGGCCCGGTCGGGTCGACGCCGCGCTGGTGCAGCTGGTGGACATGCCGGGGATGACCCCGGCTGCGCTGGCCCGGATGGCCGGGCACGCGGCCCCCGACGCGCTGGCGGTGGCGAGCTACGACGGCGTCCGCGGGCACCCGGTGCTGCTCGGCCGGGAGCACTGGGCCGGGGTGGCGGAGACCGCGACCGGCGACGAGGGCGCGCGCCGCTACCTGGCGGCGCGCGACGTCCTCGAGGTCGACTGCACCGGCCTGGCCGACCCCACCGACCTCGACGTCCCGCCCCTGGCCTGAGCCGCCCACCCGAGCCCGGCCACCAAGTACCTTCGCGCCGTGGACACTCTCCTGGCCCGGGTCACCGAGGAGCCGTTGTCGGTCGCGGAGCACGAGGCGGCCGTCGCCGACAAGGCGGCGGGCGCCGTCGTCTCCTTCGCCGGCGTGGTCCGCGACCACGACGGTGGCCGGTCGGTCACCGAGCTGGAGTACGTCGGGCACCCCACCGCGCCTGAGCTGATCGCCGAGATCGCGGCGGAGTTCGCTGCCCGCCCCGACGTCCGGTCGGTCGCCGTGTCGCACCGGGTGGGGCTGCTCGCCATCGGGGACGTCGCCCTGGCCTGCGCGGTGAGCGCGGCGCACCGCGGGCAGGCGTTCACCGCCTGCGCCGAGCTCGTCGACGAGGTGAAGGCCCGGCTGCCGATCTGGAAGCGCCAGGTGTTCACCGACGGCGAGGAGGAGTGGGTCGCCTGCCCCTGACCTGACGGTCGGAGGTCAGCGGGCGCCGGCCAGCCCGTCGTCGTCGCGGCGGGACGTGCCCTCGGCCTGCTCCTCCTCGGCCTCGGCCTCCAGCCGGCGGGCCTCCCCGTCGAGCGTCGCCGCGGCGTCGCCGTGCGTCTGGCCGTACAGCTCCTCGGCATGACCGAGCAGCTCCTCGGCCTTGGCCTTCGCCTTGTCGAACAGGCTCATCGGACTCTCCTCATCCGCCGTGGCACAGGTCGGCTTCCGCGCCCCGGTCCGCTCCTCGCTCGTTCCTCGCTGCGATGCTCCCGGAGCTGTCAGCCTCCGGCGAAGGGGGGCAGCACATCGACGACCGCCCCCGGCGCCAGCACCAACGCGCGGTCGCGGGTGCTGGTTCCGTCGACCAGGAACGAGCACGCCGTGAGCACCCGTTCCAGCCGCTCCCCGTGGGCGTCGACGATCTGACCGACCAGCTCCTGCAGGCTGCCCGCGTCCCGGGTCTCGGTGTCCACACCGACGGCTGCGCGAGCCCCGGCGAAGTACCGCACCGTGACCACCGGGCTCAGCCGCCGATCGCGGACATCGGGCGGCTCGGCTGCAGGAAGCTGGGGTCGTCGATGCCGTGGCCGGGCAGCTTCGACAGCGTGGCGATCCGCCAGCGGTCGGCGATCTCCTGGTCGTCGGCACCCTCGCGCAGCGCGGTGCGCAGGTCGGACTCCTCACGGGCGAACAGGCAGTTGCGGACCTGGCCGTCGGCGGTGATCCGGGTCCGGTCGCAGGCGCCGCAGAACGACCGGGTCACCGAGGCGATCACCCCGACGGTCAGCCCGGTGCCGTCGACCAGCCAGCGCTCGGCGGGGGCGGCCCCGCGCTCCTCGACGTCGGGCACGAGGGTGTGCGCGGCGGTCAGCCGGGCCAGGATGTCCTCCGCGGTGACCATCTCCCCGCGGGTCCAGGCGTGGTGGGCGTCCAGCGGCATCTGCTCGATGAAGCGCAGCTCGTAGCCGTGCTCGAGGCAGTACTCGAGCAGCGGGACGGCGTCGTCCTCGTTGATGCCGCGCAGCAGCACCGTGTTGATCTTCACCGGGGTCAGCCCGGCGTCCTTCGCCGCCTTGAGCCCGGCGAGCACGTCGGGCAGCCGGTCCCGGTACGTGAGCTGCTTGAACCGGTCGCGGTCCAGCGTGTCCAGGCTGACGTTGATCCGGTCCAGCCCGGCCGCGGCGAGCGCGGGCGCCATCCGGGAGAGCCCGACCGCGTTGGTGGTCAGCGACACCTCCGGCCGGGGCAGCAGGGCGGTGGTGGCGGCCACGATGCCGGGCAGGCCCGGCCGCAGCAGCGGCTCGCCGCCGGTGAACCGGACCTCGCGGATGCCCAGGTGTTCGACGCCGATCCGGACCAGCCGGACGACCTCCTCGTCGGTGAGCTGCTCGACCTTGGGCAGCCACTGCAGCCCCTCGGGCGGCATGCAGTACGTGCAGCGGAGGTTGCAGCGGTCGGTCAGCGACACGCGGAGGTCGGTCGCGACCCGGCCGTGCCGGTCGACCAGGCCACCGGAGCCGGGGCGGCCCGCGTCCACCTGCGGGCGGATCCGCGGGTCGGGCAGGGGGCTGGGGGTCGTCACCGGACCGAATCTAGTCGTCCGGACGGGCTGCGCCGCTGGTTGCGTCGACGGGTCCGATCGCTGCTCCGCGGATGCGGACATGAGGCGG
>NZ_SJEX01000083.1 GCF_005930495.1 Modestobacter excelsi | reverse complement strand
GGCCTGGGCGGGCTGGCGGCCGCTGCCCGGCTGGCCGCCGCCGGCCACGCGGTCACCGTGGTCGAGGCGGCACCGCAGGTCGGCGGCAAGCTCGGCTGGTACGCCCGCGACGGTCACGGGTTCGACACCGGCCCGAGCCTGGTCACCCTCCCCCAGGTCTTCGAGGACCTCTTCGCCGCGACCGGTGCGCCGCTCACCGACGTGCTGGACCTGCAGCGGCTGGACCCGGCCGTCGCCTACCGCTTCGCCGACGGGACGACGACCTCGGTGCCGGGCCGCCTCGACCGGGTCCCGGGCGTGCTGGACGACGACCTCGGCGCCGGCCGCGGTGCCCAGTGGACGGCGCTGCTGGCCCGGGCCGAGGCGATGTGGCAGGCGACCGAGCAGCCGTTCCTCCGCTCACCGCTGGCCGGCGCGGCGACGCTGGCCCGGCTGGCGCGGCGGACCGCCGACCTGCGCACCATCGCGCCCGGGCGGACGTTGCGCGGCATCGGCCGCGGGTACCTGACCGATCCGCGGCTGCGCATCCTGCTGGACCGCTACGCCACCTACTCCGGCTCGGACCCGCGGCGCGCACCGGCCGCGCTGCTGACCGTGCCCTGGATCGAGCAGGCCTTCGGCTCCTGGTACGTCCGCGGCGGGCTGCGCCGGCTGGCCGAGGCGGTGGCCGACCGGGCGGGAGAACGGGGCGCGGTGGTCCGCACCGGTGCCCTGGTGACCGAGGTCCTGCTGAGCGGCGGCTGCGCCTCCGGGGTGCGGCTGGCGGACGGCGGACGGCTGCCGGCCGACGTCGTCGTCTGCAACGCCGACGCCGCCGCCCTCTACGGCCGGTTGCTCCCCCGCCGGGCGCCGGTGCGCCGGGCGCGGGCGGCGCTGCGCCGGGTCGACCCGTCCTTCTCCGGCTTCGTCCTGCTGCTGGCGCTCCGCGGCCGGACGCCGGGCCTGGCGCACCACACGGTCCTGTTCCCCGAGCGCTACGACGCCGAGTTCGACGCGCTGTTCGGCCGGCGCGGCCCGAAGCGACCGGTCGAGGACCCGACCGTCTACGTCAGCGCCCCCGACGACCCGGCGACCCGGCCCGAGCCGGCGAGCGAGTCGTGGTTCGTGCTGGTCAACGCGCCGCGCCACGAGCCCGAGGGCGGTGTCGACTGGAACGCTCCCGGGGTCGCCGACGGCTACGCGGACCGGGTGCTGGCGACGATGGCGCGGCGGGGGCTGGACGTCCGGGACCGGGTCCGCTGGCGGGTGGTGCGCACCCCGGCCGACCTGGAGCGGGAGACGGCCAGCCCGGGGGGCTCGATCTACGGCACCTCCAGCAACGGCGCCCGGGCGGCGTTCCTCCGGCCGGCGAACGCCTCACCGCTGCCCGGCCTCTTCCTGGTCGGCGGGTCGGCGCACCCCGGTGGCGGGCTGCCGCTGGTCGCGCTGTCCGCGGAGATCGTCGCCGGCCTCATCGGCCCCCCGTGACGGCCTGGAACGGCCCCGCTGCAGGGGCCCGCGCCGAGCCTGCGAGGCGTGGGGGCAGCGGGGTCCTTCGTCAGGCGTCGCGGTGGCGGAAGACCAGCCAGCCGGTCAGCAGCAGCGCTGCCACCTCGGCGGTGAAGACGGCGAACCCGGTCCACGGGGCGAGCAGCTCCGGGTTGAACGGGACCGGCGTGGCCACCCCGCTCCCGGCGTTGCCCGGCAGCAGCTTCGCCACCCACTCCCCCCAGGTCCCCGGCAGCAGGAACGCCATGTTCCCGACGACGAAGACCAGCGCCAGGCCGATCGACAGCGCGGCGGCGGTGTGCCGGACGAGCAGCCCGATCGCCATGGCGAACAGGCCCAGACCGGCCAGGTACAGGCCGCTGCCCAGCATGGAGCGCAGCACGCCGTCGTCGGTCAACGCGATGCCGATGCCCTCCCGGTCGAGGAACCAGTTGCCACCCAGGTAGCCGGCGAACGCCGTGACCACCCCGGCGACGAACAGCGTGCCGGTGAGCACCACCGCCTTGGCGGCCAGCACGGCGCCCCGCCGGGGCGTGGCCGACAGCGTGGCCCGGATCATCCCGGTGCCGTACTCGCTGGTCACGATCAGCGTGCCGAGGGCCAGCGCGGTGATCTGCGCGAAGAACAGGCCCCAGGTGATGAACGAGGCCGGCGACTCGTCCGCCTCCCCGCTGGCCAGCCAGGCGGCGCTGGTGGCGCACACCAGGGTGGTCAGCCCGGCGCCGAGCACGAAGAGCATCGCGGTGGACCAGCCGGTGGAGCGCACCGACCAGAACTTCAGCCACTCGGCGTGCAGCGTGTCGGCGGCACGGGGGTGCCGCCGCACGCCGGGGACGTGCCGGTCGGGGTCGAGGGCGACGGTGTCGATCATCGGACGGCCTGCGCTTCCTGGGCAGCCGGGTGCGCGGCGTACTCCACGCTGTCGGCGGTGAGGGTCATGAAGGCGTCCTCGAGCGAGGACCGGACGAGGGTCAGCTCGTGCAGGTGCAGCCCGGCGCGACCGACCAGGTCGCCGATGCCGGCGGCGTCCATGCCCTGCACCTGCAGCTCGTCGCCGTGCCGGTCGACGTCCAGCCCACGGCCGCGGAGCAGCGCCTCGACGTCACCGGGACGCGGGCTGCGCACCCGCACGTAGGAGGCGGCGTGGTCGGCGATGAACTGGGCCATCGAGCAGTCGGCGAGCATCCGGCCGCGACCGACCACGACCAGGTGGTCGGCGGTGAGCGCCATCTCCGACATCAGGTGGCTGGAGACCAGCACCGTCCGGCCCTGCCCGGCGAGCTCCCGCGCGAGGGTGCGCACCCAGCGGATGCCCTCGGGGTCCAGACCGTTGACCGGCTCGTCCAGGACGACGACCGGTGGCTCGCCGAGCAGCGCCACCGCGATGCCCAGCCGCTGCCCCATGCCGAGGGAGAACCGGCCGACCCGCTGGTCGGCGACGGCGTCGAGGCCGACGAGGTCGAGCACCTCGTCGATGCGGGTGCGCGGGATCCCGTTGCTGGCGGCCAGCCAGCGCAGGTGGTTGCGGGCGGTGCGCCCGGGGTGCAGCGCCCGGGCCTCGAGCAGTGCGCCGACCTCGCGCAGCGGCGCCGGCGAGGAGGCGTAGGAGTGGCCGTTCACGGTGACGCTGCCGGCGGTCGGCCGGTCCAGGCCGACCACCATGCGCATCGTCGTCGACTTGCCGGCACCGTTCGGGCCGAGGAAGCCGGTGACCCGGCCGGGCTCGACGGTGAAGCTCAGGTCGTCGACGGCGACCTTGGCGCCGAAGGTCTTGGTGAGCCCGCGGGCGACGATCATCGGGTGCTCCGGGGCGGCCGAGGAGGTGTGGTGTCCATGCCCAGGAGCCTGTCGACGCGCCGCGGCCCGGACCATCGGGGAGCGCCCTGACCCGACCCTGAACCGTCCCCGAGCCCCGACCCCGAGGAGTCGGGTCAGCCGGTCGGGGTGTCCCGGCGGAGGGCGAGCGCCAGGACGGCCGGGACGTCGAGCGCCTGCCCCGCGGCGAGCGCGTCCTCGACGGCGGGGTCCCCCAGCGCGGCGCGCGCCTGCGCCTCGGCCCGCGCGCGCAGGGCCGGGTCGGGGAGGTAGTAGCCGTAGACCTGCGAGCCGACCCGCTCGCGCAGCCCGAGCGCCGCGCCCAGCAGGACCGCCGCGCGGTCGTGCGCACCACCCGCGCCCTCGACCACGGCCAGGCTCTCCACGAAGTACGCCAGGTTGGCCAGGTCACCGGTCTGCTCGGAGAGCTCGATCCCCTCGACGAGGTGGTCCCGCGCCGCCGCCGGCCGACCCTCGGCGAGCTCGGCCTGGACCAGCCCGAACAGCGCGACGTACGTGGCCAGCCGGTCACCGCGGCGGCGTGCCGAGGCCAGTCCCCGCGCGATGTGCGGCACGGCGCCGCGCGGGTCACCGGAGACCTGCCGGACCGTGCCCAACCACACGTGGGCGAGCGCCGCGACCCAGTCGGTCGCCGGGCCGACCCGTCCGGCGACCTCCAGCGCCGCGGTGAAGAACGGCTCGGCCCGGTCCGGGGCGCCGCTGCCGAGGGCGGCGAGGCCCTGCCCGGCGGAGGCGTAGGCCTGGCCCTCGAGGTCCCCGACCGCCACCGCCAGCTCCGCCGCCTCGGCCCACCGCGCCCCGCTGTGCGGCAGGTCGCCCTGCGCGAACGCCATCGACGCGGCGGTGAGCACCGTCCGCACCCGCACCTCGGGCGGCTGCTCCTGCTCCAGCGCGGCCTCGGCCAGCCGACGGCCCTGCCGGAGCCGGCCCCGCAGCCACCAGAACAACCACAGCGCCCACGCCATCCGGCCGGCCCGGGCACCGTCGCCGGTCTGCAGCCACCACTCCACCGCGGCGGCCAGGTTGGCGGCGTCCCGCTCGGCCCGGTCCAGCCAGCCGACCTGCTCGGCGCCCTGGTAGCCGGGCGCGGCCTGCTCGGCGAGGTCGAGGTAGAAGGCCGCGTGCGCGGTCCGCGCCCGGTGGGCCTCCTGCTCGCCGAGCAGCGACCGGGCGAACTGCAGGACCGGCTCGAGCATCCCGTAGCGGCGCGCGCCGCCCTCCCCGGACACCTCGACCAGCGAGTGCTCGACCAGCCGCTCCAGCGACCCGAGCGGGTCCTCGAGGTCGGCGGCGACCGCCTCGACCGCCTCCAGCGTGCAGCCGCCGGTGAACACCGCCAGGCGCTGCAGCAGCAGCCGGTCGGGCGGGTCGAGCAGCCGGTGGCTCCAGTCCAACGTGGCGCGCATGGTGCGCTGCCGCGGCGGCAGGTCCGCGGCGCCGTCCCGGCACATCGCGTCGTCGAGCCGCTCCAGCAGCGCAGGGGCGTCGAGCACCCGGGCGCGAGCGGCGGCGAGCTCCAGGGCCAGCGGGATGCCGGCCAGCCGGCGGCACAGGGCGGCCACCGCGGCCGCACCCCCCGGCCCGCTGCCGAAGTCGGGCGACACCGCCCGGGCCCGGTCCAGCAGCAGGGCACCGGCGGCGGCCGACGCGACCTGGCTGAGGTCCGCGGGCGCCGTCGGCGGCAGCGCCAGCGGGTGGACCACGTGCTCCCACTCGCCGCGCAGCCGCAGCGCCGCCCGGCTGGTCGCCAGCACCACCAGCCGGGGGCACTGCTCCAGCAGCCGGGCGACGACCGGCACCGCGCCGGGCAGGTGCTCGAGGTTGTCCAGGACCAGCAGCAGGTGGGCGTCGCGGAGCTGGTCGACCACCCGGCCGTCCAGGTCGCCGTCCTCCACCGTCGGCAGGCCGGTGACCCGCCCGACCGCCGGGAGGACCAGTGCCGGGTCGTCCACCGCGGCCAGCGCGACGAAGGCGACGCCGTCGGTGTACTGCCGCGCGGTCCGCTGCGCGACGGCCAGGGCGAGCCTGGTCTTGCCGACGCCCCCGGTGCCGGTGAGCGTCACCAGGCGGGCGCCCGATCGCTGCAGGGCGCCCGCGACGGCGACCACGTCGTCGTCCCGGCCCAGCAGCGCGGTCACCGGCGCGGGGAGCCCCCGCAGCACGGGCGTGCGGCCGTCGGGGCCCGGTGGGTCGGCCGGCACCGCGGACAGCAGCGCCGCACGCTCGGTCGCGGAGCTGTCGAGCGCCTCGGCGAGGGACCGCACGGTGTGCGGGTACGGGCGCCGGCGGACGCCGCGCTCCAGCGCGCTGACGCCGTGCACGGTCAGGCCGGCCCGGGCGGCGAGCTCCTCCTGGGTGAGCCCCCGCGACTCGCGCAGGCGTCGGAGCAGCGCGGCGAACGACTCCGGCGGGGCGGAGCCGGCGCGGACGTCCGGCGGCGGCACGCCGGGAGCCTACGACCCGTACAGGGCCCGTACAGGGCGACTGTGCGTCCGCTGGTCGTGGTGTGCCGCCGCGCGACCGGCCAGGGTCGTCCCCGGCGACGCACGACGGGAGCGTCCTCTCCGACGGCCCGATCGCCACCGGTGCGCCGCGACCCCCTGCCCCCGGGCCCGCGACCGCCCGTTCAACAGCGAGCGGGCGGCCGCCCGGCGCGGCCTGCAGCCAGGTCAGCTGCGGGCCGCGCCCAGGCCGAGCACCGCGGCCAGGCCGAGGGCGCTGCGCGGGGCGTACGGACTCCGCCACAACCCGCCGTGCGCCGCCCCGTACGCCTCGTCCTGCCAGGGGTGCGGGTGCGCGGGACCACCGCCGGTGTTCAGGTCGTGCACCAGCAGCGCCGCCATCAGCACGTTGGACGTCGCCGGCTCGAAGACCTCGACGCCGAAGCGGTGCGCGCCGGCATAGGCCGCGGCCAGTGCCCGGTTCTTGAGCACCGACCGGGTGCGCGTCGGCGGCGCGACGTTCATCGACACCGTGCTGCCCGCCGCCCGGGCGACCGAGGCGCGCCACCGCTGCAGCCGCTTGGCCAGCGCGTAGTTGGGGCCCTGCTGCGGCACCAGGCTGTCGTTGACCCCCGGGTCCGAGCCCGGCAGGTAGTTGCGGCGGAGCAGCCGCCCGGCGGACAGCGCGCGCAGCGGCCGGCCCAGCAGCTTCCCCACCGTCGAGCGCTGGGCGTAGGCGGCGACGGAGGCCTCGACGGCCTCGCCCGGCACGGCGAACACGTCGGTCGGGGTGGCGAGGAAGGCCAGCGCCAGCTCGGGGCGCGCCTCGGCCAGCCGCAGGGTGAGCGCGTCGACGGCGACGGAGACCCGCACGTTGGTGGCACCGTCGGCGTAGACGTAGTCCCCGAGCACCATGCTGCCCGGCTGCCCGGACAGCCAGTCGGCCACGGCCGGTACCTCGGCGATCAGGTCCGCGCCGGCGTGCTCCGCGGTCTCACCCGTACCGCCGACCGGGACCAGCAGCGTGCCGGCGCCCCGCCGGCCGGTGTCCAGCACCCGGTGCCACAGCGCCGGCCGCGGCAGGTCGACGGCGGCCACCCGGGCGCCCCAGCGCAGCAGCGCGGTGAGCGGCCCCATCTCCGCGCCCGCTCCCAGCACGGCCACCGTGCGGTCGGGCAGCGCCAGCCACTCCGGGTGGTCGGCCACGGTGCGCACCGCCTCGGCGCAGCTCGGCTCGACCACGCCCGCGTCGACCCAGGCGGTCAGCCGGCGGTGCAGCGCGTCGCCCCGCAGCCGTTGCCCGGCGAAGGGCAGCGACAGCTCACGCTCGGGTTCGGCCCCGCCGCGCACCTCCACCGTGGTGAGCTCCCGGGTCGCCGCTGCGGTGCCCAGGGCCGCGAGGTCGGTCTCGCCGTCGGGACCCGCCACCCGCATCCGGCTGTGTAGCGAACCGAGCCCGGCGGCGGCGATCTGCAACGCCGCGTCGCGGGAGGCCAACCCGGCCTCCACGGTCCGCCGGACGTGCGTCAGGTAGCCGGCCCGCCAGTTGGTCTCGTGCTCGGCGGCGAGTGCGCCGGGGTGGTCGACCGGCCGCAGCGCGTCGGCGACGACCGCCCGGCCGAGGGTGGCGGTGCTGCGCCGACCGTCCGGTCCGGCGGGGAAGACGACACCTCGGAGGTCCTGCTCTGCTGGCCCGGTCACCCGGCCGATCCTGCCCGACCGTCAGCGGGACGGCGCTCGCCGGCGCCGCCCCGCGGTCCCCGGTCTGCTACTCGGTGCCGAGCTTGCCGTCGGCCAGGTCACGGCCCTTGTCGATCTGCGCGTCGTGCGTGCCGCCGGTCTTCTGGTCGGCGATCTGCCCGGCCTTGTCCAGCCCCTTGTCGCTGACCTGCTCGCCCTTGTCGCTGTTGAGCGCGTCCTTGGCCTTGTCCATCATGCCCACGGCGAGTTCTCCCTCGGGTCCGGTCGCACCGGCGGCGCGGCTCACCGTGGCCATGCCCGGCGACCGGCGGTCGCAACCGTTCAGCCGAGGACGACGGGCTCCGCCGGCTCGGCCGGCGCCCCGGCCTCGAGCCACCGGAGCAGGGTGCGGGCGGCGAAGCCGGTGCCGCCGCGGACCAGCTCGACGTCGTCGCTGCCCGCCCGCGCCGGACCCGCGATGTCCAGGTGCGCCCAGGGCAGGCCACCGGTGAACGGCTGCAGGAACAGCGCGGCGGTGGTCGAACCGGGGTTGCCCGGGGCGTTGTTGGCGTCGGCGACCGCGGAGTCCAGCTGCGCCCGCAGGTGCCCGACGTGCTCGTCGCTGAGCGGCATCCGCCAGAACGGCTCCCCGGCGTGCCCGGCCGCGGTGAGCAGTGCGTCGGCCAGGCCGTCGGTGCTGGCGTAGAGCCCGGCGGTGCGCGAGCCCAGCGCCGTCCGCATCGCGCCGGTGAGCGTCGCGACGTCGACCAGCACCGTCGCGCCCAGCGCCAGGCGGGCGTGCGCGAGGCCGTCGGCGAGCACCAGCCGGCCCTCGGCGTCGGTGTTGAGCACCTCGGTGGTCCGCCCGCCGACGTGCCGGACGACGTCGGCCGGCCGGTACGCGGCGCCGGACACGGAGTTCTCGCACAGCGCCACGACGGCGCTGACCGCGACCGGCAGCTGCAGGCGCGCCGCGGCGTCGACGACGGCGAGCACCGCGGCGGCGCCGGCCATGTCGGTCTTCATGTCCCGCATGCCGGCGTTCGGTTTGATCGAGATGCCGCCGGTGTCGAAGGTGATGCCCTTGCCGACCAGCACCGGGTGCCCGGCGCCGGCCGTGGCCGGCCGGTGGGTCGCGACCACCACCCGCGGCGGCGTCGCCGCCCCGCCCCCGACGGCGAGGACCCCGCCGAACCCGCCGGCGGCGAGCTCGGCGGGGCCGAGCACGGTGACGGTGACGTCGGCGAGCCCGCGCAGCCGTTCGACGGCCTGCGCGGTGAGCCAGCCGGGGTCCGCGGTGCCCGGCGGGGTGTTGACCAGGTCCCGTGCCCACGCCACGGACTCCGCGGTCACCTGCCCGGCGCGCGCGGCCCGGGCCACGGCGGGGTCGTCGGCGTCGGCGCAGACGACCGTCACCTCGGCGAGCCGGACCGGGTGCGGACCGGAGGTCTCCCGGAACCGGTAGCCGGCCAGCAGGGCGGTCTCGACGGCGGCGCGCACCTCGTCGGCGCCGGCCGGTGCGACCGTGGTGTCCAGCGGCAGGACCAGCCGGCGGGCACCGTGCTCGGCCAGGGTCTGGCTGCGCCGGACGGCGACCGACACGTAGGAGCGCAGCTCCGGCACGGTGGCGTCGCCGACACCGACGGCGACCACGCTGCGCGGCCGGCGGCCGGGCACCGGCACGTTGGTGATCCCGCCGGGCTTGCCGCCGTTGCCGGTGTCGGCGAGCGCGCCGGCCAGGAACCCCGGGTCGACCGGAGGCTCGACGGCCGCGGTGAGCCACTCCGGCAGCGCACCCCGCGCCCCGACCGGCACGGCCAGGACGTCGTCCTCGCCCAGCACCGGCAGCGCGGCGAGGACCTCGACCCGCGGGAACGGCGCGGCCCCGGTCGCCGGCAGGGTGCCGGCGGCCGGGGCCGTGACGTCGTCCGCGCGGCTGCCGGGCGGCAGGCTCGCGGCGGTGTTCAGCTGGTTGCGCCCTTCAGGGCCTCGGAGAGGGCGGTCGCCTCGTCGGGGGACAGTTCGACGACCAGCCGGCCGCCACCCTCCAGCGGGACGCGCATGACCAGGCCGCGGCCCTCCTTGGTGACCTCGAGGGGACCTTCACCCGTGCGCGGCTTCATGGCCGCCATGCGTGCCTCCTTCACCGGCCACCCACGCACCTGCTGGCCGTGGTGTGGCGACTGTTCGTGCAGAGCTCTGCACACATGATCCCGTATCCCCGTCGAACGACCAACCGGGACCCCTCATCGCGGGTCTGCGGACCCCGCCCGGAAACACGTCGCGACGTGGTCGTCGACCATCCCGGTGGCCTGCATGAGCGCGTAGGAGGTGGTCGGCCCGACGAAGACGAAGCCCCGCCGCTTCAGCTCCCCGGCCATCGCCACCGACTCGGCGCTGGTCGCCGGGACGTCGGCGAGCGTCTGCGGCCGGGGCCGCGGTGCGGTCGGCGCAAAGGACCACAGCAGGGCCGACAACCCCTCGGGGAGCTCCAGCGCGGCGCGGGCGTTGCGGACGGCGGCGGTCACCTTCGCCCGGTTGCGGACGATGCCGGCGTCGGCCATCAGCCGCTCGACGTCGTCGTCGCCGAACTCGGCGACCACGGGGATCCGGAAGCCGGCGAACGCCTCCCGGAAGGCCGGCCGCTTGCGCAGGATGGTGATCCAGGACAGCCCGGACTGGAACGCCTCCAGGCTCATCCGCTCGAACAGGGCGTCGTCACCGTGCAGCGGCCGCCCCCACTCCTCGTCGTGGTACTCGAGGTACTCCGGGGCACTCGTCGCCCAGCCACAGCGCTCCACGGGGTCCGAAGCTAGCGTCTCCACGTGCACATCCTGATCACCGGCGGCGCGGGCTTCATCGGCTCGCACGTCGTCGCCGGCTGCCGCGCGGCCGGGCACGAGGTCCGGGTGCTCGACGCCCTGCTGCCCGCCGTCCACCCGCGCTACCCCGACGGCGTGCCGGGGCTGGCCGGGGTGGAGCTGGTGACCGGGGACGTGCGCGACGCCGGCACCGTCGACCGGGCGCTGGACGGCGTCGACGCGGTGTGCCACCAGGCGGCGATGGTCGGCCTGGGCGTCGACGTGCAGGACATGCCCGCCTACGCCGGGATCAACGACCTCGGGACGGCGGTGCTGCTGGCCGCGATGGCCCGCGCGGACGTCGGCCGGCTGGTGCTGGCCAGCTCGATGGTGGTCTACGGCGAGGGGCGGTACGAGTGCCCGGAGCACGGCGCCGTCCCGGCCGCGCCGCGCCGCCGGGCCGACCTGGACGCCGGCCGCTTCGAGCCGCCGTGCCCGGTGTGCGGCCGGCAGCTGAGCTGGGGCGAGGTCGGTGAGGACACCCCCGCGGACCCGCGGAACACCTACGCCGCGACCAAGCTCGCCCAGGAGCACCTGGCCGCGGCCTGGGCCCGCTCGACCGGCGGCGGCGCGATCGCGCTGAGGTACCACAACGTCTACGGCCCGCACATGCCCCGGGACACCCCCTACGCCGGGGTCGCGTCGGTCTTCCGCAGCGCGCTGGAGTCCGGGCGCCCGCCGCAGGTGTTCGAGGACGGCGGTCAGCAGCGGGACTTCGTGCACGTCACCGACGTCGCACGGGCCAACCTGGTGTCGTTGGAGGCGACCCCGCCGGAGGCCGCGCTGCGTGCCTACAACGTCGCCTCCGGGGTGCCGCACACCGTCGGGGACATGGCCGGCGCGCTGGCCGAGGCGTTCGGCGGGCCGGCACCGGAGGTCACCGGCGAGTACCGGATCGGCGACGTGCGGCACGTGGTCGCCTCCCCCGCGCGGGCCGAGGCGGAGCTGGGCTTCCGGGCCCGGGTGGCCTTCGCCGACGGCATGCGCGAGTTCGCCACCGCCCCCCTGCGCCCGGCCCCCTGACCCGCTGAGGGCCATGGTGGCCACCATGGGCCCTCAGGGGACGGCGGCGTCCACGTCGCCGAGCTCGGCCGGCCGGGTGCGGGCCGGGCTGCGGCGGGTGGCCAGCACGCAGCCGAGCAGCACCAGCGGCAGCCCGACGGCGAGCCCCAGGGTGAACGGCTCGTCGAGCAGCAGGACGCCGAGCAGGACGGCCACTGCCGGGTTCACGAAGGTGATGATCAGCGCGCGCTGCGGTCCGGCCTCGCGGATCAGCGCGAAGAACAGCGCCAGGGCGAGCGCGGTGCAGACGGTGCCCAGCCCGATCACGGCGAGCCAGGCGGTCCCGGAGGCGTGCGTCGCGTCGCCGAGCCGGGGGACGGCGAACGGCGCGTAGACCAGCGCGGTGAACAGCAGCGCGAACGACGCCGCCGTCACCCCCGGGACGTCCGGGAGCCGGTGGCTGATCACGATCGGGGCGACGGCGTAGCCGACCACGACGAAGGCGACGGCGACGATCGCGGACAGCTGCGCGCCACCGACGTCCAGGCCGAGCAGCGCCCCGATGCCGACCACCCCGAGCACCATGCCGACCACGCGCACCGGGGAGAGCCGGTCGTCGTCGCCGGCCAGCAGCGCGGCCACCGCTGCGACGAAGGGGACCGCGGCGACCAGCAGCCCGGTGAGGGAGGAGGACAGCGACTGCTCGGCCCACGGCAGCAGCAGCCAGGGTCCGGTCATCTCCAGCACGGTGAAGACCAGCAGCGCCCGCCAGTGCCGCCGGAGCGCGGCGCCCAGGGAGCCGCGGGCCAGCGTCCAGGGCACCAGCAGCACCGCGCCGATCGCACAGCGCAGGAAGACCACGACGACCGGCGAGAAGTCCTCGACGGCGACCTTGATGAGCAGGTAGGGCACACCCCAGATCACCGCCATCGCCACGAACAGCACCCAGCCACGGCGGCTCACCTGCGTCCTCCCGTCGTCACCGGGACATCATGGCGGTCGGCTCGGACAGCCCCGCTCACCACTCGGTGCGGACGACGACCTCGATCCCGATCGCCAGCACCGCCGACAGCAGCAGCCATGCCCTCCTCTGGCGGCGCGGCAGGAACGCGGTGGCGGCGAGCACCCAGACGTGGAACGGCAGCCAGATCCGCTCGGTCTCCCCGCGCACCAGCCCCGAGACGTCGCTGACTCCCATCCCGGCCAGCGCGGCCAGCGGCACCAGCGCGAGCCGCGTGCGGCGCAGCGACGCGACCCCGGCGACGGCGGCCGGGCCCAGCGCGAGCGCGGCCGCGGCCAGGTTGGCGACCAGGAAGAACGCCAGCGGCCGGTCGGCGTAGGAGGGCCCTGAGCGCACCCGGTCGCCGGCGGCGGAGAAGCCGTCGACCCACCAGTAGCCGCCCACGGCGAACGCCGCCACCACGGCCAGGGCGCCGACCGCGCCTCCCCCGAGCACCCGGAGGACGCCGCCCCAGCCGAGCCGGCCCCGGTGCACCCCCACGACGACGAGCACGACCAGACCGAGCGCGGTCAGCCCGAAGGAGAGGAACAGCGCCAGCCCGAGCAGCAGCCCCCCGGCCAGGGCACGGACGTCGGCCGCGCGGCCCGGTGCCCGGGCGGCCGCCGTCGCCAGCAGCGCCACCCCCCACGCGGCCACCCCGGCGAACAGCGCGTCGGCGCTGGTGGCCACCCACAGCGCCACGGGCGCGAGCACCAGGAACGGTGCCGCCGTCCGGGCCGGGTCCTCCCCCGCCACGGCGCGCACCCCGGTCAGCACGGCCGGCACCGCCAGCGCGCCGCCGGCGACGCACAGCGCCGCCGCCCAGCCCAGCCCGGTCAGGCCCGTCCGGTCCAGCAGCACGAACGCGAGCAGCGCGCCGGGCGGGTGGCCGGCGACGTGGGTGGTCCAGGGGTCGGCGGAGCCGGCCGGCACCGAGTCGACGAAGCCGGACAGGAAGGCGCTGATCGACCCGACCCGGGGCACGTCGTGCGGGTACTCGTGGCGGACCGCCAGCGGCCCGGTCAGCCGGCCCGGCCCCGACGTCGTGGCCAGCGCCACCGCCCAGCCGGCCGCCGCCAGCGCCGAGCCCGGCAGCAGCACCCGCCACGGCAGTCGGGCGGCGACCGCCGGACCGGCGAGCACCCCGACCAGGGCGAGCACGACCGGCAGCCACACCCGCGAGGACCAGACGACGTCGAACTCGCCGCGCAGCACCCAGCCGCCGAGCAGGTGCAGCACCGTCCCGTCGAGCGTCAGCCGGCGCCCGACCCGGCCCACCACCAGCACGACCACGACCACGACCAGCACCGCGAGCGGCGGCAGCCAGCCGCGCGAGCGGCGTTCCGGAGCCGCCTGCGCCGGCGGGTCGGACACGGCGGCGCTCACGGGGGGCGAGCGTAGGTGGGCGCCCGGCACGCGGCCATCGGGACCCGGCGGGCCCGCCGGGAGCGTGCCGCGGAGATGGTTGCCAGGCACAAGAGCGGCCGGACGTACCACCATCCAGGGCGACAGCACACAGGTGCTGACCGATCAGGAGGACTCGCGTGGCTGGTGGACTCGTGGCGCTGCTGGACGACGTGGCGGTGCTGGCCCGTGCGGCCGCCGCCTCGATCGACGACATCGGGGCCGCGGCCGGCAAGGCCAGCGTCAAGGCCGCCGGCGTCGTCGTCGACGACACCGCGGTCACGCCGCAGTACGTGCACGGGCTGAACGCCGACCGGGAGCTGCCGATCATCCGGCGGATCGCGCTGGGGTCGCTGCGCAACAAGCTGCTGATCATCCTGCCGGCGATCCTGCTGCTCAGCGAGTTCCTGCCCTGGCTGCTGACCCCGATCCTCATGCTCGGCGGGACCTACCTCTGCTACGAGGGGGCCGAGAAGATCTGGCACCGGGTGAAGCACCACGAGGACACCCACGCCGCGGTGGAGGACGCGCTGCCGGACGAGAAGACCATCGTGTCCGGGGCCGTGCGCACCGACTTCATCCTGTCCGCCGAGATCATGGTCATCTCGCTGAACGAGGTGGTCGACCAGGGCTTCTGGTCCCGGGCGGTCATCCTGGCCATCGTCGCGGTGGGCATCACCGTGCTCGTCTACGGCGTGGTCGGCCTGATCGTGAAGATGGACGACGTCGGGCTGCACCTGTCCCAGCTCCCCCGCAAGGGCGTGGCCGGGCTCGGCCGCGGGCTGGTCAAGGGCATGCCGAAGCTGCTCAGCGCGCTGACCGTGGTCGGGACCGCCGCGATGCTGTGGGTCGGCGGCCACATCCTGCTGGTGGGCACCGACGACCTGGGCTGGCACGGGCTCTACGACGTCGTGCACCACCTGGAGGAGGCCGCGCACGACGCCACCGGCGCCCTGGGTGGGGTCGTCGGCTGGCTGGTCAACACCCTCGCCAGCGCGGTCCTCGGGCTCGCCGTCGGCGCGCTGGTCGTGGCGGTCATGACGCTCACCGTGCACCGGCGCAGGACGAGCGCTGCCGCGCACTGACCGTCCCATCCGGATCCGCCCGGCCGACGAACACCGGGCGATGAACACCGACCGCAGCTACCGTCCGTCCGTGCCGGACGTGGTCTTCCCCTGCCTGGACGAGGCCGGGGCGCTCCCCCAGGTCCTCCTCCGGCTGCCCCCGGGCTACCGCGCGATCGTCGCCGACAACGGCTCCACCGACGGGTCCGCGCAGATCGCGCGGGACCACGGCGCCACCGTGGTGACCGTGCCGCAGCGCGGGTTCGGGGCCGCGGCGCACGCCGGGCTGGAGGCCGCCACCGCCGACGTCGTCTGCTTCTGCGACGCCGACGCCTCGATGGACCCCGGCCAGCTGCCCCGCGTCGCCGATCCGGTGCTGGCCGGCGAGGCCGACCTGGTGCTCGGCCGCCGCCGGCCCACGCACCGCAGCGCGTGGCCGCTGCACGCCCGGGTGGCGAACACCGCGCTCGGGCTGATGCTGCGCCGGCGTACCGGCCGGGCACTGCACGACCTGGGCCCGATGCGCGCCGGCCGCCGGGAGGCGCTGCTCGCCCTGGGCATCACCGACCGCCGGTTCGGCTACCCGCTGGAGATGGTCACCCGGGCTGCGGACGCCGGCTGGCGGATCGTCGAGGTGGACGTCGACTACGCCCCACGCGCCGAGGGGACGAGGTCGAAGGTGACCGGCACCGTGCTGGGCACGATCCGGACGATCCGCGACATGCGCGAGGTGCTGGCGCGATGAGCCAGCTGCTGGTGATCACCAAGGCACCGGTGCCGGGCCGGAGCAAGACCCGGCTGACCCCGCCCTGCACGCCCGAGCAGGCGGCGCAGATCGCGGCGGCCGCCGTGGGCGACACCCTCGACGCGGTCCGCGGCACCCCCGTGCAGCGCCGGGTGGTCGCCCTGGACGGCGCGCCCGGCGACCTGGACCTGTCCGGCTGCGTCGTCGTCCCCCAGTCCGACGGCGACCTGGGCACCCGGCTGGCGCACGCCTTCGCCGACGCGATGGCGACGCCGGACGGCGGCCTGCCCACGCTGCTCATCGGGATGGACACCCCGCAGGTGACGGCGGAACTGCTCACCGCCTGCCTGGAGCGGCTGGTGGCGGCCGGCCCCGGGACGGCGGTGCTCGGCCCCGCCCCGGACGGTGGCTGGTGGGCGCTCGGGCTGCACTCACCGGGAGCCGCCCAGGTGCTCCTGGACGTCCCGATGTCCCGCGAGGACACCGCCGAGCTCACCCGGGACGCCCTCGAGCTGACCGGGCTGACCGTGCTGGACCTCCCGCCGCTGACCGACGTCGACCACTTCCCGGACGCCGTCTCGGTCGCCGCGGAGTGCCCCGCGGACAGCCGCACCCGGCGGGTCGTCGACGGTGTCCGGGCCGCGATCCCGGCATGACCTCCGCCCTGGACCGGGTCCTCGGCGCCCGGCTGCCGGAGCCGCCGGAGCAGCTCCGCCGCGGCCCGTTCCGGCGCGGCGCGTTCCCCAGCCCGCTGCACTCCGAGCGGCGCGCGGCCCGCACCGGCGCCTTCCTGGGCGCGGCCTTCGCCGTCTGCTTCCTCACCGGGCTGGTCAGCCACTGGGTGCAGCACCCGCCGGGCTGGTTCGGCTGGCCGGCGTCGCCGTCCTGGCTGTACCGGGTCACCCAGGGACTGCACGTCGCCACCGGGCTGGCCTCGATCCCGCTGCTGCTGGTCAAGCTGTGGACGGTTTACCCGAAGCTGTTCGAGTGGCCGCCGGCCGGGTCGCCGTCCCGCGCGGTCAGCCGGCTGTCGGTCCTGGTGCTGGTCGGCGCCGGCACGATGCAGCTGCTGACCGGCCTGATCAACATCGCCGAGTGGTACCCGTTCGGCTTCTTCTTCACCACGACGCACTACTGGACCGGCTGGCTCGCGATCGGCGCCGTCGCGGTGCACGTCGGGGCGAAGGCCCCGGAGATCCGCCGTGGCCTGGCCCGGCGCGGTTCGGCGGGCGCCTCCGCCGGGCTCACCGGGGAGCAGGCCGCCGAGCGCGCAGGCGTCGACGACGCCGCGGAGACCAACGCCGTCCCCCGGCGGGCGTTCGTGGTCGCCGCCGGGCTGGGCGTCGGTGCGGTCACCCTGACCACCGTCGGGCAGACGCTCTCGCCGCTGGCGCAGGTGTCGGTGCTCAGCCCACGCATCCCCGGGGTCGGCCCGCAGGGTCTGCCGGTGCGGCAGACCGCGGCGAGGGCCGGCACCACCGCGGTCGGCGACGACTACCGGCTGCTGGTCGAGGGGCCGAGCCGGCTCGAGCTGTCGCTGGCCGACCTGCAGGGGTTCCCGCAGCGCACCGAGCGGCTGCCGATCACCTGCGTGGAGGGGTGGAGCTCGAACGCCACCTGGTCCGGTGTCCGGCTCGGCGACCTGCTCGAGGCGGCCGGGCTGCCCCGGGGCACCGAGGTGACCGTCGAGTCGCTGCAGACCGGCGGGCTGTACCGCGTCTCCACCGTGTCGCCGCCGCACGCCCGCAGCCCGCGCACGCTCCTCGCGCTGCGGCTGGACGGTGAGCCGCTCGCACCCGACCACGGCTACCCGGTGCGGCTGATCGCACCGAACCGGCCTGGCGTCATGCAGACCAAGTGGGTCACCCGGGTGGCCCCGGGCCGCGGTGGGATCGGCGGGTGAGCCTCTCCGACGAGGCCGGCCGGGCCACCGACCACCGGGCCGCCGGGCTCGACGACCCCTACGCCTCGGACCCCCGCCGGCCGGCGACCAGCGCGCTGACGCCCTGGTGGCGCTGGCTGTTCCTGCTGCCCGGCCTGGCCGCCGCCCTCTACGGCGCGCACGGGCTGCTCACCGCGGGGAGCCGGGTGCCGCTCGCGTGGCTGACCTGGTTCGTCGGCAGCGCGCTGCTCCACGACCTGGTGCTCGCGCCGGTCTGGGTCGGGCTCGGCTGGCTGTCGGCCCGCCTGGTGCCCCGCGCGGCCCGCCCGGCGGTCGTCGTGGGTGCTGCGGTCATCGGGGTGCTGACCCTCGTGGCGCTGCCGTTCGTGCTCGGCTACGGCGCCGACCCGGCCAACGACTCCTTCCTCCCGCGCGACTACGGCCGGCACCTGCTGCTGCTCGCCCTGGCGGTGTGGGTCGTCGCCGCGGGCTGGGCCGTCGTCGCCGTCCGGCGGTCCCGGGTTCCCTGACGCACCGCCCGGGTAGCCAGCCGTGCGTGACCGCGCCGCAGCCAGTCCCGGGCAGCCACCGGCGGCTGGTGGTCTCCGGGCTGCTGCTGGGCGCAGGCGCGATGGGCGCGGTCGACGAGATCGTCTTCCACCAGCTGCTGCACTGGCACCACTTCTACGACCGGGCGAGCGGCACCGCCGGCCTGGTGTCCGACGGCCTGCTGCACGCCGCCACCTGGTCGGCCACGGTCGCCGGGCTGGCGCTGCTCGCCGACGTCCGCCGACGGCAGACGTTCTCCGCCGTCCGCTGGTGGGGCGCGGTGCTGCTGGGCGCCGGGGGCTTCCAGACCTGGGACGGCGTGGTCGACCACAAGGTGCTGCGGGTGCACCAGGTCCGCTACGGCGTCGACCTGACCGGCTACGACCTGCTGTGGACCGGCAGCGGCGTGCTCGTCGCGCTGGTCGGGGCGCTGCTGCTGTGGCGGGGCCGGACCCGGCCGGCCCGGTGATCGCGCTGGCCGCGGGGGCGGCCGCGGCGCTGTACCTCCTCGCCGTCACCGCCGACCGGCGGCCGTGGCCGGGAGTCCGGACGGCGAGCTGGCTGCTCGGGTGCGGCTGCCTCGTCGCCGCGCTCACCGGCCCGCTGACGGCGACGCACATGGACCTGCACGCGCACATGGCCGGCCACCTCCTGCTGGGGATGGTCGCGCCGCTCGCGCTGGCCCTGGCACGGCCGGTGACCCTGCTGCTGCGGGTGCTGCCGGTCGGTGCTGCCCGGCGGGTGAGCCGGGTGCTGCGGATGGCGCCGGTCCGCGTCCTCACCGACCCCTTCGTCGCCACCGGCCTCAGCGTCGCCGGGACCTGGCTGCTCTACCGGAGCGGGCTGCTCATGGCGGCCGCGCACTCCCCCGGGCTGCACCTGCTCGTGTCGGTGCACGTGCTGCTCACCGGGTGGCTGGCGACCGCCGCCGTCCTGGCGCTGGAGCCGATGCCGCACCGGCGGGGCGTGGTGGCCCGCGCCGTCGCCCTCGCCGCCGGGATGGCCGCGCACGACGTGCTGGCGAAGTCCCTCTACGCCGCGCCGCCGACCGGCTTCAGCGGTGTCGCCGCCGGTGCGCAGCTGATGTACAACGGCGGCACCGTCGTCCACCTGGCGGTGGCGGCGCTGCTGTGGCGGCAGTGGTACGTCTCCCGGGACGCCGTGCGGACCGCGACCGCGCCGGCCTGACCCGCGCCGCTGCTCAGGCCCGGTGGTCGCGGGCGAACCGGGCGAACCGGCGCAGCGAGAAGCGCACCCCGGCCGACATCAGCGGGCGGACCAGCGGCCAGCCGGCCCGGCCGAGCGCACCGAGCGGCAGGTCCAGCCCCTCCGTCCAGACGAACGTCGAGCCGCCCCCGGCCCGGGGCCGCACCTCGAAGGTGCCGGTGCCCCGGACGACCCGGCCGGTGTGCCGGACGTCGACCCGGCGCGGGAACTCCCACCCGGTGATCAGCATGGTGTCCAGCACGCCGATCCGCCGGAGACCAGGGAGCTTGACCCCGGTCACCGCGTCGAACCGGCCGCCGACCCCTCGGGCGTCGCCGACCGCCCGCACGTCGGTGAACAGGACCCACTCGCCCTGCCGGTCCCAGTCGACCAGCGCGGCCCAGACCTGCTCCGGGGGCGCGTCGACGTCGACCTGCTCGATCAGCTCAGGCACCGGTCCGGTCCTCCTCGTCGACGGCGGGCACAGAGGCGCCCTCCGGGTCGGTGTCCTCGGCGTCCGCCCGCGCCCGGTCCCGTGGTCCGGTCGCCGCGCGGAGCTGCGCGATCTCGGCGTCCCGCTCGTCCAGGACCTGGGCCAGCTGGTCGACCAGCCAGTCGACCTCGCTCATCCGGTAGCCGCGGAAGGCCACCGAGATGCGCAGCGCCCGGACGTCGTCACCGGCCACCGGCCGGTCGTCGGGCAGCTCCACCGGCGAGCGGCCGGTCTCGGCGGGCGGCTGGGTCTCCCCCCGGCCGAGCAGCAGCGACCCGCCGAGGAAGAGCAGCCCGCCGACCACCAGCAGGCCGAGGACGAAGACGACGCCGGCCACGGTCAGTCGTCGACGGTCAGCGGGTCGGGGACCGCGTCGCTGGGCGGCGGGTCGTCCGCGTGCTGCACCCGGGCGGCGTCCGCGGCCTGGATGACCGCGACGACCTCGGCGACGTCGTCGGTGACGTGCAGCAGGTCCAGGTCGGCCTCGCTGACCGTGCCCTGGGCCAGCATCGAGGTGCGGATCCAGTCCAGGAGCCCCGACCAGTAGGCGGAGCCGAACAGGATGACCGGGAACCGGGTGACCTTGCGGGTCTGGACCAGCGTCAGCGCCTCGAACAGCTCGTCGAGGGTGCCGAAACCGCCGGGCAGGATGACGAAGGCCTGCGCGTACTTGACGAACATCGTCTTCCGCACGAAGAAGTAGCGGAACAGGATGCCGACGTCGACCCACTCGTTGAGCTCCTGCTCGAACGGCAGCTCGATGCCCAGCCCCACCGACATGCCCCCGGCGTCGCAGGCGCCCCTGTTGGCCGCCTCCATCGCGCCGGGGCCGCCGCCGGTGATCACCGCGTAGCCCGCGTCGGCCAGCGCTGCGCCGAGCTCCACGCCGACCTCGTAGTACTCCGAACCCCGCGGGGTCCGGGCGCTGCCGAACACGCTCACCGCGCGGGGCAGCTCGGCGAGCAGGCCGAAGCCCTCGACGAACTCGGACTGGATCCGCAGCACCCGCCACGGGTCGGTGTGCACCCAGTCGCTGCCGCTGCGCCGGTCCAGCAGCCGCTGGTCGGTGGTCGTCCCGTCCGCGGCAGGGTCGCTCCCGCCGCCGCGCGTGGTGATCCCCCCACGGTGCCGGATCGGCCGGCGGCGCTGACCGTCGTCGCTCGTCATGCACAACTCCCGCTGAGGTAGGCGATCAGGGCGTCCTCGGCCGGCTGCAGCCGGTCGATGCGGACGTGCTCGTCGACGGTGTGGGCCAGGTTCGGGTCGCCCGGCCCGTAGTTGAGCGCCGGGATGCCGAAGGCGGCGAAGCGGGCGACGTCGGTCCAGCCGAGCTTGGCCCGCGGCGGCTGCCCGACCGCGGCGACGAAGTCCGCCGCCGCCGGCTCGGACAGCCCGGGCAGGGCACCCCCGGAGGAGTCGGTGAGCTCGAGGGTGACCCCGGCGGCCAGCGCGTCGGCGAACACCTCGCGGACGTGCGCCAGGGCCTGGTCCTCGTCCCGGTCGGGGGCGAACCGGAAGTTCACCGTGACCCGGCACTCGTCGGGGACGACGTTGCCCGCGACCCCGCCCTCGATCCGCACCGCGTTGAGCCCCTCCCGGTAGGTGAGGCCGTCGATCTGCACCTCGCGGGCGGGGTACCCGGCGAGGGTGGCGAGCACGCCCGCCGCGCCGTGCACGGCGTTGACGCCCAGCCACGAGCGGGCGCTGTGCGCGCGCTTGCCCGGCACGGTCAGCACCACCCGCAGGGTGCCCTGGCAGCCGCCCTCGATGACCCCGTCGGTGGGCTCCAGGAGGATCGCCAGGTCGCCGTACAGCCAGCCGCGGCGCTCCCGGGCGACCCGCCCCAGCCCGTTGCGGACCGCCTCGACCTCCTCGTTGTCGTAGAAGACGAAGGTCATGTCCCGGGCCGGCTGCGCACCCGGGACGCCGAAGCGCGCCGCCAGCCGGAGCATCACCGCGTCGCCGGCCTTCATGTCGCTGGTGCCGCAGCCGTAGAGCCGGTCCTCGCCGTCGACGGTGTCGACCCGGCTGGGCAGGTTGCCGGCGATGGGCACCGTGTCCAGGTGCCCGGCGAGCACGATCCGGGTGTCCCGGTCGAGGTTGGTCCGGGCCAGCACGGCGTCGCCGACCCGCTCCACCTCCAGGGCCCCGAGCCCGCGTAGCGACGCCTCGACGACGTCGGCGAGGGCCCGCTCGGAGCCGGAGACCGACGGCGCGTCGACCAGCCGACGGGTGAGGGTGAGGACGTCGGCGGTCAGGTCGAGCTCGGGCAGCGGGTCGCTCACGACTCCCGAGCGTAGGGGAAGGACCTGGCTGCCCTGGGCCGTCGCCTAGTCTCGGTCGCCGTGACGAGCGCAGAGCAGACCACCGGTGCCAACGGCGTCGGGCTGGCCACCCTCACCGCCGACGGGACGGTGCTGGACACCTGGTACCCCGCCCCGGCGCTGAGCGGCGCCGACCAGGGCGAGACCGGCACCCAGCAGATCGGCGTCCTGGAGCTGGAGGGCCTGCTCGGCCCGGACTACTCCGGCCTGGTCCGCAGCGACGAGGCCCGGAAGGTGCAGGTCGTCGCCGTGGCCACCACGATCGCCGACCTCGCCGCGCCGCCGGTCGACGCGCACGACGTCTACCTGCGGCTGCACCTGCTGTCCGCCCGGCTCGTCCGGCCGCGCAGCATCAACCTCGACGGCGTCTTCGGCCTGCTCGCCAACGTCGCCTGGACCAGCGCCGGTCCGGTGCTGGGCGCCGACCTGGACGCGGTCCGCGCCCGGACGAGGGTCGCCGCCGGCGGCCACCTGACCGTGTTCGGGGTGGACAAGTTCCCGCGGATGGTCGACTACGTCGTCCCCGCCGGAGTCCGGATCGCCGACGCCGACCGGGTGCGGCTCGGCGCGCACCTGGCCGAGGGCACCACCGTCATGCACGAGGGCTTCGTCAACTACAACGCCGGGACGCTGGGCCCGTCGATGGTCGAGGGCCGGATCAGCGCCGGCGTGGTCGTCGACGCCGACTCCGACATCGGCGGCGGCGCCTCGATCATGGGCACGCTGTCCGGCGGCGGGAAGCAGGTCGTCTCCATCGGCAAGGGCTGCCTGCTGGGCGCCAACGCCGGCATCGGCATCTCGCTGGGCGACGGCTGCGTCGTGGAGGCCGGTTGCTACGTCACCGCCGGGTCCAAGGTGGTCCTGCCCGACGGGTCGGCGGTCAAGGCCGGCGAGCTCTCGGGCCGCGACGGCCTGCTCTTCCGGCGCAACTCGGTCAGCGGCGCCCTCGAGGCCCTGCCCCGCAACGGCGACTGGGGCTCCCTCAACGCCGCCCTGCACGCCAACTGACGAAGGACCCCGTCCTCCTCATCCCTCGCACGCTCGGGACGAGCCTCTGGACGGGGCCGACGGCTCGGCGCGTTGGCTGCGACGTCACGTCTTGAGGTCGTCGGGGCCGGGGGTCTCGGGGGTGTTCGAGGG
>NZ_SJEX01000082.1 GCF_005930495.1 Modestobacter excelsi | reverse complement strand
CCGCCCCTCCGCCCGATGACCGCGCAGCCCCGCCGGTCGTCCGTGCCCGCACGCCCTCCCCCACTCCTCTGCGCTGCGCGCAGGAAGGACAGCTCTGCCATGCCCGCAGACAGCCTCACCACCCCACCGGGGACGACGTCGTCCGACGCCACCCCGGCTGTCACCTCTGGACCCGACCCGCGCCGCTGGCTGGCGCTGGCGGTCATCGCCGTCGCCCAGCTGATGATCGTGCTGGACGTCTCCGTCGTGAACATCGCCCTCCCCGACGCCGGGATCGACCTGGGCATCAGCGCCGCTGACATCCAGTGGGTGGTGACCGCCTACACCCTCGCGTTCGGTGGCCTGCTGCTGCTCGGCGGCCGGATCGCGGACTTCATCGGCCGCAAGCGCGCGTTCCTCATCGGCCTGGCCGGCTTCGCCGGTGCCTCCGCGCTCGGCGGCATCGCACCCAACCAGGAGCTGCTCTTCGCCGCTCGCGCCCTGCAGGGCGGCTTCGCCGCGCTGCTGGCACCGGCCGCGCTCTCGCTGCTCGCCGTCACCTTCACCGACGCCAGGGAACGGGCCCGCGCCTTCGCGGTCTTCGGGGCGATCTCCGGCGGCGGCGCCGCGATCGGGCTGATCCTCGGCGGCGTCCTCACCGAGTACGCCTCCTGGCGCTGGACGCTCGGCATCAACGTGCCGATCGCGATCGTCACGGCGGTCTTCGCCGTCGCTCTCATCACCGAGAGCCGGGCCACCGGCGACCGCCGCTACGACGTCCCGGGCGTGCTGCTGTCGGCCCTCGGCCTGGTCAGCCTGGTGTACGGGTTCAGCAAGGCCGCGGAGGAGGGCGTGGGCTGGAGCGACCCGCTCACGCTGACCCTGCTGGGTGCCGCCGTCGTCCTGCTGGTGTCGTTCGTGCTCTACGAGCGGCGGGCCAGCCACCCGCTGCTGCCGCTCCGGGTGGTGCTCGACCGCAACCGCGGCGGGTCGTACCTGGTCTTCCTGCTCGTCGGGGCCGGGCTGTTCGCGATCTTCCTGTTCCTGACCTTCTACTTCCAGCAGACCCTGGGCTACAGCCCGCTGGAGTCGGGCTTCGCGTTCCTGCCGTTCAGCGGCGGGATCATCGTCGGCGCCGGGATCGTCTCCCAGCTGCTCCCCCGGGTCGGGCCGCGTCCGCTCATCATCGCCGGGCTGGCCCTGGCCGTGCTCGGGGTGCTGTGGCTGACCCGGATCGAGTCGACGAGCGCCTACGTCACCGAGGTGCTGCCGGCCGAGCTGGCGATCAGCTTCGGCATGGCCGCGGTGTTCGTCCCGGCCTCCAGCACCGCGCTGGTGCGCGTCGGCGAGCACGACGCCGGCATCGCCTCCGCGGTGCTCAACACCTCGCAGCAGGTCGGCGGCTCGCTCGGTCTGGCCCTGCTGAGCACCTTCTACGCCTCGGCGGTCAGCGGCCACCTGGCCGACAACCCGGGTGGGGCGCCGGGCGAGGCGTTCGTGCACGGGTACCACGTGGCGTTCATCTGGGCCGCGGGTCTGCTGGCCGTCGCGCTGGTGATCGCCGCCGTGGCGATCTCGGCGAAGAAGGACGACCTGCCCGCCGACGGCGCGATGGCCGTCTGACCTCACCCGTCCCCCGAAGGCACGCCTTCGGCGAACCACCTGGTTCGCCAAAGGCGTGCTCTTGGCGAACCCGGGTCAGGTCAGCGGGGCCAGCTGGTGCGACCAGGACACCTGGGTGCGGTGGGTGCTGAAGCCCAGGCTCTCGTACAGGCCCAGCGCCCCGGTGACGTTCTCGCTGTCCACCTCGAGCCCGGCGGTCTGGCAGTCGCCGGCCGCCGCGGCGTGCAACGCCTCGATGATCACCGCCTTGGACAGCCCGCGCCCCCGGGCGGCCGGGACGACGCCGATCTGGCCGAAGTAGCTCTCCCGGGACCCGGTGGCCGCCGCGGTCGCCTCGGAGACGTAGGACAGCGCGTAGCCCACGACGGCACCGTCGGAGACGGCCAGCACCGACAGGTCGGGGCGGAAGGACGGCTGGCCGGTGAACATGACCTCCCACGAGGCGACGTCCCGCTCGCTGGAGCCGTAGTGCTCGGTGAACGCGGCGTTGTGCGCGCGGCGCACCTCGTCGTCCCGGTCCCAGCTGAACGGCACGAGCTCCACCCCCTCGGGGCGGCGGCGCGGCGGCAGGTCGGTGAGCGGGCGGTCCATGTGGAAGAACCAGCGGACCGGCTGCAGCCCCGCCCGGCGGACCAGCGCCTCCAGCGACGGCATCGTCGTGTACACCGTCGCCGTGAGCCGGGCCGGTGCCTCGGGGTGCCGCTCGGCGTGCAGCTCCCGGCCGCGCTCCAGCTGCCAGGCCAGCAACGACCGGCCGATGCCGCGCCCGCGCCAGGCCGGGTGCACCCGTCCCTCCAGGTGCACCCCGTAGGCGTCCCGGAAGGTGGGCGGCGCGATCGCGCTGGCCCAGGCGACCAGCTCGTCCCCGGAGCAGACCACCCGCGTGTCGCGCTCGAGGTCGACCAGGTCGTTGACGAACCAGGCGGTGAGGTCCTCCGGGCTGGCGAGGTCCCCGGTGTCGTCGACGGGCTCCGCGGCGGTCTCCAGGTCGACGATGGCGACGACGTCGTCCGGGCGCATCGGGCGGGTGGTCAGGCCTGCGGGTAGCGGGGACACAGCACCCGAGGCTAGGCGGTCACCCCGAACAGCCGCGCCCCGTTGGCCCACAGCACGGCGCGCAGCCAGTCCTCCCCCAGCTCCAGCCGGTGCAGCGCGGCGAGCTGGTGGGCGTAGGGGTACGGGATGGCCGGGAAGTCGCTGCCGAGCACGACCTTGTCCCGGAGCGCGGCCAGCCGGGGCAGCAGCGCCCGGTCGAAGGGCATCAGCCGCTCGGTGAAGTCGGTGGCGAACATGGTGGTGTCCAGGTGCACCCCGGCGTAGGTCTCGGCCAGCTCGAGGAAGGCGGCGTACTCCGGCATCCCGAGGTGGGCGATCACCAGCTGCAGCCGCGGGAACCGCTCGAGCAGGCCGGCCATCGGCGCCGGGCCGGTGTGCTCCCCGCGCAGCGGACCGGAGCCGCAGTGGATCACCACCGGCGTCCCGGTCTGCTCCAGCCGCTGCCACACCGGCAGCAGCAGCTCGTCACGCGGGTCGAAGCCCCCGACCTGCACGTGCACCTTGAACACCCGCGCCCCGGCGTCCAGCGCCTCGGCGACGTAGACCGGCGCCTCCGGCTCGGGGTAGAAGGTGGCCGAGTGCAGCACCTGCGGGTGCTCCCGCGCGAACGCCGCGGCCTGGTCATTGAGCCAGGCGCCCATGCCGGCCTTGTGCGGGTAGGGCAGGGTCGGGAAGGCGCGCACCCCGAGCCCGGCGAGGACGGCGAGCCGCTCGTCGACCGGGAGCGCGTAGGTGATCGGCCACGGCGCGCCGTAGTGGGTCTCGGCGTCGGCGAAGTACTGCCAGACCTTCGCCTGCACCCGCTCGGGCAGGAAGTGCACGTGCACGTCGACCAGCCCGGGCAGCCCCAGCTCCCGCCAGTACCGGGGGACGTCGGCGTCGTCGACCGGCGGACGGGGGCTCACCCGGGTGAACCTAGCGCCGAGCCGGGGACCGGGCCGCCCCGGGGCCCGTGCTCACCGGTGCTGGGCGAGGGCGGCACAGGTGGCCAGCTCGACGACGTCGCGCAGCTGCTCGAACAGCTCCGGCGCGCGGGCGGGCGTGATCTGGGCGTTGACCGAGACCGTGACCGTCCGACGTCCGTCCCGGGTGGCGGCGGCGAACTGGGTGTACCCGGTGGTGTTGCCGGTGTGGCCGTAGACGGTGCCGCAGCGGGTCTCGTACCGGAACAACCCGAGGCCGGCCGAGTTCTCGCCCGGGCCGGGCGGCTCCGACGACCCCGGCCGGAAGCGGAGCTGCTCGTGCCGGGTCCGCGCATCGGTGAAGGCGCCGCGGACGTCCTCGCCGATGAACCGGGCGAGGTCCGCGGGGGTGGACACGACCCCACCGGAGGCCCACGCCCAGCCCGCGGCGACGGACCTGCTCACGTCGCCGGGCGGCTGCTCGGAGACGTCGTAGCCGTGGACGTACGGGGCCGGGAGGTCGGCTCCTCCGGGGAGGCTCGTGGCGGAGAGACCGGCGGGCCGGAGCACCTGGTCCGCCAGCACGTCGGCATACGGCCGGCCGGTGGCCGACTCGATCATCAGCCCGACGACGACGTTGTCGGAGTTCGAGTACCGGTACTCCGTACCCCGGGGAAGAGCAGGGCCGGGTCCTCGACGTAGGACAGCAGCGCCCGGGGCGGCGGCGGGTCCAGCAGCGCCGCGAGCACCGCCACTGCGAACCCCTCGCTCCGGCTGAAGTCCGGGATGCCGCTGGTGTGCCCCAGCAGCTGCCGGAGGGTCACCGGCCACCACTCGCGCGGCAGGTCGGGCCGCCGGCTGCCGACGGGGTCGTCGAGGGTGAGGACGCCCCGCGACACCAGGCTCAGGGCGGTCGCTGCGTTGAACGCCCTGGCCACGCTCGCGACCCGCATGGCGTCCCCGGCAGCGGGGGCGCGCCCGGTCGCGACGTCGGCAACCCCGGCGGTCAGCACGTCGAGGTGGCCCCCGCGGCCCAGCGTCACGATGGCCCCAGGTGGACCTCCCGGTCCCTGCACCATGTCGGTCAGCGCGCTCTGCAGCACTCCGGCGTCCGGCGTGCGTGGACCGTCCGCGAGCGCGGGCGCCGGTCCACCGAGCAGGGACACCGCGGTGACCAGTGGCACCACGAGGAACAGGGCACGCCGCGTCCGGGACATGGGCGCAGCCTCCACCGCGGACGTGCGCCCAGGTCAGGAGGCAGCCGGGTGCGATTGCCGGGCGGACGCCGCGCCGCGCCGCGTCACCCCTGCCGGGGCACCGTTCAGCTCAGGGCGACGACTCAGCTCAGGGTGACGACGACCTTGCCGCGGACGTGCCCCTCGGCGACCAGCCGCTGTGCGTCCGCGACCTGGGCCAACGGGAACGCCTTGGCGATCGCCACCCGCAGCTGACCGGCGTCGGCCATCCGGCCGAGCTCCTCCAGGTCGTGCTGGTCGGGCCGGACGAAGACGTACCGGCCGCCGAGGTCGAGCACCACCGGGTCGACGATGCTGGCGATCCGGGCCGGGTCGCGCACCTGGTCGGGAGCGTCGCCCAGCGCCGGCCCGCCGACCAGGTCCAGCACGGCGTCGACCGGCTCGGACAGCTGGCCGCTGATCGGGCCTGCGCTGTGGTCCAGCACCTCGGCGGCCCCGGCGTCGGTCAGGAAGCCGTGGTTGCGGGGGCTGGCGGTGCCGATGACGTGGGCACCCAGCGCGGCGGCGATCTGGACGGCGAAGAAGCCGACCCCGCCGGCCGCGCGGTGCACCAGCACCCGGTCACCCTCGCCGACGTCCAGCACCTCGGTGAGCGCCTGGTACGCGGTCAGCCCGGCCAGCGGCAGCGCGCCGGCCTCGGCGAACCCCAGCGACTCGGGCTTGTGCGCGATGCAGCGCTGCGGGGCGGGGACGAGCTCGGCCGCCGTCCCCCACTGGACGTCGTCCCGGCGCAGGTAGCCGAACACCTCGTCCCCGGGGGCGAAGTCGACGACCGCAGGGCCGACCTGCTCGACGACGCCGGCGAGGTCCCAGCCCGGGACGATCGGGAAGTGGTGCGGAAAGGCGCCGGCGAGGTGGCCCTCGCGGATGCCGACGTCGACCGGGTTGACCCCGGCCGCCCGCATCCGGACCAGCACGGTGTCGGGTCCGACCGGCGGCTCGGGCAGGTCGTCGCGCCACTGCAGCACCTCGGGACCGCCGAAGCGGTCGTAGGCGACGCCTCTCATCGGGGCCACCTCACCGGCGGCCCTTGACGTAGCGGCCGAAGGCGCGCTCCATCTCCCGCCGGGAGTCGCGCTCCGCGAGGTCCTGCCGCTTGTCGTAGGTCTTCTTGCCCTTGGCGAGCGCCAGGGTGGCCTTGACCTTGCCGTCCTTGAAGTACAGGTCGAGCGGGACCAGGGTCAGCCCGCCCTCCTTCGTCTTCCCGATCAGTTTCTCGATCTCGCTGCGGTGCATCAGGATCTTGCGCTTGCGCCGCGGGGTGTGGTTGTTCCACGTGCCCTCGGTGTACTCCGGGATGTGCACGTGCTGCAGCCACACCTCGCCGTCGTCGACGGTGGCGAAACCGTCGACGAGCGAGGCGCGGCCGGCACGAAGGCTCTTCACCTCGGTGCCGGTGAGCACCAGGCCCACCTCGTAGGTGTCCAGGATCGAGTAGTCGTGCCGCGCCTTCTTGTTCTGGGCGATGAACTTGCGCCCCTGTTCCCGCGGCATGGGCAGGAGCCTAACCGTTCTGTCGGCCGCGGCGCGGGGCCCGGAGGGGTCCCGCCGCGGCCGACGAAGCGGCTCGGCTCAGCAGGGGGACGGCACGTGGCCGCGGTGTCGCCCGGAGGACGACGGTGTCACAGGCGGACGTAGAGCCGCAGCGTGACGTAGGCGGCCACGGCGGCCAGGCCGACGCCGGCGGCGGCGATGACCGGGCTGATCGCCGCGATCGCCGACCAGTCGACCGGTGGGATGATCCCCGCCTTGATCGGCCCGGCCAGCGTCTTGTCGACGAAGAGGATCTTGGTGAGCACCAGCCCGCCGACCGCGAGCAGCGCACCGATCAACCCGGCGAGGGCGGCCTCGAGGATGAACGGCAGCTGCGTGTACCAGCGGGAGGCGCCGACCAGCCGCATGATGTTGGTCTCGTTGCGCCTGTTGAAGGCCGCGAGCTGGATCGTGTTGGAGATCAGCAGCAGCGCGGCCAGGGCCTGGACGACGGCCACCGCGATGGTGGCGTTCCGTGCGCCGTTCAGCAGGCTGAAGAGCCGGTCGAGGAAGTCGCCCTCGTCGCGCACCTCGTCGACGCCGTTCTGCCCGTTGGGGAACTGCTCGGCGATCACCGGGTAGCGCTGCGGGTTCACCAGCTCCACCCGGAAGCTCTCCGGGAGCGCGTCCTCGGGGGTGTTGGCGATCAGCGCCGGCTGCTCCTGGAACTGCTGGGTGAAGCGGGCGTACGCGTCGGCCTTGGACTCGTAGATGTAGTCCTTGACCTCCGGCGAGGACTCCAGCTGCGCGGCGATCGCGTCCCGCTGCGGGTCGGTGATGCCGTCGGCGAGGTAGATAGAGACCTGGATCTTGTCGTAGTAGATCTCGCGCATGTCGCCGATCATGTTGGCGATCAGCAGGCCGGTGCCCATGAGGCCCAGCGAGATCCCGGTGGTGAGGATCATCGCGACCGTCATGGTCAGGTTCCGACGCAGGCCGGCGGCCACCTCGGAGAGGACGAAGTTGACGCGCATCAGTTCCCTGTCGTGTGGTTCAGCGGTCGGCCGGACGGTGTCTCAGCGGCCGAGGCCGTAGACGCCGCGGCTCTGGTCACGGCTGAGGATGCCGTCGTTCAGCTCGATCACGCGCCGCCGCATCGAGTCGACGATGTGGTAGTCGTGCGTGGCCATCACGACGGTGGTGCCGGTGCGGTTGATCCGCTCCAGCAGCAGCATGATGTCCTGGCTCGTCTCCGGGTCCAGGTTGCCGGTGGGCTCGTCGGCCAGCAGCACCAGCGGGCGGTTGACGAACGCGCGGGCGATCGCGACGCGCTGCTGCTCGCCACCGGAGAGCTCACCGGGCAGCCGGTTCTCCTTGCCGTCGAGGCCGACCATCTCCAGCACCTCGGGGACGACGCGCTTGATGGTCCGCTGCGGCTTGTTGATCACCTCGAGGGCGAAGGCCACGTTCTCGGCCACCGTCTTGTTGGTCAGCAGCCGGAAGTCCTGGAAGACGCAGCCCATCGTGCGGCGCAGCTTGGGCACCTGCCACTTGCTCATCGTGTTCAGCGTCTTGTCGTTGACCTTGATGACGCCCTTGGTGGGGCTGTCCTCCTTCAGCAGCAGCCGGAGGAAGGTCGACTTGCCCGAACCCGAGGAGCCGATGAGGAAGACGAACTCGCCCTTGTCGATCTGCATCGAGACGTCGTCCAGGGCCGGCCGAGGGCTGGTCGGGTACACCTTGGTGACGTGTTGCAATTCGATCACGAGGGACGACGGTACCTGGACCGGCCCTCATCCTCGTTCGTCTGCCCGGCGCGCCACGCCACGAGTGTGCGCAGAGCGTCACGACCCTCGGCGACAGCCGGGAAACGCAGTGACGCAGCGTGCCCCCGCTCCGCGGCTGTGGCGCGCCTCTCAAGGCCTCGGTGCAGGGGCCCGCGACGAGCTCGCGAGTCGTGAGCAGCACCGAGGCCCTTCTTCAGTTGAGCTCGGCGTTCTCCTGCTGGCGGCGCCAGCGGATCCCGGCCTCGATGAAGGCGTCGATGTCGCCGTCCAGGACGTTCGACGGGTTGCCGCTCTCGGTCTCGGTCCGCAGGTCCTTGACCATCTGGTAGGGGTGCAGCACGTAGGAGCGCATCTGGTTGCCCCAGCTGCTCCCCTCCCCCTTGAGCGCGTCCATCTCGGCCCGCTGCTCGGCCTGCCGGACCACGAGCAGCCGGGCCTGCAGCACCCGCAGCGCCGCGGCCCGGTTCTGGATCTGCGACTTCTCGTTCTGGCAGGAGACGACGATGCCGGTCGGGAGGTGGGTCATCCGGACGGCGGAGTCGGTGGTGTTGACACTCTGCCCGCCGGGGCCGGAGGACCGGAAGACGTCGACCCGGATCTCGTTCTCGGGGATGTCGACGTGGTCGGTCTGCTCGACGACGGGCAGCACCTCGACCCCGGCGAAGGAGGTCTGCCGGCGGCCCTGGTTGTCGAACGGTGAGATGCGCACCAGCCGGTGGGTGCCCTGCTCGACCGAGAGCGTGCCGTAGGCGTAGGGCTGCTTGACGGCGAAGGTGGCCGACTTGATCCCGGCCTCCTCGGCGTAGGAGACGTCGTAGACCTCGGTGGGGTACTTGTGCCGCTCGGCCCAGCGCAGGTACATCCGCATCAGCATCTCGGCGAAGTCCGCGGCGTCGACGCCACCGGCCTCCGAGCGGATGGTCACCAGCGCCTCGCGGGCGTCGTACTCACCCGACAGCAGGGTGCGCACCTCGAGCTCGTCGAGCACCGTGCGGATGCTCTGCAGCTCGCGCTCGGTCTCGGCGGTGGTGGCCTCGTCGCCCTCCTCCGCCGCCATCTCGTGCAGCAGCCCGACGTCGTCGAGCCGGCTGCGCAGCTCCTCCACGCGGCGCAGGTCGCCCTGCAGGTAGGAGAGCCGGGAGGTGAGGGCCTGCGCGGCCTCGACGTCGTTCCAGAGGTCGGGCGCGGCGGCCTTCTGCTCCAGTTCGGCGACCTCGCGGCGCAGGTCGTCGACCCGCATCACGGCCTCGATGGACTTCAGGGTCGTGTCGAGTTCGTCCAGGACGACGGAGAAGTCAGCGGCCACGTCCATCGAGGGTAGTGCGCTCGGCCACCGGGTACCTCCGGCAGGCATGGAGGACCCTCCGCGACGGCGCGAACGGCGTGACTACGAGCGCGGCCTCCCCGACCACCACGACCCCACCGCGGGCATCGGCGGTGCCGCCCCGGCGCAGAGCGCGCTGACGCTGCGGCTGGTGCTGGCCGTGTTCGGACTCGTGGTCTGCGTGGCCGGGGGCCTCGTCCTGCTCGCCGCCGACGTCCCGGTCGTCTTCCCGGTGCTGCTGTTCGTGCTGGCCGCGGTGGCCCTCGTCGACCTCGTCGTCGTCGCCCGCCGCAAGCTGCGGGGCGAACCGGGCTGACCGGTCACTCGTAGAGCACGTACTCCGGCTGCGGGACGAGCGCGAGGACCTCCTCCGGGGCCATCAGCGGCCCGGACCGGGTGTCCTCCTCGTAGAACAGCTTGAAGCCGGCGTGGACGAACGGCGGCGTGCCGGCCATCACCCGCTGGTAGGTGCCGATCTTGTCGGCCGCGGCCCCGATGCCGTCGACGCTCTTCACCACGGCCACCCCGGGCCGGTCGACCAGGGCCTCCTGGCCGGAGACGATGTCGGCGTGCAGCTGGTGGTACAGCATCACCTTCTGCGGCAGGTGACCGGCCGTGACCAGCCCGTCGAGATAGGCGGAGACGCCGTCGAGCTCCGCGCCGGTGGTCGAGCCGAAGACGTCGCCGGGCACCTCACCGGCCTCGATCGCCCACTCCGGGTCCAGCGCGACGCCGACGTCGGGCTGGGTCAGCCACTTCTCGTAGTACTGGACGGCGGGCAGGAAGTCCCCGCTGCCGGGCTGGATGCCCAGCAGCAGGATGCCGCCGGCCGCGCGGGCGGCGTCCAGGTACTGCTGCACGGTGGCGTCGTCCGCGGCGACCGAGTAGTCGCCGTTGGGCCCCGGCACCGACTGCACGACCGTCGCGATGAGCTCGACGATCGGCAGCACCGGGCGGTCGGTGCCGTACGCGGCGGACTGCTGGCTCAGCCGCTCGGTGGCCGCGGCGAGGTCACCGGTCATCGGGCCCAGCGCGGGTGAGCTGGGGGCGCCGGAGAAACCGACCAGCCGGTGGCCGGGGAAGACCTGGGTGCCGCCACCGGGCAGCTGCTGCTGCGTCGGGGTGGGCGGCGCGGTCGTCGTCTCCTCCGCCGTCGCGGTCGGCTCGGACGACGGGGCGCTGCTGGTGGGCGCCGCCGCGGACTCCGCACCGCACCCGGTGGCCAGCAGGACGGCGGCGGTCACGGACAGCAGCAGGGGACGTCGGGAGCGCACGACCGCTGACCCTCGTCCCACCGGGCGCCGAGAGCAAACCGGGAGGGCGCTCAGCCCACCCGCGCGCGCACCGGTCGTCGTCCGGTGAGCCGCCGTCCCTCGAGGAAGGTGCGCAGCTCGGCAGCCGGCATCGGCCGGGCGATGTGGTGCCCCTGGGCGAAGGTGCAGCCCAGCTCCCGGACCAGGGTCAGCTGGTCGGCGGTCTCCACCCCCTCGGCCAGGCTGCGCATCCCGCACGCGGTGGCCAGGCCGACGACCGCGGCGATCGCGGCAGCGGACTCGCTGCGCCGCGTCTCGGTGCCGGCCACCAGGCTGCGGTCGAGCTTGAGGATCCCGGCGGGGATGGAGACGAGCTGGCTGAGCGAGGAGAACCCGCTCCCGAAGTCGTCGATGGAGACCTCGACGCCGGAGACCCGCAGCTGGGCGAACTGCGCCGCGGCCCGCACCGGGTCCTCCGCCACGCTGGTCTCGGTGAGCTCGAGGACCAGCCGCTCGGGCGCCAGGTCGCTGGCGCCCAGGGCGTCGTGCACGTCGGCGACCAGGGTGCCGGTGCCGAAGTGGGCGGCGCTGATGTTGACCGCGGTCACCATCGGGAGGCCGTCCCGCTCCCAGGCGGCGGTCTGCCAGGTGGCCTCCTGCAGCACCCACCGGGTGAGCGGGACGACGAGGCCGTTCTGCTCGGCGATCGGGATGAAGTCACCCGGCATGAGCAGCCCCCGCTCGGGGTGCTGCCAGCGGACCAGCGCCTCCGCGCCGGACACCTCGCCGGTGAGCAGGTGCTGGATCGGCTGGTAGTGCAGCACCAGCTGGCCGGTCTCGATGGCCTCGCGGAGCTCACCGGCGACGAGCACCTTCTGCTCGACGGCCCAGCGCAGGTCGGGGTGGAACACCCGGACGCGGTTCCGCCCGGCCGCCTTGGCTGCGTACATGGCCAGGTCGGCGTCCCGGACCAGGTCGGTGGAGCGGGTCTCGTCGTCGCCGGCGGCTGCGGTGGCAACTCCGATGCTCACCGTCAGCTGGCTCCGGCGGTCGCCGAGGGAGAAGGGCTCGTCGAAGGTGCGCTGGAAGCGCTCGGCCAGCCGGAGCGCGCCGTCGACGTCGCAGTTGCGGCACAGCACGACGAACTCGTCGCCACCGAGCCGGCCGACGGTGTCCTCGGCCCGGGTGCAGCTGCTCAGCCGGGACGCCAGCTCGCGGAGCAGCGCGTCCCCGACGTCGTGGCCGAGGGTGTCGTTGACGTCCTTGAACCCGTCGGCGTCGAGGAACAGCACGCTCATCGCGCCGCGGTCGCGGCGGCGCAGCTCGGCGTCGATCAGCTCGTGCAGGTGCACCCGGTTAGGCAGGTCGGTGAGGTGGTCGTGCCGGGCCTGCCAGGCGGAGGCCTGCTCCGCCTCGACCCGGGAGGTGACGTCGGTGTGGGTGACGACGACCCGGCCCGACCGGTCGGCCCGGGAGGCCTGCAGGTGGAACCAGCGCAGGCCGAGCACGGTGGTCAGCGCGTAGTCGACGGAGACCGTGTCCCGCTGCCCCCGCGCCAGCTCCCGCAGCGCGGCGATGCGCTCGTGGTTGGCCGCCCCGGCGGACAGGCTCAGGATCACCGAGAAGTAGTTGGAGCCGACGCCCACCCGGAGCCGGTCGTCGCCGAGCAGGTCGGCGGCGGCCGCCCAGGCCGAGTTGACCAGCAGCATCGTGCCGTCGGCGTCGATGAGCACCGTGGGCGAGGGCAGCGCGTCGAGCACCCCGGCGACGAGGTCGGCGTTCTCCCGGTCACCGCCGTCCCGGTGGCTGACGTCGAGCGGGAGCTGCGGGCCCACCGCCGTCCGTGACATGCGTGCCCTCCCTCTCGACGCTGACCCCGGTGGCACCGACCCCGCCTGGTCTCCGCTGACCACCGGCACCGGTCGTGCTCCTGGCACGTCCGCCACGCCGGGCGGACCGGGATGAGAGGGACGTCGCAACTGCCGACATCGGTCCTCTCCGGTCCCCGCGTGGCCGACCGGGTCGGCTCCCCGGCGTGTGAACGGGCCGGCACCGAGGGTAGGGCACCGCCCATGAGCGAATCGACGACGATCGAGCTCGGTGGCGAGGAGTACCTGGTGCAGCGGGAGGGGGACGCGCTGCGGCTGGGCCGGCAGGTCGGTGGGGACACCGTCTGGCTGGACGACATCGAGGTGGGCCAGCTGCCCGGCCCCGCCCGCGAGGCGCTGGAGCGCGGCGAGCACTCCGACCAGACACTGCAGACCAGCCTGCTCGGCGTGGTGCAGGCCGAGGTCGACCGCGGCGCCTAGGCCGAGCTGCGGCCGCTGGCCCGACCCTGCTGCGGGTTCCTCGTCGAGGGGGCACCCTGGGGTGCGAGGACCGACGACGTTCCTCGTGCCGGGAGGCCGTGCGATGAGCGTGCTCTACCGCTGCGACGAGTGTGCCGAGGTGGCCGACCCGGGCTCCGCCGTGGGCTGGGTGGAGGTGCGCGAGCTGGGCGGCCGGCCGCTGCTGCCACCCGAGGTCCACCACCTGTGCCGGCTCTGCTGGGCCCGGACCACCGCCGCCGTGCACGCGAGCCGGGTGGAGGTGCTGGAGTTCCCGCAGCTCAGCGAGCACGCGCAGAACCGCGACACCGTGCAGTGAGCTCGGCTGCGGTCAGCTGACCGGCTTCCCGGCGTGTGGACCCAGGACCGGGAGAAGTCGTCGAGCTGCTGACCGCTGATCTCCTCCGCGAGGGCGATGGAGTCGGCGGTGCTCACGTTGGACTCCGCGTTCCTGTCCCCGCCTGCGGGAGGTACGGGTCACCGCCGGTGGTGGAGCCCGGAGCGGCCGAGGCCGCCGTCGTCCCCAGCAGCGGGACGGTCAGCGCGAGCGCGACGGCGGTCGCGACCAGGGGGCGTCTCAGGTGCGCAGACCAGGGGCCTCTGTGCGATCCGCTAGTAGTCGAACGGCGTGAGGCCGCCGGCAGCCCAGGTCAGCACGATCATCGCGACGAAGACGGCGACGGTGCAGGCGATCCCCGCCGCCGGGGTCAGCCAGGTGAACCTGCCGAACAGGCCGATCGGTTCGTCCGGCTCGGGCCTGACCGCCGGCGACCGCTCGGCCGTCGCCGGGAGCGGCGGGTCGGACGGGCGCCGCGGGCTCGGGACGAACGCCGTCCCGAGGCGGTCGGTGTCGCGGGCGGAGGTGGGGGTGCTCATCGCGTGCCTCCTGCGGAGACGGCCGGGCCAGGCCTGTGCTCAGCTCTGGGGCGGACGCTACTCGCGGGCGGCCGCCGCGGCGGCCGTCCGGACACGGCTTCTCCGGCAGGTCAGCCGCCGAAGAGCTCCCCGCCGCCGGCGCCCCAGGTCAGCACGATCATCGCCACGAACAGCACGACGATGGACACGACCACGACGACGGGTGTCATCCAGGCGTGCGCCTGGAACAGCCCCGCCTTCTCGCCGGCCTCGCCGCGGTCCTGCTCCGCGGCGGGGCCGCCCACCGATGGGGACGGGTCGGCGGGCGGCGGGCCGGGGACGTTGCTGCCTGTGCTCATGGGCGGGCCTCCTCGGGAGGACGGCGGGGCCTGGGCTCAGCTCCCGCGCCCGTCCTACCCCGGCGCGGCCCGCTCAGTCGGCCGCGGACCGCTCGTCGCGCCCGACCTGCTGCTCAGGCCGACGGCGCCCCGGCCGGGTGACCGGGAAACCGGGCGTCAGCGGCCTCCCACCGCAGCCGCGGCGTCGACGATCCCCTCGCCGTAGAGGCCGTTGACGTCGGTCGTGCCCTGGCAGACGGCGTTGTACAGCGCGGGGTCCCGCCCCTCGTCGGTGTAGTCCTCGACCCCGCCCGCGGGGCACGGGTGGTCCTCCGCCGACCGGGCGAGCACCCGGGCCACGACCGACGGGGCGAGGGCGCGCCCACCGTGACCGGTCGGGCGGCCGAACTCGTCGATGACCAGGGCCGCCACGCCGGCCACGTGTGGCGACGCCATCGACGTGCCCTGCAGGTAGGTGTAGAAGCCGCAGACGCCCTGGTCGTCGCAGTACCGCACCGACATGTCGTCGACGGGGAGGCCGTTCTCGTCGGCGAGGCCCTCGGCGATCGCCACCTGCAGGGGGTAGGAGGACAGGATCAGGTTGCCGGGCGTCTGGTACGCCGGCGTGCCCACGAGGTCGCGGTACCAGCCACCCGGCGCGGCGATGTCGACGTCGCCCAGCCCGTAGTTGGAGTAGTCGGCCTTGGTGGTCGACGGTCCGACCGCGGACACCGCGATCACGTCCGGTGCCTCGGTGGGCAGGTTCAGGCAGGTGTTCGCGACCACCCGCGGGCGCGCCGCGTCCGGCGGGTAGTCCGGGCTGGTCTCGTCGGCCCGGGTCGGTGCCGACAGGTCCGTGTTCTCGTTGCCGGCCGCCGCGACGAGAGTGACCCCCCGCCCGCTCGCGTAGGCCAGCGCGCCGGTCAGCAGCTCGCGGACGAGCCGCTGCTCGGCCAGTTCCTCGTCGGTGACGGTGCCCTCGACGTACTCGTCCCGGGAGGTGCAGTTGTAGAGCCACGGGTCGGTGTAGAAGCTCATGTTCACGACGTCGAGCCGGATGTCGGCCGAGTACACCAGCGCCGCGACCGTCTCGTAGAGGAAGAAGTAGCCGGAGTCCTGACCGGCCCGCACGTTGACCAGGGTGGCGTCCGGGGCCACGCCGCCGATGCCGAAGCCGTTGTCGTCGGCGGCGACGATGCCCGCCACGTGGGAGCCGTGCCCGCCGTCGTCGACGTCCGCCGGGTCGACGCAGCTCGGCACCTCGCACGGGCCGTCGATGTCGGGCATGTCGGTGGTGAAGTTCCGCGACCGCGCGGCGTCGAAGTTCCGCGCCAGGTCGGGGTGGCTCGCGTCGATCCCGGTGTCCATGATGCCGACGTCGACGCCCCTGCCGGTGGCCCGGCGCTGCGCCGCGTCCGGCGTCGCCCCGATCATCTCCATGTCCCACTGCAGGTCCGCGAGGGGCTCCTCGCCGGGCCCGTGCCCGGACGGGTCGCCGCCGTGGCCCGGTCCGCCGCCACCCGCATGGGCCCCGGGCGGTCGCTCCTCGGCGAAGCGGTGCGGCAGGCCGGGGTGGCTGGTGCCGACGGCGTGGTTGCGCGCCGCTCCCGCGATCTCGCCGTGGGCCCGGACGTCGTCCAGGAAACGGGTGTTGTCCGACGTCACCAGAGCGACGCCGACCTCCTCGGTGACGTCGGCGACCGAGCCACCCGCGGCCTGGACGGCGGCCGACGCCGCCTCCGGGCTGCCGGTGAAGGCCACGACGTACTCGGCGGTCGGCCCCTGCTCGGCGGCCGGTGCCGCGGTCGCGGCGGGGGCGGGGGCGGTGGCGACGACCGTCGTCACCGCGGCGGCGAGGACCGCCAGGGTCCTCGGTGAGCTGATGCGTCCTGCCCGCTGAGACCACATGGCGCTTCCCGTCCCCGGGGCACGCCCGGTGGGGTGCGGGCGGCCTTGGTCACGGCCGCAGTCAGGGCAGTAAAGCGAGCTGTGCACCGCCTGTGAAGGCCTTCCCGGCGCGCCGTGTGCCGGCTCCCGCGTGTCGCGGTGCCCGAGGACGCTCCGCAGGGTCCGCTGCGGGGGCACAGTGAGCGCCATGACCTGGGCCACACGCGCTGCAGCCGCCGGACTCTCCGCCCTGGCCGGGGTCGCCGCCCGCGACCTGCTGCAGCGCGAGCACACCCTGCTGCGCAACTTCCCGGTGATCGGCCATGCCCGCTACCTGCTGGAGTCCGTCGGCCCCGAGCTGCGGCAGTACCTGGTGGCCGGCAACAACGAGGAGCGGCCGTTCACCCGCGACCAGCGCCGCTGGGTGTACGCCTCGGCGAAGAAGCAGAACAACTACTTCGGCTTCGGCACCGACAACGACCTCGAGTACACCGCCGGCTACCCGGTGATCAACCACCGCACCTTCGGCCGGGCGGTGCCCACGACCCACGTGCAGGCCGGGCACGACACCCCGCTGCCCAGCGCCAAGGTGCTCGGCGGTCCGCGCGGCCGGGCACGGGCGTTCCGCCCCGAGTCGGTGGTCAACATCTCGGCGATGAGCTTCGGCTCGCTGTCCGGCCGCGCGGTCGAGTCGCTCAACCGCGGGGCCGCGCTGGCCGGCTGCCTGCAGAACACCGGGGAGGGCGGGCTGTCCGCGCACCACCGGCACGGCGGTGAGCTGGTGTTCCAGATCGGGACGGCGTACTTCGGCTGCCGCGACGAGCACGGCCGCTTCGACCTGGCCCGGCTGAAGGACCTGGTCGCCTCGGCCCCGGTGCGGGCACTGGAGGTCAAGCTCAGCCAGGGCGCGAAGCCGGGCCTCGGGGGTGTGCTGCCGGCGGCCAAGGTGTCCGCGGAGATCGCGGCGGCCCGCGGCGTCCCCGAGGGCGTGGACTGCATCAGCCCGTCCCGGCACGCCGAGTTCTCCGACGCGGACAGCCTGCTGGACTGGGTCGAGCTGCTGGCCACCGAGACCGGGCTGCCGGTCGGCATCAAGGCCGCGGTGGGCGACATGGCGTTCTGGCGCGAGCTCACCGAGCTGATGGCGACCACCGGCCGTGGCGTGGACTTCGTGACGATCGACGGCGGCGAGGGCGGCACCGGCGCAGCGCCGCTGATCTTCACCGACTCGGTGTCGCTGCCCTTCCAGCTGGGCTTCGCGCGGGTCTACTCCACGTTCGCCCGGGCCGGGCTGCAGGAGCAGGTGACGTTCATCGGCGGCGGCAAGCTCGGGCTGCCCGACAACGCGATCGTCGCCTTCGCGCTGGGCTGCGACCTGGTCAACGTCGCCCGCGAGGCGATGCTGGCGATCGGCTGCATCCAGGCGCAGAAGTGCCACACCGACACCTGCCCGACCGGGGTGGCGACGCAGAACCCGTGGCTGTCGCACGGCCTGGACCCGGAGCTGAAGTCGGTGCGGGCGGCGACCTACATCTCGACGCTGCGCCGCGACCTGCGCAAGGTCGCCGAGGCGTGCGGGGTGGAGCACCCGGGGCTCATCGACAGCACCTCGGTGGAGATCCTCACCGGGCGGACGGCGTCCCGCCCGCTCGCCGAGGTCTACGAGTACGAGCCGGGCTGGGGGATGCCGTCGCCGGCCGACCAGGCGGAGATCGTCCGGCTGATGACCGAGGCACCGCAGGGCGGCAGCGCGCCCCCGTCCCCCACCGCCGTCGGCTGAGGTGGCCCTCTCCGCCGTGGAGCACGGGGACGGCCGGCCGGTGCTGGTGCTGCACGGCGCCGGGGTGGACCACCGCGAGGCCGAGGCCTGCTTCGAGCCGGCCCTGGGTGGCGTCCCCGGGCTGCGGCGGGTCTACCCCGACCTGCCGGGGATGGGCGCGACGGTCGCCCCGGAGACGCTGCGCAGCGCCGACGACGTCCTGGACACGCTGCTGGCCTTCGCCGACGAGGTGACCGGCGGAGCCGCGTACCTGCTCATCGGGCACTCGGCGGGCGCCTACTACGCACGGGCGATGGCCGCGCGGCGCCCGGTGCAGGTCGCCGGCCTGGCGCTGGTCTGCCCGTTGCTGCCAGGAGTGCGCGACGTCCCGGAGCACCGCGTCGTCGCCGGGCCGGGCGACATCGGGGACGACGACTTCCGGAGTTACTTCGTGGTCCAGACCCCGGAGATGCTGGAGCGGTACGAGCGGTACGTGGCCCCCGCGGCCGCGCTCGTCGACTGGGCGGCGGTCGAGCGGATCGGTGAGCGGTGGGAACTCACCGCCGACGAACCGCCTCACCCGGGTCCGACGCTCGTCGTGGCGGGGCGGCTGGACTCGACGGTCGGGTACGCGGCCGCCGTCGACCTCCTCGACGTCCACCCGCACGCCTCGCTCGCCGTGGTGGACGACGCCGGCCACGCCCTGCCGCACGAACAACCGGAACTGCTGCGCGCCCTGCTCGCCGAGTGGCTCACCCGCGTCGACCGTGCGAGGTGAGCCGAACGGACTCCACCCAGGTCAACCGGCCCGGCAGCGGCGTCTCACGTGCTGCGGAACAGTCGAACCTGAGTCGTCCCCTCCGTGGTCATGGCAGCTGTCTCGACGTGGGAGATCAGGGCCCGACCCGAGCCGGGATCGACCCACGCTGCTCACCGCAGTGGTCGCCGAACTGCATTCGAGCGAATCGCAGGCCATGGTGCGACAGGACGCATTCAGTAGGACATGTCGACCTGGAAGTCGTACTCGTAGGACGACGGGTCGCCCGGCAGTTCGTCGGTACCGATGAACGTCACCGTGGCTGTCGACCCGCCCTCCACGTCCTGCGCTGAGCCCTGCACGTTACCGATGCGCTGCCCGCCCGACATGATCGTCAGCGTGAACAGCGCGGTGCGACTGGTGGTCTGCGTATTGGTCACGCGTGCCGTCACGGACAAACCGAAACTCGTGTTCTCCACCTGAACGTCGGAAGCGGTCCAGCCGTTGTCGGACAACCCACCCGAACCGCCCACAGCGGGGGCAGGAGCAGGAGCAGGGACAGGAGCAGGCGCTGGGGCCGTGACGGTCACCGTGGCGGCCGGCGGGGCTGGGGCGGTCGCGGTGACCGTCGCCGTCGCCGTGACGGTCGCCGGCGCGGCACTCGCTGCTGCTGATGATGCCGTGGTCGTCCCACCGCCGGAGGCGCCCACGACGGCGCCGATGAGGATCAAGGCAGCCACGACGACGACGGGCCAGAACCACAAGCGCTTGTGGACCGGCTTGTCGTGCTGCGGTTCGGCACCCGGAGCGGGAGGAGGCCCCCACTGGTGCGGCGGTCCTGCGTACGGCGGCTGGCTCATGGCGACCTCGTCTGTGAGATGTCGGGTCAGCGAATGTAAGCCGATCAAGATCCGAAACGAGGAGTGAAAGGCAATGCCGATTCGCTGTGTCCCTCCAATGAATGAACGGGACGGTGAGCTGAGGTCGGACTGCTCACTGCTTCCGCGTCTTCCTGAGTTCCGAATGCCCCGCGCCGAGTCCGTCATGGCGACCTTGCGGCGGAGCGACGAAGACCCGATCCCGTTCCTCGACTCGGACCTCTCGACTTCTGGAGCGTCCAGTCAGCGCGCCAGCGACCAGCCTCGTGGTCGCTGGGGCGGCAGCGCGCACCGCGATCGCCCACCTCCGCCTGCACCGGCACGGCGACAGGGTCCGGCGCGTGACCGGCGCCAGTCGGCCTCCCGCGTCGCCTGGCAGTTGGCTGTGAAAGGCGTAACGACACGCCGCACCGTCTGGTGGGTGACGTGGCCCACAGGCCATCCTCACCGGCGAAGCGACTCCGGGGAGGCCAGCGATGGACCAGACCGAGCAGCACGCGGGACCGCAGGACGAGCCGCCGTTCCACCGGCGCCGGGGGTGGATCACCTCCGGCGCACTCGTCGGCACCGGGCTGCTGGCCGGAGCGATCCTGGCCGGCACGCTGAGCGCCAACGCGGCCGGAGGAAGCGACGACTCCTCGGTGCTCGCCGTGCCGGCGGCGGCGACGTCGACGGAGACCCCGCCGCCCGATCCTGACTCCGACCTCCCCGGCCACGGCTGGCGGGACTGGTGGCACGGCGACGACGCCCAGGTCCCCGATGACGTCGCAGCCAAGGTCAAGGACGCGGTGCTGGCCCAGTACCCGGACGCGAGCATCTGGTGGGTCAGGTCGGACCCCGACGGCGGCTACGACGCCTACGTCGACACCGCCGACGGCACGGACCTCGCCGTCCACCTCGACGACGCCTTCGCCGTCACCGGCACCGACGACCTCCCCGACGGCCACGACGGCCACGACGGCCACGACGGGGACGGTCTCGGTTGGGCCGGTCACGGCTGGATCGGTCACGGCTGGGACGGCGCGTGCGCTGACGACTCCGGCGCCTCGGTCCCCGATGACGCCGCGGCCAAGGTCAAGGACGCGGTCCTGGCCCAGTACCCCGACGCGAGCATCTGGTGGGTCAGGTCGGACCCCGACGGCGGATACGACGCCTACATCGACACCGCCGACGGCAAGGACCTCGCTGTCCACCTCGACGACGCCTTCGCCGTCACCAGCACCGACGACCTCCCCGACGCCGACGACGGGTGGCATCACGGCGGGGACGCGGTCTCGGACGAGACGGCTGCGCAGGTGAAGGACGCCGTCCTGGCCCAGTACCCGGGGGCCACGGTCCCCTGGATCTGGGCCGACTCCGATGACGGCGGCTACCACGCCCTCGTGCTGACCGCCGAGGACGACGGGGTCGTCGTGCACCTGGACGACTCGTTCGCGATCACCGACACCGAGAGCGTGCCCGGCTGCTGAGCAACGCCCGCGCGTCGATCGGCCCTGACCCTGCCCGGGGTCAGGGCCGATCGGCGTTGGTCGACAGTGGACACGCTGCGGTGCTGCTGACCGCCGACGCTTCGCTGGCGACCACCGCTGGACGGCGCCGGAACTCGAGGGCGCTCCCGCTCCGAAGGCGCTACCTTCGGTCCGTGCCCGGGCACGTGACCTCCTTTGCCTGCCCCCGGCTGCCGAGCAGCCGTGCGGGCACCGGGGTCTGCCGGTAGCCGTTCACGGAGCCGTCGGCCGGGGGTGAGACCCCACCACCCGCCGACAACCCCCGAGGGGATCTCCGTGACCACCCTGCTGTCTGCGCACGACCTCCGGGTCGCGCTGGAGTTGCGCGACCTCTCCGACCCCGCTGATGGCCCGCACGCGATGCAGTCGCTGCTCGACGAGGTGCTCGCCGCCCTGAGCCGCGCCTGGCACTGCGCCCTCGACGTGCAGCGGCGCAGGCCGCTCGTGAGCGTGGAGGACAACTACGACCGCCTCGGCTACGCGCCCGCCGACATCACCCGAGACGCCCGCTACAGCCGCTACGCCGCCGAGACGGTGATGCTGCGCAGTCACACCAGCGCCGGCGTCCCGCCCGCCCTGCGCGCGCTCGCTGCCGCCGACACCGCCGAGCGCGCGCTGGACGTGCTGCCGGCGCTGCCCGGATTGTGCTACCGCCGGGACAGCATCGACCGGCTGCACGTGGGCACCCCTCACCAGGTCGACCTGTGGCGCATCGCCCGCACCGGCCCCGCCGGCCGCCGGCTGGACGCCGAGGACCTCCAGCAGATGATCGAGCTGGTGGTCGACGCCGTCCTTCCCGGGGCGTGCCGGCGCACATCACCTGTCCGCCACCCCTACACCACCGGCGGCCTCCAGGTCGACGTGCACACAGCGTCCGGCTGGGTGGAACTGGCCGAGGGCGGCCTGGCCGCCGAGCACGTGCTCGCGGGCGCGGGCCTGGACCCCGAGACCTACAGCGGCCTGGCGATGGGCATGGGCCTGGACCGGGCGCTCATGCTGCGCAAGGGCATCGACGACATCCGCCTGCTGCGCGCGGCCGAGCCGCGCGTCGCCACCCAGCTGCTCGATCTGGCCCCATGGCGACCGGTGTCGTCCCAGCCACCGGTGCGCCGCGACCTGTCCGTCGTCGTCGACGCCCCGGTCGACGCCGAACTGCTCGGCGACACGGTCCGCGCCGCGCTCGGCCCCGCCGCCGAGGCCCTGGAGTCGGTGACCGTCCTTGCCAGCACTGGCTACACCGACCTCACAGAGGCCGCCCGCCGACGACTCGGCCTGCGCCCGCACCAGGTCAACGTGCTGCTGCAGCTGGTCCTGCGGCCCTTGTCGCACACGCTGACCGACCAGCGCGCCAACCAGCTGCGCGATCAGGTCTACGCGGCCGTCCACCGCGGCCCACACCACGAGTGGGCCATGCACTGACGTGCTCGCGCGCCCGGCCGCTGAGGCGTTCGCACCCCGGGGTCGTCGGACTCCATGTGCTGGCCGGCGCGACTGTGCGGGCCCCCGCCGTCCGGGAGCCCTGGCGCCACAGCGTCTCCGGCGCAGGTGATGACCCAGCTGGCTGCCGGGTCACAACACTCCTGCCCTGACTGTGAGGCTGGCCGGGTCGGCCTCGGAGTCAGCACATCCAGCGACTGCCGCGCCTGCCTCGAACAACGGACGCGGCCAGCGACAGTCTCCGTGACGATGCGGTGACGCAGGACCGTCACCCTGATCTCCACGAGCGACACGGGCCGTGACAGGACACAGGTCCCCTAGGGAGCAGGACGTGGCTGACGAGTACCTGGTCGTTGCGGCTCCGACGTGCGACGCCCGACGGGCAATCAGGTTCACGTCGTCATCGAAGAGTCACCTCGCAGACGTATCACGCCTGGCGGAGGAACCTCTGTCCATCCATCGAACACAGTCCAGATTGTCTGGGAGATCCGGCCATGGAGGGGTTGAAGCAGCGAACTCGTCTGGTCCTCGCCTGCCTGACAGCCGCACTGCTCATGGCAGGGTGCGCGTCAGGGCCTGACTCGACTTCTGCTGACGCAGGCTCGCCGCCGACCGGGAGCCAGTCGTCCACTGACCGGGGCACCGGGTCTGGCCAGCCGTCGGGCCAGCCGGGTACCGCGCCGGGGGACACTGTGCCGGGACAGCCACCCCCAGGCGTGCCTTCTGCCCCGGCTCCGAAGCCGGCCCCCGCACCCGCTCCCAAGCCGGCCCCCGCACCGAAGCCCGCACCGGCTCCCAAGCCGGTCCCTGGACCCGCTCCCACACCGGCACCGAAGCCCGCGCCGGCGCCCGCACCCGCACCGGCACCGGCACCGGCACCCGCACCAAAGCCCGCACCGGCGCCCGGGCCCGCGCCCGCACCAAGGCCCGCGCCCGCACCAAAGCCCGCGCCCGCACCAAAG
>NZ_SJEX01000081.1 GCF_005930495.1 Modestobacter excelsi | reverse complement strand
CTCCCGCCGTCCCCCCGGCCGACCTGACCGCACCCGGTTAGGATCGACCGACGTGGTAGCCCGCTCCCGGGCGCCGCAGAGAGGACGGTCGGTGCCCGAGGAGCCCGCGATCGACACCCCCGCCGAGGAGACGGCCCTGCCGGTCCCCGAGGAGACACCCGAGGCGCGTGCCGACGGGAGTCGGTCCGCCGAGGCGGAGAGCCGGGCCCAGCGCGACGCCCGGTTCGAGCGGGATGCCCTGCCCTACCTGGACCAGCTGTACCCGGCGGCGCTGCGGATGACCCGCAACCCCTCCGACGCCGAGGACCTCGTCCAGGAGACCTTCGTCAAGGCGTACTCCGCGTTCCACCAGTTCGCCGAGGGCACGAACCTCAAGGCCTGGCTGTACCGGATCCTGACGAACACCTACATCAACAGCTACCGCAAGAAGCAGCGGCAGCCGCAGCAGTACCCCACCGAGCAGGTGCAGGACTGGCAGCTCTACGCGGCGGAGGAGCACACCTCCAGCGGCCTGCGCTCCGCGGAGATCGAGGCGCTGGACCACCTGCCGGACTCCGACATCAAGGAGGCCCTGCAGCAGCTGCCGGAGGACTTCCGGCTCGCGGTGTACCTCGCCGACGTCGAGGGCTTCGCGTACAAGGAGATCGCCGAGATCATGGGCACGCCCATCGGCACGGTGATGTCCCGGCTGCACCGCGGTCGCCGCGGGCTGCAGAAGCTGCTGGCCGACTACGCCCGGGAGCGCGGGTTCGTCCGCGCCGGAGCTGCAGAGGAGGCGCACTCGTGAGCGAGCTGGCGAGCTCATGCGGCAACGGAGCACCTCTGGGCACGGATCCGACGAGCGCCAGCGAGGGGGAGTCGTGACCACCGACGCTCACGATGGCGCGCAGGGCCCCGACGAGATCACCTCGTGTGACGACGTGTTGTCCCACGTCTTCGAGTTCCTCGACCACGAGACCGACGACGCGCGGCGCGAGGTCATCGCCGAGCACCTCGAGGACTGCTCGCCGTGCCTGCGGCAGTTCGGCATCGAGCAGGAGTTCAAGGCGCTGGTGCGGCGTCGCTGCGGTGGTGACCCCACACCGGTGGGCCTGCGCGACCGGATCAAGGTCCAGCTGACCACCGTCTCCTTCGAGGAGGACGGCACCCAGGTGTGGGTCGAGCGGACCAGCGTCGAGACGGTCGGCGAGACCACCGGGGAGCGCCCCTCCTCGTAGGAGGGGCGCCACCCAGGGACGGCCCCCTCGCAGGGTCCCGCCGCGAGCGTGCGAGCGGTGGGGGGCGAGGGGGTCCTTCTAGGCGTTGGGGCGCTTGCCGTGGTTGGCGCCGCTCTTCTTGCGGGCGCGCCGCTTGCGTCCACGCTTGGACATCGCTGCCCTCCTCTCCCTCGTGGGTGTGTTGTCCGGGACCGGCAGGGGGTGCGCACACCGGAGAACCGGTCAAGCTGACCGGGCAAGGATCGCACGTGCCGGTGTGGGCACCTGCGGTGGTGCAGGGCCTCGGGGTGTGCAGCCGGGGCGACGGGGGACGAGACCGGCGCGAGTCGGAGCAGGAGGACGACGTGGTCCAGACAGCCGTGGAGAGCGTGCTCGTGGCCGGCCGGGGGCCGATGGCCTGCGCGGTGATCCGGGCGTGCACCCGGCTCGGGCTGAAGTCGGTCGCGGTGTACTCGGAGTCCGAGCGGGACGCCCGGCACGTGCGGATGGCCGACGAGTCGGTGCTGCTCGGCCCGGCGCCGGCGACGGAGTCCTACCTGGACGCGCAGCGCATCGTCGAGGCCGCCCGGCGGACCAGGGTGGACGCCGTGCTGCCGGTGCCCCCGGCCCTGGCCGGCGACGCGCGGCTGGCCGTCGCGGTGACCGCGGCCGGGCTCACCTGGGTCGGGCAGGACCCGGAGGTCCTGGAACGCCTCGGTGGCGACGGCGTGGAGCCGGCGAGCGAGCAGGGCTTCCTGGCCTGGGTGACCGCCGAGGGCCTGCACCACGTCACCCCGGTGCTGCGGGACCGCGCCGGCGGGACGCCGCGGGTCTCCTGGACCCCGCCGGCCGGCCTGGGCCCGCTGCCCGCGGCTGCCCGCCGCCTCCCCGAACTGGGCTGGCGCGGGCTGGTGACCGTGGGCATCGACCCGGGCGGTGAGCTGGCCGAGGTCGCCGCCGGCTTCTCCCTGGACATGGCCGTGCTCGAGCGGGCGCACAACGTCGACGCCGTCGAGCTCACCCTGCGCAGCATGGCCGGCGGCTCCCCGGGCCCGGTGGTGGAGACGGCGGTGCCGCGTGCCGCGGTCGCCGTCCAACTGCGCTCCACGCTGCCCCCGGGCACGGCGGGCCGGGTGACCGGTCGGCTGCCCGACGTCCCGGCGCGCAGCGGCCGCCGGCCCCTGCTGGGGGCCGAGGTCGTCGCGATCAGCGGCTACGACCCCGGGGACCGGCTCGACGGCTGGTACGACGCGTTGCTGGCCACGGTGAGCGCCGCCGCGCCGAGCGCCGCGCGCGCGGCCAGCGCGGCCACCGAGGTGCTCGTCGGCCTGCCGGACTCCGGGGTGCCGCACGACGGCGAGGCGGTCTGCGGCGTGCTGCAGCGCATCGCCGGGTCGCTGGTGCCCGACCGCTCCTGACACGGCCGGCGTCGTCGGCGCGGCGGACGGCGGCCCGACGCGTGCTTTCATGAGCACACCGCCGGGTCCGGCGGGTCAGCACGGGAGACAGGGGACACCGGTGGCGGTCGAGGAGATCCACGCGGAGATGGTCTCCAGCGTGTGGAAGGTCCTCGTGTCACCGGGCACCGAGGTCGCCGCCGGTGACACGCTGGTGATCCTCGAGTCGATGAAGATGGAGATCCCGGTGCTGACCGAGCGCGCCGGCACCATCGACGAGCTGCACGTGGTCGAGGGCGAGGTCCTCCAGGAGGGCGACCTCATCGCCACCGTCGTCCCCGCCTAGCGGCCCCGCTGCAGGGTCCCGCCGCGCGCCTGCGGGTGGGGTGGGGGGCAGTGGGGTCCTTCTGCAGTCGCGCTCGGGCAGCCGCGGACCAGCGCCTCGCCGATGCGCTCGAAGTCGGCCGCGGGTCGGCATCGTCGACGGTCAGGGCGGCGGAGGTCCCCGGGGCAGGGTGGTGAGAGGCCCTGCCCCACTCCTCCCTCGCACGCTCGAGGGAGCCTCCGGGCAGGGCCCTAAGCTCGGCCCCACGATGAGCAGCCTGTCCGAACGTCTGACCCGGGGCTCGGCGAGCCCGTCGCAGGTCGACCACGCCCGGCGGCTGGTCGCCGACTGGCAGCTGCTGGCCGACCTGTCCTTCGCCGACCTCACGCTCTGGGTACCGCTGCAGAGCGGGGCCTGGTGGTGCGTCGCCCAGGTCCGCCCGCTCACCGCGCCCACCAGCCAGCCCGACGACCTGGTGGGCACCGAGGTGACCGGGCAGGCCGCCGAACCGCTGGTGGCCGCCCACGAGGCAGGGCGGCCGATCACCGAGGGGGACCCGGACTGGTCCGGGGCGGCGCCGCGGCGGCGGGAGTTCATCCCGGTGCGGCACGACGGCGTGGTGGTCGCCGTCCTGGCCAAGGACACCAACCTGGCCGCGACCCGGTCGCCGTCCACGCTGGAGCTGACCTACCTCGACATCGCCGCGGACCTCTCGCTGATGGTGGCCGCCGGCACGTTCCCGCCGCGGATGCTCGAGGACGCGGAGATGAGCCCCCGGGTCGGTGACGGGCTGGTCCGGCTCGACGCCGCCGGGCGGGCCGTCTACGCCAGCCCCAACGCGCTGTCGGCCTACCGCCGGATGGGGGTCATCGGTGACGTGGTCGGCTCGCACCTCGCCGAGGTGACCCGCAGCGTCTCGGCCGACCGGGTGGCCGGGGAGGCGGTGGCCGCGAGCATCAGCGCCGCCGTCGCCGGGCGGTTCCCCGACCCGATGGACGTGGAGAACGACGCCGCGACGATGCTGGTGCGCGCGCTGCCGCTGCAGGCCCCCGGCGGCGAGGAGGGCGCGCTGGTGCTGGTCCGCGACGTCACCGACGTGCGCCGCCGGGACCGCGCGCTGATGACCAAGGACGCGACCATCCGGGAGATCCACCACCGGGTGAAGAACAACCTGCAGACCGTCGCCGCGCTGCTGCGCCTGCAGGCGCGGCGGATGACCGAGCCGGCGGCCCGGGCCGCGCTCGAGGAGTCGGTGCGCCGGGTGGCGTCGATCGCCGTCGTGCACGAGACGCTGGCCGGGAGCCGGGAGGACGTCGTCGAGGTCGACGACGTGCTGGACCAGGTGCTGCCGATGCTGGGCGACGTGACGTCGGTCGGGCCGGCCGCCCGGTTCACCCGGGACGGCGCCTTCGGTGAGCTGCCGGCGGCGGCCGCGACCCCGCTGGTGATGGCGGTGACCGAGCTGCTGCACAACGCCGCGGAACACGCCTTCCCCGACGGTGAGCCGGGGACGATCGTGCTGGCGGCCGCGCGGGACGGGCACGACCTGGTCGTCCGGGTCCGGGACGACGGCCGAGGGCTCCCGCCGGGCTTCGACCCGGCGGCGAGCACCGGGCTGGGGCTGCAGATCGTGCGGACGCTAGTCACCAGCGAGCTGCACGGCAGCCTGGTGATGGGCGCCCCGGCCGACGGCGGCCCGGGCACCGAGGCGGTGCTCACCCTCCCCGGCGCCGGCCGCCCCCGCCGCTGAACGCAGCAAGGGCCGCCTCGGAACGAGGCGGCCCCTGCTGTACGGCCCCGCTGCAGGGACCCGGCGCGAGCGTGCGAGCGGCGGGGGGGCAGCGGGGTCCTTACGCGGTGCGGACCCGGGTGCGGGCGGTGCGGCGCTTGAGGGCGCGGCGCTCGTCCTCCGAGAGGCCGCCCCACACCCCGGAGTCCTGACCGGAGCTCAGTGCCCACTCGAGGCACGACTGCATGACCGGGCAGCGTCGGCACACGGCCTTGGCCTGCTCGATCTGCACGACCGCAGGGCCCGTCGTCCCGATCGGGAAGAAGAGCTCCGGGTCCTCGTCGCGGCAGAGCGCGCGGTGGCGCCAGTCCATGGCGGTGTACTCCTCGATCTCGTCAGGATGTCGGTCGCCGGTCCGTAGACCACCCCGGCAGGTCAGCGCGCTGGTACCTCAGCGCGTAGCACGGCGACCGCCCGCCGTGTTACCGACGGGTTGCTTGCTTGTGATGCTTTCACGAGAGCTCGAGGTGTCAAGGCAGTCACCGCGTCGCCGGGCCCCGTGAGAGCAAGCTCACCATGCGTGTGCGAGCCCCGCCACTCGTCACGGGTGACGTCGGCGACAGTCGGCCCGCGGGGCCCCTGCGGCGGGTCCTCCGCTAGACGACGACCCGCAGGGCGTCGGGCACCGAACGCACCCGGAGGCCGGTCGCGACGCCGAGGTGGTCGCCGTCCAGCTGCCAGCCCTGCGGCCGGGACGCGGTCAGCTCCAGCTCGGCCAGGTCGTGCCAGCGGTGCACGCCGCGGCCGCGCGGGTCGGGCCGGTCGGCCATCGTCTGGCGGAGGTGGTGCAGCATCCGGACGACCCCGACCCGGCCCATCGCGTAGACGTCGAGCCCGGTGTCCAGCGATGCCTCGGGGCTCGGGTTGATCGGCCGTGCACCGAGGTAGGTCCACGGGCTCACGTTGGACACCAGCGCCAGGAACAGCCCGTCGACCGGGGGCTCGCCGGGCTGCGCCAGGGTCAGCGGTGGGCGGCGCCGGTCCCGCCCGAGCAGGAAGGACGCGATCCCGGAGCGGACGTAGAGGGCCCCGGTGGAGCGCCGTCCGCGGGCCCGCTGGGCCTCGACCCGGGAGATCACGTCGGCGTCGAAGCCGATGCCGGCGGCGAAGGCGAACCAGCGGGGCGCCGTCCAGCCGTCCGTCGTCCCCGGATCGCCGGTGAGGGCCGACGCGGTGCCCAGCGGCACCAGGCGGGTGCGGCCGGCGCGCAGCGAGTCGAGGATCTCGCCGGTCGCCTCCACGGGGTCGCGCGACCGGCCCAGGGCGCGGGAGAAGACGTTGGTCGAGCCACCCGGGACGACGGCGAGGGTGGGGACGTGCGGTCCGGGCCCGCCGGTGAGCAGGCCGTTGACCGCCTCGTTGACCGTCCCGTCGCCGCCCAGGGTGACCACGACGTCGACCCCGTCGGCCCTCGCCTCGGCGGCCAGCTCACGCGCGTGCCCGCGGTGCGTGGTCTCGGCGACGTCGACCTTCAGCTCGGTGGACAGCGCGCGCACCAGCACGTCGCGCACCTTGCGGGTGGTCGTGGTGGCCGCCGGGTTCGCCACCAGCAGCGCACGCATGCCGTCAACCTATCGACCGCCGGCCGGTGGACCGGACGGCGCATGTCGGCGGGCTCTCCCGGCGTAGCCTCGGCGCCGTGCCAGGCGAGGTCTCGAACGAGGGGGGCACCCCCGGCCGCCGCCGTCCCCGCGCCGAGGGGCTGCTCGGCGGTGCGGCGCAGCCGACCGCGCCGAAGCCGGGACGGTCGCGCAGCACCGCGCCGACCGCCGTCCGGCGGGCCGCCGTGGTGGTGGCGGTCGAGGCGGCCGCGGCCGTGCTGCTCGCGCTGGTGCTGCTGTACCTGACCCTGACCGGCTCGCCGGACAGCGTGGGCCGGGCGCTCGCCGAGGTGGTCTACGTGGGCATGGCGGGCGTGCTGCTGGCCGCCGGCGCCGTCGGCCTGTGGCGGGTGTCGGCGTGGGCCCGCGGGCCGGTCATCGTGCTGCAGCTGCTGCTCGCGGTGCTCGGGTACACGGCGGCGTTCCAGGCCGACCGGCCGCTGATCGGCGTCCCGGTGCTCGCCGCCGTGGCGGTGGAGCTGTACCTGCTGGCCACCCCCGAGGCCCGGCTCGCCTTCTTCCAGCGCTGAAGAAGGACCCCCGTGCCCCCCACCCCTCGCAGGCTCGCGGTGGGACCCTGCACGGGGGCCATCAGACCAGGTCGATGACCTCGGCGATCGAGGGCAGGGTCCGGCTGGGCCGGAAGGGGAAGCGGCTGACGTCCTCGGCCCGGGTGGAGCCGGTGAGCACCAGGATGGTGTCCAGCCCCGCCTCGATGCCGGCCACGACGTCGGTGTCCATCCGGTCGCCGATCATCGTGGTCGACTCCGAGTGCGCCTGGATCCGGTTCATCGCGCTGCGGAACATCATCGGGTTGGGCTTGCCGACGAAGTAGGGCTCGGCGCCGGTCGCCTTGGTGACCATCGCGGCCACCGACCCGGTGGCCGGCAGCGGGCCCTCCGGCGAGGGGCCGGTGACGTCGGGGTTGGTGGCGATGAACCGCGCCCCCGCGCCGACCAGCCGGATCGCCCGGGTGATCGCCTCGAAGGAGTAGTTGCGGGTCTCGCCGAGGACCACGTAGTCCGGGTCGGTGTCGGTGAGCGTGTAACCCGCCTCGTGCAGGGCGGTCGTCAGCCCGGCCTCACCGATGACGTAGGCGGAGCCGCCGGGCAGCTGCGAGGACAGGAAGTCCGCCGTCGCCAGGGCCGAGGTCCAGATGGCGCTCTCGGGCACGTCGAGACCGCTGCGCGCCAGCCGCGCAGCGAGGTCCCGCGGGGTGAAGATCGAGTTGTTGGTGAGCACCAGGAACCGGCGCTCGCGCTCCACCAGCCGGGCCAGGAAGTCCGCGGCGCCGGGCAGGGCGTTGCCCTCGTGCACGAGGACGCCGTCCATGTCGGTCAGCCAGCACTGGGACTCGCCGCGCTCGGTGGTCACGCCTGGATCTCCTTCTGCTCGGGTGCCTCAGCGCCGGTCGGCGGCGAAGCGGGGGAGTGCGTCGTCGGTCAGCCGGAAGACCGTCCAGTCCTCCATCGGCACGGCCCCGGCCGCCCTGTAGAACTCGATCGACGGGGTGTTCCAGTCCAGCACCGACCACTCGAGCCGGGAGAAACCCCGGTCGACGCACTCCTGGGCCAGGGTGCGCAGCAGCTCCCGGCCGAGCCCGCTCCCGCGGGAGCCAGGGCTGACGTAGAGGTCCTCGAGGTGGATGCCGTGCGTGCCGCGCCAGGTGGAGAAGTTGAGGAACCACAGCGCCACGCCCACGACCTGCTCCGACCCGTCGGCCGTCGCGACGTGGCCGAACAGCGCCGGGGAGTCGCCGAACAGGGCGGTGTGCAGCTGGTCGGCGGTCATCAGCGCCTCGTGCTCGGCCTTCTCGTAGGCGGCGAGCTCGCGGACCAGCCCCAGCACGGCGGGGACGTCGTCCGGCCGCACCGGTCGCACCGTCACGAGAGGACCTCCTTCAGCCGGTCCGGCACCAGCCGGCCCAGCGGTGTCAGCACGGGCATCACCAGCGGCGAGACCAGGTAGCTGTAGGCCACCACGCAGCAGGTCACGGTCGGCACCGTGGCCAGCCCGACCAGCACGACGACCACGGTGACGACCAGACCATAGGGCTTGCCGCTCTTCGGGCTGACCAGGGACCGGAACGAGCGGTAGCGGACGTTGCTGACCATCAGCAGCCCGGGGACGAGGACCACCAGCAGCATCCACAGCCGGTCCCGACCCTGCATGAGGTCGGCGAAGGCGAAGACGCTGGCCAGCACCACCCCGGCGGCGCCCGGGCTGGGCAGGCCGGTGAAGTACCGCTTGTCCGCCGTCGGGTCGATCGTGGTGTTGAACCGGGCCAGCCGGATCGCCGCGCAGGCCACCCACAGGAAGCAGGCGATCCAGCCCAGGGCGTCCAGGGAGTCCCGGCCGTCGGAGAACAGCGCGAACACCAGCAGGGACGGCGCCAGGCCGAAGGAGACCAGGTCGGCGAGCGAGTCGAACTGCAGCCCGAACGGCGAGACGGCGCCGACCAGCCGGGCGACCGCGCCGTCGGCGATGTCGAAGACCACCGACAGCGCGATGAGGGCGCAGGCCAGCCGGTACTCGCCGCGGAAGGCGACCAGGATGGCGAAGAAGCCGCACATCATGTTGGCCAGGGTGAACAGGCTGGGCAGCCACGACCGAGCCCGCCGCCGCCCGCCGCGGACCGAGCCCCGGACGAACTCCACGGTGGTCGTGCGCCTGCCGGGCATCCCGCCGTCCCCCCTCAGCGGGGCGCGGGCCAGCGGGCGATGACGGTCTCCCCGCCACGCACCCGCTGCCCCTCGGTGACGGTGACCGTGCACTCGCGCGGCACGAAGACGTCCATCCGGGACCCGAACTTCATCAGCCCGATCCGCTCCCCGGTCGCCACCTGCGCCCCCACGCCCACCCGGGTGACGATGCGGCGGGCCAGCACACCCACGATCTGGCGGAAGACGACCGTGCGGTCGCCGTCGCGGACCCACAGCTCGCTGCGCTCGTTGCGGTGCGCGCTCTCCTTGCGGTACGCGGCGAGGAAGCTGCCCGGCCGGTAGCTGTGCTCGGTGACCTGCCCGCGGTAGGGGGCGCGGTTGACGTGCACGTCGACCACGGAGAGGAAGACGCTGACCTGCTGCCAGTCGCCCTCGGGGGCCACCCCGGGCTGCGGCTCCCCGGCCACCATGACGACGCCGTCGGCCGGGGAGAGCACCTCGTCCGAGGCCGGCGGGACGAGGTCGCAGCGCCGGTCGGGGTCGCGGAAGAACACCGCCAGGTAGCCGGACAGCGCGAGGAGCGGCCACGCCGCGAGGCGGGCCGAGCGGAGGCCGGTCGCCCGGGCCAGGGCGGCGAACGCCGCAGCAAGGCCGAGCGGGACGGCGAGGAAGGGCCAGCCGGCCCGGTCGATGCGCATCGCAGTCCGAGGTTACCGGTGCGTGACCACAGCGCCGGGGCCGCGCCGGTCGTCAGTCCGAGGCGAGCCCTCGGCCGGCCCCGCCGTCGCTGTCCCGGACCCGCGGCGGCCCGCCGTACCAGTCCAGGCAGACCACCGTGGCGTCGTCGCTGAGCTGCCCCCCGGTGGCCCGCATGACCGCCGCTCCCAGCGCGTGCACGACCTCGCGGGGGTGCAGCCCGGCGCTGCTGGCCAGCGCGGCGGCGACGTCGAGCTCGGCGGCGTTGCGCTCCAGCATGCCGTCGGTCACGAACACGATCCGGTCGCCGGGCTCCAGCGGGAACTCCTGCACCCGGAACGCCCACCCCGGCTCGACCCCGAACGGGAGGTCGACGGCGAGCTCGACCTCCTCCACCCGGCCGTCGCGCAGGCGCAGCGGCAGCGGGTGCCCGGCGTTGACGATCTGCGCGTGCCCGGTGTGCAGGTCGACCCGCATGACCTGCCCGGTGACGAACTGGCCGGGCTCGACGTTGACCGCCATGGCCAGGTCGGCGTTGCGCACCTGCTCGTCCAGCGCCACCCCCCGCCGGCGCTCGTTGCGGAGGCTGCCGACCAGGAGGGTGGCCAGCAGCGACGCGCTCACCTCGTGGCCGACCGCGTCGGTGATCGACACCTGCAGGGCGTCCCGGTCCAGCGCGTAGTCGAAGGTGTCCCCGCCGACGCTGGCCGCGGGCTCCAGCCAGCCGGCCAGGGTGAACTGCCCGGCCTCGCAGGTGAACGCGGCGGGCAGCAGCCGGCGCTGGATCTCCGCGGCGAGCGAGAACTGGGTGGTCCGCTGCCCCCACTCGAACAGGTCGGTGTGCCGGCGGTTGGCGATGATCACGTAGGCCAGCGCATGGCCGGCAGCCCGGACGTCGGCCTGGACCTGCTCGTCGGGCGGCTCGGGGAGGACCAGCTCCAGCAGGCCCATGGCGTCACCGCGGTCGGTGACCGGGACGATCATGCACGCACCCCGGTCGGTGACCGAGATGTCGGCCTGCTGGGTGCGCAGCACGTCGGCGTAGACCGTGCCGTCGAGCGGGACCGTCTCCGCCGCCTCGGCGCCGCGGGTGCGGGCGCCGTCCGGGGTCAGCTCGGCGGTGCTCAACCGGACCAGCGCGTGGCCGCTGAAGTCGGCGATGAGGAAGGACACCCGGGTCGCACCGGAGACGGTGACGAGCTCGGCGGCGACCGCCGCCACCGCGTCGATCGGGGCAGCCGCCTCCACCCGCTCGAGCAACGAGCGCAGGTCGAACCGGGGGCTCACGGGGCGGTCTCTCCAAGGTCGGGGCGGAGCGGCCGACACCGGGTCCAGCGGCGGCAGGGGACAGCACTGCCGGGTCGCCCGACAGGACGACCCGGCAGCAGCCCCGTCCTCCCACCCCGGGCGTGCGAGGGGTGGGAGGACGGGGTCCTTCGTCAGGCAGCGGCCTTGGTCTCCCAGAAGATCTTGTCGATCTCCGCGATGTAGTCGAGGAGCTTCTGGCCCTCGGCCGGGTCCATGCTGCCCTTGCCGCCGGCGGCGCCGGCCTGCTTGGTGGCCTTGTTGAACAGCTCGTGCAGCTGCGGGTACTTCTCGAAGTGCGGGGGCTTGAAGTAGTCGGTCCACAGCACCCACAGGTGGTGCTTGACCAGGTCGGACCGCTGCTCCTTGATCAGGATGGCGCGGGTCCGGAACACCGGGTCCTCGTTGGCCTGGTACTTCTCCTGGATGGCCTTGACCGACTCGGCCTCGATGCGGGCCTGGGCCGGGTCGTACACGCCGCAGGGGAGGTCGCAGTGCGCGGTGGCCTCCACCGCGGAGAACATGCGGAACAGACGCATGGGGGTGCCTCCGGGTTCGTGGGAGATCGATCGTCTGCGACCCTACTCGCGGTGATCAGCGTGAACACGTCCAGCGGTCGCGGCCCGGAGGACGCTCCCGGCCTGGCCACCCGCTGGGTGCTCGCCCGGGTCACCGGACCGTCGATGTCGCCGACCGTGCGGCACGGCGACCGGCTGCTGGTCCGCCGGGTGCGGTCGTCCGGCCGGGTCCGGGCCGGGGACGTCGTGCTGGCCCGCTTCCCGGCGCGCCCGGACCTGCTCGTGGTCAAGCGCATCCGCCGTGCCGTCCCGGGTGGGCACTGGGTGGAGGGCGACAACCCGCTCGTCGGCGACGACAGCCGGGCGTTCGGGCCCGCGGTCGTCGTGGGCCGCGTCGTCCTCCGGCTGTGGCCCCGGCCGCAGCGCCTCGCCCCACCACCCGGCATCGACGGGCTGCCCTGACCCTCCGGTCGGCACGGCACCCGTGCCCAGTGGCGATCGCCGGCGGCGTCACGAGCCGGTGAGCACCGACCGGACGAAGGCGGACTTGCCCTCGGTGTAGGCGACGCGGTCGTGCCCGACGGTCGCCGCCAGGTGCTGCTTGAGCGCCGCGTAGGCAGCTGCGACCTCCGGACGGGCGCGCAGCCGGTCGCGGAAGGCGAGGTGATCCCGCTCCCAGGTGGACCCCCGCGCGCAGACGTGGACGTGCACCGTCCGCGGCTGCCCGGTCGGTGGCCGGAAGAAACGGTGCCCCGGTTCCCGGGCGCGCAGCACGAGCCCGAGCGTCTCCAGGGCCGGCCGGTACGACGCCTCGTCGTCCACGTCGGGCACCGACACCTGCAGGTCGACGACCGGCTTCGCCAGCAGGCCGGGGACGGCCGTCGACCCGATGTGCTCCACGCGGGGGGTCAGCGGGGACAGCTCCCGCCGGATCGCCGCGGCCCAGTGGTCGGCGACCCGGAGCCAGTCGGGGGAGGGCGGGTGCAGCTCCACCGGCTCCTCGGGCCCGTCCGCCCCACCGCCAGGACGCACCGCGTCAGACCGGGGTGAGCGGTGGAGAGCCGGCGAGGACGGCGGCGACGTTGCGCACCGCCAGGCCGCACATGGCGCTGCGGGTGGCGCCCCCGGCGCTGCCCAGGTGCGGGGTGAGCACCACCTGCGGCAGCGCCGGCAGCCGCGGGTCGACCCGCGGCTCGTCCTCGAACACGTCCAGCGCCGCGCCGGCCAGCCGGCCCGCGGTGAGCGCCGCGACCAGCGCGTCGGTGTCCACGATGCCGCCCCGGGCGGTGTTGACCAGCAGTGCCGTCGGTCGCATCCGGGCCAGCGCCGCAGCGTCGATGAGGTGCTGGGTCTGCGGGGTCAGCGGGCAGTGCAGCGTGACCACGTCGGCGGACGCGAGCAGGTCGGGCAGCTCGCGGAACTCGACCGCGTCGCGCTCGGCCGGGGTGAGCCCGCTGCGGGTGGGCGTGGCCAGCACCCGCATGTCGAAGGCGCGGGCCCGCCGGGCCACGGCCCGGCCGATCCTGCCGTAGCCGACGATGCCCAGGGTGGCACCGGCGGAGAGGTCCAGGCCGACCAGCATCCGCGGTCCCCAGACCCACGGCGTCCCGGTGCGCAGGAACCGGTCGCCCTCGGCGATCCGGCGGGCGGCGGCGAGCACCAGGCCCAGGGTCAGGTCCGCCGTCGCGCCGTCCAGGACACCGGGGGTGTTGGTCACGACGACACCCCTGGCCCGGGCTGCCTCGACGTCGACGTTGTCGTAGCCGACCGCGACGTTGGCGACCACCTGCAACCCGGCGCCCGCGGCGTCCAGCACCGCGGCGTCGACCCGGTCGGTGAGCGTGGAGACGATCGCGACCGCACCGGCGGCGTCCCGGAGCAGCTCCGCCGTGGTGGGCGGCCGCTCCTCCCCGACGACGACGGGGACCCCGAGCGCGGCCACCGAGGCCATCGCGTCGTCGGTCAGCTGCCGGGTGACGTACAGGTGGCCGGTCACGAGCCGACCACCGTGCTCGGCCGGTACACCTGACCGAGCACGCCGGCCAGCAGCCGCTCGGCGACCGGGCGGGGCAGCGCGGCGACCAGGGCGTGCACCGGCGCCATCCGCTCGGGCAGCCGGCCACCGCCGACGCCGGCCAGCTCCAGCAGCCCCTCCACCTCGGCGACGGTGAGCGCCGACGGGTCGATGGTGGCCGCGGCGGAGACGAGCTCGGGATCGGCCTGCGGCCGGGGGAGTGCGGCGGCCGCCCGGGCGGCGTCCGCGAGGTCGGCCAGCAGCGCCTCGACCCGGCCGGCGGTCGCCCCGGTCACGGTCAGGTGCAGCGTGGCCGCCAGCGCCCCGCCGGGCTGGTCGAACGGTGGCTGGGGCTGCAGCAGCCAGCCACGTGCGGTCATCTCGTCGGCCAGGTTCAGCACGTCGACGCCGTCCGGGGCCTCTTCCGCGACCGCCACGAGCGTCGACACCGGCCGGCCCACGACCCGCAGCCCCGGGAGCGCGGAGATCCCCTCGGCCAGCGCCACCGTGGCGGCCCGGGCGCTGCGGGCCAGCTGCCGGTAGCCGTCGGTCCCCAGCTCCCGCTGGACGGCCCAGGCCGCGGCCATGGGGCCGGCCGGGCGGGTGCCGGCCAGCGTCGGGTTCACCACCGGGTAGCCGGGCCACCCGGCGGTGCTGAACCAGTGCGCGTGCCGCAGCTCCGCGTCGGCGCTGAGCAGCACCGAGACGCCCTTCGGCGCGTAGCCGTACTTGTGCAGGTCGACCGACAGCGACGTGACCCCCGGGACGGACAGGTCGAAGGGCTCCGGCACGTCGTCGAGGAAGGGCAGCACCCAGCCACCGATGCAGGCGTCGACGTGGCACGGCACCCCGGCCGCGGCGGCCAGCGCGGCGACCTCGCCGACCGGGTCGAGCACGCCGTGCGGGTAGGACGGCGCGCTGACCACCACCAGGGCCGCCCGGTCGTCGAGCTCGGCGGAGACCGCCGCGGGCAGGACCCGGCAGCTGACCGGGTCGACCGGGAGGTCGACCACCTCGAGGTCGAACAGGTGGGCGGCCTTCCGGAAGGCGGCGTGCGCGGTGACCGGGAGCAGCAACCGGGGCCGGTCCCCGCCCCGGTCGCGCGCCCGCCACCGCTCACGCGCGGCGAGCACCGCCAGCAGGCAGCTCTCGGTGCCGCCGCTGGTCACCGTGCCGACCGTCCCGGCGTTCCCGCCCAGCAGCGCGGCCGCGGCGCCGACCAGGTCGTTCTCGATCCGCGCGACGCTCGGGAAGACGGTCGGGTCCAGGGCGTTGGTCCACTGGTAGGCCGCCTGCGCGGCCGCGGCGAGCTCGTCGACCCCGGCGTGGCCGGAGTCGTAGACGTAGGCCATCGTCGCGCCGCCGTGCGTGGGCACGTCGCCGGCCTGCAGCGCGATCAGTTCGGCGAGCACGTCCGGCGGGTTCACGCGGGGACCTCCAGGTCGGGGCGGGGGAGCGGGGCGAGCCGGTAGCGGGCGAGCACGGGCAGCGACGCGAGCACCAGCGCCGCGGGCAGCAGGCTGAACCCGAGCAGCACGGTGGCGTCGGCGGCCGCGGGTTGGGCCACGACGTCGTCCCCGCTGGTGGAGACGTAACCGGCCAGCGCCAGCAGGCCGCCCACCAGCCCCGGGCCGACGGCCAGCCCGAGGGTCTCCGCCGCTGTCCAGACGCCGGTGAAGACGCCGGCCCGGCGGGCACCGGACGCGGCCTCGTCGGCGGCGATGACGTCGGGCAGCATCGCCAGCGGGAACATCTGCATGCCGGCGTAGCCGACGCCGACGAGCACGACGGAGGTGATGACCGGACCGGTGCCGACCACGTCGCCCAGGGCCAGCGCGGCCGCGCCCACCACGAACAGCGCGGACGCGGCGAGCAGGCCGGTCCGCTTGCCCCACCGCCGGCTCACCCGCAGCCACAGCGGCATGACCAGCACGGCGGGGCCGACCAGCGCGGCGAACAGCACCGAGCCCGCGGCCGGGTCGCCGAGGACCTGCCGGGCGTAGTACGGCACCCCGGCCAGCATCACGCCGATGCCGAGCGCCTGGACCCCGAAGCCGGTCAGCAGCAACCGGAACGGGCGGGACCGCCAGGCCAGCACCACGTTGGCGCCGAGCCGGCCCTCGCTGCGGACCCGGGTGAGGGTCGGCGCGCTCCGCGTGCCGGCGACCGCGCCGAGCATCCCGCCGGCCAGCAGCACGGCCACGAGGACGGCCATGGCCAGGTACCCGGCCCGGCCGCCGCCGAAGGCGTCGACGACCGCCGGGGCGCCCGCGCCGGCGAGCAGGATGCCCACCGCCAGGGCGGCGACCCGCCAGGACATCAGCGTGGCCCGCTCGCCCGGGTCGTCGGTGATCTCGGCCGGCTGGGCCACGTAGGGCACCTGGAAGCAGCCGTAGGCGGTCGCCGCCAGCAGGAAGGTGACCGCCACCCAGAGCGCGGCCAGGGCCGGCGGCGCGCCCGGACCGGCGAAGACCAGCACGAACAGCGGCGGCAGGCACATCCCGCCGGCGGCCATCCACGGCCGGCGCGGGCCCCAGCGGCTCTCCGTCCGGTCCGAGCGGCTCCCGATCCAGGGGTTCAGGACGACGTCCCACGCCTTGGGGGCGAAGACGACCAGGCCGGCGACCCCGGCGCCGACGCCGAGCACGTCGGTCAGGTAGTACAGGAGCAGGAGCCCGGGCACGGTGCCGAACGCCGCCGTCCCGATGGAGCCCAGCGCGTAGCCGAGGTGGGTGCGCCGGCCGAGCCGGGACGCGGGGGCGACGCCAGTCACAGCCGCCGACCGTAGTGCCCGGTCAGCCGAGTCGGGCCAGGATCGGTTCGACCAGCGTGCGGGCGCCGGTGTTGGCGTAGAGGAACGCCACGGTGGCCACCACGAAGAGCGGGACGAGCACGGCCCGCTCGACGACGGCACCGGTGTGCAGGTGCACCGGGGCGATCCGGCTGCGCCGGAGGAGCCAGAGGACCGGCACGGGCACGCCCTCCTTGGTCAGCCCGTCCCCGGCGATGTGGGTGAGCACGCCGACGACGACGGCCAGCGGCAGCCACGTCGGGCCGGGGCTGTGCGCCAGCAGCAGCCAGGCCCCGCCCCAGGAGAGGACCAGGTTGCCGATGACGGTGTTCTCTGCCCGGCCCGGGATGACGACGTGCAGCGCCCGCAGGGCCAGCCCGATGGCCAGCGCCAGCAGCAGCAGGCTCGACCAGTGGTTCCAGGCCGCGGCGGAGGCCAGCAGGCCGAAGGCCAGCGGCCCCAGGACGGCGTCGTGCGTGCCCCAGCGGTGGCCGCGGGAGACGGCGTTCACCGCACCGGAGGGGACGTCGGTGAGCGGACCCCACATCCGGCTGATCGTGGACCCCTTCTGGTCCAGGTCGGGCAGCATCGCGAACCCGCCGACGGCCGACACCCAGGCGACCTGGGCCACGGTGCCGTGGACGGGCGCCCACGGCAGCGTCGCGGCGCCGACGGCGAGACCGGAGAGGGCATGCGAGTGACCGAGCACCTACCCAGCGTCTCCCCGCATCGTCTTCAGCTGGCGGAGGCGCGCGGTGACGCGGTCCACGGGTCGGGACCACCCGGGGGTGGGCTGATCGCGGGGGCCGGAGGCTCCCCGATCAGGACACGGGCAGCGGCTCAGCGCACGCCGGGACGGCAGTTGGCCGCGGTGCGATCCGTCAGGATCGCCGTGTCACCGCGGTGAGATCCGGAGGATCTCAATCATCACTGTCGTCGGTGCCGCCGCGGGCCAGCCAGGTGGCCAGCCGCTCGACGGGCACCTCGAACTCGGGGTGCTCGTCGACGAAAACCTGCAGCTGGTCGGCCAGCCAGGCGAGGGAGACCTCCTCCTCGCCCCGCCGGCCGGCCAGCTCCTCGATGCCGCGGTCGGTGAAGTACACGGGAGCGGTCAGTCCGCGAAGGCCTGGGCCACCAGGGCGCGCTGCTCGGTCTCGTGCACCTTCGCCGACCCGACGGCCGGGCTGGCCGAGGCCTTGCGCGAGACCCGGCGCAGGGTGCGGCCGGCGGGCAGCTCGTCGGGCAGGTTGACCAGCATGAACTGGGCGGCACCCATGTTCGCCGGCTCCTCCTGCACCCACACGACGTCCGTCGCGTTCGGGTACTGCGCCAGCGCCTCGACGATCTCCTCGGCCGGCAGCGGGTACAGCTGCTCGACCCGCAGGACGGCGGTGTCGGTCCGGCCCTCGTTCTCCCGCTGGGAGAACAGCTCGTAGCTGACCTTGCCGCTGCACAGCAGCACCCGCTTGACCGCGGCGCCGTCCAGCGGCTTGCCGGCGACCCCCGGGTCGGGGAGGACCGGGCGGAAGTGGTGCTCGGTGAAGTCGGCGACCGAGCTGACCGCCGCCTTGGCCCGCAGCAGCGACTTCGGCGTGAACACCACCAGCGGGCGGTGCACCTCCGACAGCGCCTGGCGGCGCAGCAGGTGGAAGTAGTTCGCCGGGGTCGAGCAGTTGGCGACCGTCATGTTGTTCTCGGCGGACAGCTGCAGGAACCGCTCGATACGGCCGCTGGAGTGGTCCGGCCCCTGGCCCTCGAGCCCGTGCGGCAGCAGCATGACCACGCCGGAGCGCTGCCCCCACTTGGCCTCACCGGAGCTGATGAACTCGTCGATCACCATCTGCGCGCCGTCGACGAAGTCGCCGAACTGCGCCTCCCAGAGCACCAGCGCCTTGGGGTTGGCGACCGAGTAGCCGTACTCGAAGCCGAGCGCGGCGTACTCGCTGAGCAGCGAGTCGTAGACGAAGAACTTCGCCTGGTCCGGGGTCAGGTTCGACAGCGGCGTGTACTCCGCAGCGTTCTCCCGGTCGATGAGGACCGAGTGCCGCTGCACGAAGGTGCCGCGGCGGGAGTCCTGGCCGGCCAGCCGCACCGGCACGCCCTGCATCAGCAGCGAGCCGAAGGCCAGCAGCTCGCCCATGGCCCAGTCGATGCCGCCCTCGATGGCCATCGCCGCCCGGCGCTCCAGCATCTTCTGCAGCTTCGGGTGCGGGGTGAAGTCCGGCGGGAAGCTGACGTGGGCGTCACCGATGGTCTTGAGGACCTCGGGCCTGATCGCGGTGTCGACGGTCGCCTGCTGCGGCGAGCGCGGGTCCATGACGGGCTCGGGGGCCGAGGAGTCCCGGGCGTCGTGCGTCTCGGCGAACGCCCGCTCCAGCTGCCCCCGGTAGTCCTTCAGCGCCTCCTCGGCATCGGCCAGCGTGATGTCGCCGCGGCCGACCAGCGCCTCGGTGTACAGCTTCCGGACCGAGCGCTTGCGGTCGATGATGTCGTACATCAGCGGCTGGGTCATCGACGGGTCGTCGCCCTCGTTGTGCCCGCGGCGGCGGTAGCACACCAGGTCGATGACGACGTCCTTCTTGAACGCCTGCCGGTAGTCCACCGCCAGCTTGGCCACCCGCACGCAGGCCTCGGGGTCGTCCCCGTTCACGTGGAAGACCGGTGCGCCGATCATCCGGGCGACGTCGGTCGAGTAGAGGCTCGAGCGCGCCGCGGCCGGGCTGGTGGTGAAGCCGACCTGGTTGTTGATGACCACGTGCACCGTGCCGCCGGTGCGGTAGCCGCGCAGCTGGGAGAGGTTCAGCGTCTCCTGCACCACGCCCTGGCCGGCGAACGCGGAGTCGCCGTGCAGCAGGACCGGGAGCACGGTGAAGCCGCCCTCGCCCTTGTCGATCATGTCCTGCTTGGCCCGCACGATGCCCTCGAGCACCGGGTTGACCGTCTCCAGGTGGCTGGGGTTGCTGGCCAGCGAGACGGCGATCGAGCGGCCGTCGTGCTCGAAGGTGCCCTCGGCGCCCAGGTGGTACTTCACGTCGCCGGAGCCCTGCACGGTGCCCGGGTCGATGTTGCCCTCGAACTCACCGAAGATCTTCGAGTAGCTCTTGCCCAGCACGTTGGCCAGCACGTTCAGCCGGCCGCGGTGGGCCATGCCGATCGCGACCTCATCGAGGCCGTACTCGGTGGAGGCCAGCAGCACCTCGTCCAGCAGCGGGATGACCGACTCGCCGCCCTCGAGGCTGAACCGCTTCTGCCCGACGTACTTGGTCTGCAGGAAGGTCTCGAACGCCTCGGCGGCGTTGAGCCGGCCGAGCACCCGCTTCTGCTGCTCGCGGCTCGGCTGGTCGTGCTTGACCTCGATGCGCTGCTGCAGCCAGCCGCGCTCCTCGGGGTCGGTGATGTGCATGTACTCGATGCCGACCGTGCGGCAGTAGGAGTTGCGCAGCACGCCGAGGATGTCCCGCAGCGGCATGGTGCGCTCACCGGCGAAGCCCCCGACGGGGAAGGGCCGGTCCAGGTCCCACAGCGTCAGCCCGTGCTGGACGATGTCCAGGTCGGGGTGGGTGCGGACCTTGAACTCCAGCGGGTCGGTGTCGGCCATCAGGTGGCCGTTGCGCCGGTAGGCCTCGATGACCTCGATGACCCGGGCTTCCTTGTCGATCTGGCCCTCGTGGCTGACCCGCTTGTCGGCCACCCAGCGGACCGGCTCGTAGGGCACCCGCAGCGAGCGGAAGACGTCGTCGTAGAAGCCGTCCTCGCCCAGCAGCAGCTGGTGCATCCGGCGCAGGAAGTCACCGGACTCGGCGCCCTGGATGACCCGGTGGTCGTAGGTCGAGGTGAGCGTGATGATCTTCGAGACGGCCATCTCGGCCAGCGCCTCGGGGCTCATCCCCTGGAACTCGGCCGGGTAGTCCATCGCGCCGACGCCGACGATCGCGCCCTGGTTGGTGGTCAGCCGCGGCACCGAGTGGTTCGTGCCGATCGTGCCGGGGTTGGTCAGGCTGATCGTCGTCCCGGAGAAGTCCTCCATGGTCAGCTTGCCGGCGCGGGCACGGCGGATGACGTCCTCGTAGGCGCCCCAGAACTCGGCGAAGTCCATCTGCTCGGCGGACTTGATCGAGGCGACCACCAGCGAGCGGGTGCCGTCGGCCTTGGGCAGGTCGATCGCCAGCCCGAAGTTGACGTGCTCCGGCGTCACCAGGGTCGGCTTGCCGTCGACCTCGGCGAACGCGTTGTTCATGTTCGGGAAGCTGTCCAGCGCCCGGACCAGCGCGTAGCCGATCAGGTGCGTGAACGAGACCTTGCCGCCCCGGGCGCGGGCCAGGTGGTTGTTGATGACGATGCGGTTGTCGACGAGCAGCTTGGCCGGGACGGCGCGGACGCTGGTGGCCGTCGGGACGGTCAGCGACGCGTTCATGTTCTTGACCACGCTCGCCGCGGCACCGCGCAGCGGGGTCCGCTTGGGGCCGGCGTCGGCGTCGTCGTCGCCGGCTGCCCGGGCCGCGCCCGCGCGGGGTGACGGCTTCGCCGGGGCGGCGGGGACCTGCTGGGAGGCGCGCTCGGCTGCTCGGTTCACGACGGTGCCCTCCGATCGGGCGTCGACCGGGGTGGCCCGCGGTGCAGGGGTGGGGGTGCCCGCGGGCACGGCGGGGCTGCTCGGCCGGTTGGCCGAGCCCTCGGCGTCCGCGGGAGCCGGCGCGGCCGGCTTGGCGGCGGGCTCCGGTGCAGCCGGCTGCGCCGCGGCGGGCTCCGGTGCAGCCGGCTTCGTCGCGGCCGGCTGGGAGGCCGCGGCCGGTGCCGGGGTGGGCTGCTCCGGCGCGGGGGCGGTCTGCGAGGTGCGGTCCGCGCCGTCGGACACCGGGCTGCCCGGGCGGTAGTCGGCGAAGAAGTCGTGCCAGGCCTGGTCCACGCTGCGTGGGTCGGCGAGGTACTGCTGGTACATCTCCTCGACCAGCCACTCGTTGGTGCCGAAGCCCGCCACCGGGTTGGCGGAGGCGGAGGAGGGCTGGGATGAGCTCACGGTTGACACGTTGGTGAGTGCCTTCTTCGTCGGTGGACGTCGTTGGACCGGGTCTCGACTCTACGCCCGGCGCTCCGGGCGTAGACGCTGCCGCGTGAGGTGGCGCACGTGTCCCGTCTCACGCCTGCCGGAACGGTGCCGGCCGCCTCCCGGCGGGGTCGGCCCGTGGTCGGACCCCGCCGGCACCGGACCTCAGACGACGTCGCGCCGGACGGCCAGCAGGGTGCCCAGGGCCGCGGCCACCAACCCGTAGGTCAACAGCACCAGGCCGCCCTGCCACGCGCTGAGCAGCTCGGTCTGGCCGAAGGTGGCCGTCATGGCCTCCAGGGCGCCGCCGGGGAGCCACTTGTAGGCACCGTTGATCGCCGGGATGGCCTGCACGATGGTCTCGACCACGAACAGGTAGACCAGCACGCCGACGATGGCACCCACCTGGTTGCGGACCAGCGCGCCCACGCCGACGCCGATCACGGCGTAGATGACCAGCGCCGCCCAGGCACCGCCGAGCACCCGCAGGTTGTCGCCGCTGAGCGAGGGTGCGGCACCGCGTGCGCCGGCGTACACGGACACCACCAGGACGTCGACGGCGATCACCAGCAGCGCCATGGGGATCGCGGCCACCAGGTAGGCCAGCAGCTTGGCGATCACCACCCGGCCGCGGTGCGGGCTGGTCAGGAAGGTGGGGGTCGCCGTGCGGTGCCGGTACTCCTGCGTCGTGCCGATGATGCCGAGCACGACGAAGAGCACCGTCGCGTTCGCCGACACCCCGAGCGCGAGCTGCTCGAAGTCCGCCGTGCCGACCGCCGGCAGGCCCTGCCCGTCGGGACCGCCGCCGCTGCTGCCGGCGAACCCGGTGAACAGCGCGGCGAAGCCGCCGACCAGCACGCAGGAACCCAGCAGCAGGCCGATCCACACCCGGGTGGTCAGCAGCTTGGTCCACTCGGCGCGGGTCAGCCGGGCGATGACGGCGCCCATCAGGCGGCTCCCTGTCGGGTCGTGGCGGTGGAGGTGTCGGGCCGGCCGGCGGCGTACTGCTCCGAGCCGGCGGTGAGCTGGAAGTAGACCTCCTCCAGACCGCTGGTGTGGGCGCGCAGCTCGTGCAGCTCGATGCCACCGGCGAAGGCGCGTCGGCCGACCTCCTCGACCGGCAGGCCGGTGACGGTCAGCCCGTCCGGGTGGCCGTCGGTGGTGACGACCGTCATGCCGTCGGTGCGCAGCAGCTCGGCGAGGGTGGCCGACTGCGGGCTGCGCACCAGCACGCTGCCGGCGCTGCCCGAGCGCAGCTCCGCCAGCGAGCCCTGACGGACCAGCTTCCCGGCGCCGACGATGACCACCCGGTCGGCGGTCTGCTCCACCTCCGCCAGCAGGTGGCTGGAGACCAGCACGGTGCGGCCCTGGTCGTGGGCGAGGTGGCGCAGGAACCCGCGGAGCCACTGGATGCCCTCGGGGTCCAGACCGTTGGCCGGCTCGTCGAGGACGAGCACCGCCGGGTCGCCGAGCAGCGCGGTCGCCAGCCCGAGGCGCTGGCGCATGCCGAGGGAGTAGCCGCCGGCCTTCCGGGCGCCGGCCGGGCCGAGCCCGACCTGGTCGAGCACCTCGTCCGCGCGCGACAGCGGGATCCCGGCTGCCCGGCAGTAGACGCGCAGGTGGTTGCGGCCGCTGCGGGCCGGGTGGAACGCCGTCTCCAGCACCGCGCCCACCCGGCGGATCGGGTCGGTGAGCGAGGCGTAGGGCGTGCCGTTGAACGTGGTCGTGCCCCGGTCGGGGTTGATCAGGCCGAGGGCCATCCGCAGCGTCGTCGTCTTGCCCGCGCCGTTGGGCCCGAGGAAGCCGGTCACCTGCCCCGGCTCGACGGTGAAGGACAGGTCGTCGACCGCGCGCACGCTGCCGAAGGTCTTGGTCAGGGCGCTGACCTCGACCCGCACGGGGTCGAGGGGGGCCCGGCTGCCGCTGGTGATCTCGTCCTCCTGGCTCGCACCGGCGGGTCCGGCGACGTGGTGATCCAAGCGCATGAGCGGCGTGCACGGCCAGCACGTCACGGCCCGGGCGCGCCTGGACCAGTGACCCCGCGCACACCCCGGCCGGCTGCCGTTCGGTAGGTTGCCGCCCCGTGAACGCCTCGCGGACGGTGGGCGGCGGCCCCGCGTGCGGGCTCCGTCCCCGCAC
>NZ_SJEX01000080.1 GCF_005930495.1 Modestobacter excelsi | reverse complement strand
GGGCGGGCACCGAGCCGGGGTCGTCGCCGCCCAGGTCGAGCCGGAACGGCGGATAGCGGTCGGTCATCAGGGCGGTGTAGGCGGCCACCCGCAGTGCCCACCGGTCCATGCCCATCACGAAGTCGTACAGCGGCTTCGGGTAGCGGCCGGTGAACAGCAGAGCGATCGCGGCGATCAGCACGAGCAGGCCGACGAGGCTCCAGCCGGCGTTCGCGCCGTTGTCCCAGCCGTCGTCCGTCCCGCTGCGGGTGCCCAGCCACAGGCCGCCGCCCACGAACACCGCGAGGACGAGGTAGTGCGGGATGGCCAGCAGCCACTTCACGAAGATCAGCCCGCGGGACAGCCGTTCGGGATAGGGCACGTCCAGGTGCGCCGGGTAGTCCGGCACCTCGGCGAGGGCGAACGGGGGGTAGCGGTCGGTGCCCAGCGCCCAGTAGCCGTAGTAGTGCACCCGCCACGACCAGCGCAGCACCCCGACGTTGAAGTCGAACAGCGAGCGTGGATAGCGACCGGTGAACAGGATCGCGAAGAACGCGATCACGCCCACGACGACGAACGCCACCCACAGGAAGAACAGGACGACGATGTGCGGGATCAGCAGCAGCCACTTGACCAGCCACAAGCCGCGGGAGAGCGACGGGTCCAGCGACGCGTCGACGCGCACGGGGTACGGCGTCCGGTTCTCGGTCATGTCGGCCTCCCGGCCTGCGGCGTCCTCGGCGTGCGAGGTGGGACCTGCAGTCTGGAGCTGGACCGGGCCTCCGGTCATCGGCGTGATGGCCGGATCGGCGGGGGATCTTTGACGTAGTCCCGCTGACCGGCGCCTGGTCCGTCACGTGGGTGGAGCCGGTAGCTGTCGCCGCACGGCCCCGGCCGGTCGGTCGGTGACCGTGACGTCCACGGGGGACAGGCTCGTGCGGGCCGCCATGACGGCGTCCCGCCGTCCACCCGCTCTGGTCGACCGAGGGAGCTGTGGTGGCTGTTCACCACCCGAGGTGCACCTCCGCCAGGATGGTGACGGCGATGAGGGCGGCGGCGACGAAGTCGACGGTGGCGCAGAACGGCGGCCACCACCGGGTGCCGGCCACGAACCCGGTGCGGTGCTGCCCGAGGTCCTTGAGGCCGTGACCGGCCAGCCCGCCGACGAGCAGCCAGGCTGATCCGGTCACCCCCACGGCGGCGACGACCACGAAGCCCGCGGCGACGCAGGTCTCGACCGCGATGACCGTGCCCCGCCCGTCGGCGACGGCGAACCCGATGTAGATCGCGGCGATGAGGGCGAGCCCCAGGGCGTAGACCGTGACCGGATCGAGCCAGGGGAACGCCAGCGGCGACGCTGCCTGCAGCACACCCCAGATCACGCCCCAGATCAGCGGTGCCCGCAGCGCACCAGCGCCATCGGCGGCGACCGTGGTCCGCTGCCGGGCGTGCGAGGGAGCGGTCACGGCTGTCGGCCGTTCATCGGGTCGACGCCGCGATGCGCTCGGCCAGAAGGGCCGCGTCGTCGCCCACCCAGCCCAGCAGTGCCGAGCCGCGGGTGTGCTGCCAGCTGCGGCCGAGTGTGTAGAGCCCGGGCGAGCGGGTGACGCCGCGCGACTGGCGCAGCCGGCCTCGTTCGTCCGTGACGTCGGGGACGTCGACCCACGAGTCGTCGGTCCTGAACCCGGTCGCCCAGACGACGCCGTCGTACTCGGCGCGGGTCCCGTCCGCGAAGGTGACGCTGTTCCCGGCTCCGTCCTCCACCCGGGGGCGGATCGTGATGCCGTGCCGGCGGGCCAGCTGCCGGGGCCCGGGTCCGACGATCTGGTCGCGTCCGGCCAGCCGGCGCCCCAGCCGCGAGTCCGCGGCCACGCGGTCCACTCCCAGACCCGTGGCCCACCACCAGATGTCACGTCCCAGCGGTCGCTGGGGCACGGCAGGGAGCCGCTCGCCGACCGCAAGATCGACCGGGTGCGTCGCGGACAGTTCCAGGGCGATCTGGCACCCGGAGTTGGCCGCGCCGACGACGAGCACCCGTCCTGACACGAGCTGGTCGGGTCGCCGGTAGTCCGCGCTGTGCAGCTGCTGCACCTCCGGTGCGAGCCGCACGGAGACCGGCGGGGTGACGGGCACCTGGAACGGCCCCGTGGCGACGACCACCTGGCCCGCCTCGATCGCGTCGGGTCCGGCCTTCGCGACGTAGGTGCCGTCGCCGGCCCGGGCCAGCGACGTCACCGTCGTGTCGAGGCGGACCGTCAGGTCGAACTCCGCTGCATAGGCCCGCAGGTAGTCGGCGACGTCGTCCTTGCCGGGGTAGCTGTCCGGGACCGCCGGGAAGGGCAGCCCGGGGAGGTCGTCGTAGCGGCCGGAGGTGAACAGCCGTAGGGAGTCCCAGCGGGAGCGCCAGGTGCTGCCGATCTCCGCGGCGGCATCCACGATGGTGAACCGCAGGTTGCGCTGAGCCAGGTGGTAGCCCATCGCCAGCCCGGCTTGCCCGCCACCGACGACGAGGACGTCCAGCCGTGCCGTGCCGGCGGTCATCGGACCGGCTCCGGGGTGCGGGCGACGGTGAAGCTGAACATCATGCCGCTCTCGGTGTGCTCGGCGATGTGGCAGTGCGCCATCCACAGCCCGGGATTGCTGACGTCGAGCAGGATGTCGACGGTCTGTCCCGCCCGCAGCAGCACGGTGTCCTTCCAGACCAGGTTGTCCTCCGGCTCCCCGTCCCGGGCCAGCACCAGGAAGCGCCCGGCTCCGTGCACGTGGAACGGATGGTGCATCGGGTGGTCCTGGGTCAGCTCGTTGACCAGCCTGATCTTGACCCGGTCCCCGACGGTGAACCTCCAGTCGATGGCGTGGTTCACCGCGCCGGTCTCCCGGTCGACGAGCTGCCAGATCATGTTGCTCGGATCCGACGCCCGGTTGATGGCCGGCATCCGGTCCTCCCACTCCAGTCCGTCGCCGTGGTCCTCGTCGTGGTGGCCGGAGGACGGCGCGCCGTCGTGCGCGGCGACCGGCGCTGCCTCGGACGCCATGAGCCGCATCCCGCAGAGCGGGCAGGTCGACGGCTCGGACGCGGTGACGTCGGGGTGCATCGGACAGGCGTACGTGATCGTCACCGCGACGAGCCCCATGCCGCAGCGGGGGCACGTCGACGGTTCCGAGGCCGTGACGTCAGGGTGCATGGGGCAGGCGTAGGACGACGCCGGGACGGTGTCCGCGCCGTAGAGCAACGGCATCCGGGACACGAACTCGAGCACCTTGTCCGGCGCCCGGTCGAGGTCGGCGTCGAGCAGTCGGTGCTCGGCGGACAACTCGGGGTCGACGCGCAGTTCGGCGAAGGACCCGGCAGCGGGGCTGCCGCCGACGGAGTCGGGCGCGACGGTGAAGGTGCCGAGGTCGTAGACGCGATCGGGAGTCCGGTGCTCCAGCCGCACCTCACCGGGGGCGTCGAAGAGCACGTCGACGACGGCCCGCTCCGAAGGCGCGAGCAGGACGTCGTCGATGAAGGTCTCCCGCTCGTAGCGGCCGCTGTCCCCGCCGACCAGCTTCATCCGCGCCCCACGCAGCCCGAAGTCGAACAGCCTCGTGTTGGCTGTGTTGACCAGGTGGAGCCGCACGACCTCTCCCACGGTCGCCGCTCCCGCGAACGCGGTCTCGCCGTTGATCAGCAGCACGTTGCCGAACCGGCCCATCGCGGTGGAGTTCGGTCCGGTGCGGGAGAAGGCGGCGATGTGCCCGTCCTCGACGAGCAGGTCGTCGAGCGTGAGGGTCAGCTCGCGGTCGACGGCGGGCCAGTAGCCGGGGTCGGCGGGTTCGACGACGATGGTGCCGTACAGGCCCATCTCCTGCGCGAAGTCCTCGCGCATGTGCGGGTGGTACCAGTAGAAGCCGGCGTCGGGGAACTGCACCCGGCAGCGGTAGCCACCGCCGACCGGGATGGGTTGTTGCGTCTCGTGCGGCACCCCGTCGTACCGGTTCTCCAGCCGCAGGCCGTGCCAGTGCACCGTCGTCTCGACATCGCCGTCGTTGCGCACGTCCACGGTGATCTCGGAGCCCTGGCGGACCCGCAGTGTCGGGCCGGGGATCGAGCCGTTGTAGGCCAGCATCCGCAGCTCGGCCCCGGCACCGGTGTCCCCGGGTGCGTCGTGGCCCAGCGTCTTGCGGACGGGGCCGATCGACAGGTCGAAGCGGTCCCCGGTGGCCAGCCGCAGCACCTGGGGCTCGGACACGTGCGCCAGTCCCGCGGTGTCGGTCGGGAACAGATCGTGATCGGTGGTCATCGGACGGTCCTCTGGTCATCGGGCCGAGGAAGAGCGGAGCGGGCCGGCTGGGGGGATGTGTCAGCCCAGCGGCCAGCGAGCACAGCGGCGGCGGGTCCCTCGGCCACCGGACCAGCCACCGCCGTGATCGGGTAGGTGTGAACGTCGCGAGCTGGGAGGACAGCGTGGAGCCGGACCCGTGGTGGGGTCATCGGCGCGATGACCGGACCGGACGGGGATCTTTGTCGTAGTCCGGCTGACGGACCCCGGCACACCACCGGGTGACGCTGACCCGGCTGGCTGTGCGCACGCTCGAACGCTGGGTCAGCGGCGGGTGGTCGTTGCGCCGGGCCCGGGTGCCGCCGTCGCGCGCTACGCGGTCGCTATCGCGTCCAGCACCTTCAGCTTCGCCGCCCGCCGGGCCGGCCACACCGCGGCCAGTACTCCGATGAGGGCGCCGACGGCCAGGAACAGGACCATCCGACCGGCCGGGATCACCTGCTGCGTGATGCCCTGGTCGGCCAGCGCCTGCACCAGGCCGGTACCGAACACGATCCCCAGCAGCAGACCGAACACGGCGCCGTACACCGAGATGGCCACCGACTCGAGCCGGACCATCTGCCGCAACTGCCGCCGGTCCATCCCGATGGCCCGGAGCAGACCGATCTCACGCGTCCGCTCGATCACCGACAGGGCCAGCGTGTTGACGATGCCGAGGACGGCGATGATCACCGACAGCCCGAGGAGCGCGTTGATGATCATCAGCATCTGGTCGACCTGTCCCTTCTGCTCGTCGGCGAACTGCGTCTGGTCCTTGAGCGTGACGACCGGGTAGGCCTCGAGCGTCGCCTCGAGGGACGACCGCACGGCAGCCGCGTCCACGTCCGGCGCCAGGTCGACGTAGACGAAGCGGTCGAGCGCCTCACCCCCTGCTGCGGTGAACGTGTCCAGGGAGATCACCGCGGAGCCCAGCGTGGCGTTCGTGGTGTAGATGCCACCGACGGTCAGACCGACTCGCTGGCCGTTGGCGAGCAGGGCCTCGACCCGGTCACCGACCGACCAACCGCGACCCGCAGCCGTGTCCTCGTCCACGACCAGCCCGTTGCCGCGCAGCCCCGCGGTGCTCCCGGCGAGGTAGTCCAGCGCGAGTGCGGAGTCCAGCGTCGTGGCGTCCACGGCGCTCACCGACGTCTGGACGCCGGCCAGTTGGGCCTGGCCGAGTCGTTGCTGAGTCACTGAGTCGACACCGTCGATGCGGCGGATCTGCTCGGCGATGTCCGCGCTGAACGGTGCGGCCACGGCGGTCGAGACCACGTAGTCCGCTCCCAGCGACTGATCGAGGGCACCGTCCACGGACGCGTTGGTGGACGCACCGATGATGCTGAAGCCGCTCACCAGCGCCAGGCCCACCATCAGCGCGGACGCCGTGGCCGCAGTGCGCCGCGGACTGCGGACGGCGTTCTCCCGGGCGAGGCGGCCGGGGGTGCCGAACAACCGGGGGAGGACCCCGCCGATCCCCCGGAGGAACGGCCGGGCGATCACCGGGCTCAGGGCGATGGTCCCGAGCAGCAACGCCAGGGCGCCCACGCCGACCAGCGAGGCAGCAGCGCCGTCGTCCTCGACGACGAAGGCGCTGACCATGGCGGCGATGCCGGCCGCCGTGAGCACGCCCCCGAGCACGGTCCGGCGGCGCAGCGAACGCTCGACCGCGACGTGGTCGTCGCGCATCGCTGCCACGGGCGGCGTCCGGGCCGCCCGTCGTGCCGGCAGGTACGCCGCGACCAAGGTGACCAGCACACCCACGGCGTAGGACCACAGCACCGTGTCGGTGGCGAAGACCAGTCCGCCGTCGAGCGTGAGGCCGAACCGCCCGAACAGGGACCGCAGACCCGTGGCGACCCCGAACCCCGCGGCCAGGCCCACGGTGGAGCCGACGACCCCCAGCACCAGCGCCTCGGCCAGCACCGAGCGGGTGACCTGCGCGCGACCGGCCCCGAGCGCCCGCAGGAGAGCCAGCTCACGGGTGCGTTGCGCGACGAGCATGGAGAACGTGTTGAGGATGATGAACGTCCCCACGAACAGCGCGATGCCGGCGAAGGCGAGCAGGAAGGTCTCGACGAAGGCCAGCCCCTCCTCGAAGTCGCCGGCGAGCGCCTCGGCCTGCTCGCTGGCGGTCCTGACCGTGAACCCGTCCCCGATCGCCGCGGCGACGCGGTCCCGCAGCGCCTCCTGGGCGACCCCATCGGCAGCTGACACGCCGACCCCGCTGAACTGCCCGGGGGTGCCGAACAGCTCCTGGGCGGTCGAGGTCTCGAACGCGGCCAGCGAGGCCCCCGCCGAGCCGCCGCTGTCCCCGAAGGAGAAGACACCGACGAGCTCCGCCTCCACCCGCGGCCCCGTCGTCAGCACCGGGACGCTGTCACCGAGGGCGTAGCCGGCCTTGTCCACCGTGTCGACGTCGAGAGCCACCTCCGCGGCGCCACGCGGTGCTCGGCCGTCGACGAGGGTGCTCGAGGACAACGCCGGGTCGGGCTCCCAGCTGATACCGATGCCCGGCGCTCCTCCGGTGTCCAGGACGTCACCGTGGCCGTCGAGGACGTAGACGCCCTCCGTGCGGACGAAGCCGGAGGCCGAGGCCACGCCGTCCACGCCCCGCACGGTGTCGACCACGGTCGCCGGCACGGAGGACACCGTGCCGACGCCCTCACCGGTGCCGGCCAGGCCCGAGTCGAAGGCGGCTGCCGGCTCCACGTTGACGTCCGCGGCGGTGCTCGCGAAGAGGTCGTCGAACGTCCTGCCCAGCGTGTCGGTGAAGATCATGGTGCCGGAGACGAAGGCGACCCCGAGCACGATCGCCAGTCCGCTGAGCGCCAGGCGCAGCTTGTGCGCCAGCAGGTTGCGAACGGTCGCGCGCCACATCTCAGGCCTCCGACTGCACGTCGAAGGCCTTCATGCGCTCGAGCACCCGTTCCCGCGTCGGCGAGATCATCGAGTCGACGATCCGGCCGTCGGCGAGGAACAGCACGCGGTCGGAGTAGGAGGCGGCCACGGGGTCGTGGGTGACCATGACGATCGTCTGCCCCATCTCCATGACCGAGCTGCGGAGGAAGGACAGGACGTCGGCGCCGCTCCGGGAGTCCAGGTTCCCGGTCGGCTCGTCGGCGAAGATGATCTCCGGCCGGTTGGCCAGTGCCCGAGCGCAGGCCACGCGCTGCTGCTGCCCACCGGACAGCTCGCTCGGCCGGTGGCCGAGGCGCTGCCGCAGACCCACCGTGTCGATGACCGTCTCGAGCCACTCCTGGTCCGGCCGGCGCCCGGCGATGTCCATCGGGAGCGTGATGTTCTCCAGCGCCGTCAGCGTGGGCAGCAGGTTGTAGGCCTGGAAGATGAAGCCGATCTTGTCCCGGCGCAGCACGGTGAGCTGCCTGTCGTTGAGCGAGCTCAACTCGGTGTCGCCGATGTAGGCCTGGCCGTCGGTCACTGCGTCCAGTCCCGCCATGCAGTGCATGAGGGTGGACTTGCCGGAGCCGGACGGCCCCATGATGGCGGTGAAGACCCCGCGCGGGAACGCGACGTCGACCGCATCCAGGGCGACGACGCGCGTGTCCCCCTCGCCGTAGACCTTGGTCAGCCCGGCGCTGCGGGCGGCGGCAGGCGCCTCCACGCCCACCCTGGGTACCGGGATGTCTCGGACGGAAGTCATGTCAGCTCCTCGGATCATGGCGTTCGCCGCTCGGCACAGCGGGCCAGGTCAGCAGTTCCAGCCGTCCCGTCGCGGGCGCAGGGGTGACCCCGGGAGGTGCGGGCCAGCAGCGGTGGGACGGCGCACCCGCGGTCGCCGGTCCCGCTGCGCGACGGTGCTCAACCGACGCGTGAGCGATTGTGCGACCGGAACACCGGTGCGCTCATCGGGCGGACGGCAGGGTCGGACCTGGCTCTTCGACGTAGGTCAACCGTCGGGCCGGTCGACAGGTCGCCGGCGCCGGCCAGCAGCTGCCGATGGTCCGCAAGCGGACCGGACCGTCTCGGCGAGATGGTCGGCGAAGCCCGGGTCCTCCTCGTCGAGGCATGCCTCCGCGCCCGCCGCCAGGACCACGGAGTTCCGTGTCGTCCCGCTGCACACGGCGATGACCGTGCACCCGCGGAGGGCGAGCCGCTCGATGACCCGGAGGTCCTGCGCCGTGTGCCCGCGGTCCAGCGCCAGCACGACGACGTCCGCCAGGACGTCCGCGACGACGTCGGCGTCGGATCCGAGCCTGGCCGTGTCCGCAACGCCGACGGCGCACTGGTCGACCAACTCCAGCAGCCCCGACAGCGCCCGGCGGACACGGATGTCCCGCGCAGCCACGAGGACCGTCATCCTGCCCCCTCGGAGGGACGTGTGCCACCCACCGCACCATCGAGGGGGCCCCGACGCCATCGGCGTGATGTCCCGCATCCGCCGGGTCGGATGTCGTGCGACGGGTGTCTACCTGAGGGGCGCGGCGGGTGACAGTCCCTGTTGGACGGCGTACAGGGCCGCCTGGGTGCGCGAACGGAGCCCCAGCTTGTCCAGGATGCTGCTGACGTGGGTGCGCGCGGTCCGCTCGCTGATCACCAGCCGGGACGCGATCTCCCGGTTCGACAGCCCCGCTGCGATCAGGGCGAGGACCTCGTGCTCCCGTGCGGTGAGGGTCCCGAGTGCGGCCTGGCCGGTCGCGCTGAACGCCCGCGCGAGCTGTCTCGAGACCGCTGTACCGAGCGGCATCTCGCGGCGGTGCGCCTTGCGGATGCCCTCGGCCACCTCGTCGGCTTCGGCGTCCTTGAGCAGGTAGCCGGAGGCGCCGGCCTCGAGCGCACCCCGGATGCGGTCGACCTCGCTGTAGCTCGTCATGGCCATGACCGCGACGGCCGGGTACCGCTGGGTGAGCAGCCGGGTGGCGGTGACGCCGTCGAGTCCTGGCATGAGCAGGTCCATGAGGACGACGTGCGGCGTCCTGTGCTCGGTCTCCAGCGCGGCCACGGTGTCCAGCGCGGCCTGGCCGTCACCGGCCTCGCCGACGACCTCGATGTCGTCCAGCAGCTCGAGGTACCCGCGCAGCCCGCGTCGCACCACCGCGTGGTCGTCGACGAGGCAGACCCGGATGGGACCGGCCTCGGGCCCGGCGCCGGTCACCACGGGGCCGCCGACGTTCGGATCCGGTCTCCCGCACCCAGGCGCGCCTCGCTCCGGGACAGCGGGATGCTGGCCGAGATCCGGGTGCCGCGCCCCGGGCGGGAGTCCACCAGCAGGGTGCCGCCCAGCTGCTCGATCCGCTGAGCCATCATGCGCAGACCCAGATGACCGGGCTCGTGGGCGGACGGGTCGAAGCCCACCCCGTCGTCGGTCAGCTCCACCAGCAGTTCCTGGCGGTTGGCGCCCCGGCGCCGCAACCGCACGACGGCCCGGCGGGCCGCGGAGTGCTTGGCGATGTTGGCCAGGGACTCCTGGACGACCCGGTAGACCTGCTCCTCGACGTCGCGCGGCAGGGCGAGGCGTCTCTTGGGCAGCCGGAGGTCGACCGCGATCTCGGTGCGGGCGCTCATCCCCTCGGCCTGCTTGCGGATCGCTGCCGCCAGGCCCTCCTCCTGCAGGGCCTCGGGGCGCAACTCGAAGATGAGCGACCGCATCTCGGCGAGGGCCCCCTGGGTCAGCTGGCGCAGGTGGTCGAGCCGCTCGCCCAGCGGCCCGTCGTCGGGCAAGCCGGCGCGCTGCAGGAGGAGTTGAGCGCCCCGCGTCTCCATGGTCATCGAGAACAGTGCCTGGGACACCGAGTCGTGCAGCTCACGGGCGAGGCGGTGCCGTGCCTCCAGGGCGAGCCGCTGCTGCGCCTCGGAGAACAACCGGGCGTTCTCGATGGCCACGCCGGCCTGCGCCGCGAGGGTGACCACGGCACGCTCGTCCTCCTCGGTGAACTCCGTCTCGCCGCGCTTCTCGGTCAGGTAGAGGTTGCCGTAGATCCGGCCGCGGACGGTGATCGGGACGCCGAGGAAGGACGTCATCGGCGGATGGTGCAGCGGGAAGCCGACGGATCGTCCGTCGTCCTGGATGCGGGCCAACCGCAACGGGCGGGCGTCGGAGATGAGGGCTCCGAGGATGCCGCGGCCGATCGGCAGATGGCCGATGGCCTCGCGGCCCTCACTCGGGATGCCGTGGGTGATGAAGTCCTCGAGGAGTCCGTCCGGCCCCAGGACCCCGACCGCCCCGTACTCGGCATCAGCGACGGTGCAGGCCAGTTGCACGATCTTCGTGAGGACTGCCGGCAGGGAGAGCTCGGAGGCCAGTGCCAGACCCGCTCCGATGAGCCCCTCGTCCCGCCGCGAGGACGCCGCCGCATCGGCGAACAGCCGGGCGTTGTCCACGGCGGTCGCTGCCTGGTCCGCGACAGCTTCCAGGAAGCGGAGCTCGTGGCCGTCCGGAGGGGGGCCGGGCCAGAACGTCTTGATGGCGCCGACCGGGTGGTTCCGGGCGACCATGGGGAACGACGCGACGCTCTGCCATGCCAGGTCACCGTCCAGGTCCTCGAGCATCCCCAGCACCGGCTCGCCGCTCGCCCGGTCCAGCACGACGGTGCGCCGGCTGCGAAACGCCGACACTGCCGGCAGGACCTCGTGCGCCGCCGCCAGCGCCCCCCGGAACCGTTCGGCGTAGTCGGCGGGCAGCCCCGCGGTGCCGGCGACCCGTAGCCGGGCCCGCTCCCCGTCGAAGACGATGGCCGCGCACGCGGTCATGCCCGTGGACGCCGTCAGGCACTGAGCGACGGTGTCGAGAGTGGCCTCGAGGGACTCCGCCAGCGCCACCCGGGCGGCCACGTGGCTCAGCGTCGCCTGTCTGCGTGCCGCGCGCCGCTCATCGGTGATGTCGCGGAAAGCCCGGGCGATCACCCGTCGCCCGTCGACGTCGACCAGTGCGTCGGAGCACTCGGTGTCAGCGTCCCCGCCTGCGGCAAGGGCGTCCGCGGGGCCGCCGCCGCTGAGTGCCCCACCCGGCGACGAGGTCGGGCGGCCGCCGGGAGGAGGCTCTGACCGGCGTCCGAGAGTCGCGCGTCCCGCGGCATTGACGTGCAGGACCTGTTCGTCCTCGGTGAGGAGGGCCAGGCCGAAGGGGAGGCTGTCGATCACCTGGGTCAGAGTCGTCAGTCCCGGCCCAGCAGGACACGGCTGGGCACCGGTGGCGGGCCAGCTCGTGTCAGCAGCGCTCGTCATGGCCACCACCACCCATCACCTGGTTCCAGCGACCGTACCGTCGCCGACTCCCGGCGTACCCCTGGCGTGGCACCGGAGGTGGCATCTCTCCCGTGTCCGGCGGTGCCCCCGCCGGGTGGCGGACCACCGCGGGCATCGCCCGAGGAGTCGGTGCGACACCGCTGGCCGGTAGGTGCCGCGGCGGGCGCTGTGCCGGTCGTCCAGGGGCGGGCGCAGCCGTTCCCCGACTCGTCGGGGGTCCTCCGAGCAGTGACCCGGCGATGAACTCGTAGGCAGCCGTCGCGACCACCTCGGGCAGGTGGTCGGTGAGTTGGCGGCGCGCGTGGGGGTGATCGCCAGGACGCAGCGCTCCTGGTCCCCGGTCATGTGGTGTCGCGTCGGCGCTGCATGGGGGACTTCAGCCCCGTGGTGTCACCAGGGGAGGGGCCTGGTCCAACCGGTCTGCGGCCTCTCTGCTGCGCGGGTGTGACGTGGCTGTAGATGGCTGTGGTGGAGTGCGCGAGGATCGTGGAGACCACCGTGAGCGGGACGCCGTCGGTCAGCATGACGCCGGCCGCTGAGTGCCGGGAGGTGGGCAACCCGGCGTCGCCTTCCCCGCCCTGGGAGCGATGCGACGATCGCAGGGTTCGCTGGTCTCGGCACCACCGGGCTCTCCGGGTGCCAGCGTCGCGTGCCGGTGCAACGTGGGCACCTGTCGGTCGGATACGTTGCGCGGCACAGCGCGAGGCGGGCGGGTGCCGGACCGGCGGTCGCGCAGGGCGAGGAGGCAGCGACGGTGATGGGCGCGGCCCTGGCCGCCGGCGGACGGGGGGGAGCCGACGACTGGGCGCGGCTGGAGTTGTTGGCCGAGGTCAGCGACACGCTCATCCGCACGCTGGACACGGGGCAGTCAGCCGATCACCTGGCGCGGCTGGTGGTGCCGCGGCTGGCCGACTGGGCGACGGTCACCGTGCTGGCTGACGACGGCGCGGACCAGCTCACCGGACGCGCGCACCGCGACCCTGCCCGGCTCGGTGACCTGGATGCCTATCTCTCCGGGCGGACCGTCGGTGTCCGCGGCCAGTCGGCGCTGGCGGCCGCGCTGCGGTCGGGGCAGCCGCTGCGGCTGGCCGGTGCAGATGCGGCCTCGACCCGCGCCGCGGCAGGCCCGCGTGTGCAGGCGGCGTTCGATCGGCTGGATGCGACATCGGCGGTCGTCGTGCCGCTGGGCGCGCATGGGCACGTGTTCGGCGCCCTGTCGCTGGTCAACAGCGGCGTCCGGCCGCCACTGACCGACGACGAGGTCGCCCTCGCCGAGGAGATCGCCCGCCGCGGTTCCCTCGCACTGGACAACGCCCGCCTCTACACCCGCCAGTTGCAGGTCGCCGAGACGTTGCAGCGCAGTCTGCTGACCCCGCCGCCGCAGACCCGGACGCTGGAGATCGCCGTCCGCTACCGGCCCGCTGGGCGGCACACGCTCGTCGGGGGAGACTTCTACGACGCCTTCACCCAGCCCGACGGATCCACCGTGCTGGTCGTCGGGGACGTCGCCGGGCACTCGGTGGAGGCGGCTGCGGCGATGTCGCAACTGCGGAGCACGGTGCGCACGTTGGCCTGTGACCGGCCCGGTAGCCCTGCGGACACACTCGCCCGCACCGATGGGGTGCTGACCATGACGGCATTCGACACCCTGGCCACCGTCCTCGTAGCCGTCCTCGACCCGACCACGTCCCCGACCGGGGCGCTGCAGCTGCGCTGGTCCTCGGCCGGGCACCTGCCGCCGATGCTGCTCAGTGCCGACGGGCAGGTGCGGACCCTCGACACGCCTCCCGAGCGGCTGCTCGGCACCGGTCTGCCGGCCGTGCACTCCGACCACGTCACCGAAGTCCACCCGGGGGACACGGTGTTGCTCTACACCGACGGGCTGGTCGAGCAGCGCTACGACGGACACCGTTCCACCATCGACGAGGGCGTCAGCCGGCTCCGGCGGGAGCTGGCTGAGCTCGGCGGTGTCGCGGTGGAGCAGCTGTGCGACGACCTGCTGCGGCGCGTCCTGCCAGGTCCTGCCGATGATGATGTCGCGCTCCTCGCGGTGCGCCACCGGCCCTGGCCGGCCGACCCGTCGACCGGGGGCGTCCGCTGCCAGCCCGACGCGGGCAGGCTGCATCGAGGCCGCAGACGCCCGTGACGAGGCGACCGCGGAGAACAGACGCAGGACCCACCTGACGAGCTCGGCGGTACCTCGGGGCACGACTGGGACGTCGTTCGAAGAGATCGGGGCGCAGCCGGAGGAACCGGACGGGATGACTCGGACGCCCTGGAACCGGGCCGAGTGCCGGTTCGTGCCGTCGGATCGCGGCCGACGATCGTCCCCCCGGGCCACCGCGCCGGCGAGCATGGTGCTGACCCAGGCCGGCCCGGTGCCGGACGACACGGTCGACGCGATCGTCGACGACGTGGTCGTGCTGCTCCTGGTCCTCCTCAGCCGAGGCCGATCGGGCCCCGCAGGTGCTCGTCGAAGAAGGCGAGGATCCTTCGCTTCGCGTCGGCGGCCGCGTCGTGGTCGTACCCGACTCCGGCCACCTTCAGCACCGGCGTCAGCGGTGAGGCCGCGCTGATGCGGTTGATGAAGCCGTGCCGGGCGTCCGGGTACTCCTTCACGTCCGCCGGCACCCCGGCGGCGTCCGCGGCGGCGCGGACCTTCTGCGCGGCACCGACGAGGCCCTTGTCGCGGCCGCCGAAGCTGGCCACCACGGGGCAGGCGCCGCTGAGGACGTCCTCGACGTTGTCCGGCACCGGCCCGTAGTTGACGCTGGCTGCGGACCAGCCGGGTCGTCCGGCGAGCAGCAGGGCGAAGCCACCGCCCATGCAGTAGCCGATGACGCCGACCTGGCCGGTGCAGCGCGGGTCCTCGGCGAGCGCTGACCGGGTGGCGTCCAGCCGGTCGAACGCGGGGCCCTGCTGTCGGCTGAGCTGGGTGAAGGTGCCCTTGAGGCAGCGGATGGCGGCCCTGCCCTCGTAGAGGTCGGGCACCGCGACGAGGTAGCCGGCGGCGGCGAGCCAGTCGGCCTGCTCCCGCATGTCGTCCCCCAGGCCGAGCACGTCGTGCACGAGGACCACCCCCGGCCAGGGGCCGGGCCGGTCGGAGGTGACCACGGGAACGGCGAGGTATCCGACCTGGTCGGCGAGGGCGGTGCGGTCAGGAGTGGTCACGGGGGGTGTCCTCAGAGGGTCAGGAGCCGGAGCGCCAGGACGGCGATCGCGAGCAGGAGGGGGACGACGGGTGCCGCGGCGCCCCTGGTGTCGCCGACGCGGAGGTGGCCGATGAGGGCGCCCAGGAAGTGGAGGACGAGGCCGATCGCGGCGGAGATGCCCAGCGGCTCCAGCCACAACCAGATGAGGATGCCGTCGGCACCGGCGATCTCCCGACGACGAGAGCGATGAACACGGTTCCTCTTCAGGCCGGGGGGGTGTGCAGGTCAGGAGGGGTGGCCTTGGCCTGCCGGTCGTCGGCGGCGACGAAGCCGTGGACAGCGACGGCGACGTCGGCAGCCTCGGCCGGGTGGCCGACCTCGGCCCAGGCGTTGCGGTAGGCGTGCCCGTACTGGGCCCAGTGCCCCCCAGGATGCCGGGGAACATCGGCAGGCCGACCTCGACGGCCCGGCCGACGGACTCCGGGCTGCCGCCGGTGCCCAGCCAGATCGTCAGCGGCTGCTCGGGGCGGGGCACCATCAGAGCGTCCTGCAGCCGGCGCCGCCGGTGCGGGCCGCTCCAGGTGACCCGCTCGGCGGCGTTGGTCGCGGACGGCCAGGGCGGTCGACCCGGCGTACGGCAACCCGGTACGGCAACGCGGCGCGGACGACCACGGATCCGGGGACGACACGTCGCAGGTGCACGTGGCTGTCCGTGGCGCCGAGGTCCTGCTGCAGAATGGACCGGGTCCCGGTTCGCCGAGGGGACGTGCCGTCCTCGAGGCCGGACCTGGCTCCCGAGGTGCGGTGCACGTGCGGGCGCACAGCTCGTGACCCAGGCCGCCGGACCCTACGAGCAAGGGAGCGGCCCGTGCCGGTCATCGAGCGTCCTGACACGGCCCGCATCGCGTGGGAGGCCGACGGGCCGGAGGACGCCCCCGCCGTCCTGCTGGTCATGGGGCTCGCCTACCCGGCCGCGATGTGGTTCCGGCTGGTGCCGGCGCTGGCCGAGGACCACCGGGTCATCCGCGTCGACAACCGGGGGGCCGGCCGTACCGGTGACGTCCCTGGGGCGCCGTACACGGTCGAGACCATGGCGGCGGACTGCCTGGCCGTGCTGGACGCGGCGGACGTGGACACCGCCCACGTCGTCGGCATCTCGATGGGCGGCCTGATCGCCCAGGAGGTGGTGCTCACCGCCCCGGAACGGGTCCGCTCGCTGTGCCTGATCGCCACACACCCGGGCGCCGGGCACGCCGTCATCAACCCCCAGGCGATGGCGATGCTGATGCAGCGCGGGCAGATGACGCCCCAGGAAGCGGCGGAGGCCTCCCTCCCCTACAACTACGCGCCCGAGACACCGCGCGAGCGCATCGAGGAGGACTGGGCAGTGCGGGTCCCGCTCGCCACCACCAACGAGGGTTACCTGGCGCAGGCGATCGGGTCATCGCGATGGGACGGCTACGACCGCATCACGGGCATCACCGCGCCGACGCTGGTCGTGCACGGAGAGCTGGATGCGCTCGTCCCGCCGGAGAACGGCCGCATCATCGCCGGCCGCATCCCCGGTGCCGAGCTGGTGATGATCCCGAAGGCGAACCACGTGCTGATGACCGACCAGCCCGAGCACGTGTCGAAGGTGCTCGTCGACTGGCTGCACCGGAACCGGTGACCCGGTCCGCCCGGTTCGGACAGGGCGGCGACGAACACCACGATCCGGGAGGTCCAGCCCGAAGGCCGCAGCGGGCGCCGTCATCGTGCGTCCGCTGCTCCTCCTGTCACGATCGGCTCGAATGGCGCCAGCTCCGGCCGTCGCGGGTGATCAGCGAGTCGGCCTCCGGCGGGCCCCACGTGGCTGCCTGGTACAGCGGGATGGGCCGCTCGTCGCCGGCCCAGTACCGCATCACCGGATCGACGATGCGCCAGGACCGCCCGACCTCGTCGGCGCGGATGAACAGGGTGGGGTCGCCGATCAGTGCGTCGAGGATGACGCGCTCGTAGGCGTCGGGTGACTGCTCCTCGAAGCTCTCGTAGGAGAAGTCCATGGAGGCCTTCTGCACGCGGAAGGCGTGTCCGGGCACCTTTGCGCCGAAGCGCAGGCTCAGTCCCTCGTCGGGCTGCACCCGCACGATCAGGGCGTCGGGCTCCAGTCCTTCGGCCCTGCCCGGGAACAGCGGGAGCTGCGGGGGCCGGCGGAACTCCATGGCGACCTCGGTGACCCGCGCGGGCAGCCGTTTGCCGGTGCGCACGTACACCGGGACGCCGGTCCAGCGCCAGTTCTGCACCTCCAGCTGCATCGCCACGAAGGTCTCGGTGGCACTCAGCGGGTCGACCCCCGGTTCGTCCCGGTACCCGGGCATCAGGTCGGCACGGGTGCCGCCGCGGGTGTACTGCCCCCGCACCGCGTTGGCCGCGATCTCCGCTTCCTCGTCCAACGGCTGGATGGCGCGCAGCAGCTTCACCTTCTCGTCGCGGATCGCCTCTGGGTGGAACGACGTCGGCGGTTCCATGAGGAACAGGGAGAGGACCTGCAGCACGTGGTTCTGGACGATGTCGCGCATGGCGCCCGTCGTCTCGTAGAAGCCGCCTCGGTCGCCGACGCCCAGGGTCTCGGCGACGGTGATCTGCACGTTGTCGACCCAGGTCCGGTTCCAGATCGGCTCGAAGATGGAGTTGGCGAACCGCAGGGCGAGCAGGTTCTGCACCGTCTCCTTGGCGAGGTAGTGGTCGATCCGGAAGATCTGCTCCTCCACGAACGCCGACGAGAGATCGGCGTAGAGCTCCCGGGCGCTGATCTCGTCCCAACCGAACGGCTTCTCGACGACCGCGCGGACGAAGCTGTTCCCGGCCGGCACCGACAACCCCGCCTTTCCCAGGCTCACCGCGATGGGCCCGAACAGCCGGGGTGGGGTGGCGAAGTAGAAGACCCGGTTGCCGGCCGTTCCGTGTCGGTGGTCGCACTCGGACAGGACCTCCGCCAGGCGCTCGTAGGTGGCCGGGTCGTCGTAACCCCCGTGGACGTACCGGGCTGCCGCCGTGAGGTCCCTCCAGCGCGGGGGGTCCTCGCCGGAGACGCTCCGACGGCAGAGGTCCCCGAAGGCGGTGTCGGTCATGGGGGTGCGGGCGACGCCGATCAGCGCGACCTCCGGAGGGAGGGCTCCGTAGCCGGCCAGCCGCTCGAGTGCGGGCAGCAGCTTGCGGGCGGTGAGATCACCCGAAGCTCCGAAGATGACCAGTGCACACGGTGGGGAGCGGCGATCGGAGTCGACGTTCATGCGCCGGTAGCATGCTCGGATCGGCGGACCACCGACAGCCACCCTGGACACGACGGCGCGTGGTTCGTCCCTCGTGGCCGGTGGCCGGTGGCTGACGGCAGCCGGGCTCGGGCTGTGGTGTGGCCGGCTCGACCACGCGCAGGCGGCTGTCGTCGCCGTCGGCACGTCCCCGGGTAGCCGTACCGAGAACGAGGAGAACGCCATGCACCAGCAGCCGCAGGACGTCGCGACCATGGTCTTCGACTGGGGTTCCATCAAGTGGCTGGTCACGCCGGACACGGTGACCGGCGCGCCCTCGTCCTTCGGTGAGGTGGTCATCAACCCCGAGAAGGGCCACGAGCGCCACGTGCACCCGGACGCCGACGAGGTCCTCTACGTCATCGAGGGCACCGGGCGCCAGACGGTCGGCGATGCGCCCGAGTTCGACATCGTCGCAGGCGACGCCATCTGGGTCGCCAAGGGCACTCTGCACTCCACCTTCAACACCGGCTGGAAGCCGCTGCGTCTGATCGCCACCTACACCCCCGGAGGCGAGGAGAACGCCTTGCGGGGACTGCCCGGGTTCGTGGAGCTGCCGGCCGGTACCAATCCCACGTGGTCACCCAACGCGGGCCGTGGCTGAGATCGAGCGCCGGCGACCGCGCGCGCCGGTGCTGCGGACGCCGGAGCCCGGCATCCCAGGACGTGCGGCCTGATCAGGAGCTGGTGCCGCTGGGTTCCGGGGGTTGGGTGCAGACGCGACGGAGGTACCCGCCCCTCCCGCTCACAGCGCGGCGGCGAGGGCGGCCCAGGTCTGCGGCTTGGCTCCCAAGCCCTCGCCGGTGTCAGGGTTCCAGTACCCGCTCCAGCCCGACCCCGGTATCGTCCGGCGAGCTTGGTCAGCAATGGTGCCCGCCAGCTCGTGGAACCCCCACCGGCGGCACGCCTCGACGGCGAGCAGGGTCAGTTGCGGCCACGCTGCGCCTCGCCAGTACGTGCCGGCTTCGTACGTCGGGTGGTCGGCCGCCACGTACCGGAGGCCCTGAGGGCCGGCGAAGCGATCAGGGTCACCCAGCTGTTCGAGCGCCACGGCGGCGCGCTCCGGCGACGCCGTGCCGAGCGTCGCCAGGATCCCGTCCAGAGTCGGGACGCTGACACTCGGTCCACCGCCGACGATCGCCCGATCGACGTACAGGCCCTGGTCGTCGTCCCAGAGCGACAGCTCGATGGACTCGGCGAGCCGCGCCCCGGCCCTCGTCAGGTGCTGGTCGTCGTGGCGCTCGCCATGCAGCGTGAGCGCGTGAGCCAGGATGCCGTTGAAGAGGCTCGAGACGCTCTCGAAGTCAGCGTTCTCGTGAGCATCGCCCTCCGCGCCCCAGCCCGCGGATGCGGCGAGTCGTTCATCGAACGCCGTCCATCCGGCCCGGTTCCAGGAGGAGCTCCCCACCCAGGAATCCCAACGAGGCGAGTCGTCACACCCGGTTTCCCAAGGGTGGACCACCTTGGCGAGTCCGTCCACCATGCGACAGTCCGAGAAGTACTGCAGCGCGCGGCTCACGCCCAGCACCAAGGACGGATCGAACGAGAGTCCGTTGTCCTCCACACGCGCGAGGGCCAGTGCGTACACCGGCGGCTGCGTGAAACAGGAGACATCCGGCCGGGGTCCGCGCCAGACACCCTCGTCCTTGCCGTACGTCATGTGAGGGACGAAGCCGTTCTCGAACTGTGTGCGGAAGACGGCCTGCAGTTCCACGGCAGCGCGCTGATCGCGAACGGCGGCCCAGGCCATGCTGTGGAAGCACGAGTCCCACAGCCACAGGTGTGGGTAGTGCTCCGAGTTGGGAACGCAGTACGACACGTCGGCTTGCCACGCGCCACTCAAGACGCGGAAGGCGCCTGATTCGAGTTCGCGGCGGTCCATCGAGCTCCCCGTTCTCCGCGGGGGTCCGCGGCCCACGACGGTCTCAGCCTCTGCCGGGCGACTCCGGCGCGCCGGGGGAGGGGGTGGATGCGACGGCAGTCCTTCCCCACCTGTCTGGCGGTGGGGCGGGCCATCCGAACCCCACGGGAGCATGCGGTACCACCGCCCTCGCGGTGGTCATCGCTGCTGCTGCTGCTGCTGCTGCTGCTGCTGCCTGCCGCGGCCGTCGGCCGGACTCGGGGCAGAGCCCGGGAGGTGGTCGTCCAGTGCGGTGGGGCCGGGTGACGGATGAGCACTGCTGCTCCACGGGGATGGCTAGGCTGGCGTGCCAGACCTCACGGTGGGGCGGCACCGCATCGGCATGGGACGGCCGTGGGATGAGTGAACTGGGCCTGTTGGACACCAACGGCATCCTCCGCCAGCCGTGGGTGGCGGCCGAGCGCACCAGCGCCGGGCTGGGCTGGGAGAGCCAGTACCTGTCGGTCCAGCGCGAGCGCCCCTACGGTGCGTCGTTCGCCGCCGCCCGGACGCACCTGGTCATCCTGCACCTCGACGGACCGGTCACCGTCCGGCGCGGCCAGGGCCGGCTGAGCCGGTCCCGGCAGATCCCGGCCGGTGGCTTGTTCATCCACCCGGCGGGCCGAGACCTCACCGTCGAGCTCGGGGGCCCGCTGAGCACGGTGCACCTGTACCTCACCGACGACCTCCTCCAGGACGTCGCCGACGTGGACAGGCCCGTCCTGCTGGCCGAGGAGCTGGGCACGAGCGACCGCCTCCTGGAGCAGCTCGTGCTGTCGATGGACGAGGCGTTGCGCGGCTGGGAGCCCACCGCGCGGACCTACGTCGACCAGCTCAGCAGCATGGTCGCGGCCCAGCTCGTGCGCCAGCACGGGAGCGCTCCGGCCGGGAAGGCCGCTGCGGACGGTCGATCGGGCGGAGGTCTGGGTGACCGCCAGTTCGCGGCGGTGCGGTCGGTGATGGAGGAACGGCTGGCCGATCCGGTACCGCTGGCCGAACTCGCCGCGACCGCCGGACTGAGCGTCAGCCAGTTCAGCCGGCAGTTCAAGGCGCGCACCGGCCAGGCGCCGCACCGGTTCCTGCTCGGCCTGCGCGTCGACCACGCGTGCCGGCTGTTGCGCACCGGGACCACCCCGATCGCCGAGATCGCTCTCCGGTGCGGCTTCTCGCACCAGGAGCACCTGACCCGGGTCATGCGAGCGCACCTGGACACCACCCCCGGTGCCCTGCGTCGCGGCTCCTGAGCGCCGCGCCCTCACGGCATCGGTGCCGCGCCTTTCGTGCAGTCAAGTCGGTCGGATCGTGCAGGAAGCCTCCCGGTGGTCCGCCCCACACTCGACCCGAGATGTGATCCACGCGACAGGGAGAGGGAATCCGATGCCCGACCTCGACACCGACGTCCTCGTTGTCGGCAGTGGGCCGGCCGGTTCCGCGGCCGCGCTGGCGCTGGCGACCTACGGCGTGCGCACGACCGTCATCACCAAGTACGGGCGGCTGGCTGACACGCCCCGCGCGCACATCACCAACCAGCGCACGATGGAGGCCCTCCGCGACCTCGGCGTCGAGGAGGAGGTGATGGCCGAGGCCGTGCCGCAGGAGCTGATGGGCAACCTCGTCTACTGCACCTCCATCGCCGGGGAGGAGCTGGGCCGCCTGCACGCCTGGGGCACCCGCCCGGACCGGTTCGCCGACTACACCGCGGCCAGCCCCTCGCGGATCTGCGACATGCCGCAGGACCTGATGGAGCCGGTGCTGCTGCACAACGCGCAGTCCCGCGGCGCGAAGGTCCGCTTCGACACCGAGTACCTGTCGCTGCAGCAGGACGACGACGGCGTCACCGTGCACGTGCGCGACCGGCTGCGGGGCGACGAGTACGACATCCGCGCCCGGTACGTCATCGGCGCCGACGGCGGCCGCAGCCAGGTGGCGGAGGACGTCGGCCTGCCGCTGCAGGGCCAGATGGGCGTCGGCGGCAGCATCAACATCGTCTTCGAGGCCGATCTGTCCCACCTGGTCGCCGACCGCCCCTCGGTCCTGTACTGGGTGCTGCAGCCCGGTGCCGACGTCGGTGGCATCGGCGCCGGGCTCGTCCGCATGGTCCGTCCCTGGCACAAGTGGCTGATCGTGTGGGGCTACGACATCAACGGCCCGGCACCCGACCTGACCGAGGAGTACGCGCTGTCGATCGTGCGGAAGCTGGTCGGTGACGACTCCGTCAACGTGTCGATCACCTCCAGCTCGGCCTGGACGGTCAACCACCTGTGGGCGGAGAGCTGCTCGAGCGGCCGGGTGTTCTGTGCCGGCGACGCCGTGCACCGGCACCCACCGTCGAACGGGCTCGGCTCGAACACCTCCATCCAGGACTCCTACAACCTGGCCTGGAAGCTGGCCGCCGTCGCGCGGGGCCAGGCCGGCCCGGGCCTGCTGGACACCTACTCGGCCGAGCGGGCGCCGGTGGCCAAGCAGATCGTCGACCGCGCCAACCAGAGCATCGGCGAGACGTCGCGCATCTTCGACGCCCTCGGCCTGCTGAACACCGCCGACCCCGAGCTGATGGTGCAGCACATGGCCGCCCGCAAGGACGCCACCCCGGAGGCGGAGAAGCAGCGCGCCGCCCTGCGCGAGGCCATCGCGTTCAAGGACTACGAGTTCAACTGCCACGGGGTGGAACTCGACCAGCGCTACGAGTCCACGGCGGTGGTGCCCGACGGCACGCCCGTGGAGCAGCCGACCCGGGACCCCGAGCTCTACCACCATGCCAGCTCCCGCCCAGGCGCCAAGCTGCCGCACGCCTGGTTGACCACCGACCACCGCCGCCGGGTCTCGACCCTGGACCTGGGCGGGCACGGGCGGTTCACCGTGTTCACCGGCATCGGCGGGGAGAGCTGGGTGCGCGCCGCGGCGGTGGTGGCCGACCGGCTGGGCATCGAGGTGGCCGCGGTGCTGGTCGGACCGGGCCGGGAGTACGACGACCTCTACGGCGACTGGGCCCGGGTGCGGGGGATCGACGACGGCGGGGTGCTGCTCGTCCGCCCTGACGACTACGTGGCCTTCCGCCAGGCCGGGGCCGCGTCGGACGCCGAGGCGGAGCAGGCGCTGGAGACGGCGTTGCGCACGGTGCTGGACCGGGTCGCGGAGGTGCAGGCGTGAGCGACGGTGAGCTGTTCAGCGAGGAGCGGTCAGCCGCCGTCGTCGCCGCCAGCTTCGCCGGGACGCCGGACCCCCGGCTGCGGCAGGTGATGAACTCGCTGGTGCAGCACCTGCACGCGTTCGTCAAGGACGTGGAGCTGACCGAGGAGGAGTGGGGGTTCGCGATCGACTTCCTCACCCGCACCGGGCACATGAGCAACGAGGTGCGGCAGGAGTTCATCCTGCTCTCCGACGTGCTCGGGGTGTCGATGCTGGTGGAGACGATCAACCACCGGACGGGCGGCACCTCGACCGAGTCCACGGTGCTGGGCCCGTTCCACACGGTCGCCTCGCCGCCCCGTGAGCTCGGTGCCGACATCGCGCTGGACGGCAAGGGCACCCCGTGCCTGGTGTCGGGGCAGGTGACCGGCCCGGACGGCGAGCCGCTGGCCGGGGCGTCGGTGGACGTCTGGCAGACCAACGAGGACGGCTTCTACGACGTCCAGCAGCCCGGCATCCAGCCGGCCGGGAACCTGCGCGGGATCTTCAGCGCCGACGCCGAGGGCCGGTTCTGGTTCCGCTCGGTGGTGCCGCGGTACTACCCGATCCCCGACGACGGACCGGTCGGTCAGCTGCTGGCCGCGACGGGGCGGCACCCGAACCGGCCCGCGCACCTGCACTTCATCGTGTCCGCGCCGGGCTACCGGCCGGTGACCACGCACGTGTTCGTCGCCGACAGCCCCTACCTCGACTCCGACGCCGTGTTCGGGGTCAAGGAGAGCCTCGTGCGGGACGTCCAGGAGGTCGATGACCCGGCGCGGGCGGCGGACGCCGGCCTGCCCAACCCCTTCCGGACGCTGACGTTCGACCTGTCGCTGCTGCGGGCCGACCCAGCGCCTCCCGCTGCGGGGTCGGCCGCCCAACCCGCGGTGGTGGAGGGAGGGCGGTCGTGATCGCTCCCTTCAGCTACCAGGCGCTGCCGATGCGGGTGGTGTTCGGCGCCGGTTCGCTGGCGAGGCTGCCCGAGGAGGTCGCGGCGCTGGGGCTGACCCGGGTGCTGGTGCTGTGCTCCCCGGAGCAGCAGGAGACCGGTCAGCAGGTGGCGGCGGCGCTGGGGGAGCGGGCGGCCGGGGTGCTGGCGGAAGCGCGCATGCACGTGCCGGTCGAGGTGGCCGGGCGGGCCCGCGATCTGGCCGCCCAACTGCATGCCGATGGCTGTGTGGCGGTGGGCGGCGGATCGGCGGTCGGGCTGGGCAAGGCGATCGCGCTGGAGCACGGGCTGCCCGTGATCGCCGTCCCCACCACGTACGCGGGTTCGGAGATGACCCCGGTGTGGGGGCTGACCGAGGG
>NZ_SJEX01000008.1 GCF_005930495.1 Modestobacter excelsi | reverse complement strand
GGGTGGGCACCGTCGACACCTCGCCGGGGTTCACGAGCCGGCCCAGCCCGGAGGCGTCGGGAGCGGTGCTGAACCCCCAGTCCAGCAGGTTCACGGCCTGCTGCAGCTCGGGCACCGGCCGGCGCTCGGCCTGCATGAGGCTGACCACGAGCCGCCGGCCGTTGCGCTCGGCCGCGGCGACGAAGGTGTGCCGGGCGGCGTCGGTGAACCCGGTCTTGCCGCCGAGCGTGCCGGGGTAGCTGTCGAGCAGGGTGTCCTGGCTCTGGATCTGGTAGCCGGCGGTGAGGTCCGCGACGGCGGGCATCTGCGCGGTGCGGGTCTGCAGCACGTCGAGCGTGTACGGGTCGGCGACCAGCTGCCGCATGATGAGCGCGAGGTCGTAGGGCGAGGAGGACTGGCCGGCGACGTCCAGTCCCGACGGGGTGCCGGCGACCGTGTCGAACGCGCCGATCCGCTCCGCGGTGGTGTTCATCGCCGCCAGCGTGGCCTGCACCCCGCCCGCCGCCCGGGCCAGCGCGTTGGCCGCGTCGTTGCCCGACTGCATGACCAGCCCCCGGAACAGCAGGTCGACCGGGTACTGCCCGCCGTGGACGAGCCCGACCCGGCTGCCCTCGACCGCCTCGTCCTCGGTGGTCCCCTCGACGACCAGGCCGTGGTCCAGGACCGGTGCCAGGGTCAGCAGGGTGAGCGTCTTGAGCGTGCTCGCCGGGTAGTAGCGGCCGTGCGGGTCCTGCGCGGCCAGCACCTCCCCGGTGCCGGCGTCGGCGACCAGCCATCCGTGCGCGTCGGTCCCGGCCGGCAGCACCGGCGCGCCGGGCACCGTGGCGATCCCGCGGGTGCCCAGCCCCGGGCCGCCGACCGTGCTCCCGTCCGGCGCGCTGCCCTGCGGCGGCAGCCCGGGAAAGGGCGCGGTGGGGGTCGGCGCCGACGGGTCCACCGTCGGCCGGCTCCCCTCGGCCAGCGCCGGGCCGGTGACGCCCAGCACCAGCGTCGCGGTCACCAGGGCCGCGGCGGTCAGCCGGCGCAACGGGGGGATTCGATGCACCCCCGGACGCTAACCCGGCGCCGGGGCGTCGCGGGGCACGGCCGCGACGGCGGTGTGGCCGCGCTCACCCGCGGTGTGTGCCGGGTGTTGCCCGTTGGCAACGATCGCATCTCTATCCGTTCCCGGGCGCTCACCAGCGAGAGCCCCGCGGTTAGCGTGCCGGGGTCGCCGTCGCTGGCCGAGCCGCCTCACCGCGGGAGCCGGACGGCGGGGGAGCCTGGACGACACAGCACCGGGGCGCGGCCTGCCGACGGCCGTCCGCGCCCTCCGAGAGAGGAGACCGTCTTGCGCCGAGTGCGTGGGATGAAGGCCGCAGCGCTGCTGCTGGCCGGGAGCATGGCCCTGGCGGCCTGCGCCAGCGACGAGGACACCGGAAGCGGCAGCGGGGGCAGCGGCGAGAGCAGCGCCGCCGGCGGCGACCTGCAGATCGGCCTGGCCTACGACACCGGCGGCCGCGGCGACAAGTCGTTCAACGACTCGGCCTACGCCGGCGTCGAGGCGGCGATCAAGGACCTGGGCGGGGAGGTCACCGAGCTCACCCCCAACGCCGACGCCTCCAACCGGGTCGACCTGCTCACCCAGCTCGCCGACGACGGCAAGAACCCGGTCCTCGCCGTGGGCTTCGCCTTCGCCGACGCGCTGGCCGAGGTCGCCCCGCAGTACCCCGACACCCAGTTCGCCGTCGTCGACTCCTCGGTCGAGGGCACCGGCCTGGACAACGTGACCGGCCTGCTCTTCGCGGCCAACGAGGGCTCGTTCCTCGGCGGTGTCGCGGCGGCGCTGAAGTCCGAGTCGGGCCACATCGGTTTCGTCGGCGGCGTCGAGTCCCCGCTGATCCAGGAGTTCGAGGCCGGCTACGTCGCCGGCGCCCAGGCCGCCAAGCCCGGCATCGTCATCGACCGCCAGTACATCTCGCCGAACGGTGACTTCTCCGGCTTCTCCGACCCGGCCAAGGGCAAGATCCTGGCGCAGGGCATGTTCCAGGGCGGGGCGGACATCGTCTACCACGCCGCGGGCGGCTCGGGTCAGGGCGTCTTCGAGGCGGCCAGCGAGGCCGGTGGCCGGGCGATCGGCGTCGACTCCGACCAGTACGAGACCGTCGGTGACCCGGCCCTGCAGGCCGTGATCATGACGTCGGTGCTCAAGCGGGTCGACAACGCCATCCAGGCCTACCTCACCGACTACTCCGAGGGCTCCATCTCGGGTGGCACGGACGAGGTCAACGACCTGGCGAGCGGTGGTGTGGGCCTGTCCACCTCCGGTGGTCAGATCGACGACATCAAGACCCAGATCGACGACTACACCCAGAAGATCATCTCCGGCGACATCGAGGTCCCCACGACCCCGTGATGCGGTCGTCGTGACGACACACCGACAGCGGCGGGTCCGGGGGCGGTACACGCCCCCGGACCCGCCGTTTTCCGTGTGTACCGTCTCCGCGTCGGACGGGGACACCGCCCGGCGCCCGCGCAGCCGGAAGACCTCCGGTCCACGCCCCGTCCCGCGCCACACCCGGCCCCGAGGAGCTCCGTTGACCGAGTCGACACCGCTGGCGGTGGAGCTGCGCGGGATCACCAAGCGCTTTCCCGGCGTGGTCGCCAACTCCGACATCGAACTGCGGGTCGCCCGCGGTGAGGTGCACGCGATCGTCGGGGAGAACGGCGCGGGCAAGTCGACGCTGATGAAGACGCTGTACGGCATGCACCGCCCGGACGAGGGCCAGATCCTCGTCGACGGCCGCGAGGTGCACCTGCGCAGCCCCAACGACGCGATCGCCGCCGGCATCGGCATGGTCCACCAGCACTTCATGCTGGCCGACAACTTCACCGTCCTGGAGAACATCGTCCTGGGCAGCGAGCCCACCAAGGGCGGCCGGCTGGACCGGGCGACCGCCCGCCGCCGGATCACCGAGATCTCCGACAGCTACTCCCTCGGGCTCGAGCCCGACGCGCTCGTCGAGGAACTCGGCGTCGGCGACCGGCAGCGGGTGGAGATCGCCAAGGTCCTCTACCGCGGCGCCACGATCCTCATCCTCGACGAGCCGACCGCCGTCCTCGTGCCGCAGGAGGTCGACGAGCTGTTCGGCAACCTGGCCGAGCTCAAGCGCGAGGGCCTCACGGTCATCTTCATCTCGCACAAGCTCGACGAGGTCCGCAAGGTGGCCGACTCGATCACCGTGATCCGCCGCGGCACCACCGTCGGCACCGCCGACCCGAGGACGACGACCGCCCGGCAGCTCGCCGAGATGATGGTCGGCGCCGAGCTGCCCACCCCGGCGACCCGGGACTCCACCGTCCGGGAGACCCCGGTGCTGCGGATCGACCACCTCACCGTCCCGGGCGCCCCCGGCAGCCGCGCCGTGGTCGACGACGTGTCGATGACCGTCCGCGAGGGCGAGGTCGTCGGCATCGCCGGGGTGGAGGGCAACGGCCAGTCCGAGCTGATCGACGCGGTCCTCGGGCTGCGGGTGCCCTCGGCCGGGACGGTGGTGCTCGGCGACGAGGACATCACCGACTGGTCCACCCGGCAGCGCCGCGAGGGAGGCGTCGGCTTCATCCCCGAGGACCGGCACCGGCAGGGGATGCTGCTGGAGGCGCCGCTGTGGGAGAACCGGATCCTCGGGCACCAGACCCGCCCGCCCGCGGTCAAGGGGGCTTTCATCGACCGCAAGGCCGCCCGCGAGGACACCGCGCGGATCATGAGCGAGTACGACGTGCGCGCGCCCGGGCCGAACACCCCGGCGGTGGCGCTGTCCGGCGGCAACCAGCAGAAGCTGATCGTCGGCCGCGAGATGAGCGCGCACCCCCGCGTGCTGCTGGCCGCCCACCCCACCCGCGGCGTCGACGTCGGCGCGCAGTCGGTCATCTGGGAACTGCTGAAGGACGCCCGGGCCGAGGGCCTGGGCATCGTGCTGGTCTCCGCCGACCTCGAGGAGCTGATCGGTCTGTCCGACACCCTGCACGTGATGCTCCGCGGGCAGCTGGTGGCCACCGTCGACCCGCGGCAGGTGACCCCCGAGGAGCTCGGCGGCTACATGACCGGTGGGCACGAGGCGACCCCGGCGGGTGCCGCGTGACCCTGGTCCGCCGGGTCGGCACGCTGCTGCTGGCCCCCGCACTGGCGGTGGCCATCGCCGTCGTCATCTCCGCGGTGGTGATGGGCCTGCTGGGCGTCAGCCCGGTGCAGGTGCTCAAGGTCATGGTCGACCTGGGCGACACCCCCAGCCAGCAGATCACCGCGGTCGTCGCGATCCTCAACCGCGCGCTGCCGCTGTTCCTGGCCGGGCTCGCGGTGGCCATCGGCTTCCGGATGAGCCTGTTCAACATCGGCGTCGAGGGCCAGTACCGGATGGCCACGATCATGGCCGCCACCATCGGTGCCGCGGTGGCGCTCCCCGCGCCGCTGCACATCGCGCTGATCATCGTGGTCGCCATGGCCGTCGGTGCGATCTGGGCCGGGATCGTCGCCGTCCTCAAGGTCACCCGAGGGGTCAGCGAGGTGATCAGCTCGATCATGCTGAACTTCATCGCGCTGGGCCTGGCGTCCTACCTGCTCACCGGCCCGTTTCGGGGCAGCCCCGAGGGCGCCTCGATCGTCAGCACCGCGCAGATCCCGGAGTCCGGCCGGCTGGGTGGGCTCAACGGCGTCTTCGACGTGCTGGGCCTGGCCAACCCGCCGCGTCAGCTGTACGGCTTCCTCCTCATCGCCGTCGTGGTCGGCGTCGTCATCTGGGTGCTGCTCCAGCGCACCCGCTTCGGCTTCGACCTGCGCGCCACCGGGCTGTCGCCCTCGGCAGCCAGCGCCAGCGGCGTCGACGCCCGCCGGATGGTCGTCAAGACGATGCTGCTCTCCGGCGCGGTGGCCGGCCTGGTCGGGCTGCCCGACCTGCTGGGCCGCACCTACGAGTACAGCTCGGACTTCACCTCGGGGCTGGGCTTCCTGGGCATCGCCGTCGCGCTGCTGGGCCGCAACAACCCCGGCGGCATCGCGCTCGCCGCGATCCTCTACGCCTTCCTCGACCGGGCGTCGGTCCCGCTGCAGTCGGCGAGCCTGCCGTCCTCGGTGGTCACGATCATCCAGGGCACGATCGTGCTGGCCGTCGTGGTCGCCAACGAGATCGCCGGGCGGATCACCCGCCGGGCCGCCGAGCGGGCCAGCCGCCAGTCGTCGGGCCCACCGCCCGATGACTCGATGACCACCCGCCAGGTGCCCGGTGTCGTCTCGGAGGGAACCCCATGAGCACCGCAGTGACGACGACGGACGCCGCCGGCGCCGGCGCCGGTCGCCCCTCGCCGGTGCGCCGGCTGATGTCCGCCGGCACGCCCGGCCGGCTGGCGATCGGCGTGGCCGGGCTGGTCGTGCTGTTCTCCGTCGTGCGGGTGGTCAGCGGGCAGAACGCGCTCACCTCGTCGTCGGTGATGACGGCGGCGCTGCTGCTGAGCACCCCGCTGCTGCTGGCGGCCCTCGGCGGGCTGTTCTCCGAGCGTGCGGGCGTGGTCAACATCGGCCTCGAGGGCATGATGATCCTGGGCACCTGGGGCGCCGGGTACGCCGGCTACCAGTGGGGCTGGGCCGCGGCGATCGCCGGTGGGCTGCTGATGGGTGCACTGGGCGGGCTGCTGCACGCGGTCGCCACGGTCACCTTCGGCGTCGACCACACCATCTCCGGCGTCGCGATCAACATCCTCGCGGCCGGCGTCGTCCGCTTCCTGTCCGAGTCGCTCTACACCGGCCGCAGCGACGGTGCCGGCATCACCCAGTCGCCGTCGCTGTCGTCGAAGCCGCCGTCGTTCTCGCTGCCGGTGCTCTCCAGCGGGCCGGACCTGCTGGGCGACCTCGAGGCTGAGCACTGGTTCCTGGTCAGCGACGTCGCCGGCATCCTGCGCGGCCTCACCTCCGACGTCGGGGTGCTCACCGTGGTGGCGGTGCTGCTGGTGCCGGCCGTCTACCTGCTGCTGTGGCGCACCGCCTTCGGGCTGCGACTGCGCTCCTGCGGGGAGAACCCGGCCGCCGCCGACTCCCTGGGCGTGCCGGTCTACCGGATCAAGTACATCGCGGTGGTCATCTCCGGCGCGCTGGCCGGGCTGGGCGGTGTGGTGCTGGTCTTCGTGGCCAACATCTACCGCGAGGGGCAGACCAACGGTCGCGGGTACATCGGCCTGGCCGCGCTCATCTTCGGCAACTGGCGCCCGGGCGGCCTGACCGGCGGCGCGTTCCTGTTCGGCTTCGCCGACGGCCTGCAGCTGCGCAGCCGCAGCGCCGTCGTCGCGCTGCTGCTCATCGTCGCGCTGATCCTCGCCGTGGTCGCTGTCTTCCAGTTCCCCCGGCGCCGCTGGGTGCAGGGCTCGCTGGCCGTGTTCTTCGCCGTCCTCGCCCTGGTCGGCTACCTGACCATCGACGAGCTGCCCACCGGCATCGTCTCCTTCACCCCGCACCTGGTCACGCTGCTGGTGCTGTCGCTGGCCTCCCAGCGGCTGCGCCCACCCAAGGCCGACGGCCTGGTCTACCGACGAGGAGAGCACTGATGGGAGCGGAGCAGACCGCAGGAGCGACCCGATGACGCGGAGCTCGGTCCCGGACCTGGACTGGGACGCCCTGCGCGCAGCGGCCCGGGAGGCGATGACACACGCCTACGCGCCGTACTCGCACTTCCCGGTGGGTGTCGCTGGCCTGGTGGACGACGGCCGGGTCGTCACCGGCTGCAACGTCGAGAACGCCTCCTACGGGCTGGGCCTGTGCGCCGAGTGCGGCATGGTCAGCGACCTGGCCCGCAGCGGCGGCGGCCGGCTGGTGGCGGTGGCGTGCGTCGGCGGGGACGGCCAGCCGCTGATGCCGTGCGGCCGCTGCCGGCAGCTGCTGTGGGAGCACGGCGGCGCCGACATGCTCATCGAGACGGTGTCGCTGGGCATCGTGCCGATGCGCGAGGTGCTGCCCGACGCCTTCGGTCCCGAGGACCTGGTCGCGGCAGCGGAGCGCTCGGCGTGACGGCGCCCTTCGACGCCATCGACGTCATCCGGGCCAAACGCGACGGGGTGGCCCTCACCGCGGAGCAGATCCGCTGGGTGATCGGCGCCTACACCGGCGGGAAGGTGCCCGACGAGCAGATGAGCGCGCTGCTCATGGCGGTGTTCTTCCGCGGCATGTCGCCGGACGAGCTCGCCGTCTGGACGCAGGCGATGATCGACTCCGGGGTCCGCAAGGACCTCTCCGCGCTGGGCCGGCCGACCGCGGACAAGCACTCCACCGGCGGCGTCGGCGACAAGATCACCCTGCCGCTCGCGCCGCTGGTCGCCGCCTGCGGGGTGGCGGTGCCGCAGCTGTCCGGCCGTGGTCTCGGCCACACCGGCGGGACGCTGGACAAGCTCGAGGCGATCCCCGGCTGGCGGGCCGCACTGAGCGACGAGGAGTACGTGCAGCAGCTGCGGGACGTCGGCGCGGTCATCTGCGCGGCCGGCAACGACCTCGCCCCGGCGGACAAGGTGCTCTACGCACTGCGCGACGTCACCGGCACGGTCGAGTCGATCCCGCTGATCGCCAGCTCGATCATGAGCAAGAAGATCGCCGAGGGCGCCGACGCCCTGGTGCTGGACGTGAAGACCGGGTCGGGCGCGTTCATGCGCGACCCCGACGACGCCCGCACGCTGGCCCGCACGATGGTCGGTCTCGGCGAGGCCGCCGGGGTGCGCACCGTCGCGCTGGTCACCGCCATGGACCGGCCGCTGGGCCGGGCCGCGGGCAACGCCGTCGAGGTCGCCGAGTCCGTCGAGGTGCTCGCCGGCGGCGGCCCAGCCGACGTCGTCGAGCTCACCCTGGCGCTGGCCCGGGAGATGCTCGCCGGGGTCGGCCGGGACGACGTCGACCCCGCCGACGCCCTCGCCGACGGCCGGGCGATGGACGTGTGGCGGCGGATGATCACCGCCCAGGGTGGTGACCCGGACGCCGCGCTGCCGCAGCCGGCCGAGCGGCACGTGGTCACCGCGCCGGCCACCGGCACGCTCACCCGGCTGGACGCCTACGCCCTCGGCGTCGCCGCCTGGCGGCTGGGCGCCGGACGGGCACGCAAGGAGGACCCGGTCTCGGCCGCGGCCGGCGTCGTGTGGACCACCGGGGTGGGGGAGCAGGTGACCGCCGGTCAGCCGCTGCTCGAGCTGCAGACCGACGACGCCGCGCGGATCCCGCGGGCGCTGGAGGCGCTGGAGGGCGCGATCGGCGTCGACACCGCCGACGAGCCGCTCCCGCTGGTCCTCGACCGCCTCTGCTGAAGGACCCCCTCGCCCCCCACCACTCGCAGGCTCGCGGCGGGACCCTGCGAGGGGGCCTGGGCGAACCTCGGGACGGGGCCTGACGGGCGCGCTCAGCTGCGCGGGGCAGACTGGTCCCCCGTGAGCCGCCCGTCGACCGTGTCAGCGCCGGTCATGAACCCGGTGGACCCCGATGCCGCCATCTCGGTGCGCGGCCTGGTGAAGCGCTACGGCGACCGCAACGCCGTCGACGGCCTGGACCTCGACATCGGGCGCGGCGAGATCTTCGCGCTGCTCGGTCCCAACGGCGCCGGCAAGACCACCACCGTCGAGGTGCTCGAGGGCTACCGCGAGCGCGACGGCGGGGAGGTCCGGGTGCTCGGCGTCGACCCCGCCGGCGGCGGCCGCCGCTGGAAGGCCGAGCTGGGCATCGTGCTGCAGTCCGGCGCCGGGGACAGCCAGCTGACCTGCCTGGAGCTGCTCCGGGCGCAGGCCGCCTACTACCCCGAGCCGCGCGACCCCGCCGAGGTGCTCGAGCTGGTCGGGCTGACCGAGAAGGCCGGATCCCGCGGGCGCACCCTCTCCGGCGGGCAGCGGCGCCGGCTGGACGTGGCGCTGGGCATCGTCGGCCGCCCGCGGCTGCTGTTCCTCGACGAGCCGACCACCGGGTTCGACCCCGAGGCGCGCCGTCAGTTCTGGTCGCTCATCCGCTCCCTGCGGGACCTGGGGACGACGATGCTGCTCACCACCCACTACCTGGACGAGGCCGAGGAGCTCGCCGACCGGGTCGGGGTCATCGCCCACGGCCGGCTGGTCGAGGTCGCCGTCCCCAGCGAGCTGGGTGGCCGCGGGCAGGCGCCCGCGGTGGTGCACTGGACAGAGGACGGCGTCCGGCGCACCGCCGAGACCGCCACCCCGACCGCGTTCGTCGCCGAGCTGGCGGCGCGGTTCCCCGGGGAGGTGCCGGACCTGGCCGTCGCCCGGCCGACCCTCGAGGACGTGTACCTGCGCATGATCGGAGAACCCTCATGACCACCGCGGAGCGCGCGCTCCCGTCGATCGGCAGCGTCTGCCGGACCCGCGCCGGGGTGGAGCTCAAGGAGTTCTTCCGACAGCGCGAGTCCGTCGTCTTCACGCTGATGTTCCCGGTGATCCTGCTGCTCGTCTTCGGCGCGGTCCTGGACTACGACCTGGGCAGCGGCGTCTCCTTCACCCAGTACTTCATGGCCGGGGTGATCGCCGCCGGCATCCTCGGCGCCAGCCTGCAGAACATGGCGATCAACATCGCCACCGAGCGCAGCGACGGCACGCTGAAGGGCCTGGCCGGCACCCCGATGCCGAAGGCGGCCTACTTCGTCGGCAAGGTCGTGCAGGTCTTCGCCGTCACGGTGGCGATCATCGTGGTGCTGCTGGCCATCGGCGCGCTCTTCTACGGCGTCGACCTGCCCTCCGGGTCGGACTGGATCACCTTCGCCTGGGTCGCCGGGCTGGGCTCCGCGGCCTGCACCCTGCTGGGCATCGCCGTCTCCAGCCTGGCGCGCAACGGCCGGTCGGCCTCGGCGACGGTCACCCCGATCGCCCTGGTGCTGCAGTTCATCTCCGGTGTCTTCTTCCAGTTCAGCCAGGTGCCGACCTGGCTGCAGACGGTCGCCGCGCTGTTCCCGTTGAAGTGGATGGCCCAGGGCCTGCGCTCGGTGTTCCTCCCCGACGCCCTCGCCGCGCAGGAGCCGGCCGGCAGCTGGGAGCTGGGCCGGGTCGCGCTGGTGCTGGGCAGCTGGTGCGTCGTCGGGCTGGTGCTCTGCGTCCGCACCTTCCGGTGGCAGGACCGGATCGACCGCTAGCTAGCCGGCATCCTCCCCGGAACGAACCCGGAGGGTGGGCGGAGGTGTGCGCTGGGTAGCGTTCGTGTGTGGTCGCACCGCTGAACGCCGAGTCCCTCGCCCGCGCTCCGAAGGTGCTGCTGCACGATCACCTCGACGGCGGGCTGCGGCCGCAGACCGTCCTCGAGCTCGCCGACGAGATCGGGTACCGCGAGCTGCCGGCCGACGAGTCGGAGGCGCTGGGCCGCTGGTTCCGTGAGTCCGCGGACTCCGGCTCGCTGGAGCGGTACCTGCTGACCTTCGCGCACACCGTCGCGGTGATGCAGCGGCCGGAGGCGGTGCAGCGGGTGGCGCGGGAGTGCGCGCTGGACCTGGCGGCCGACGGGGTGGTCCACGCTGAGGTGCGGATGGCCCCCGAGCTGCTGACCGGCATGCCGCTGGAGACCGCCGTGGAGGCGATGCTCGACGGGTACGCCCAGGGCAGCCGGGAGGCCGCCGCGGCCGGCCGGCCCATCGGCGTCGGGGCCCTGCTGTGCGCGATGCGCCAGGCCGACCGCTGGGTCGAGGTCGCCGAGCTGGTCGTCCGGTACCAGGGCTCCGGCGTCGTCGGCTTCGACCTCGCCGGGCCCGAGGACGGGTTCCCGCCGGACCGGATCCCCGAAGCCATCGCGCTGCTGGACCGGGCCGGCGCGCACCGCACCGTCCACGCCGGGGAGGCGGCCGGGATCGAGTCCATCCGGGCCGCCCTGGACGGGGCCGGCGCCGAGCGGCTCGGGCACGGCGTGCGGATCGCCGACGAGGTGCCGCTGGACGGTCCGCTGGGCCCGGTCGCCCGGCGGGTGCTGGAGGAGCGGGTGCCGCTGGAGGTCGCCCCCTCGTCCAACGTGCAGACCGGCGCGTACCCCTCGCTCGCCGAGCACCCGGTCGGCCGGCTGCACCGCGGCGGCTTCACGGTGACCCTCAACACCGACAACAGGCTGATGAGCGGGGTGTCGTTGACCAGCGAGCTCACCGACGTCGCGGCCGCCCACGGGTGGAGCTGGGACGACGTGCAGGAGGTGACCGAGCGCGCGCTGGCCGGGACGTTCCTGGACGACGCCGAGCGCTCCCGGCTGCAGCGCGACGTCATCCGCCCGGGCTACGCCGCACTGCGCCCGTCGGAGTGACCTGCATCGCCCTCGGGGGGTTGCAGGAATCATGCAGGTCCGGACGCTGCTAACCTCAATGTGCCGGTGAGTGCCGGTCATCCTCCCGGGCGGTCCTGTCCGGGCAGCGCATCCGTGCAGATCACGCGTCATCGCAGACGGCGGCGATCACCAGTGTGGACGTCGGGCTTCCGGCGGAAAGCATCACCACGGGACGCGCACCGATCTGTATCGGAGTTCCCGCTTGTCCTCGTTCGACTCTGTCGACACCCAGCACATCGCACCTGAGAACGACCTCCCCGAGATCACGGCAGCCGTGACCGAGGAGACCCCCGAGATCCCCGCCGAGCCCACCGGCCCGACCTTCGCCCAGCTGGGCCTGCCCCAGCCGCTGGTCACCGCGCTCGAGCGCAAGGGCATCCGCCACCCGTTCGCCATCCAGACCAGCGCCCTGCCGGACGCCCTCGCCGGGCGCGACGTGCTCGGCAAGGCCGCCACCGGCTCGGGCAAGACGCTGGCCTTCGGCCTGCCGCTGCTGGCCCGCCTCGGCGCGGACGTGCAGCAGGGTCGCCGCGCACCCCGCGGCCTGATCCTGGTGCCGACCCGCGAGCTGGCCCAGCAGGTGCACGACAACCTGGCCCCCCTCGGCCAGAGCAACGGCGTGCAGCTGGCGGCCGTCTACGGCGGCGCCTCGATGTACCGCCAGATCCAGCAGCTGCGTCGCGGCGTCGACGTGCTCATCGCCACCCCCGGTCGGCTGCAGGACCTGATCAACCAGGGCGAGGCGACCCTCTCCGAGGTCGTCGTCTCGGTCATCGACGAGGCCGACTTCATGTCCGACCTCGGCTTCCTGCCGGTGGTCAAGGAGCTGCTCGACCAGACCCGCTCCGACGGCCAGCGGCTGCTGTTCTCCGCCACGCTGGACGGCGAGGTCGACACCCTGGTGCGTCGCTACCTCAAGGACCCGGCGCGGCACGAGGTCGCCAAGGCCGCCGACACCGGCCCGCAGGCCGAGCACCTCGCCTACAGCGTGTCCTTCCCGGACAAGCTGAAGATCGCGGAGGCGATGGCCGCCCGTCCGGGCCGGATCATCATCTTCGTGCGCACCCAGCACGGTGCCGACCGGCTGGCCGAGAACCTGCAGCGCGTCGGCATCCAGGCCGAGCCCATCCACGGCGGCCTGCCGCAGGCGGCCCGTCGCCGGGCGCTGGAGGCGTTCACCGACGCCCGTAGCCCGGTGCTGGTGGCCACCGACGTCGCCGCGCGTGGCATCCACGTGGACGACGTCTCGCTGGTGCTGCACTACGACCCGCCGGCAGACCACAAGACCTACCTGCACCGCTCCGGCCGCACCGCGCGCGCCGGTGCCGCGGGTGTCGTGGTCTCCCTGCTGCTGCCCGACCAGGTGGGGCAGGCCAAGCGCCGGTTCCGCCAGGCCAAGCTGGACCCGCAGGTGAGCCGGATCCGTCCCGGCGACGCGCCGATCACCGACCTCGTCGCCGGTGGCACGTTCGTGGAGCCGATCGTCCGCCCGGTGCGCGAGTCGCGCCGTCCGGCCGGTGGCCGCGACGGGCGTCGTCCCACCGGGGACCGTCCCGGCTTCCGGGGTGGCCCGCGTCGGCCTGCCGGCGACCGCGAGCGCACGTACGGAGACCGCCCCTCGGGCGAGCGCTCCTACGGCGATCGGGATCGCACCGCCGCTGACCGGCCCGCCGGTGGCGACCGCGACCGCTCGTACGGAGGCCGCCCCTCGGGCGAGCGCTCCTACGGCGATCGGGATCGCTCTGCGGGTGGCGGCGACCGGGACCATCGTCCCGGTGGGTACCGCAGCTCGGGTGAGGGGCACCGCCCCGGCGGACGCCCCGCGCGCCCGGCTCGCTCCTTCTGAGCAAGCAGCACTGACGGCAACGGCCGGTCCCCGCACTGCAGGGGCCGGCCGTTGCCGTACCCGGGGTCCGTCGTTCAGCGGACGACGTCGCTCCGGAAGACGAGCGCGGTGCCGATGTCCTCCACGATCTGCTGCCACGCGGTCACCAGTGCCGGTGCCTCCTCGGCGGCCAGCGGTGCGCGCGGGTCGCTGTCGGCGCGGGCCACGGCTCGGCCCAACGGCGCGTCGGCGGCCAGCTGCTGCTGCACCCGCGGCAGCTCGGCGTACTCGGCGAGGTCGAGCGCGCCCTCGACCGGCTGCAGCAGCGCCCGGAGCTCGACCAGGCCGCCGGCCCCCTGGGCCACCTCGGCGAGGACCTCGGAGATCTCCACCAGGTCGTAGCGGTCCTGGTCGGCCGGCAGCGGCAGGGTGTCGGTGTCGGCCACCTCGGCCCACGACGCGATCTCGGTGAGGTCGTGGGCCTCGTCGCCGGCGCAGAACCGGGCCAGGTCGACCGGGGTCGGGAACACGAAGACCTGCCCCTCGCGGCCGAGGAAGCGCGCCCGGTCCTCGACGTAGCAGCGCAGCGTCAGCCCGGCGCCCTCGGGCACGACGACCTCGACCGGGAGGATGCCGACCGCCTCCCAGAACTCCTGCGCCGCGGCGACGGCGGCCGGGGTGGCGGTGAGCTCGCTGCCGCTCCGGATGGTCCGGATGCCGGCGGACGCCGCCTCGGCCGGGGCGACGGCGGTGGAGCCGGTGGCGGGACGGGCCGGGGTGGCGTCGTCGTCCTCGTCGTCCTCGTCGTCCGCCGGCTCGGCGGCCCGGGACTCGGCCTCCTCGGCGGCGGACGGGTAGGCCTCGGTGGAGACGGCGCCGGCGCCGGTCCAGTCCAGGTGGTCGTCCAGCTCCTCGAGGACGTCCTCCCACAGCTCGTCGATCGCGGTGCCCAGACGTGCCCAGGCCTCTTCGCCGTCGCGGCCGAGGAACGCGTCGATGCCCAGGCCCAGCGCGGCCGCCTCCGGGCGGGAGACCAGCTCGGCGACGGACTCGAACGCCGTCTCGTCGTCGTCCTCGTCGTCGTCCTCTGCCGGGGTGTCGCAGCACTCGGCCAGCCGGCCGACGATGTCGAGGGTCGCGGCCAGCTCGTCGACGGCCCACCGGTCGGGGTTCTCCGCGACCACGTCGTAGACCCCGTCGAGGTCGAAGCGGTGGTCCTCGTCGGGGGTCAGGTCCTCGGGCCCGAGCGCCGCCACGACCGGCCAGACGGGGTGGTCGGCCAGGTCGTGGTCGGTGTTCACCCGGCAGAACGCGGCCAGCGCGGCGGGGGAGGGGAACAGGTGCACGACGGCGGTGGGGCCGGGGGCCTCCGGGTCGTCGTCATTGATGTCGGCCGGGAGGTCGACGGTGCTGCCGAGGAACGCCTGCCACTCCTCGCCGTCCTCCTCCCAGGGCGGCGCCCAGAGCGTGTAGCCCGTGCGGTCGTCGAGAGTCAGGGCGATGGGGACGATGCTGGGCCTGGCCACCGGCCCATCCTGCCCGGTGGAGCTGTGCGCCCGCATGGCGGTGTCGACGTGGTCCTACACGCCGATCGGATGCCAGTAGAAGGACCCCGTCCCCCCACCCTTCGCGAGCTCAGGGCGGGACCCGGGACGGGGCCTCACACGCCCATCGGATGCCAGACGGACTTCGTCTCCAGGAACGGGCGGAGCCGGGAGAGGCCGGGGTCGGCGGTCCAGTCCGGCTCCTCGGCGGGGGCCCGCAGCACCCGCTTGACCGTGCCGGCCGCGGAGCGCTCGAGCTCCATCGCCAGCGGCGCCGGGGCGCCCGCCAGGTCGATGGCGTCGACGTCGGCGTGCTCGGCCAGCCACGGGCCGATCTCGGCGGCGTCCCCGGTCAGCAGGGCGACCACACCCGCAGGGAGATCTGAGGTGGCCAGCACCTCGCCGAGGGTGATGGCCGGCAGCGGGCGGTCCCGGGAGCTGACGACGACGGCGGTGTTGCCGCCGGCCAGGACCGGGGCGAGCACGCTGACCAGGCCCAGCAACGAGCTGCGTTGCGGCGCCAGGACGGCCACCACCCCGGTCGGCTCGGGCAGCGAGAAGCCGAAGTACGGCCCGGCGACCGGGTTGGTGCTGCCCAGCACCGCGGCCAGCTTGTCCGTCCAGCCCGCGTACCAGACCCACCGGTCGATGGCGGCGTCCACCTCGGCCCGCGCCTTGGACGACGAGATGCCCTCGCCGGCGGCGACCTCCTCGACGAACTGGGCGGCGCGGCCCTCCATCACCTCGGCGACCCGGTAGAGCACCTGGCCGCGGTTGTAGGCGGTGGCCGCGGACCACGTCGCGAACGCGCCGCGGGCGGCGACGACGGCGTCCCGGGCGTCCTTGCGCGAGGCCCAGGCGGCGTTGGCCAGGAAGTGGCCCTTGGCGTCGCGGACCTCGTAGGTGCGACCGGACTCCGAGCGGGGGAACGCCCCACCCAGGTACAGCTTGTAGGTCTTGCGGACGGTCAGCCGGTCGGACATCAGTGGGAAGCCTCCAGGTACGCGGCCAGGCCCTGCCGGCCACCCTCGCGGCCGTACCCGGACTGCTTGTAGCCGCCGAACGGCGAGGTCGGGTCGAACTCGTTGAACGTGTTGGCCCACACCACGCCGGCCCGCAGCTTGCTGGTGACCGACAGGATCCGCGAGCCCTTCTCGCTCCAGATGCCGGCCGAGAGCCCGTAGGTGGTGTTGTTGGCCTTGGCGACGGCCTCGTCGGGGGTGCGGAAGGTCATCACCGACAGCACCGGGCCGAAGACCTCGTCGCGGGCGATCCGGTGCGCGGGCGACACGTCGGTGAAGACGGTCGGCTTGAACCACCACCCGCGCCCGGGCAGCTCGCCCTCGGGCTGCCAGCAGGTGGCGCCCTCGGTCTCCCCGAAGGCGGTCAGCTCCCGGATCCGGGACAGCTGCTCGGCGCTGTTGATCGCGCCCAGGTCGGTGTTCTTGTCCATCGGGTCACCGACCCGCAGGGTGCCGATCCGCCGCTGCAGCGCCGCGACCACGTCGTCGTGCACCGACTCCTGCACCAGCAGCCGGGAGCCGGCGCAGCAGACGTGGCCCTGGTTGAAGAAGATGCCGCGGACGATGCCCTCGACGGCCTGGTCGACCGGGGCGTCGTCGAAGACGATGTTGGCCGCCTTGCCGCCCAGTTCCAGGGTGAGCCGCTTGGACGTGCCGGCCACCGCGCGGGCGATGGACCGCCCCACCTCGGTGGAACCGGTGAACGCCACCTTGTCCACGTCCGGGTGGCTGATCACGGCGCGGCCGGTCGCACCGGCGCCGGGGACGATGTTGACCACACCCGGCGGCAGGTCGGCCTGCCGGCAGACCTCGGCGAACAGCAGCGCGGTCAGCGGCGTCGTCTCGGCCGGCTTGAGGACGACGGTGTTGCCGGCCGCGAGCGCCGGGGCGACCTTCCAGGCCAGCATCAGCAGCGGGAAGTTCCACGGGATGACCTGCCCGGCGACACCGAGGGGGCGGGGGGCCGGGCCGAGGCCTGCGTGCTCGAGCTTGTCCGCCCAGCCTGCGTGGTAGAAGAAGTGCGCCGCGGCCAGCGGGACGTCGACGTCGCGGCTCTCCCGGATCGGCTTGCCGTTGTCCAGCGTCTCCAGGACGGCGAACTCCCGGGCGCGCTCCTGCAGCAGCCGGGCGATGCGGAACAGGTACTTCCCGCGGTCGGCCGGGCGCATCGGCCCCCAGACCCGGGCGTAGGCGCGGCGGGCGGCCCGGACGGCGCGGTCGACGTCCTCGTCGCTGCCGGTGGCGACCTCGCTGAGCACCTCCTCGGTGGCCGGGTTGACGGTCTTCAGCGGCGCGCCGGTGCCGTCGGTGAACTCGCCGTCGACGAACAGGCCGTAGCTGGGCCGGATGTCCACGATCGAGCGGGACTCCGGCGCGGGGGCGTACTCGAACAGCTGTGTCATGGATCAGTCCACCGATACGTGGTCGGGGCCGCTGTAGTGCCCGGTGCGGAGCTTCTGGCGCTGCAGGAGCAGGTCGTTGAGCAGGCTGGAGGCGCCGAAGCGGAACCAGTCGGGGGAGAGCCAGTCGGCCCCGGCGGTCTCGTTGACCAGCACGAGGTGCTTGACGGCGTCCTTCGTCGTCCGGATGCCACCGGCCGGCTTGACGCCCACCTGGCGGCCGGTGGCGGCACGGAAGTCGCGGACCGCCTCCAGCATCACCAGGCAGACCGGCAGCGTGGCGGCGGGGGAGATCTTGCCGGTGGAGGTCTTGATGAAGTCACCGCCGGCGAGCATCGCCAGCCAGGAGGCGCGGCGGACGGCGTCCAGGGTGACCAGCTCGCCGGTCTCCAGGATGACCTTGAGGTGCGCGGACCCGCAGGCCTCCTTGACCGCGACGATCTCCTCGAACACGTCGAGGTAGCGGCCGGCCAGGAAGGCACCGCGGTCGATGACCATGTCGATCTCGTCGGCGCCGTTCGCCACGGCGTCCTGCACGTCGGCGAGCTTCACCGCCCGGCTGGCCCGGCCGCTGGGGAACGCGGTGGCGACGGCGGCCACCTTGACGTCCGTGCCGACCAGGGCCTGCTTGGCCACGCCGGCCAGGTCACCGTAGACGCAGACCGCCGCGACCGGCGGGCAGTCGGGGTCCTCGGGGTCGGGGCGGCGGGCCTTGGCGGCCAGCGAGCGGACCTTGCCCGGGGTGTCGGAGCCCTCCAGCGTGGTGAGGTCGACCATCGAGATGGCGGTGTCGATCGCCCACGCCTTGGCGGTGGTCTTGATCGAGCGGGTGCCCAGCACCTTCACCCTGTTCTCGGCGCCGACCTGGTCGACGCCGGGCAGGCCGTGCAGGAAGGCCCGGAAGGCGTCGCCCGAACGGGTCACGTCGGCGAACGGGTCCGGGAGGGGGCCGGTCAGGCTCCCCGCACCGGTGAGCGCGCTCGGGTCCAGCACGTGGGTCATGCCGCGCATTCTCCACTGCGTCCGGTGCCCGACTGCGTCCTGCTTGCCGGGGTGGCCACGGCCACTGTGGAACCGTGGGCCGCATGACGCCTGGGACCCGACGTCGTCCGCTGCCCGCTGCTCTGACCTGGACCACCGCCGTACCCGTGCTCGCCCTGGTGGTGCTCGCCGCCTCCTGGGGTCGCGACCTCCCCACCGCCGTGGTGGTGCTCGTCGCGGTGGTGCTGATCGGGGCGGTGCTGGCCGCCGTGCACCACGCCGAGGTGGTGGCGCACCGGGTGGGCGAGCCCTACGGGTCCCTCGTGCTCGCTGTCGCGGTGACGATCATCGAGGTGGCGCTCATCGTGACGCTGATGGTGTCCGGTGGTGACGACACCGCCGCGCTGGCCCGGGACACCGTCTTCGCCGCCGTCATGATCACCGCCAACGGCATCGTCGGGCTCTCCCTGCTGCTGGGGGCGCTGCGGCACGGCATCGTCTCCTTCAACGCCGAGGGCACCGGTGCTGCGTTGGCCACCGTGACCACCCTGGCCGTGCTCAGCCTCGTGCTGCCGACCTTCACCGAGGCCGAGTCGGGCCCGCAGTTCTCCCCGTCGCAGCTGGCCTTCGCCGCCGTCGCGTCGCTGGTGCTCTACGGCGCGTTCGTGCTCACCCAGACCGTCCGGCACCGGGACTTCTTCCTGCCTGTCGCCGAGGACGGTGTGGCGCTGGAGGAGGACAGCCACGCTGATCCGCCGAGCTCCCGGGCCGCGCTGACCTCGCTGGGGCTGTTGCTGGTCGCCCTGGTGGCAGTGGTCGGCCTGGCCAAGGTCGAGTCACCGGCGATCGAGGACGCCGTGGCCGCCGCCGGTGCGCCGCAGTCGTTCGTCGGCGTGGTCATCGCGTTGCTGGTCCTGCTGCCGGAGACGCTCGCCGCCGCCAAGGCCGCCCGGCGCAACCGGCTGCAGAACAGCCTCAACCTGGCATTCGGCTCGGCGATGGCGAGCATCGGCCTGACCATCCCGGCGATAGCGCTGGCCATGATCTGGCTCGACGGACCGTTGGTCCTGGGGCTCGAGCCGACGCAGATGGTGCTGCTGGCGGTGACCGTGGTGACCGGCGTCCTCACCGTCGTGCCCGGGCGGGCGACCCGGCTCCAGGGCGCGGTGCACCTGGCGCTGCTGGCCAGCTTCGTCTTCCTCGCCGTCAACCCCTGACGAACGCCGACGTGAGCCGGTCGACCTGACGGGGAGCCGCGCCGTGGCACGGCTCCCCGTCAGGTGGCACGGTCGGGCCAGGCCCGGCGCGGCAGGGGCGGTGATCACCAGGGCGGATACGGTGTGCGGCGTGCAGCTGACCGTCGTGGACCACCCGATCGCCCGCGCCCGCCTCTCCCGGATGCGTGACGAGCGCACGGACAACGCGACGTTCCGCGCCGCGCTGCGCGAGCTCACCCAGATGCTGGTCTACGAGGCCACCCGCGACCTCGAGGTCGCCGAGGAGCCGATCACCACGCCGGTCACCGACACCATCGGCTTCCGGCTGGCCGCTCCGCCGCTGATCGTGCCCGTGCTGCGCGCGGGGCTGGGCATGGCCGACACCGCCCACGGGATGCTGCCGGAGTCCCAGATGGGGTTCGTCGGGCTCGCCCGCAACGAGGTCACCTTCGAGCCGGAGCCCTACATGGCCTCGCTGCCGGAGTCGCTCGTCGGCCGCGCGGTGTTCGTCCTGGACCCGATGCTGGCGACCGGCGGCTCACTGGTGAAGTGCTGCACCCTGCTCACCGACCGCGGCGCGACCGACATCACCGTGCTCTGCGCGCTGGCCGCGCCGGAGGGCCTCGAGCGGCTGGAGCACAGCGGACTGCCGCTCCGGGTCTTCACCGCGAGCGTCGACGAGCGGCTCAACGAGCACGCCTACATCGTCCCCGGGTTGGGCGACGCCGGAGACCGCCAGTTCGGCGCCGTCTGACCGCAACGGAGTGAGCATCGCAGCGAGGGACGAGCGAGGAGCGGAGCGGAGTGGCCGTGGGCAGACGTAGGGAAGTGGCCTGACATGCGGTTCGGTGTGCTCGGTACCGGGTTCTGGGCCAGCGATGTGCACGCCACGTCACTGGCCGGGCACCCCGACGCCGAGCTGGTCGGCATCTGGGGTCGTGACCTGGCGAAGGCCAAGGCGGCCGGCGCGCAGTTCGACGTCCCGGGCACCGACGACGTCGACGCCCTGCTCGCCGACGTCGACGCGGTCAGCTTCGCGCTGCCGCCGGACGTGCAGGCCCCGCTCGCCGAGCGCGCGGCGTCCGCCGGGAAGCACCTGCTGCTGGAGAAGCCGGTCGCCCTGTCGGTCGACGCCGCGGACCGGGTGGTCGCCGCGGTCGACGCCGCGGGCGTCGCCTCGGTGGTCTTCTTCACCAACCGGTTCCGGACGGCGACCTCCACCTGGCTGGAGCAGGCCGCCCGGACCACCCTCGGCGGCGGCTCGGTCACCTGGCTGGGCTCGCTGGCCGGCTCACCGTTCGACACCCCGTGGCGGCGGGAGCACGGAGCCCTCTGGGACGTCGGCCCGCACGCGCTGTCGTTGCTGGTGCCTGCGCTCGGGCCGGTCGGCGCGGTGCAGGCCGGTCGCGGGCAGGGTGACACCGTGCACCTGGTGCTCAGCCACCCCGACGGCCGGGCGAGCACGGTGACGGTGTCCTCGACCGCCGCCCCGCTGGCGTCGGGCATCGAGACCTGGGTGCACGGCGATGCCGGCCGGCTGGTCCTGCTGCCCGAGGGGCGGGTCGCGGTGGAGGCGCACCAGGTCGCGGTCACCGAACTGCAGGCCGCCGCGCTCACCGGGGGCGCCCACCCGTGCGACGTGCACTTCGGCCGGGACGTCGTCGCTGTGCTGGAGGCCGCGCAGCGTGCCCTGGACACCGGCTGCCGGGAGGCCGTCGGCGGCTGACGTCCATCGCCCACTGGCGCGGGACGTCCTCCCGCGCGCCTGGCACGAACAGGGGAGACTGACGTCGTGAGCTTCTGGCAGTGGTACGTGCGCCGTGGGCGCATCGACCGGCGCACCTGGTGGCTGCAGTACACGGCGCCGCTGGCCGGCCTGGCCGTGCTGGGCTTGTTCGCCGACCTCGCCATGGGCGACAGCGACCTCGACGCGATCGCGGCCGGCGGGTCGCCGTACGGGCCGATCGTGCTCGCCGTCGGGCTGCTCACCCTGCCGGCGTCGATCTCGTCCAGCGCTGCCCGGCTGCACGACCGCGGCATGCCGGCCTGGTGGCTGCTGCTCGGGCTGGTGCCCTACGTCGGCGGCCTCGCCCTGCTGGTGCTCAACGGGTTCCTGCGCGGGGACGCCGGCGCGAACCGCTACGGCCCCGCGCACGGTGCCGCCTACGGCCCGGTCGCCCAGCAGCCGCTGTACCCGCCACCGGCGGCTCCGCCCTCCGGGCCACCGGTCCCGCCGCCGTCCGCCCCGCCCTACTGGGGCTGACCGGCCTGCTCAGTGCGGGCCGTCGGTCGTCAGCGGGGTCGGCCGGGACAGCAGGCTGCTCAGCAGCAGCACCGTGTTGGTCTGCTGCACGTAGGGCAGGTCGCGCAGTCGGCTGATCACCCGTTCCAGGTGCCCGGCGTCGGAGGCGACCACCCGCAGCATCGCGTCGGCACCGCCGGAGACCGTCGAGGCCGAGACCACCTCGGGCATGGCGTCCAGGTCCCGGCGCATCCGCTCGAACGGCACCGTGCCGGTGGTGAACAGCTCGACGGACGCCGACAGCGCCCAGCCCATGACCACCGGGTCGACCACTGCGGTGAACCCGCGGATCGCCCCGTCGCCGACCAGGCGGTCGACCCGGCGCTTCGTGGCCGACAGCGAGAGCCCGACCGCGCGCGCCAGGTCGGCGTAGGCCTCCCGCCCGTCGCGCACCAGCCGGGACACCAGCTGCCGGTCGATGTCGTCCACCGGTCGATCGTATTTCCTTGCGTCCACCGCCGAAAGGCGCGAGGAAGTCGCACGTGGACGCGCGCGTGCCGCAACATGGACGAAACCACCTGTTTCCTACGCTCGGCCACCAGCTGATCGTCGAGCGCCGGAGGACCCATGTCGCGACTGACCGCCCTCGAGGCCCGGGCGGTGGACGCCGTCGACCCCGACGGGCTGGCCGCCTCGCTGACCGAGCTGCTCGCCGTCCCCAGCGTCACCGGTTCCGACGCCGAGTCCGACGTGCAGCACGTGCTCGCCAAGCAGCTGACCGCGCTCGGCCTGGACGTCGACCTGTGGTCGCTGGACCTCCCGGCGCTCACCGCGGCGCCCGGCTTCCCCGGCACGGAGGCCGCACGCAGCGAGGCGTGGGGGCTCGTCGGCACCGCGCACGGCGGCGGGGACCGGCCGGCGCTGGTGCTCCAGGGTCACGTCGACGTCGTCCCGCCCGGCGACCTCGCGCCGTGGGGCAGCGACCCGTTCGAGCCGACGTGGCGGGGACGGCGGGTGCACGGCCGCGGTGCCTGCGACATGAAGGCCGGCGTGGCGGCCAACCTGGCGGCGTACGCGGCCATCGCCCGGTCCGGCGTCCGCCTGCGCCGCGGGGTGGCGCTGCAGTTCGTCATCGGCGAGGAGGACGGCGGGCTGGGCGCCTTCGGCACGCTGCAGCGCGGGCACACCGGGGACGCGTGCATCATCACCGAGCCGACCAGCGGCACCCTGATCACCGGGGCGGCCGGCGCACTGACGTTCACCCTGCGGCTGTCCGGCCTGGCCACCCACGCCAGCACGCCCTACGCCGGGCACAGCGCGCTGGACTCCTACCTGCCGTTCCACCGGGCCCTCGCGGAGCTGGCGGAACGACGCAACCGCACCGTCGAGCCGCTCATGCGGGAGTACCCGGTGCCCTACCCGATCGTCGTCGGCCGGGTGCAGGCCGGTGACTGGTCGAGCAGCGTGCCGGACGTGCTGGTCGCCGAGGGGCGGCTGGGGCTGCGCATCGAGGAGGACCCGGACGCCGCCCGCCGCGAGCTCGAGCAGTGCGTCGCCGAGGTGGCCGCGCGCGACCCCTTCCTGCGCGACCACCCGCCCGTGCTCTCCTGGTCCGGCGGCCAGTTCGCCGGGGGCCACCTGCCGGCCGGGGCCGCGCTGCGGGACCTGGTGGCTGCCGGGCACGCCGACGTCACCGGCGGCGACCGGCTCCGCGAGCGGGGTGCCCCGTACGGCAGTGACCTGCGGCTGTACGCCGGCGCCGGCATCCCGACCCTGCACTACGGCCCCGGCGACGTCCGGCTGGCGCACGGCCCGCACGAGGCGGTCGACCTCGACGAGGTCGTCACCGTCACCCGCGCGCTCGTGCTCGCGGTGCTGCGGTCCTGCGGCGCGGGGTGACCGGCTACAGGCCGAGGGCGGCGGACATCTCCGTGCGCAGCCGGTCCAGCTCGTCGCTGCCCCGCTCGCGGGCGGCCGGCAGACCGTCGGCGTCCGGCACCGGGACGACGACCTCGAGATAGGCCTTGAGCTTCGGCTCGGTGCCGCTGGGCCGGACGATCACCCGGACGCCGTCCCCGGCCAGCCGCACGGCGTCCACCGGCGGCTGGGCGTCGGCGAGGTCGGTTGCCGTCACGTCCCGGCCGAGCAGCCGCGCCGGGGGCCGGTCGCGCAGCCGGACCATCGCGTCGGAGATCAGCGACAGGTCCTCCACCCGCACGGACAGCTGGCCGGTGGCGAACAGGCCGTGCTCGACCGCCAGCTCGTCCAGCCGGCCGGTGAGCGTACGGCCCTCGGCGGCCAGCTCGGCGGCCAGCAGCGCGACGGCCAGCGCGGCGGAGATGCCGTCCTTGTCGTGCGCCACGCCGGGGGTCACCGCGTAGCCGAGCGCCTCCTCGTACCCGAAGGCGAGCGGGGCCTCGGCCGAGCCGGCCCGGATGATCCACTTGAAGCCGGTCGGGGTCTCCTCCGCGGGCACCCCGTGCGCCCGGGCCAGCTCGCCCAGCAGGGAACCGCTGACGAGCGACCGCGCGTAGGTGCCGCGCACACCGCGGCGCAGCAGCCAGTCGCCCAGCAGCGCACCCACCTCGTCCCCGGTCAGCTGCCGGTCGTCGCAGACCACCGAGCAGCGGTCGGCGTCGGGGTCCTCGGCGATCGCCACGTCGGCGTCCACCTGCACGGCCAGGTCGACCAGCAGGTCGACCGCGCCGGGCTCCTCCGGGTTGGGGAAGGCCACGGTCGGGAACGCCGGGTCGGGCCGGTCCTGCTGGGCGACAGCGTGCAGCGGGGCGAAGCCGGCGGCGTCGAACACCCGGCGGGTCGTCGCCGAGCCCACGCCGTGCATCGCGGTGTAGGCGACCCGCAGCCGCTGACGGTCGGCCACCGGCACCCGGCCGGGCTGCAGCGCGTCGACGACCGCCGCCACGTAGTCGGCCTCGACGTCGTCGCCGAGGGTCAGCCAGTCGTCGGACAGCGGCAGCTCCCGGGCCGGTCCGACGGCGGCGATCGCCGCCTCGATCTCCCGGTCGGCCGGGGGCACCAGCTGCGCCCCGTCGCCCAGGTACACCTTGTAGCCGTTGTCGTCGGGCGGGTTGTGGCTGGCGGTCACCATCACGCCGGTGACGCAGCCCAGGTGCCGGACGGCGAAGGACAGCACCGGCGTGGGCAGCGGCCGGGGGAGCACCTGGACGGCGAACCCGACCGCGGCGAGCACCGCGGCGGAGGCGTGCGCGAACTCGGCGGAGCGTCGCCGGGCGTCGTAGCCGATGACGACCCCGCCGCCGGCGTGCCCGTGCGCGGCCAGCCAGGAGCCGAGCCCCGCCGCGGCGCGGCTCACCACGGCGGCGTTCATCCCGGCCGGGCCCGCACGCAGCGGTCCGCGCAGCCCCGCCGTCCCGAAGGTGAGCGGCCCGGTGAACCGGCGGGCCAGCTCGGCGGTGTCGCCCGCCGCGAGCAGCGCCTCGATCTCCGCCCGGTCGCCGGGGTGCGGGTCGTCGGCGGCCCACTCCCGGGCCGTGGCCAGCAGGTCGGTCATGACGGCAGCTCCCGGGCGCGGCGCTCGGCCTCGACGACGGCGTCGTCCTCGAATGTGGCGGTGGTGTACTCGCCGCCGACCCGGGTCAGCACCGGGTCGGCCGGGTCGGGCTCGCCGTGCGCCGCGAGGACGGCGGCGGCGTGGGTCTCGGCGTCGTCGACCGAGCGGTAGCCCAGCGCCTCCGCGGCGGTGAGGTCCCACCAGCGGCGGGTGTTGTCCGAGACGCCCCAGACGACGGCGAACCCGGGCTCGGGCGCGGTCAGCGCGGCGTCGACCAGCGCGACCGTGTCGGTGGGGGAGAGCCAGGTGGCGAGGTGGCGGACGGTCGTCGGCCGGGGGAAGGCGCTGCCGATCCGCAGGCAGACGACGTCCATGCCGTGCCGGTCGGCGTACAGCGACCCGAGCGCCTCCATCGCGACCTTGGAGACGCCGTAGAAGGTGTCCGGCCGGGGCGGCGCGTCGGCCTCGGTGAGCAGCCCGTGCTCGGGGCGGGGGGTGTACCCGGTGGCGTGGTTGCTGCTGGCCAGCACCACGCGCTGCACACCGGCCCGGCGGGCGGCCTCCAGTGCGCAGTACGTGCCCTCGATGTTGGTCGCGCTGATCGCCGGCCAGGTCGACTCGCCGACGACGCCGGCCAGGTGGACGACAGCTGCGGCACCGGTCGCGGCCTCGACCATCGCCGGCAGGTCGGTGACGTCGGCGACCAGCAGCTCCTCACCGGGGCGCGGGTCGGGCACGGCGACGACGTCGACGCTGCGCAGCGCCCAGCCGCGCTCCGGCAGCCCGCCGCGCAGCCAGCCGCCGATCAGCCCGGCCGCGCCGGTGACGAGCACCGGTCCGCTCACGGTGCCCATGGCTCGCTCCCGCGCGGTGCTCCGCTCCTCGCTCGTTCCTCGCTGCGATGCTCACACCGCTGTCCGCTCACGGTGCCCATGGCTCGCTCCCGCGCGGTGCTCCGCTCACGGCATCCGGCCGATCAACTCCACCAGGAACGAACCGAGCCGGCCGGCCGCGGCCTTGCCCGCGGCGAGCACCTCCAGGTGGTCCAGCGCCTCGCCGGTGATCCCGGCAGCGGCGTTGGTGACCATCGACAGGCCGAACACCTCCACCCCCGCGGCGCGGGCGGCGATCGCCTCCAGCGCGGTGGACATGCCGACCAGGTCGGCCCCGAGGGTGGTGAGCATCCGGATCTCGGCCGGGGTCTCGAAGTGCGGGCCGGGCAGGGCCGCGTAGACGCCCTCGGCCAGAGACGGGTCGATCTCCTTGGCCAGCGCGCGCAGCCGGGCGGAGTACAGGTCGGTCAGGTCGACGAACTCCGCACCGACCAGCGGCGAGCGCGCGGTCAGGTTGAGGTGGTCGCTGATCAGCACCGGCTGGCCGACCCGGTGGTCGGGCCGCAGCCCACCGGCGGCGTTGGTGAGCACGACGGTGCGCACACCGGCGGCGGCGGCGGTGCGGATGCCGTGCACCACCGGCTCCACGCCCCGGCCCTCGTACAGGTGGGTGCGGCCGAGGAAGAGCAGCACCCGCTGCCCGCCGACCTGCACCGAGCGGATCTCGCCGCCGTGCCCGGTCACCGTGGGGGCGGCGAACCCCGGCAGCTCCCCGATGGCGACGCTGGCCGACGCCGGCCCGAACGCCTCGGCGGCCGGGGCCCAGCCCGAGCCCATCACCACCGCGACGTCGTGCCGCCCGCCGCCCAGGGCTGCGGTGAGGTCGTCGGCCGCCCGGGCCGCGAGCGCGGCCGGGTCGGAGAGGCGGGTGGGGGTCCCCCGCAGGGCGTGCGGGGAGGGGGTCTGCTCGGCCACACCGGGGAAACTAGCGGGCGCCCGTCGGCTCCGCCGACAGCGGGCGTGCCGCCTGTGGACGGCAGGTCATCGCCCGGCGGGTGCCCACGTCCCTGCCTAGACTCGCCGCGTGCAGATACCCTTCCACTCCTCCGAGCGCTCCAGCCTGGGCGTCGAGTGGGAGCTCCAGCTCATCGACCCGCAGAGCCGCGAGCTCACCGCGGGAGCCACCGAGATCCTCGCCGACATCACCCCGGCCGGCCTCGAGGAGCACCCCAAGGCCAAGCACGAGCTGCTCCAGTCGACGATCGAGATCATCACCGGCATCTGCGGCACCGTGGCGGAGGCCAAGGCCGACCTGGCCGGCACCCTCGCCGAGGTCGTCGCGGCCGCCGACCGCCGGGGCCTGGGCGTGATGTGCGCCGGCAGCCACCCCTTCACGCGCTGGAACTCCCAGGAGATCTCGCCGAAGGACCGCTACGCCCAGCTCGTCGAGCGGATGCAGTGGCTCGCCCGCCGGCTGCAGATCTTCGGGGTGCACGTGCACGTCGGGGTCCAGTCGCCGGAGAAGGCGATCCCGATCGTCAACGCGCTGTCCCAGTACCTGCCGCACTTCCTCGCCCTGTCGGCGTCCTCGCCGTTCTGGGCCGGCTGCGACACCGGGCTCGCCTCGGCGCGCACCAAGGTGTTCGAGGGCATGCCGACCGGTGGGCTGCCGCACCAGCTCGCCGACTGGGCCGAGTTCGAGGAGTACATGGCGACCCTGATCCGGGCCGGGGCCATCGAGAGCGTCCGCGAGGTGTGGTGGGACGTCCGCCCGCACCCGGACTTCGGCACCGTGGAGCTGCGGGTCTGCGACGGCCTGCCCACCCTGGACGAGATCGGCGCCGTCGCCGCCCTGGCGCAGTGCCTGGTCGAGCAGTTCGACACCCAGCTCGACCGGGGCTACACGCTGCCCGCCCCGACCGAGTGGATCCTGCGGGAGAACAAGTGGCGGGCGGTCCGCTACGGGCTGGACGCCGAGATCGTCGTCGACGAGCAGGGCACCGTCGCGCCGGTCCGCGAGGCGATCGCCGACCTGGTCGAGGAGCTCACCCCGGTGGCCCGGCGGCTGGGCTGCGAGGCCGAGCTCGCCGACGTCACGCGGGTGCTCACCGTGGGCGCCTCCTACCAGCGCCAGCGGGCCGTCGCCGCCGCCTCCGACGGCGACCTGCTGCCGGTCGTGGACAGCCTGCTCGCCGAGATGCGCGACGGGTTGCCCGCGGCCTCGCCGGCGCGCCCGTGACGGTCCAGGGGGCGGACGACGTGACCGGCCGGCCCGGGGACGACGCCGGCGCCGCGGTGGACGCCTGGTCGCGGGCCCACCACGACGAGCTGGTCGCCGTCCGCCGGCACCTGCACGCACACCCGGAGCTGGGCTTCGCCGAGGTCGAGACCACCGCGTTCCTCGAGCAGCGGCTGACCGCCGCCGGCCTGCAGCCGCGGCGCCTCGAGAGCGGCACCGGGCTGGTCTGCGACGTCGGCGACGGGGACGGGGACGGGGACGGCCCGGTGGTGGTGCTGCGGGCCGACATCGACGCGCTGCCGCTGCAGGACCTCAAGGACGTGCCCTACGCCTCGACCCGCGACGGGCTCTGCCACGCCTGCGGGCACGACGTGCACACCACCGTGCTGCTGGGCGTCGCGCTCGTGCTGGCCTCGCTGGACCGGTTCCCCGGCACGGTGCGCTGCGTCTTCCAGCCGGCCGAGGAGCAGGTGCCCGGCGGCGGCCTGCAGATCGTCGACGAGGGCCTGCTCACCGGGGCCAGCCGCGCCTTCGCGCTGCACTGCGACCCGTCGCTCCCGGCCGGCATGGTGGGGCTGCGCACCGGCTCGATCACCGCGGCCTGCGACCGGGTCGAGGTGACGCTCACCGGTCCTGGTGGGCACACCGCCCGCCCGCAGCTGACCGTCGACCTGGTGCACGCGCTGGGCCGGGTGGTCACCGAGGTGCCGGGGCTGCTGTCCCGGCTGGTCGACCCCCGCTCCAGCGTCTCCCTGGTCTGGGGGGCGGTCAGCTCGGGGGTGGCGCCGAACGCGATCCCGCAGACCGGCACCCTGCGCGGCACGCTGCGCGTGCTGGACCGCGCGGTGTGGAGCGAGGCGGAGGACCTGGTGCGCCGGCTGGTCACCGAGGTGGCCCAGCTGTCCGGCGCCGGCGTCGCCATCGAGTACGTGCGCGGGGTGCCGCCGGTGGTCAACGACCCGCGCAGCGTCGCGCTGCTGCGCTCGGCGGCGCTGGAGACGGTGGGCAGCGAGGGCCTGGCCCAGTCGCCGCAGAGCATGGGCGGGGAGGACTTCGGCTGGTTCGCCGAGGTGCTGCCGATCGCGCTGGCCCGGCTGGGCACGCACGGCCGCGGCGAGCCGTTGGACCTGCACCGCGGGACCTTCGACGTCGACGAGCGGGCGATCGGGGTGGGCGTGCGGCTGATGGCCCGCACCGCCCTGCACGCGCTGGCGGCGGACGCCGCGGCGGTGCTCGGTAACGTGCCGCGGTAGAGGCTGCACAGGCACCTGAGAGGCAGGGACCCGATGATGCGTTCCACCGACCAGCAGACCGCGCGACCCGAGGGTGCGCCGCCGGCCGAACCGGCGGCGCCCGAGCTGCTCGAGCTCGCCGCGGAGTTCCCCGCCGCCGGCCGGGCCCAGTGGCGGGACCTGGTCGCGGGGGTGCTCCGCAAGGCCGGCCGGGACGAGCTGCCCGAACCGGTCGAGGACGCGCTGCGGGTGCCGGTCGCCACCGGTGTGACCGTCGCCCCGCTGTACACGGCCGAGGACGCCGGCGACCTGCCGTCGCTGGCCGGGGTGCCCGGCCTGCCGCCGTTCGTCCGCGGCTCGCGGGCCGGTGCGGCGGGGGTGACCGCGGCCGGTGGCGCCGACACCGAGGTGCCGGCCGGCTGGGACGTGCGGCAGCGGCACGCCGACCCCGACGTCACGGGCACCCGCGAGGCGATCGCGGCGGACCTGGACAACGGGGTCTCCTCGCTGTGGCTGGTGTGCGGGGAGGGAGCCGTGCCGGTCGAGTCGCTCGGTGAGGTGCTCGCCGACGTCCTGCTGGACCTGGCGCCGGTGAGCCTGTCCGGTGGCCTGCCGGCCGCGGAGGCGTTCCTCGCCCTCGTCGCCGGTCGTACCGACCTGGCGCCGGGGGGCTGCCTGGGCCTGGACCCGCTGGGGGTGCAGGCGGCCACGGGCGTGGAGCAGGACCTCACCGGCCTGGCCGACCTGGCGCGCCGGGCGCCGGCGGGGTGGCGCAGCGTGGTCGTCGACGGCACCGTCTTCGCCGACGCGGGCGCCTCGGCGGTGGAGGAGCTCGGCTGCGCGGTCGCCGCCGGGGTGGCCTACCTGCGGGCGCTCACCGACCAGGGCCTGGGCGTGGACGAGGCCTTCGGCCAGCTGGAGTTCCGGTTCGCCGCCAGCGCGGACCAGTTCACGACGATCGCCGGGCTGCGGGCTGCCCGCCGGCTGTGGGACCGGGTGGGCGAGGCCAGCGGCGTCCCCGCCGAGGCCCGCGCGATGCGCCAGCACGCGGTCACCTCCTCGGTGATGGTCACGAAGCACGACCCGTGGGTGAACATGCTGCGCACCACGGTGGCCTGCTTCGCCGCCGGCGTCGGCGGCGCGGACGTCGTCACCGTGCAGCCCTTCGACGCAGCACTCGGCCTGCCCGACGCCTTCGCCCGGCGGATCGCCCGCAACACCCAGAGCCTGCTGGTCGAGGAGGGGTCGCTGGCCCGGGTGCTCGACCCGGCCGGCGGCTCCTGGTACGTCGAGTCGCTCACCGAGGACCTGGCCCAGGCGGCGTGGGCGTGGTTCACCGAGATCGAGCGGGCCGGCGGGCTGGCCGCGGCGCTGTCCAGCGGTCTGGTCGGGGAGCGGATCGCCGCCGCCTGGGCCGACCGCGGGCACCGGCTGGCCACCCGGACCGACGCGATCACCGGTGTGAGCGAGTTCCCCAACCCGGCGGAGGTGCTGCCCACCCGCCGTCCGGCTGCCGCTCCGCCGTCCGGCGGGCTGCCCCGGGTGCGCGCCGCTGCGGCGTTCGAGGACCTGCGCGACGCGGTGGAGGCGGTCGAACCCCGGCCGCGGGTCCACCTGGCGACCCTGGGCCCGGTCGCGCGGCACACCGCCCGGGCGACGTTCGCGGCCAACCTCTTCGGCGCCGGCGGCCTGCAGACCTCCACCGGCGACCGCGCCGCCGGGTTCGCCGACGCGGGGACGACGGTCGCCTGCATCTGCGGCACCGACAGGGACTACGCCGCCGACGCCGCCGACCTGGCCGCCGAACTGCGGGCCGCCGGGGCCGGCCAGGTGTGGCTGGCCGGACCGCCGTCCCTGGACGTCGACGGCAGTCTGGACGGCATAGACGGGTACGTGTACGCCGGGTGTGACGCGATCGCGGTGCTGCGCCGCACGCTCGAGCAACTCGGAGTCCCCGACGAGGGCCATGGTGGCCACCATGGCCCCGAGGAGGTCACGACATGAGCACCATCCCGGACTTCGGCTCCCTGGAGCTGGGGCGGCCGCAGACGACGGCGACCCCGGCGGACTGGGCGCAGGCGTACGAGCAGGCCACCGGGCGGAGCGTGGCGGAGGCGACGTGGGAGACGCCGGAGGGGATCGCGGTCCCCCCGCTGGCCACCCCGGGCGACCTGGCCGACGTGGACTTCCTGTCCACCTGGCCCGGGATCGTCCCGTACCTGCGCGGCCCGTATCCGACGATGTACACCACCCAGCCGTGGACGGTGCGGCAGTACGCCGGGTTCTCCACCGCCGCTGCGTCCAACGCGTTCTACCGGCGCAACCTCGCCGCCGGGCAGAAGGGGCTGAGCGTCGCCTTCGACCTGCCCACCCACCGGGGCTATGACTCCGACCACCCCCGGGTGGTCGGTGACGTCGGGATGGCCGGGGTGGCGATCGACTCGATCCTGGACATGCGGCAGCTGTTCGACGGCATCCCGCTGGAGAAGATGAGCGTGTCGATGACGATGAACGGCGCCGTGCTGCCGGTGCTGGCGCTCTACGTGGTCGCCGCCGAGGAGCAGGGCGTCAAGCCGGACCAGCTGACGGGGACGATCCAGAACGACATCCTCAAGGAGTTCATGGTCCGCAACACCTACATCTACCCGCCCAAGCCCTCGATGCAGATCATCAGCGACATCTTCAGCTTCACCTCCACGCAGATGCCGAAGTTCAACTCGATCTCCATCTCCGGCTACCACATCCAGGAGGCCGGGGCGACCGCGGACCTGGAGCTGGCCTACACCCTCGCCGACGGGGTGGAGTACCTGCAGGCGGGCAAGGCCGCCGGGATGGACGTGGACGTGTTCGCCCCCCGGTTGTCCTTCTTCTGGGGCATCGGGATGAACTTCTTCATGGAGGTCGCCAAGCTCCGTGCCGGGCGGCTGCTGTGGGCCAAGCTCGTGAAGGAAGCAGGCGCGCAGAAGGACAAGTCCATGTCGCTGCGCACCCACTCCCAGACCTCCGGGTGGTCGCTCACCGCGCAGGACGTCTACAACAACGTCGTCCGCACCTGCCTGGAGGCGATGGCGGCCACCCAGGGGCACACCCAGTCGCTGCACACCAACGCACTGGACGAGGCCCTGGCGCTGCCCACGGACTTCTCCGCCCGGATCGCCCGCAACACCCAGCTGCTGCTGGCCCAGGAGTCCGGGACGACCCGGGTGATCGACCCGTGGGGCGGGTCGGCCTACGTGGAGAAGCTCACCTACGACCTGGCCCGCCGGGCGTGGGCGCACATCGGTGAGGTCGCCGCGCACGGCGGGATGGCGCAGGCGATCGACGACGGCATCCCCAAGCTGCGCATCGAGGAGGCCGCCGCCCGCACCCAGGCGCGGATCGATTCGGGCCGGCAGCCGGTGATCGGGGTGAACAAGTACCGGGTGGACGCCGACGAGGCGGTCGAGGTGCTCCGGGTGGACAACGCCGACGTGCTGGCCCAGCAGAAGGCGCGGCTGACCGAGCTGCGCGCCTCCCGCGACGAGACGGCCACCCGCGAGTCGCTGTCCCGGCTCACCGACGCCGCCCGCGCCGCCGCCGACGGCCGGCGCGACTCCTCGCTGGAGTCCAACCTGCTCAAGCTGGCCGTCGACGCGGCCCGCGCCAAGGCCACCGTCGGGGAGATCTCCGACGCGCTGGAGGCCGTCTACGGCCGGCACGCCGGGCAGGTGCGCACCATCTCCGGTGTGTACCGCGACGAGGCCGGCACCGACGGGGCGGTGGCCCAGACCCGCGACATGGCCGCCGCGTTCGCCGACGCCGAGGGCCGCCGGCCGCGGATCCTGGTGGCCAAGATGGGCCAGGACGGTCACGACCGCGGGCAGAAGGTGATCGCCACCGCCTTCGCCGACCTCGGCTTCGACGTCGACGTCGGCCCGCTGTTCCAGACCCCCGACGAGGTCGCCCGCCAGGCCGTGGAGGCCGACGTGCACGTCGTCGGCGTCTCCTCCCTCGCCGCCGGGCACCTCACCCTCGTCCCGGCGCTGCGCGACGCGCTGGCCGCCCTCGGCGCCGACGACGTCCTGGTCGTCGTCGGCGGGGTCATCCCACCCGACGACGTCCCGACCCTGCGGGAGATGGGCGCCGCCGCGGTCTTCCCACCCGGCACCGTCATCGCCGACGCCGCCCAGGACCTCCTGCGCACGCTGTCCGACCGCCTCGGCCACGCATGAGAAGGGCCGTGTCGGCCGACATGGCCCACCGGTGAGCGGGCCGGTGGACGTCACCGGGCTCGCGGACGGCGTGCTGGCCGGTGACCGGCGGGCGATGGCGCGGGCGATCACGCTGGTCGAGTCCCGGCGCGGGGACCACCGGGAGGCGGCCCAGGAGCTGCTCGTCGCGCTGCTGCCGCACGCCGGCGGCGCGCGCCGGGTCGGGATCAGCGGCGTGCCCGGCGTCGGGAAGTCGACGTTCATCGACACCCTCGGGATCTCGCTGACCGCGGCCGGCTCGAAGGTCGCGGTCCTGGCCGTCGACCCCTCGTCAGCGCGCTCGGGTGGGTCGATCCTGGGCGACAAGACCCGGATGTCCCGGCTGGCGGTCGACGAGCGCGCCTTCATCCGGCCCGCGCCGACCGCCGGCACGCTCGGCGGGGTGGCCCAGGCCACCCGGGAGTCGATGGTCGTGGTCGAGGCGGCCGGCCACGACGTCGTGCTGGTGGAGACCGTCGGGGTCGGTCAGTCGGAGGTGACCGTCGCGGAGATGGTCGACTCCTTCCTGTTCCTCACCCTCGCCCGCACCGGCGACCAGCTGCAGGGCATCAAGCGCGGCATCCTGGAGATCGCCGACGTCATCGCGGTGAACAAGGCCGACGGGCCCGGTGAGGTCGACGCCCGCCGCGCCGCCCGGGAGCTGGCCGGGGCGATCCGCATGCTGCGCGGGCGCGGGGACGGCTGGGACGTGCCGGTGCTCACCTGCGCGGGGCTGACCGGGCGGGGCCTCGACGAGGTCTGGGGGAAGGTCGTCGAGCACCAGGACCGGATGCGTGCCTCCGGGGAGCTCGCCGAGCGGCGCCGGGACCAGCAGGTGCGCTGGGTCTGGCAGATGGTCCGGGACGGCCTGGACCACCGGCTGCGCAGCGACCCCGGGGTCCGCGCGCTGACCCCGGAGCTGGAGGCGGCGGTGACCGCTGGCCGGCTCACCCCGGCGCTGGCCGCCAGCCGGCTGCTGGACGCGTTCCTGGGACCGTCGGCGGGCTGAGCGGCTCAGTCCTTGAAGACGACGGTCCGCAGCATCACGAAGTTGCAGACCGTCCCGAAGCCCTGCGAGATGGCCCAGGCCAGCGTCACCGTCCACCACCGGTCCGGCAGGACGGCGAGGGCCAGCGCGTTCACGCCGAGGATGACGAAGAACGTCGTGCCGTAGAGCAGCACGAACCCCAGCGCCCGGCGCCGGCCGCCCTCCACCCCGAACGCCCACCGGCGGTTGAGCGCGTAGGCGGTGCTGGTGCCGCAGACGAAGCTCAGGGCACGGGCGGCGTGCACCCACAGGCCCAGGTGCAGGGCCAGGGTGTAGACGCTGAGGTCGACGACGGCGCTGAGCACGCCGACCACCCCGAACCTGATGACCTGGCCGAGGAGGTCGTTCTCCCGCTTGCCGGCCGTCGTCGGCTGCTCGTCCACGGCTCTCACTGCCGCACGACGAGGTTGGCGCTGTCCACGAACCGGCCGACGTCCGTGCTGAGCATCTCGATGACCGCGGCGACGTCCTCGGGCTGCATGATGGTGCTCGGGTCCTCCTCGGGCGCCAGCGTGCGGCGCAGGTCGGTCGCGGTGCGGCCGGGGGAGATGCACACGACGCGCGTGCCGAAGATCGCCAGCTCCTCGCGCAGCACCTCGCTCATGTTGATCACGGCTGCCTTGGACGCGGAGTAGGTCAGCCAGCCCGACCGGCCGTGCAGACCGGCGGTCGAGGCGATGTTCACGACCAGGCTGAACCGGTTGCCGGCGTGCAGCAGGCCCTGGATGACGCTGAACGGGGCGTACAGGTTGACCGCCATCGTGCGCTCGAACTCGGCGAAGTCGATCTGGTGGACGGGCTCGGGCTTGGTGTAGCCGGCGTTGTTGACCAGCACGTCGACGTTCCCGTGGGTGGCGTGGACGAGGTCGACGAGGTCCAGGACGCCGGCCCGGTCGGCCAGGTCCAGCCGGTAGGGCCACACCTTGACCGAGGGGGACGCGACCTCGGTCAGGTGGGCGATCGCGGCGTCGAAGGCGGGGGAGTCCCGGGCGACGAGGACGACCTGCTCGACGTCGTCCCGGCGGGCGAAGCGCTCGGCCGTCGCCAGGCCGATGCCCCGTGACCCGCCGGTGACGAGCACGGTGCCCCGGCGGTCACTCATCGTCTGCCTGGCCGTGCAGCAGGGAGACGGCCAGGTGGATGTCCGTGGGGGTGGTGACCTTGATGTTGGTGTCCGCGCCGTCCACGAAGTGGACCGCCAGCCCGGCGGCGGCGAGCAGGGTCGCGTCCTCGGTGAAGACGACGTCCTGGCCGGCGGCGAACTCGTGGCCCTTCTTCAGGTCGGCGAGGCTGAACTTCTGCGGCAGCTGGACGTTGCGCAGCCGGTCGCGGTCCAGGTAGCCGGTGACCGTGTGCGTCGCCGGGTCGACCGGCGCCACGGTGAAGGTGAGGGGGGCCATGTAGCTCACGTTCCGCCCCGGCGCGGCGATCAGCCGGGCGAAGTCGGCGGACCGGACCAGCGGGCGGGCGGCCTCGTGCAGCACCACGTCGTCGTTCGTGCACACGTCCAGCGCGGCGGCCACCGACGCCTGCCGCGTCTCCCCGGCGGGGACGAGGTCCACCCGGGTGCGGATCGCGTAGTCGTGGACCAGGGCCGCGACGTCGTCGCGCCAGCCCTCCGGGTAGTTCAGCACGATCTGGTCGATCTCCGGCACGGCGTCCGCGGCCACCAGCGAGTAGACCAGGATCGGGATGCCGTTCACCTTGATGAACTGCTTGGGCTGCGGGGCACCCATCCGCCGTCCACTGCCGCCGTTGAGCAGCACGAGTGTGTACACGTTGATCCTCTGACTGGCTGAGGGGGAACCGGAGGCGGCTCGAGGGTAACCGGGACGGGGCGGCGTCCCGCCGCGCGCGGAGGACCCCCGCGACGGGTGGGGCGTCAGATGCTGGTGGAGCGGCAGTCGCGGCGGCGGAGCTCCAGCAGGTAGTCGGCGGGCGCACCGGCGGCCTCGGCCGCGTCGGCGATGGCGCCCAGGTGGCGGGCCGCGGGCAGCCCGCCCTCGAAGGCGTCGAGGGCGTAGGCGAAGGCCACCACGTCCCCCGCCAGGGTGTGCACCCGCAGCCGCACCTTGCGGTACAGGCCGTGGTCGACGCCCTCCCAGGCGTCCAGCGCCGACTCGTCGGCCTCGGTGAGGTCGTAGAGGGCGACGAAGACGCCGGCGTCCTCCCCACCCGACCCGGCACCCTCGGCCGGGACCAGGGTGGGCAGCGCGCCCTCCCAGCCGTACTCCTCCCCGCCGAAGGTCAGTCGCCAGCCCGGGATCCAGCCGGTGCCGGAGAACGGGGACGACGGGCAGCGCTGCAGCATCTGCGCGGGGTCCATGTTCGACCCGTACGCGGCGTAGAGGGCCATCCCACTGACGATAGCGAGCGCGCGGGGCCGAGGCCTCCCGGCGTCGGTCGCGGGCAGCGGGGACAATGGGCCCGGATCGTCGACCCAGACTGGAGACCAGCACTCATGACCCGCATCGTCATCATCGGCGGTGGCCCGGCCGGCTACGAGGCCGCGCTCGTCGCCGCCCAGCTCGGTGCGGACGTCACCGTGATCGAACGCGACGGCGTCGGGGGCGCCAGCGTGCTCACCGACTGCGTCCCGTCCAAGACCTTCATCGCCGCCGCGGGCGCGATGACCGCGGTCCGCGACTCCGCCGTCCTGGGGCTGCGCGGCACCGACCTGGGCACCGTGGGCCTGGACCTGGCGGCGGTCAACCAGCGGATCAAGGGCCTGGCGGTGGCCCAGTCCGCCGACATCCACGCCCGGCTGGAGTCCGAGGGCGTCCGGCTGGTCAACGGCCAGGGCCGGCTCTCCGACGACGAGCGCGGCCTGGTCGCGCACCGCGTCGAGGTGCTCGACCGGGCGGGCACGGTGGTCGAGGAGCTGGAGGGCGACGTCGTCCTCATCGCCACCGGCGCCGACCCCCGGGTGCTGCCCGGCGCCGAGCCGGACGGCGAGCGGATCCTGTCCTGGCGGGACGTCTACGACCTCGACGAGCTGCCCGACCACCTGGTCGTCGTGGGGTCGGGCGTGACCGGCGCCGAGTTCGCCTCCGGCTACCTCGAGGCCGGCGTCCCGGTGACCCTGGTCTCCTCCCGCGACCAGGTGCTGCCCGGTGAGGACGCCGACGCGGCGGCCGTCGTCGAGGAGGTCTTCCAGTCCCGCGGCGGGCGGATCGCCGAGCGCGGCCGGGCCGAGAAGGTGCTGCGCACCGAGAAGGGCGTCCGGGTCGAGCTGACCGACGGCCGCGTCGTCGAGGGCTCGCACGCGCTGATGACCGTGGGCACCGTCCCGAACACCGACGGCCTGAACCTGGCGGCGTGCGGCGTCGAGGTGACCGAGGCCGGGCACATCGTGGTCGACCGGGTCTCCCGCACCACCACCCCGGGGATCTACGCCGCCGGTGACGTGACCGGCGTCTTCCAGCTCGCCTCGGTCGCGGCGATGCAGGGCCGCATCGCGATGTGGCACGCACTCGGGGAGGCGGTGGCGCCGATCCGGCTCAAGACGGTCGCGGCCAACGTCTTCACCCACCCGGAGATCGCCACCGTCGGCGTGCAGGAGAAGTCGCTCACCGAGGGGGCGGACGTCGAGGTCATCCAGCTGCCGCTGGCCACCAACGCGCGGGCCAAGATGGGCGACCTGCACTCCGGCTTCGTGAAGCTGTACGCCCGGCGCTCGACCGATGTCGTCATCGGCGGTGTCGTGGTGGCCCCCGGGGCGTCGGAGCTGATCCTGCCGATCGCGCTGGCGGTCACCAAGGGGCTCACGGCGGGTGACCTGGCGCAGACCTTCGCGATCTACCCGTCGCTGTCCGGCTCGATCACCGAGGCCGGCCGCCGGCTCATGGGCATCGAGGACGAGCACAGCTGACCTGCGCACGGCGGGGCTGAGGCAGGGGGAGCGGGCACCCCGGCCGGGCGACACGCGATCGGGGGATCCGGTCGCGGCAGCAGGTTGCCGATGACACCGATGTGCAGCATCACCCCTTGCGCCGGCTCTCCGTCGCGCTGGCCGGCTCGTTCCTCGGCGTGCTCACCTGCGTGGCGGGCGCCCCGTCCGCGTCGGCCGCCGACGGCGAGCAGGTCACCATCGACGTGCTCACCGTCGTCGACGGCGAGTACGTCGTCGACACCGTCACCGCGCCCCGGGACCGGGCGGCGGCGACCGAGGAGACGCTGGAGGACCGGGCCGACGTCGTCGCGGCCGACGCCGCGGTCGACTACCGGCTCGACGCGGGCACCGACCCCCTCTGGTCGGCCGACGACCCGCAGGCGATGAGCCACGTCCTCGACGTCTGGTCCCGCACGCGCGGCGCCGGCCAGGTGGTGGCCGTGCTGGACACCGCGGTCGACAGCAGCCACCCCGACCTCGTCGGCGCGGCCCTCCCCGGCACCGACACCACGGGGCTGGCCACCGATCCCGACGAGTGGCACGGCACGGGCGTGGCCGGGGTCATCGCCGCGCGCGCCGGGAACGACGAGGGCAGCGCCGGGATGGCGCCGGAGGCCCGGCTCCTGCCCGTGCGGGTCTGCAGCAGCGCGACGTGCCCGTCGGCCGCCGTCGCCCGCGGCGTCCTCTGGGCCGCCGACCACGGCGCGGACGTCATCAACATGTCCCTGTCCGGCGGGTACTCCGACGTCACCGCCGCCGCCGTCCGCTACGCGCTGGACAAGGGCATCTCGGTGGTCGCCTCCGCCGGCAACGACGGGCAGACCGGCAACGCGGTGATGTACCCGGCCGCCCTCGAGGGGGTCGTCGCGGTCTCGGCCACCACGCCCTACGCCGACCCGGCGCCGTGGGCGCAGCACGGCTGGCAGGTCGACGTCTCCGCCGTCGGCGAGAACGTCCTGCTGCCGGGCCGGGGCGGCTACCTGAGCGGGTCCGGGACGTCGTTCTCCGGTCCGGCCGTGGCCGGGGCGGTCGCCCTCCTCCGCGCCGGGCACCCGGGGATCAGCCCCGCGCAGGTGCAGGCTGCGCTGCAGGCCGGCGCGGACAGCGGCGGCACCTGGGACCGGGGTCACGGCGCCGGCCGGCTCGACGTGCCGGCCGCCTTCGCCGCCGCCGACCGGGCCGGGACCGCGCCCACCGTCACGCCGTCCGCGGGGACCGTCGACGTCTCCTGGCCCGCGGTCGCCGGGGCCACCCAGTACACGGTGCGGGTGGACGGCGTCGTCCGGGCCACCGTGCCGGGGACCAGCGCCCGGGTGACCGGGCTGACCGACGGCACCCAGGTCGCGGTCGACGTGCAACCGGACGGCGGCGCACGCAGCCTCCCCGCGCTGGCGTCCGTCGGCGCCGGGGCCCCGGCCACCCCGACCCTGCAGGCGGCCATGCTGCGCACCTCCGGCAGCAGCGCCGTCCTGGACGTCACCGCGTCGGTGAGCGGCCCGGTCGCGTCGCGCTACTCGCTGCTCCAGGACGGCGTCAGCGTCGGGACCTACGCCCTCCCGCTCACCGGCTCGCCGCAGACCTTCGGCCTGACCCTCGGCGCGATGCCGGCCTACGAGACGCGGTGGCAGCTGCGCGGCGTCGACGACCTGGGGCGCGCGTCGGCCGCCTCCAACGCGATCACCACCGGCACGAACCGCCCCGCTCCGCCCGCGGCGCCGACCGGGCTGACCGGCACGACCGACGGCGGCCGTGTGCTGCTCAGCTGGGACGACGCCGGCCCCGCGTACACCTACACGGTCAGCGTGGGCGGCTCGGTCGTGGCCGGCCCGAGGACCGCGGGGGCCACGCTCTCCGCCCCGGTGGGCGTGACCCGCACCTACGCGGTCGCCGTCGTCGACGCCTGGGGGCAGTCCGGCCCGACGTCGACCGTGACCCTCACCCCGGACGGCGCCTCGCCCCCGGCCGCACCGACCGGCGTGACCGCCGTCGGCGGCGACCGCAGCGCGACCGTGTCCTGGACCGCGGCGACCGCCAACGGCAGCCCGGTCACCGGCTACACGGTGACCGCGTCCCCGGGTGGGGCGACGGCGACCACGACCGGCGCGACGACGGCGACGCTGACCGGGTTGACCAACGGCACCTGGTACACGCTCACGGTCACGGCGACCAGCGCCGCGGGCACCGGGCCCACCAGCGCCGCGGCGCACGCGGTGCCCTTCGGGGTGCCCGGGGCCCCGGGCCCGGTCGCGGCGACGCCCAACGACGGCAGCGTGGCCCTGCAGTGGACGCCGGCGGACGGCAACGGCAGCCCCGTCACCCGGTACACCATCACGGCGTCCCCGGGTGGGGCGACGAGGACGACGGGGGACACCTTCGGGTCGGTGACCGGGCTGGCCAACGGCACGGCGTACACCTTCACCGTCACCGCGACCAACGCGGCGGGCACCGGCCCGGCCAGCACGCCCAGCCCCCCGGCCGTGCCGCGGTCCACCGACCCGATCGGCCAGGCCTGGGCCGCCAGTGGTGGCTCGGCCGGACCGCTCGGCGCGTCCACCGCGCCGAGGGTGTGCGGGCTCAGGAGCGGTGGCTGCTTCCAGACGTTCGAGCGCGGTGCCGTCTACTGGTCGCCGGGCACGGACGCGCGGCTGGTGCTGTCCGGACCGGTCCGGGACCGGTGGGCGGCGACGCGCTGGGAGAACGGGGCGCTGGGCTACCCGGTGGGCGACACCGTGTGCGGGCTCGCCGGCGGCGGCTGCTCGCAGGCATTCCAGTTCGGGTCGGTCTACAGCAGCACGGCCGGCGGAGCCCGGGTGGTGTGGGGCTCGATCCGGGACCGGTGGGCCGCATCCGGCCACCAGGCCGGGCCGCTGGGCTACCCGGTCGGCGAGGAGACCTGCGGCCTGACGGGCGGTGGCTGCTTCCAGGCCTTCGAACGCGGGGTCGTCTACTGGTCGCCGGGCACGGGCGCGCGGCTGGTGCTGTCGGGACCGGTCCGGGACCGGTGGGCAGCGACGCGCTGGGAGACCGGGACGCTGGGCTACCCGACGGGTGACACGATCTGCGGGCTGACCGGCGGAGGCTGCTTCCAGCAGTTCCAGGGCGGGTCGGTGTACACCAGTTCCGGGTCACCCGCTGCGATCGTGAAGGGCGCGCTTCGCGACCGGTGGGGCGCCTCGGGCTGGGAGAACGGCCCGCTGGGCTACCCGACCGCCGACCAGGTGTGCGGGCTGCGTGACGGCGGCTGCTTCCAGGTCTTCCAGAGGGGCGCGGTCTACCGGTCGACCTCCACCGGTGCGCGGCTGGTGCTGTCGGGGGCGGTCCGGGACCGGTGGGCGGCGACGCGCTGGGAGACCGGGACGTTGGGCTACCCGACGGGTGACACGATCTGCGGGCTGACCGGCGGTGGCTGCTTCCAGCAGTTCCAGGGCGGGTCGGTGTACACCAGTTCCGGGTCACCCGCTGCGATCGTGAAGGGGGCGCTGCGCGACCGGTGGGGCGCCTCGGGCTGGGAGAACGGCCCGTTGGGCTACCCGACCGCCGATGAGGTGTGCGGGCTGCGTGACGGCGGCTGCTTCCAGGTGTTCCAGAAGGGCTCGGCCTACTGGTCGCCGGCCAGCGGCGCGCACACCCTGACCAACCGGTACACCCGTGACCGTTGGGGCTCCCTGGGCTGGGAGAACGGCCGGCTGGGCTACCCGGTCGAGGAGGAGCGCGCGGTGCCCGGGGGGACCGCCCAGCGTTTCCAGGGCGGGATCCTCAGCTACGTCGCGGCCACCAACGAGGTCCGGGTCGCCTACTGACCGCCGCGTCGGTCACCCGGCAGGCTGCTCCGCGGCGTCGGTGATGGTGCAGAGGACGGCGCCGCTGGTGACGCTGGCGCCGACCTCGGCGGACAGGCCCACGATGGTGCCGGACTTGTGGGCGGTGATGGGCTGTTCCATCTTCATCGCCTCGAGCACGACGATGAGGTCGCCGGCGGCGACGGTGGCGCCGTCGGCGACGGCGACCTTGACGATGGTGCCCTGCATGGGCGCGGTGAGGGAGTCCCCGGAGGCGGCCGTCCCGCCGTGCCCGCCGGCGCGCTTGCGCGGCTTGGCGGCCCCGTTGGCGGCGGGGGCCGGTCCGCCGGCGGTGAGCCCGGCGGGCAGGGACACCTCGAGCCGGCGGCCGCCCACCTCGACGACGACGGTCTGCCGCGGCTCGGCCTCGTCGCTCTCGGCGGCCGGGCCGTAGGGGGTGACCCGGTTGTCCCACTCGGTCTCGATCCAGCGGGTGTGCACGCTGAACGGTTCGCTGGTGAACGCCTCGTCGGAGACGACGGCGCGGTGGAACGGGACGACGGTGGGCATGCCCTCGACGACCAGTTCGGCCAGCGCGCGGCGGGCCCGCTGCAGCGTCTCGGTGCGGGTGGCGCCGGTGATGATCAGCTTGGCCAGCATGGAGTCGAACGCGCCGGCGACCTCGCCGCCGGTCTCCACCCCGGAGTCCCAGCGCACGCCGGGTCCCTGGGGGATCTCCAGCTTCGTGACCGGGCCGGGGGCGGGCATGAAGTTGCGGCCGGCGTCCTCGGCGTTGATCCGGAACTCGATGCTGTGCCCGCGCGGGGTCGGGTCGGCGGTGATCTCCAGCGGCAGACCGTCGGCGATCCGGAACTGCTGGCGCACCAGGTCGATGCCGGAGGTCTCCTCGCTGACCGGGTGCTCGACCTGCAGCCGGGTGTTGACCTCCAGGAAGGAGATCGACCCGTCGGTGCCGACCAGGTACTCCACGGTGCCCGCGCCGACGTAGCCGGCCTCGGCGCAGATGGCCTTGGCCGAGGAGTGGATCCGCTCGCGCTGGGAGTCGGTGAGGAACGGCGCGGGGGCCTCCTCCACCAGCTTCTGGTTGCGCCGCTGCAGCGAGCAGTCCCGGGTGCCGACGACGATGACGGTGCCGTGGGTGTCGGCGAGCACCTGGGCCTCGACGTGGCGGGGCTTGTCCAGGAAGCGTTCGACGAAGCACTCGCCGCGGCCGAAGGCCGACACCGCCTCGCGGACGGCGGAGTCGAACAGCTCGGGGATCTCCTCCATCGTGCGGGCCACCTTCAGCCCGCGACCGCCGCCGCCGAACGCCGCCTTGATCGCCACCGGCAGCCCGTGCTCGCGGGCGAAGGCGACGACCTCGTCGGCATCGGCGACCGGGTCGGTGGTGCCGGGCACCAGCGGCGCGCCCACCTTGGTGGCGATGTGCCGGGCGGCGACCTTGTCACCCAGGTCGATGATCGCCTGGGGGGAGGGGCCGATCCAGGTCAGCCCGGCGTCGATCACGGCGGAGGCGAACTCGGCGTTCTCGCTCAGGAAGCCGTAGCCGGGGTGCACCGCGTCCGCGCCCGAGGCCCGGGCGGCGTCGATGATCTTGTCGATGACCAGGTAGGAGTCCCCGGGCGTGGTGCCGCCCAGGGCGAAGGCCTCGTCGGCGGCGCGCACGTGCAGGGCGTCCCGGTCGGTCTCGGCGTAGACGGCGACGCTGGTCAGCCCCGCGTCCCGGCAGGCGCGCGCGACCCGCACCGCGATCTCACCGCGGTTGGCGATCAGGACCTTCTGCACCGACGAACTCCCTTCGAGCGGACGCCCGGACTCTAGCCAGCGCGGTCGGCGCCTGCCCGCGCAGGGCGGGCAGCTCAGCCGCCGCAGTCGATCTCCAGTTCGACCGAACCGGTCGACCGGCCGTCGTGGACGAGGAGGGCGGCGAGGGAGAGGTGCCGCCCGGAGACGTCGTACCGCCCGGTCGCGACGTCGGAGGTGGCCGACAACCCCACGTCGTCGAGCGCGAGGTGGGCACCGGCGGGGGTGACGTCGAGCCGGATCGTCGCGGTGTCTGCGGAACCCTCCAGCCGGGTGCCGCCCGCGGTGGAGGAGCACTGGCCGGTGAAGGGGCCCGCAGCTCGCCGGCGCCGGTCAGGGTCACCACCGCCGTCCCGGTGGCCGGCTGAGCGCGACGAGGACGTAGCGGCTGTCCGGGCCCACCAGGCCGGTGGAGTGCCGGTAGGCGTTGCCGTTGACGCAGCAGATCCAGCCCTGCTTCTGGGCGATCACCTGCTCGAGCGGCAAGCCGTCGTGCAGCCCGAAGAACTGCCGGCCACCGTCGCCCTGCTCGGTCGACTGCCGCAGCTGGTCCACGATCCAGGTGCGGGAGGAGGCGGACAGGCCGCCGGAGCCGTCCATCAGCCGCTGGTAGAAGACCACCATGTCGTGGGCGGTGATCAGCGTGTTGCCCCAGTAGCGGACGTTGCTGGTCAGGCCGGTCTCGGTCAGGCCGTACCGGCCGATGACGTCGCTGACGATCGCGTTGGTGCCGTAGCCGCTCCAGAACCGGTTGGCCGCGGCGTCGTAGGACTCGCGGAGCATCCGCGACATGTCGGCCATGTCCGTCGCGGACAGCCGGATCTGCCCGAGGTCGCGCCGGTGCAGCAGGTTCTCGGCGATGAACAGCTTCATCACCGAGGCCGACTCGATCCGGGTGTGCGCGGCGGCGCCGTTGTCGCGGTACAGCCCGGTGCGCCGGTCCAGCATCGCGATCTCGACCGTGCTCCCCGCGCCGGCGGCGTAGCCGCTGCCGGCCCAGACCCGGTCCTGCCACTGGTCCGCCCGGGCGGCCGAGACCGGCCCGAGGACGGCGACCAGTCCGGTCAGCAGGCACAGCAGTGCCCTCGCACGACGCTTCAACGACAACTCCCCCGTGGTCCCGACCGACGCTCACACGGGGGTCAGGGCCGGTCCAGCCGGGGCGTGGTCAATGGGGCCAGAGGTCGACCAGTGACGTACCGAGCTTCGACAGCTGGGTGCGCAGCAGGGGCAGGGACAGGCCGATGACCGCCGACGGGTCGCCCTCGATGCGGCGGACGAACGGTGCCCCCAGGCCGTCGAGGGTGAACGCGCCGGCCACGGCCAGCGGCTCACCGCTGGCCAGGTAGGCCTCCAGCTCCGCCGCGGTGGGGGAGTCGAAGTGGACGACGGTGGAGGCGACGCCGACGTCCCGCTGGGTCACCGCGCCGTCCCGCACGTCGAAGACCGCCTGGCCGGTGTGCAGCACACCGCTGCGGCCGCGCATCCGCTCCCAGCGGAGCCGGGCCTCGGCGACGTCGGCCGGCTTGCCCATCGCCTGGCCGCGGAACTCCAGCAGCGAGTCCGCCGCGACGACGAGCGCGTCGGTCTCCTGGCCGGCGACCGCGGTGGCCTTGGCGGCGGCGAGCAGGGCGACCAGCTCGGCCACCCGGGGGGCCCGCACGGTGCTCTCGTCGACGCCGCTGATCACGACGTCCGGGTCGAGCCCGGCCTGGCGCATCAACTGCAGCCGGGCCGGCGACTGCGAGGCCAGCACCAGCCGGCGGACGTCGCTCATGCGAACCGTCCCGCGGCGCGCCAGCCACCGGGGCCGGGCTGGAGCGGGGTCCGGACGACGTCCGCACGAGAAGCCCAGGCACCGACCGGGGTCGGCCGACGGCGGGGCCGGCGCTGCTGGGACAGCGCGGCGAGGACGACGGTGAGTGCGGCGAGCTCGTCGGCGGTGGGCTCGCCCTTCACCACCCGCAGGAGAGGGGGGACCAGCTCGTCGTCCTGTCGTGAGGAGTGGGGCCCGGAGGGTCCCGCGATCGAGCGACCGAGCGGCTCAGCGGTGGCCGGGGACGGCTCCTGGCCGCGGTGCGGTCCGGAGGATCGCGATGTCACAGCGGGATGTTCCCGTGCTTCTTGGGCGGCAGGGTCTGGCGCTTGTTGGCCAGCAGCCGGAGCGCCCGGACGATGTGGATCCGGGTGTGGGAGGGCGGGATGACCGCGTCGACGTAGCCGCGGTCGGCGGCGATGTAGGGGTTGGCGAGGGTGTCCTCGTACTCGCCGATCAGCTCGGTGCGCAGGGCCTCGGGGTCGGCGGCGGCGGCGAGTTCCTTGCGGTAGAGGATGCCGACCGCGCCCTGGGCGCCGATGACGGCGATCTGGGCGGTGGGCCAGGCCAGGTTGACGTCGGCGCCCAGGTGCTTGGAGCCCATCACGTCGTAGGCGCCGCCGTAGGCCTTGCGGGTGATCACGGTGATCAGCGGGACGGTGGCCTCGGCGTAGGCGTAGATCAGCTTCGCGCCGCGGCGGATGATGCCGTCCCACTCCTGGGAGGTGCCGGGCAGGAAGCCGGGGACGTCGACGAAGGTGAGCACCGGGATGTTGAAGGCGTCGCAGGTGCGCACGAACCGGGCGGCCTTCTCGCTGGCGTCGATGTCCAGGGTGCCGGCGAACTGGGTGGGCTGGTTGGCCACCACACCCACGGGGCGGCCCTCGACCCGGCCGAAGCCGACCACGATGTTGGGCCCGAACAGCGCCTGCACCTCGCAGAACTCCCCGTCGTCGAGCACGGAGGTGATCACGGTGTGCATGTCGTAGGGGGTGTTGGGCGAGTCGGGGATGAACGTGTCCAGCTCCCGGTCTGCCTCGGTGACCGCCTCGGGCAGGCCGATGTCCACCGGTGCGGTCTCGATGACCGGCAGCGGGTCCAGGTTGTTGCTGGGCAGGTAGGACAGCAGCGCTTTGACGTAGTCCAGGGCGTCGGTCTCGTCGGCGGCCAGGTAGTGCGCGACCCCGGACTTGGTGTTGTGGGTGCGCGCCCCGCCCAGTTCTTCGAGGGTGACGTCCTCACCGGTGACGGTCTTGACCACGTCGGGGCCGGTGATGAACATCTGGCTGGTCTGGTCGACCATGACGATGAAGTCGGTGAGGGCGGGGGAGTAGACGTGCCCGCCGGCCGCGGCGCCCATCACCAGGGAGATCTGCGGGATGACGCCGGAGGCGTGCACGTTGCGCCGGAAGATCTCCGCGTAGAGGCCGAGGGAGACCACGCCCTCCTGGATCCGGGCGCCACCGCCCTCGTTGATGCCGATGATCGGGCAGCCGGTGCGCACCGCCAGGTCCAGCACCTTGACGATCTTCTCCCCGTACACCTCGCCGAGGCTGCCGCCGAACACGGTCACGTCCTGGGAGAAGACGCACACCGGGCGGCCATCGACCGTGCCGTGGCCGGTGACCACGCCGTCCCCGGGCGGGCGCCGGGCGTCCATGCCGAAGTTGGTGGACCGGTGCCGGGCGAACTCATCCAGCTCGGTGAACGAGCCGGGGTCCAGCAGCGCCTCGATCCGCTCCCGGGCGGTCATCTTGCCCGCGGCGTGCTGCTTGTCCACGGCGCGTGCGGAGCCGGCGTGCGTGGCCTCCTGCACCCGGCGCTCGAAGTCGGCCAGCTTCCCGGCGGTGGTGTGGATGTCGATCTCGCCGGGGACGTGCTCCCCGGCGCTCTCGAGCTCGGCGGCGCTCACGACGACATGCCTCGCTTCGCTCGGGGGTTCGTTCCGCTCCTCGCTCGCCCAGTCACGGGTCGCCTTCGCGGTCGTTCCACTCCTCGCTCGCTGGCGCTCGCTGCGATGCTCGCGATCTGTCGGCTCCTGCGCTCGCTGCGATGCTCGCTCACGGGTCCGTAGCGTAGTGACGTGACCGACAGCGACTCGCCACGACCCGACCGGCCGGCGTTGGACGGCGTCGCGCTCAGCGCCGCGGTGACCGGCAGCGGGTTGTGGCGCGCCGTCGAGGTGGTCGAGGCCATCGGGTCGACGAACGCGGAACTGGTCGCCCGCGCCGCGGCCGACGAGCCGGAGGGGCTGGTGCTCGTCGCGGAGCACCAGCAGGCCGGGCGGGGCCGGCTGGACCGCAGCTGGACCTCCCCGCCCCGGGCCGGGCTCACCGTCTCGCTGCTGCTGCGCCCCGACGTGCCCGCCGCCCGCCGCGCCTGGCTCTCGCTGCTCACCGGGGTGGCGCTGGCCGAGGCGGTGTCGGAGGTGACCGGCGTCCGCACCTCGCTCAAGTGGCCCAACGACCTGCTGGCTCCCGACGGCACCAAGCTGGCCGGGATCCTGGCCGAGACCGCCGGCACCGCCGTCGTGGTGGGGGTGGGGCTGAACGTCTCGACCCGCCGGGACGAGCTCCCGGACACCGGGACGTCGCTGGCACTGGTGGCGGGCGGGCCGGTCGACCGCGCGAGCGTGCTGCAGGCGTTCCTCGGCTCGTTCGAGCGCCGGTACTCCCGATGGGTGCAGGTCCTCGGCGACCCGGTCTCCTCGGGCCTGGCGCAGGACTACCTCGCCTGGTGCAGCACGGTCGGGGTGACCGTCACGGTGACGATGCCGGACGGCTCGGCCCTCGAGGGCGTCGCCGAGGCCGTCGACTGGGACGGGCGGCTCGTCGTCCGCACCGACGCAGGTGTCGTGGAGCTGGCGTCGGGCGACGTCCGGCACGTCCGGCGGCGCTGACCTCGAGGCCTCCGGGGGGCACCGCGGAGGATCCACGGGTGGCGTGCTCGGAGACCACCACGGACGGCCGTCCGGGCTCATGCACCAGTGCCGAGCCGCCTCCCCGCCGTGGCCCGGAGGTCCGGGTGCGTGACTGGGGTCGGGAGGTCGGTCATGCTGGTCGGGTGGCCTATCCGGACAAGGTGCTGGGGGACGACGAGGAGGTCGTCCGGCACCTGCACCCGCACTGGCTGACCGTCTTCTGGCCGATTGTGGGGTTCCTCGTCCTGGTCGGGGTGGCCTCCTTCGGTGCCGCGCTGGTGCCCGACGGCGCGGAGCAGGGGCTGTGGCGGCTGGTGGTCGTCGGGGCCGCCGTCGTCCTCGCGCTCTGGCTCGTCGCCGTGCCGCTGCTGCGCTGGCGGACGACGCACTACGTGATCACCACCCACCGGCTGCTCCACCGCACCGGCATCCTGTCCCGGCACGGCCGCGACATCGGGCTCTCCCGGATCACCGACGTCTCCTACCGGCAGTCCCTGTGGGACCGGGTCATCAACTCCGGCACGGTGTCGATAGAGACCGCCGGCGAGGGCGGCCCCACCGTCTTCTCCGCCATCCCGGACAGCGACGGGGTGCAGCAGCTGCTCAACCAGCTGGTCGAGGAGGACGCCGACCGGCGGGCGCAGGAGGGCGCGGCCCACCTGGGCGAGTACCACCCCCGGGACGGTCACCATCCCACCGAGCAGTTCTGAGGCACTCCCGCTCTGCGTGTGACGGTTCCGTCACGGCGCGCCTGGGCGGTTCTGTCGGTGCTCCGACCTACCTTCCGGCCATGCGGTTGCTGCACACCTCCGACTGGCACATCGGCCGGTCCCTGCACGGCTCCGACCTGCTCGCCGAGCAGGAGGAGGTGCTGGGGCGGCTGGCGGAGGTGGTGGTCGCCGAGTCCGTCGACGTCGTGGTCGTCGCCGGTGACGTGTACGACCGCGCGGTGCCCTCCGCCGACGCCACGGCGGTGCTCGACCGGGTCCTGATGCGGCTGCGCAGCGCGGGGGCGGTCGTCGTCCTCACCCCCGGCAACCACGACTCGGCCCGGCGGCTCGCGTTCGGCGCCGGCCTGATGGCCCGGTCCGGCGTGCACGTCCGGGCGGTCACGCCGGCGCTCGACGAGCCCGTCGTCCTCTCCGACGAGCACGGCGACGTCGCCGTCTACGGGCTGCCCTACCTCGAGCCGGAGATCGCCCGGCACGAGCTCGGGCTGGCCGACGGTCGCAGCCACGAGGCCGTGCTGGCCGCCGCGATGGACCGGGTCCGCGCCGACCTCTTCCTCCGGCCGGGTGCCCGGTCGGTGGTGCTGGCGCACGCCTTCGTCGGTGGCGGGGTGCCCAGCGACAGCGAGCGGGACATCTGCGTGGGCGGGGTGGACCTCGTGCCGGCGGCGGTCTTCGACGGCGTCGACTACGTCGCGCTGGGCCACCTGCACCGGCCCCAGACCCTCACCGACCGGGTGCGGTACAGCGGCTCCCCGCTCGCCTACTCCTTCGGCGAGGCCGGCCAGGTCAAGCAGGCGTGGCTGGTCGACCTGGACGGCGCCGGCCTGGCCGGGGTCCGCGCGGTGCCCCTCCCCACCCCGCGGCAGCTGACCGTGCTCCGCGGCGAGCTGGCCGACCTCCTCGCCGACCCCGCACTCACCTCGGTCGAGGACGACTTCGTCTCCGCCCGGCTGACCGACCCGGTGCGCCCGGTCGACCCGATGCGCCAGTTGCAGGGGCGGTTCCCGCACTGCGTGCACCTGGAGTGGACCGGGTCGGGTGCGCCGGCCGACGGTCGCAGCTACACCGAGCGGCTCACCGGCCGCAGCGACCTCGAGGTCGCCGGTGAGTTCGTGCTGCACGTCCGCGGGCTCGCCGCCACAGCGGCGGAGTCCGATCTGCTCGGCCGGGCCCTGGCCGCGGCGGCACGAGAGGACGCGCGGCTGTGAGGGTCCACCGGCTGGCCCTGACCGCCTTTGGACCCTTCGCCGAGCAGGTGGCGGTCGACCTCGACGACCTCGGCCGGGACGGGTTGTTCCTGCTGTGGGGGCCGACCGGCGCCGGCAAGACGACGCTGCTCGACGGCATCGTCTACGCGCTGTACGGCACGGTCCCCGGTGCCCGCGGCGAGGAGAAGCGGCTGCGCAGCGACCACGCCGCCGACGACGTGCGCACCGAGGTCGAGTGCGAGGTGACGCTGGGCGGTGAGCGGCTGCTGGTCGTCCGCCGCCCCGAACAGCTCCGCCCCAAGCGGCGCGGCACCGGCTGGACCACCGAGCAGGCCAAGCTCACCGTGCAGCGCTGGACCCCGGAGGGCTGGGAGCCGGTGAGCACCCGCATCGACGAGGGCTCCGAGCACCTGCGCACCCGGCTGGGGCTGTCCGCCGAGCAGTTCTGCCAGGTCGTGCTGCTGCCGCAGGGGGACTTCGCGCGCTTCCTGCGGGCCGAACCCGAGGACCGCAGCCGGCTGCTGCGCACCCTCTTCGACGTCGGTCGCTTCGCCCGGGTGGAGGACTGGCTGGACGACCAGCGCCGCGCCGCCCGCGGCCAGCTCGACGAGGCGCGGCTGTCGGCGAGCACCCTGCTGGCCCGGGTCGCCCAGGTCGCCGACGTCGAGGTGCCCGAGGACCTCGCACCGGAGCTCGTCGGCGCCGCCTCCGCCGCGCACGCCGGCGCGTGGGTGCACCGGGTGCGGGCCGAGGTGGCCCAGCGGCTGGCCGAGCGGGAGGCGGCCGCGACGGCCGCCGCCGCCGAGGTCACCCGCGTCGATGCGGCCCTGACCGCTGCGCGGGTCGAGGAACAGCGGCACGCCCGGCGCGACCGGGCCCGCGCCGACCTGGCCCGGCTGCAGGCCGAGGCCGACGAGCTCCTCCCGCTGCGGGCAGCCCTCGACGCCGCCGCCCGGGCGGACCCGGTGCGCGACGTGCTGGAGGCAGCCGGGCATGCCGCGCTCGCTGCCGAGGGCGCCGAGGAGGCGCTGGCGGTGGTCCGCCGCAGCTGGGCCGCGGTCGCCGGCGGTCGGGCGGCGGACACGCTGCTGTCCCGCAGCCTGCGCGACGAGGTCGCCGCCCTGCGCACCGTGCTGCCCGAGGTCGACCGCGCGGCCGCGCTGGCCACGTCGGTCGCCCGCACCGCTCAGCAGGTGGACGCGCTGACCGCGCAGTGCGCCGCCGACGACGCCGCGGCCGCCGGCTGGCCGGCCCGGCTGGCCGAGCAGGAGGCGGTCGTCGAGGCGGCAGCCGGCGCAGACGCCCGCCTCGCCGGGGTGACCGCGGCGCTGGAGCGCACCCGGTCGGCGCTGGCCGCTGCGCGCGCCGCCGGGCAGCTCGCTGTCGAGGCCGAGGGTCGGCGCGCCGCCAGCAGCGCTGCCCGGGAGGCCTGGCTCGACGCCCGCGAGGCCTGGACCGAGCTGCGTGGCCGCCGGCTGGCGGGCATGGCCGCCGAGCTCGCCGCCGGGTTGGCCGACGGCGAGGACTGCCCGGTCTGCGGTGCGGTCGAGCACCCGCGGCTGGCCCACACCGACGGCCCGGTCGTCACCCAGGCCGACGAGGAGCAGGCGCGGACGGTCGTGGACGAGCAGGAGCAACGGCTCCTCGCGGCCCAGCGGGCCGTGGAGGCCACCGAGCGGGAGCTGGCCGCGCTGCGTGCGCAGGCCGGCCCCGAGCCGCTGGCCGACCAGGAGCGCGCGCTCGCCGAGGCGGTCGCTGCCGAGCGGGCGGTGCGGGAGCTGGCCGGCATGCTGCCGGCGGCGCGGCGCGAACTCGCGGCGCTGCTGGCCGCCCGTGACCAGGCCACCATCGCCTGGGCGGCCACCCGCGAGCAGCTGGCCCAGCGGCGCGCGGAACTGCACGGGGCGGAGGAGGCGCTGACCGAGGCCCGGCAGCGGGTCGCCGCAGCGCAGGGGGAGGACCCCGACCTGGCGGCCCGGATCCGCCGGCTCACCGTCGAGGCCGACTGCTGCGAGGCCGTCGTCGAGGCGGAGGCGACCGAGCTCCGGGCCCGCACGGCTGCGGACGCCGCGCGCCGGCACGCCGAGGAGCGGGTGATCGAGGCCGGCTTCCCTGACCTGCTGGCCGCAGCCGACGCCCTGCTGGACCCGGCACGGGCGGCGAGGGTGCGGGAGCGGGTGACCGGGCACGACCAGCAGTGGTCGGTCGTCACGGCCACCCTCGCCGAACCGGAGCTCGCCGACCTCGCGCCCCGGCCGGACCTCCCGACGATGACCGAGTCCCTGCGGTCGGCGACCGCGGTGCGCGAGGACGCGGTGGCCGCGCTCGCCGAGGCCCGCCGCTGCACCGCGGCGCTCGACGGGCTGTCCGCGGAGCTCACCGCCGTGGAGGTCGAGCTCGACGAACGGCGGACCGATGCCGAGCAGGTCTCCGCCCTCGCCGACCTGGTCAACGGCCGGGGTGCCAACACGCTGCGGATGCGGCTGCAGTCCTTCGTCCTCGCCGCCCGGCTGGAGCAGGTCGCCGAGGTGGCCAGCCGGCGGCTGCGTGACATGTCCGGCGGGCGCTACACCTTCCTGCACAGCGACGCCCAGGCTCGGCACGGCGCCCGCGGCGGTCTCGGCCTGGACGTCCTCGACGAGTACACCGGCGCGCGCCGGCCCACCAAGACGCTCTCCGGCGGGGAGAGCTTCATGGCCTCCCTCGCGCTGGCGCTGGGGCTGGCCGACGTGGTCACCGCGGAGAGCGGCGGTGTGCAGATCGACACCCTCTTCGTCGACGAGGGCTTCGGCACCCTGGACCCGCAGTCGCTGGACGCGGTGATGACCGTCCTGGACGAGCTGCGCCGCGGTGGCCGGACCGTCGGGGTGATCAGCCACGTGGAGGAGCTGCGGACCAGGATCACCAGCCGCCTCGAGGTGGTCACCGGCCGGCACGGGTCCCGGCTGGCGGGCTGACGCCCACCCGGCTCAGCGGTGCGCCGGGTCGGTCAGGCGACGATCCGGGCGTCGCCGTCCTGGACCGGGACGGCGCCCCCGGTCGCGGCCGTCTGCGCGGGGAACACCCACTGCTTGTAGGAGAAGTACCGCAGCGCCGAGCAGAGCACGATCGAGACCACGTTCGCGATCTGCAGCACCAGCGCGCTGTCCTGCCCGAGCGGGTAGCGGACCGCAGCGACCACGGCCAGTCCCAGCAGCAGCGTCGTCCCGTTGACCAGTGCGAACAGGGAGTACTCGCGTCGCACCCCCGTGCGGGCGCGGTGCGAGAAGGACCAGTGCCGGTGGGCGAAGAACGCCACCGTCATCGAGACCAGGGTGGTGACCAGCTTGGCGGTCACGGCGCCGACGGACAGGTGCGCGTAGAGCAGTTGGAACAGCCCGATGTCCAGCACGAAGCAGGCCGCACCGACGACCCCGAATGCGCTCAGCTCCTTCAGCACGACGCGGGACCGGGAGTGCACCCGGCGGGCGCGGTCCAGGACTGAGGGCACCCGCCGATGGTAAGGAGCCCACCGCTGTTCGGTCGCGTCACCGCGACCGACGGCGCCGGCCGCGGTCGCACCACCGGTGGGACCGCGGAGGAGGCGGGAGGGGCCTCACTAGGCTGACCACCATGAACGCGCCGCTCCAGCCGACGACCGGACTTCCCGTCGTCGCGATGGTCGGCGGCGGGCAGCTCTCCCGGATGACCCACCAGGCGGCGATCGCGCTGGGGCAGTCGCTCCGGGTGCTGGCCGGCGACCCCACGGAGTCCGCCGCCCTGGCCGCCGCCGACGTCCAGCTCGGTGACCACCGTGAGCTGGCCGACCTGCGCCGCCTCGCCGAGGGCGCCACGGTGGTCACCTTCGACCACGAGCACGTGCCCACCGAGCACCTGCGCGCGCTCGAGGCCGCCGGTCACCGGGTCGCGCCGGGACCGGCCGCCCTGGTCCACGCGCAGGACAAGCTGGTGCTGCGCCGGGCACTGGCCGAGGCTGGGGAGCCGCAGCCGGCCTGGGCCGAGGTGCGCACGGTCCACCAGGTCGCCGCCTTCGCCGACGAGGTCGGCTGGCCGGTCGTGCTCAAGACGCCCCGGGGCGGCTACGACGGCAAGGGCGTGTTCGTCATCGACGGCCCGGACGAGGCGGCCGACCTCCTCGAGCAGCACGGTCCGTTGCTGGCCGAGGAACGGGTGGCCATGGTCCGCGAGCTCGCCGCGCAGGTGGCCCGGTCGCCGTTCGGGCAGGTCGCCGTCTGGCCGGTGGTGGAGACCGTGCAGCGCGACGGCGTGTGCAACGAGGTCTACGCGCCGGCTCCCGGCCTGCCCGACGAGCTCGCCACCGCTGCCCAGGAACTGGCCGTCCGGATCGCCGACCGGCTGGGCGTGGTCGGCATGCTCGCCGTCGAGCTGTTCCAGACCGCGGAGGGCATCGTCGTCAACGAGCTGGCCATGCGGCCGCACAACTCCGGGCACTGGACCATCGAGGGTGCCCGGACCAGCCAGTTCGAGCAGCACCTCCGCGCCGTCCTGGACTACCCGCTGGGCTCCACCGCGATGACCGCCCCGGTCGTCGTCATGGCCAACGTGCTCGGCGGCGCCACGGCCGACGCCGACTGGGCCGGCCCGTCGCTCGACGAGCGGGTGCACCACCTGATGGCGCACTGGCCAGATGTGAAGCTGCACTGGTACGGCAAGGGCCAGCGCCGCGGTCGCAAGCTCGGGCACGTCACCGCCCTCGGCGAGGACCTGGCCGAGGTGCGCACCCGCGCGGTCGCCGCGGCCCGCTACCTCGCCGACGGTGTGGTCGATCCGGCGTTCGCCTTCGACGACGAGCACTGAGGAGTCCCCGTGAGCGACCCGATCGTCGGCATCGTCATGGGCAGCGACTCGGACTGGCCGATGATGGAGCCCGCCGCCCAGGCGCTGCGGGAGTTCGACGTCCCCTTCGAGGCGCACGTCGTCTCCGCGCACCGGACACCGCGGCGGATGCTCGACTACGCCGAGAGCGCCGCCGACCGGGGCCTGCGGGTGATGATCGCCGGCGCCGGGGGAGCCGCCCACCTGCCGGGCATGATCGCGGCGGCGACCCCGCTGCCGGTCATCGGCGTCCCGCGGCCGCTGGACCGGCTCGACGGCCTGGACAGCCTGCTGTCCATCGTGCAGATGCCCGCCGGGGTGCCGGTGGCCACCGTCTCCATCGGCGGCGGCCGCAACGCCGGGCTGCTGGCGGTGCGGATCCTGGCCGCCGGCGACGACCGGCTGCGCGCGGCGGTCACCCGCTTCCAGACCGACCTGGCCGAGTCCGTGCTCGCCCGCGACGCCGCGCTGCAGGCCCGCGTCGATCCCCCGCCGGGAGGGTGAGGCGGCTTCCCCGACAGTGCGTCGTCGGCCTAGCATCTACCCGTGGGTAACAACGCTGGGCTGTACGCGCTGACCGAGGAGCACGAGGCTGTCCGGGAGGCGGTCCGCGAGATCGCCGAGCGGGAGATCGCCCCCTACGCCGCGGAGGTGGACGCCGACTCCCGCTATCCGGTCGAGGCGCAGAAGGCCCTCACCGCCGCGGGCTTCCACGCCACGCACATCCCCGAGGCCTACGGCGGCGAGGGCGCCGACGCGATCGCCACCTGCATCGTCATCGAGGAGGTGGCCCGGGTCGACGTGAGCGCCTCGCTGGTCCCCGCGGTCAACAAGCTCGGCTCGGTGCCGGTGATCCTGTCGGCGTCGGAGGACCTCAAGCAGCGGGTGCTGCCCTCGATCGCCGCCGGCGAGGCGATGATCAGCTACGGCCTCTCCGAGCGCGAGGCCGGCTCGGACGCGGCATCGATGCGCACCCGCGCCCGGCGCGAGGGTGACAGCTGGGTGCTCAACGGCACCAAGGCGTGGATCACCAACGCCAGCGTCTCCGAGTGGTTCACCGTCATGGCGGTGACCGACCCGGACAAGGGCGCGAACGGCATCTCCGCCTTCGTCGTCCACCGCGACGACCCGGGCTTCGCCGTCGGCCCCAAGGAGAAGAAGATGGGCATCAAGGGCTCGCCGACCTGCGAGCTCTACTTCACCGACTGCACCATCCCGGCCGACCGGGTCGTCGGTGAGCCCGGCACCGGCTTCAAAACCGCACTCCGCACGCTGGACTTCACCCGGCCGACCATCGGTGCCCAGGCCGTCGGCGTGGCGCAGGGCGCGCTGGACGCCGCGATCGCCTACACCAAGGACCGCCGCCAGTTCGGCTCGGCGGTCTCGGACTTCCAGGGCGTGCAGTTCATGCTCGCCGACATGGCGATGAAGATCGAGGCGGCCCGCCACCTGGTCTACGTCGCCGCCGCGCGTGGGGAGCAGGGCGGCCCCGACCTGACCATGGTGTCGGCCTCGGCCAAGGCGTTCGCCTCCGACGTCGCCATGCAGGTCACCACCGACGCCGTCCAGCTGTTCGGCGGGGCCGGCTACACCCAGGACTTTCCGGTCGAGCGGATGATGCGCGACGCGAAGATCACCCAGATCTACGAGGGCACCAACCAGGTGCAGCGCATGGTGATCGCGCGGAGTCTGCTGAGGTAGGGCATCGGACGAACAGAGCGGGGCCCGGTCCGACCGGACCGGGCCCCGCTGTCGTGTCCGCTGCCGGTCAGCGCCGGGTGGTGACCGCCCCCGAGGCGCGGTCCTGCACCACGGTGGCACCCTCGAAGCGCTGGGTGATCTCGCCGGATGAGGTCGCCGCGTCCCCGATCGGGTAACCCAGAGCCCCCAGCTCCCAGCCCTGGGTGCCCCAGTACGTCCGGATGGCACCGCTGACCGCGTGCGTGCCCGCGGTCGGCGTGGTGTACACGGAGCCGTTCTGGAAGTCCTGGAAGCAACCGTTGCGGGTCAGGCCGCAGAACACGTCACGGGTCGGGTACCCGAGCGCGCCCTTCTCCTGGCCTGCCGTCGTCCACACGGTGCCGATCGCGCCGGAGACCGCGTGGGCACCGGTGGCCGGCGTCCCGGTGACGCTCCCGCCCTGGAACTGCTGGGAGCAACCGCCGCCGGGGAGGCCGCAGACCTGGTCGGCGGTGGGGTAGCCGAGAGCTCCGAGCTCCCACCCCGAGGCGCCCCACGCCGTCCTGGTGACGCCGCTGACGACGTGCGCACCGGTCGTCGGGGTCCAGTAGACCGACCCGCCCGTGAAGTCCTGGAAGCAGCCGCTCGACCGCAACCCGCAGAACGCGTCCCGGGTCGGGTAGCCCAGGCTGCCGTCCACCCCACCCTGCGCGCTCCAGGTGGTGAGTGCCTGGCCGGTGACGACGAACGTCCCGGCCGGGGAGGAGTAGACCGCCCCGCCCTGGAACGTGCCGGAGCAGCCACCGCCCACCAGGCCGCAGACCGTGTCCGCGGTGGGATAGCCGAGGCCGCCGGTCTCCCAGCCCTGTGCCGCCCAGGTGGTGAGCACCTTGCCGCTGACCACCCGCGCACCGGTGGCAGTGGTCCAGTAGACCGACCCGCCCTGGAACTCGCCGAAGCAGCCGGCGGCGGCCAGCCCGCAGAAGGTGTCCTTGGTCGGGTAGCCCAGCGGGCCGGTCTCCCAGCCCTGTGCCGCCCACCGGTCGCGAACCGCACCGCTGACCACGTGGGTGCCGGACTTCACCGAGGAGTAGATCGCCCCGTTCTGGAACTCCGCGTAGCAGCCGCTGTCCTTCAGGCCGCAGACCGTGTCCTTGGTGGGGTAGCCCAGCGCGCTGGTCTCCCACCTGAGGCCGGCCCACTTGGTGAGCACTGCGCCGGACACGACGTGCGCCCCGGTGGTCGACGTCCAGTAGATCGAGCCCCCCTGGAACTCGCCGAAGCAGCCGGCGCTCCGCAGGCCGCAGAAGCTGTCCTTGGTCGGGTAGCCGAGCGCGCCGGCCTCCCACCTGGCCGCACCCCACTTGGCGAGGACCTCGCCGACGACGCTGTGCGCGCCGCTGGAGAGGGACCAGTACATCGACCCGCCCTGGAACGTCTGCAGGCAGCCGCCGTCGCGCAGCCCGCAGATCTCGTTGCCGGTGGGATAGCCCAGCGCGCCCGTCTCCCACTTCTGGAGGCCCCAGGCGGTGGCGATCGCACCCGACACCGAGTGGGCGCCGGAGCTGCCGGACCAGTACATCGACCCGCCCTGGAACGTCTGCAGGCAGCCGGCGTTGCGCAGCCCGCAGATCTCCTCGCCGGTCGGGTAGCCCAGTGAGCCGCCCTCCCAGCCCTGTGCAGCCCACCGGTCGCGGATGGCCCCCTTCACGACCCGGGCGCCGGTGCCTGCGGACCAGTAGATCGAGCCGGTCTGGAAGTGCTGGAAGCACCCGCCGTCCCGCAGCCCGCAGACGACCGCGGAGGTCGCCGAACCCAGCGCGCCGTTGAGCGCGGTGGCCCGGACGACGACGGCGTTGCCGCCAGGGGACTGGGTCGAGCCGTACCAGTCGGTGTAGTACAGCCAGAAGTTCCGGTTGCCGTAGGCCCCGCAGGGTTCGGCGGCACCGTAGCCGGCCGCCAGTGCAGCGGCGTTGGGCTGGTAGGGCGTGTAGTTGTACAGCCCGGCCGTCGCCTGGTTGGCGATGTAGACCGGGCTGCTGCCGCACGCGGCAGTCGGGTTGTAGAGCACCGCCCGGGTCACCCCGGCCCGGTAGTTGTAGCGCGTCGGGTTCGACGCGTAGACCTTGTACTGTCGCGCGGCGTTGAACACCTGGTTGAAGAACCCGTAGTACTGGCTGTCGCAGGCCGCCGTGTCCGGGCAGCCGAAGCCCAGGGCGCTGCGGTACCGGCTGTCCGTGCCGTTCCCGGTGACGAGCGACTGCTCCTTCTGCATGATCACCAGCAGGACGCGCTGGCTGACCCCGCAGGTCTGGCCGACCTTCGCGATGATCCACGCGGCGGTCTCCCCGGGCGCCCCGGCGTAGCCGCCGCAGTAGGCGTCCGCGGCCTTGTTGACGGTGTCCTGGCGGAAGTCCTTGAGGCAGCGGCTGGTGCAGCTGCGGCCCTTGGTGCCCAGGAAGGACTGCACGTCGGCGGCGGACATCGCCCTGCCGTCGAAGAACAGGTCGTCGCTGATGATGTTGCCGGCCTGGAACTGGCTGGTGTCGGCAGCGAGCGCCAGGTCCGGCTCGCTCGGGCCGACCGTGGCAGGTCCCGCAGCCCAGGGGGCGATCAGCAGGACGGTGATCACCGCCAGGACGGCGACGAGGGGGAGCGCGGACCGGCGGACGTCGGGGCGCGCCGTCATGGGACCACCACGGGGACGCTGTCGGAAGCGCCCGTTGCCTCGTCCGAGGCGTAGCTCAGCACCGCTGCCCAGGTGCCGGAGGCGAGGTCGGCGCCGGCGATCTCGAGGCCGGTGCAGAGCGTCGTCGTGGCGTCGGGTGTGCCGTCGGTCTCCGCGGTCACCTCGTCGGTGCCCTGGGTCAGGGTCAGGGTGCAGCGTCCGCCGGACTCGACGAGACCGCTGACGAAGCCCCCGGCCTGGACCGAACCGGTGGCGTCGTCCCAGTCGGCGAAGGTGAGGCTGACGGACGCCTGCCCGTTCGTCACGGTCACCGGCTCATCGGTCGCCACGGCGGACGGTGGTCCGGTCTCCAGCGTCGAGCCCGGCGCGGGGTCGGCCGGGTCACCGGCACCCGCAGCCCCGACGGCGGAGGAGGCTGCAGCGGGCGTGCCGGTGGGGGCCTCGGTGGCTTCCGGGGCCTGTGCGGCCCCGCACGCACCGAGCACCGCAGCCGCGGTGAGCGCGAGCGCGGGGACGAACCATCGACGTGGGACTGGGGGCACGGTTTCTCCTCGATCAGGCAGGAGCGGCACCGGTAGCGGCCCGTTGCCGCAGCGAGTCGTCCACGACCCCTGCCGGTGTCGCCGTCCGGGGTCGTCCGGTTGCGGCCTCTGCGTTGCGTTGGGTCGGGAACTGGGCGGAGCCGAGCCCCGGGTGGGTCATCGGCGCGTCAGGACGGCGACGTGACCGGTTGCCGTGGTGCGAGCACAGCCCACGACCGGCGAGACGCCCGCCTCGGGAGCTGCCTGCTCAGCCGAGTGACCGCCCCTGGGTGACCAGCGGTGCGGGCGGACTGGGGACCACGGGGTCGGGGGCGCCCGGCGCGCCGTCGTCGCGGGTCGTCGCGATCGGCGTGAGCGGCTCGGTCACGGGGCTGGTCCCAGCGCCGTCCTCCGCGTCCGGTCGTGCCGCCGCCTGGCCCCACACGCGCGCGGGGAGCGCGAGGACCGCCACCAGCGCGACCAGCGCGGCCAACAGGTGGGAGCGGATGAGCACGTCGGGGGTCGCGAGGTTGGACGGCCCGTCCACGGCCAGCGGCTGCATGTTCAGCGCGACGAGGACGGCGACGGCCAGGTACGGCCAGCGGCCGGCTCCCGACCGCGCTGCGGAGACGAGGACGGCGGCCGGCACGAGGAGCAGCACGCAGTAGTGGGTCCAGGACAGGGACGTGAAGGGCAGGCTGGCGGTGAGCAGGCCGGCGGCGGCGAAGCGCTCCGCGTCGATGCCCGCGCGCTGCATCCGGACGGCGCGGGACAGCACGGCGACGACGACCACCACCAGCAGACCGGTGGACAGTGCGCTGACCCAACCGGTGACCTCCAGCGTGGGGTAGCTGCCCTGGGGGTCGGTCACGTGGAGGTCCTCGAGCCAGGCGATCAGGCTCTGGTTGGAGAAGCCCGTCGTCGTGGTGCGTTGCACGTGCCGGAGAGCGGTGACGAACGCCGTCACCACGCTCCGGTCGACGAGGACCAGCTGCACCAGCGCCAGCCCGGCGAGGCCCCCGAGCAGACCCAGCAGGGCCGTGCGACGGCGGCGGTCGAGGAGCCACCAGCCTGCGATCAGCACCGGCGTGATCTTGATGGACACCGGGATGGCCAGCAGCAGGCCGGCGAGCACGGGGTGGCGCCGCGCCAGGGCCACGGCCCCGATCGTCAGCAGCAGGATGAGGGGCGTCGTCTGGCCGAGCCAGAGCCCGTACCGGACGGGCTCGCTGAGCGACAGGACGAGCAGGGTGACGGCGAAGGGCACCGGCTGGAGCAGGACCGGAGCCCACGTGCGCCCCACGATCCAGGTGATGCCCACGAGGGCGAGCACGTCGAGCACCAGCAGCACGTGCAGGGACGTCGACCACGAGCCGGGGCCGGCCAGGACGCTGAGCGCGTAGGCGAACCCGGGCTCGTGCACGTACGGGTGCCCCAGCGTCTGCCGGCCCACCACCTCGGCGAACGCCGACCAGGCTGCCGGGTCCCCGACGTCGGTGAAGCGGTCGGGGTCGATGGTGTACAGGAGATCGGCTCGGCCACCGGCCACCATGGCGGCCCCCACCCAGATCGACGACCAGTCGTCACCCGGGGCGTCCCACCAGTGCTGCACGTTGTAGAGGACGAAAGCCGCCGCAGCCAGGGCGGGCCAGAGCCATCGACGCAAGGGGTCTCCTGAGGTGGGCTGGACCGCGGCCGGGACTCCGGCGCCGGCGGCGGGTGCATCGCTCCGGAACGGGCCGGCTGCACCGCTGTCTTCTGCGGCGGAGCGTAGGTCGTCCGACACAGCGGCAGCAGCGCTGACGGGCCCAGCAGGACCCTGCCGTCCCACTGGCCGCGCTGTGCCCCAGACGTGTCGCCGGGAGCAGGCGCCCGGGCGGTCCGCCCGGGTCAGTCCAGCAGCTGGGAGACCGCCGACAGCCGGGAGTCACCCGCCATCGAGGCCAGCCACGTCGACCAGCCCGGCCGGGTGCGCACCGCCTCCAGCGCCGTGCGTGCCGCTGCCCGGTCGCCGCGGCGGGACGCGGCCAGCGCCGCATAGAGGTCGCGGGCGCCCTCGGGGGCGAAGACGGCGAGGGTCTCGTAGTCGCGCTCGTCGTAGGCGCGCTGCAGGTTGCGCAGCATCCGCAGCTGCGCGACCGGGTCGCCGGAGTCGTCGACCCGCAGGTCCACCCGGACGCCGTCGTCGTCGGCGGTGGCCGGGTGGCCGGTGACCACCTGCAGGGCGGCGGACTGCCGGCCGCGCAGGTCCCCACCGGCGTCCTGGCCCGCGGTCAGCGCCGCCAGCAGCCGGTCGGCGAGCGACCCGCCCGCCGCGGCGCACGCGGCCGACATGGCCGGCAGCACGTCGGGGGAGGCGAGCATGTTGCCCTGCACGCTGAAGCCCTCACCGAGCAGGTGGCCGCTGGCCGGCAGCGACCCGCGGCCGGTGTCGGCGGCGACCTGCCCGGTGGCGTCGAGCACGGCGATCTGCCGGTCGACGTCCTCCGCGGCGTGCGAGGCGTGCCGCACCAGCTCCTGCGGCGAGCGGCCCTCGGCGAGCCCGGCCAGCAGCGAGGCGCCCAGCCCGCGCCGGCTGCGGGCCTGGACGGCGATGACGCCGACCCCGGGACGCACGGTCGGCACCGCCCGGCCGACCGCCAGGATGCAGGAGGAGACGGCGATGCCCAGGTCACCGGTGGCGGCGTCCCGGGCGATGACGGAGAAGGTCATCGACCTTCGTTCCTGCACCGTGTACGGCCCCCCTGCAGGGGCCCGCGCCGAGCGTGCGAGGCGTGGGGGGCAGGGGGGTCCTTCCTCACACCGCAGCCGGGAGGGTCGTCGTCGGCACGTCGCCGCTGACCTGCAGGGCAGCGCCGGTGGCGGCGACCACCTCCTCGACGGTGCTGCCCGGGGCCACCTCACGCAGCACCAGGCCCGTCTCGGTGACGTCGATGACGGCCAGGTCGGTGATGATCCGGTCGACGCACGCCTTGCCGGTCAACGGCAGGGTGCACTCCTCGACGATCTTCGGCGACCCGTCCCGGGCGACGTGCTCCATCATCACGATCACCCGCTTGGCGCCCTGCACCAGGTCCATCGCGCCGCCCATGCCGTTGACCATCTTGCCGGGGATGAGCCAGTTGGCCAGGTCACCGCGGGGGTTGACCTGCATGGCGCCGAGGATGGCGAGGTCGAGGGCACCGCCGCGGATGATGCCGAAGGACATCGAGGAGTCGAAGAAGCTCGCGCCCGGCAGGATCGTGACGGTCTCCTTGCCGGCGTTGATCAGGTCGGCGTCCTCCTCGCCCTCGAAGGGGTAGGGGCCGACGCCGAGGATGCCGTTCTCGCTGTGCAGCACCACGTGCACGCCGTCGGGCACGTAGTTGGGCACGAGCGTCGGCATCCCGATGCCGAGGTTGACGTACTGGCCGTCCTCCAGCTCGAGGGCGGCGCGGGCGGCGAGCTCGTTGCGGGTGAGTGCCATGTCAGGCCTCCGTCGTCTCGGTGCCGGCCGCCGCGGGGGTGGACGCGCTCCGGCGGGGGCGGGTGGTGCGGAACTCGATCTTCTTGCCCTCGGCGCCGACCTCGACGACGCGCTGCACGTAGACCCCGGCGAGGTGGACGTCCTCGGGACGGATCTCGCCGGGTTCGACGAGCTGCTCGACCTCGGCGATGGTGACCCGCCCGGCCATGCCGGCCAGCGGGTTGAAGTTGCGCGCGGACTCGTGGAAGACCAGGTTGCCGTGCCGGTCACCCACCGCGGCCCGGACCAGCCCGAAGTCGGCGGTGAGCGCGGTCTCCAGCACGTACTGGCGGCCGTCGAACTCGCGCACCTCCTTGGGAGCGCTGGTGGCCACCACGTTGCCCTCGGCGTCGTAGCGCACCGGGATGCCGCCGTCAGCGACCAGGGTGCCGACGCCGGTGGGGGTGTAGAACGCGGGGATGCCGGTGCCGCCGGCGCGCAGCCGCTCGGCGAGCGTGCCCTGCGGGGTCAGCTCGACCTCCATCTGGCCGGTGAGGTAGAGCCGGGCGAGTTCCTTGTTGCCGCCGACGAAGGAGCTGATCGTCTTTCCGATCCGGCCGGCGTAAAGCAGCACGCCCAGCGCCTGGTCGTCGACCCCGCAGTTGTTGGAGATCGTGGTGAGCCCGTGGGTGCCCTGCTCCAGAAGCGCGTCGATCAGTGCGATCGGCACCCCGCAGAGCCCGAACCCGCCGACGGCGAGGGTCGCGCCGTCGGGGATGTCCGCCACGGCCTCACGGGTGCTGGCGACGACCTTGTCCACTGCTGACCACCGTCCATCAAGGCTGGGCGGAATGGGTCAGGCGGGGCGGCCCAGCTCGCGGATCCCGTCGAGCGTGAGGCCGAGCGTAGCGGTGACCCGCTCGACCTCCGCGCGGTGCGCCAGTCCCGAGGGGTCCGCGGACCGGCAGAGCACCAGCGAGGCGCCTGCGACCAGGGGTGCGAGCAGCCAGGCCACCGGCCCGGCCTCCAGCGCGGTCCGCTCGTCGACGAGCACCCGGTCGCCGGCTCCGATGCCCAGCCGGTCGGCGAGCTCGGTCGCCGCCTCGACCAGACCGCCCAGGGTCAGCTCGCCGGTGCCCAGGACCAGCCCCGGGCCGCCGGGGTCGACCGGTTGCCACGGGCTGAAGACATCGCCGTGCCCGCGCACCTCGAGGGCGAAGTCGCGGGCGGGGCCGACGTAACCGGCCATGCCCAGGCCCATCGGGTGCAGCGACAGGCCCATCAGCTCGGGCAGGGCCTGCTCCTCCAGCGGGGGCAGCCGGTCGGCGGCGGCCAGCACGACGTCGGCCTCGGCGAACCGGTCGTCGTCCTCCCCGGCCGTGTCGAGCACCGCGGCGCCGCAGCTCCACGTGCCCAGCAGCACCGCGGCGGTCTGCCAGTGCACCGGCAGCGCCACCGCGACCACGCTGCCCGGCCCGACGTCGAACTCCTCCTGCAGCAGGTTGGCGGTCTTGGCGACCCAGTTCGCCAGCGTGGTGGCCGACAGCTCCACCCGCTCGCCGGACACGTCGTCGTAGTAGGTCACCAGCGGCGCCGCGGCATCCCGGCGGAGGGCCTCGGTGAGCAGGGCGGCGGGTGTCCTGGGGGAAGAGGGGGGCACGAGAACAGAGTGACAGCTGAAGCCGGACCGGTCCGCCACGCTCCCGCGTCCGCGGTGCCATCCCGATTAGAGTCAGCCCCCGATGACTGCTGCCCGCGGTACCGGCCTGATCCGTCTCGATCACGCCGTGCTCCGCTCCACACGCCGCGCCCTCGGGGAGACCCCCGCCGTCCCGGTCGCCCAGGGGATGTCCCACTTCGGTGAGCACGCCCTGGGCTGGATCGCCCTCGGCGCCGTCGGCTGGCTCTCCGGCCGCCGGCGGGACGAGTGGGTCGCCGGGACCGTCGGTGTCGTGGTCGCCCACGCCGCCGGCGTGGTCGTCAAGCGGGTGGTGCGGCGGGTGCGCCCCGCCCTCGAGGACGTGCCGGCCCTGGTCGCCACGCCCAGCCGGCTGTCCTTCCCCAGCGCGCACAGCACCTCGACCGCCGCAGCCGCCGTCGGCTTCGCCCCCATGCTGGGTGCTCCGGTGATGGCCACGGCGACCGGCGCGATGCTGGTCTCGCGGGTGCTGCTGGGTGTGCACTACCCCAGTGACGTCCTCTCCGGCGCCGCGCTCGGGGCCACCGTGGCCACCGTCGTCCGGCGCCGCATGACCTCCCCCACCTCCAGGAAGGCCCGATCGTGACCGCTCAGCCGCAACCGGCCCCCACCTCTCCCGGGACCGTGCGCACGGGTCCGGCGCTCAGCCCGGTGGCAGGCACGGGTCAACCCGGCAAGGTCGCCCCGCCGCCGCGGACGCCGGGCTTCCGGGGCTCTCGCCCCTGGGGCTTCGTCCGCGCACTGCGGCCCCGGCAGTGGGTCAAGAACGTCCTCGTGCTCGCGGCGCCGCTCGCCGCCGGCGAGGTGTTCAACCCCGACGTGATGGGGCCCACCGCCGTCGCCTTCGCGCTGTTCTGCCTGGCCGCCTCCGGCGTGTACCTGGTCAACGACTCGATCGACGTCGAGGAGGACCGGCGGCACCCGCGCAAGCGGTTCCGGCCGATCGCCGCCGGCCTGGTGCCGCGCTCGGCGGCCGTCGCGATCGCCGTCGTGCTCTTCGCCGGCACCCTGACCGCCGGCGCGCTGCTCACCCGGCCGGCCCTGGCGTGGGTGCTGGCCAGCTACGTGGTCATCCAGCTGGCCTACTGCACTTTCCTGAAGAACGAGCCGGTCATCGACCTGGCCGTGGTCGCCTCCGGGTTCCTGCTCCGCGGCATCGCCGGCGGTGTGGCGGCCGGGCTGGTGCTGTCCCAGTGGTTCCTGCTGGTGGCGGCCTTCGGCTCGCTGTTCATGGTGGCCGGGAAGCGCTACTCCGAGCTGATCGTCGTCGGCGACGCCGCCGCGACGCGGAAGACCCTGCGGGAGTACTCCGCGAGCTACCTGCGTTTCGTATGGAGTCTTTCGGCCGCGGTGGCGCTGTCCGCGTACAGCCTGTGGGCCTTCGAGATGGCGGAGGCCCAGGACGGCGTCCCGTGGGCCACCTTCTCCATCGCCCCCTTCGTCCTGGCGATCCTGCGGTACGCGCGGGACGTCGACAAGGGCGCCGCCGGCGCCCCCGAGGAGATCGTCATGCACGACCGTGTCCTGCTCATCCTCGGCGCCCTCTGGGCGCTGACCGTCGCCCTGGGGGTATTCAGTGGCTGACACCGCTCTCCTCTCCACCACCGCACCCGAACCTCCCCGCGTCCCGCTCGTCGGCTGGGGCCGCACCGCCCCGACCCGTGCCGCGCTCACCCCGGTCCACGACGACGACGACGTCCGCGCCGCCGTGCTGGCCGCCACCGGTCGCGGTGTCGTGGCCCGCGGCCTGGCCCGCAGCTACGGCGACGCCGCGCAGAACGCCGGCGGCACCGTGCTGGACATGACCGCCGCCGCCCGGGTGCTGCACGCCGACCTGGAGACCGGCCTGGTCGACGTCGAGGCCGGGATCTCCCTGGACGAGCTGATGAACCAGTTCGTCCCGCAGGGCTTCTTCGTCCCGGTGACGCCGGGCACCCGGCTGGTGACCGTCGGCGGGGCCATCGCCGCCGACATCCACGGCAAGAACCACCACGTCGCCGGCAGCTTCGCTTCTCACGTGCGCTGGATCGACCTGCTGACGGCGGACGGGCAGGTCCGCCGGATCAGCCCGGAGTCCGACGCCGACCTGTTCTGGGCCACCGCCGGCGGCATGGGCCTGACCGGGGTCATCCTGCGGGCGCAGGTGCAGATGAAGGCGATCGAGTCCTCGCGCTGCCTGGTCGACACCGACCGGACCGAGGACCTGGACTCGCTGATGACGCTGCTCACCGAGACCGACCACCTCTACGAGTACTCGGTGGCCTGGATCGACACCCTCGCCAAGGGCAAGCGGATGGGCCGCTCGGTCGTCACCCGCGGCCGGTTCGCCAAGCTGGACGAACTGCCGGCCAAGCGCCGGACCGACCCGCTGAAGTACCACGGCTCGGTCAAGGCCTCGGTGCCCGACGTCTTCCCGCCCGGCCTGCTCAACCTGGCCACGGTCGCGGCGTTCAACGAGGTCTGGTACCGCAAGGCCCCGAAGAAGAAGCGGGACCAGCTGCAGAGCATCCCGACCTTCTTCCACCCGCTGGACGCCGTCGGTGGCTGGAACCGCATCTACGGGCCGCGCGGCTTCGTGCAGTACCAGGTCACCGTGCCCTTCGGGCAGGAGGAGGCCATGCGTGAGGTGCTGGACCGGCTCAGCTCCTTCGGGACCGCCTCCTTCCTCGCCGTGCTCAAGCGGTTCGGCCCGGGGAACCCGGGCATGCTGTCCTACCCCTCGCCCGGCTGGACGCTCGCGCTGGACATCCCGGTGATGAAGGGGCTGGCCGGCCTGCTCGACTCCCTCGACGAGGTCGTCATCGCCGCGGCGGGCCGCACCTACCTGGCCAAGGACTCCCGGGTGCGCCCGGAGACCTTCGAGAAGATGTACGACCGGCTCGACGACTTCCGGGCCGTCCGCAAGCGGGTGGACCCCGACGGTGTCTTCACCTCCGACCTGGCCAGGAGGCTCGCACTGTGATCGACGCACTCGGTTCCCCCAGCTCGCTGCTGCTCGTCGGCGGCACCTCCGACATCGCCGTGGCCACCGCCCGCAGGTACCTGGCCGAGCGGCCGCTGCGGATCGTCCTGGCGGCGCGGGACACCCCGCGCCGCAGCGCCGTCGCCGACGAGCTCAAGGCCGCGGGTGGCACCGTCGAGGTCGTCGACTTTGACGCCGACGACGCCTCCTCGCCGGCGTCGATGGTCGCCGCGGCGGCCGCCGGCGGTGACGTCGACGTCGCGGTGGTCGCCTTCGGGCTGCTCGGCGACGCCGACCAGCTGCGCACCGAGCCCGCCGCCGTCGCCCAGCTGGCGCAGGTCAACTACGTGGCGCCCACGGTGGTCGGCACGGAGCTGGCCAACCTCATGCGCCGGCAGGGGCACGGGGTCATCGTCGCGCTCTCCTCGGTCGCCGGGGAACGGCCGCGGGCGTCGAACTTCGTCTACGGGTCGACCAAGGCCGGTCTGGACGCCTTCTACTCCGGTCTCGCGGACTCCCTGGTGGGCTCCGGCGTCTCGGTCCTCGTGGTCCGTCCCGGCTTCGTCAGGTCGAAGATGACCGAGGGGATCGCCGACGCGCCGCTGGCCACCACGCCCGAGGCGGTCGCCGAGGCGATCGTCACCGGCGTCCGCAAGGGCCGGCACACCGTGTGGGTGCCCGGCGCCATGCGCTGGGTCATGAGCGGCCTGCGGCACACGCCGCGGGCGGTGTTCCGCAAGCTGCCCATCTGACAGCTCCTCGTCGCGTTCAGAGCGTGTCGGCCCGCAGCCGGTCGATCGCGGCGGGATCGATGTCCCGGTCGTGCAGCGGGAGCACGACCTCGGCGACGACGTCGGTCAGCTCGGCGATGCGCAGGTTCAGCCGCCGCGCCTCGTGCAGACCGTCCTCCAGCACGTCCAGGCGCGGTGGCGCGGACTCGGCGAGCCGGAGCGTTGTGTCCAGCCGCTCGCGCAGCGCCCGCTGCTCGGTCTGCAGGTCCGCGATGCCCTGGTGGGCCGCGGTGACCGACTCGAAGGCCAGCCGCAGCTCGGTGAACAGCCGGTCCCGGTCGGCCCGGAGCTCGGCGTTGCTGCGGAGGAGCTCGTCCATCTCCGGGACGATGCGCTCCCGCAGCCGGGTCCCCAGCCGCAGCCGCCCGCGCACCAGGCGCACCGGGCCCCCGAGGGCCTGCCTCAGCGACGTCGCCGCCATGCCACCACCATCCTCGTCTTCTCCAGCCGGGAGCTCGCGCCCCCGGTCTCGCTGCCGGCGGTCGGGTCGGTCGCCCCGGGCTGCTGGCGGCCGCCGGGCCAGGCGACCTCCTCGACCACGTCGACCGTGTCGCGCACCACGAGCCCGTAGCCGGCCATCTCCGCCGCGAGCACGTCGACGTCGACGGCCCGGTGCAGCAGGCCGCCCCGGGACGGGTCGGGACGCAGGCTGGAGCGGGGGACGTCGAGGTGGGCCTCGCCGCCGCGGCGCAGCAGCATCGACAGCAGCCGGTGCAGGCCGGGCCGGCCGACGTCCCAGAGCGTGGCGAGCAGGTCGCGGGCGTAGACCACCGTGGGCTCGTCGCGGGCGGCCAGCTCGGCGCCGAGGGCGAGGACCCGCCGCGGGTCGTAGAGGTTGACCGTGCGGAAGGTGGCGTCGAGCCCCCGTTGCGCCGCGGCCTCCGCGGCCCGGAGCATCGGCCAGCGGACGTAGTCCAGGGCCTGGACCCGGTGGCCCTGCTGCGCGAGCCAGAGCGCGTCGTGGCCGCGGCCGGCGCCGAGCTCGACGATCGTCGTCCCGGGTGCCAGCCGCCCGGCCAGTTCCTGCGCGTACGCCGTCGGTTCGGTGCCGAGCTCGACGCGGCCGCCGAGGACGTCGTACCGGTAGTGGTCCTCCCACGGTTCCCGGTCCATGTGCTGGTCGGACATCCAGCCGTAGAACCGGTCCGAGGTGGTCCGCGGCACGTCGAAGGAGAACGCCGGGTCGGGGGACCGCCAGCCGGGGCCGTACAGCTCCTCCAGCATCAGCTCCGGCTCCCGGCACATGGGCTCGGGATGCCCCTCGACGTCCAGCGTCGCGGGCGGGACGAGCTGCTCCCGCCGGACCTGCGCGCGGATCGGGAACAGCTGGTACCACCAGCCGGCGTCGTCGATCCAGCCGGTGAAGATGTCGACGTAGCCGTCCGGCCGGCCCTCGTGCTCGAAGTGCAGCTGCAGGTGCCCGGCCGACAGCCGCAGCACCGTGATGCCGGCGGCCGCGACGGCCCGGCCGAGGACGAAGCCCTCCCGGGCCACGTCGGCCGGGTGCCGGCGACCGCTCAGGTAGGCGAGGTCGGCGTCGTCGTCGTTGGGCATGACGTGCCCGTCCCGGTACGGGCCCAGCAGGGTGCCCCCGGTGACGTAGACGTCGACGTCCACGGCCGCGGCGATCACCTCCCGCACCCGGTCGACCCGGTCGAGCAGGCGCTGCTCGATGCCGGCCGGGTAGTCGGCGAGCGCGTGGCCGATCGTCCCCCACTTGTTGACCATCAGGCCGAGCCCGTGCGCGTCCTCGAACCGGACCGGGTGGCCCCCGGTGCCGAAGCGGGCGGTGGCGACCTGCAGGCCGTCCCGGCCGTCGACCGGGCGCAGCCCGACGGTCGACCAGCCGTCCAGGTAGGGCAGCAGGACGGCCGGCCAGGGCATCCGGAACCGGGTGGGGTCGTCCTCGGCAGCGGCCGCGGCGTCGGCGATCCGGAAGGACCAGATCCGCCGGCCGTCCAGCAGCACGTCGACCGCCCGGAGGCGGTCCTCCGCGGCCGCGGTGAACACCACGCCCGTCTCGTCGACGGTCAGGTCGGTCAGCACGGGGGTCTCCTCGGCTGCGGGGGTCAGTTGATGCAGCTGGTGTCCGCGGCGGTGCGCTGGTCCTCGCCCTCGGTGGTCGGGGCAGGGGCCGCCGGGGCGGTCACCGCCTGGCCGACCCCGTTGAAGTCCGAGCCCAGGACGAGCTGGACGGTCCCGCTGGTGGCGTCGTCGACCTGCTCGGTCGTGGCACCCGGGACGGACCCGGCCAGCGTGGTGGCCAGTGCCTCGTCGCCGGCGGCGTACCGGATCTCGGTGGTCGTGTGGTCCATCGAGTCGGCGTTGCCGGTCTCGGTGATCGTGTACCCGGCGCTCTCGAGCTGGGTCGCCGCCTCGCCGGCCAGGCCGCTGGTGCCCGAGCCGTTGAAGACCGCGACCGACACGTCCGCAGGGGCCACGGTGGCGGGCGCCGCTGTGGTCGGGGCGGCGGTCTGCTGCGGCTCGGCGGAGAGCGCGGCGAAGAACGAGTGCAGCGCGTCCTCGTCCTCCAGCCGCAGGATGTAGCGGCCGGCGTCGTCGGTGTCGTCGCCGACGTAGGGCACGGTCTGGAAGTCGATGCTGCCGGCGGTCACCGACTGCATCTGCTGGGCCAGCTGCAGCAGGTTGAGGTTCTGGTCCACCGTCAGCGACTTCGAGGCCGCCGAGACCAGCTCCCGCTGCTTGCCGAGGTCGAGCAGGACGTCGTCGGACAGCATCTTGCGCAGCACGCCGGCGATGAACACCTGCTGGCGGATGATCCGGTCGAAGTCGCCGCGGGGGAGCTCGTGCCGCTGCCGGACGAACTTCAGCGCGTCCGCGCCGCTGATCGTCTGGACGCCGGCCGGGAACACCGCACCGGAGTAGAAGGAGTCGTCGACCGCGTTGCAGAGGTTCACCTCGACGCCGCCGACGACGCTGCTGAGCTCGAAGAAACCGAGCAGGTCGACCTCTGCGTAGTGGTCGATGCGCAGGCCGGTGAACGCGCTGATGGTCTTCACCAGCAGCTGGGCGCCCTGCGCGGAGCGGGCCGCGTCGGAGGCGCCGTCCGGGGCGTCCTGCCGGCCGTAGGCGTAGGCGGCGTTGAGCTTGTCCCAGCCGTGGCCCGGGATCTGCACGTAGGAGTCGCGCGGGAAGGAGACGAAGGACGCCTTCGACCCGTCGGCGGGCACGTGCACCAGGATCATCGTGTCGGTGTTGGTGCCCGAGTCGGTGCCGGCGTTGAGCTCGGAGAGCTGCTCCTCGGTCAGCGAGGAGCGGCTGTCGTTGCCGACGAGCAGCAGGTTCATCGCCGCGCCGGTCTCGACGGTCTCGTCGTTGCCGGACGTCGGGATGGCGTCGGTGCGGTTGACAGTCGCGTCGGCGACCCGGCCGAGGTACCAGCCCCAGCCGCTGGTGACCAGCACGGCCAGCGAGAGCAGCATCGCGACGACCCGGCCGGTCCAGACCATCCGGCGGCCGCCGGCGGCGGACGTCGCGGTGGCGGTGGCACCGGTGGACCCCGACCGGCCGCGGGCCGGCCGACCGGCCCGGGGATCGAGTCGCGGGGGCAACGGGCGGGAGCTCCCCGGCGCGTCGCGGTCGTCAGTGCTCATGTCGTCCTCACGTCGGGCTGCCGACGTCGGTGAGGTGCCCAGTGGCCCGTCGTCAGGCGGCGTGTGCTGGTCACTGTACGACCGGGGTCCCGGTCGTCCGGCCCGCCGCTCGGGGGCGTCGGCGCCGTGTCTCGCCCCTCCGCCACCACCCGGCACTCCCGCCTCGGGCGTGTCCCGGAGGGGTCGTCGTCCGCACCGGCGCGGCGTCCCCGCCTGGACGGTCCGACCGACCGGTGACCAGGTGCCGACGCCGGTTCCCGGCCGGTGCCGGCCGGAGACCGGTGCCGCGGACGGCTCAAGGTCGGGGCCCGGCTGGACGATGAACTACGCGGAAGACGCCGCCTCGGCGGCTGCCACTCGCTGATCGGAGGCCCATTCCGTGCGCCGCATCCTGGCCGGATCCACCGCCTTCTTCGCACTGACCGCGACGCTGCTCGTCGTCCCCGTCTACGCCGCACCCCTCCCGGAGGCCGTGCCGGTGACCACCTCGTCCGACGAGGTGGTCATGGGCTCGGTGGAGGACCCGGCGCCGGCCGCGGACGTCCAGGAGGGCACCACCGACCCGGTGGCCGGAGTGGACGCATCGACGCCGACGCTGACCGTGAGCAGGACCGGCACCGACCCCTTCTCCCTCGTCGGCGTCACCTGGGCGCAGGACCCGGCGGTCACCGACACGCTGGTCCAGGTCCGGGTCTCCGACGCCGACGGTGCGTGGGGGCCGTGGACGGAGGTCGCCCAGGAGACCGCCGACCAGTCCGCCGCCGACACCGGGGCGCAGCTGCGCGGGGGCACCTCGCCGCTGTGGACCGGTCCGAGCACCGGGGTCGAGGTCGAGCTGGTCACCCGCTCGGGTGCCCAGCCGACCGACGTGACGCTGGACCTGGTCGACCCGGGGGAGAGCGCCGCGGACAGCGCGCCCGGCGCACCCGAGGTCACCGACACCGCGCACGCCGCCACGACCATGCCCGCGGTCTACTCCCGCGCCCAGTGGGGTGCCGACGAGAAGATCCGGACCTGGGCCCCGCAGTACGCGGCGACGATCAAGGCCGCGACGATCCACCACACCGCGGACAGCAACAACTACACCGCCGCCGACGTCCCGGCGATCATGCGGTCGATCTACCGGTACCACACCGTCAGCCTCGGCTGGGGCGACATCGGCTACAACGTGATCGCCGACAAGTTCGGCCGGCTGTGGGAGGGCCGGTACGGCGGGCTGTCCAGCACGGTCATGGGCGCGCACGCCGGCGGGTTCAACACCGCCACCTTCGGCGTCTCGATGCTGGGCAACTACGACATCGCCCCGACGACCCAGCCGATGATCGACGCGGTCGAGGCGATCATCGCCTGGAAGTTCTCGCTGTACGGCGTCGACCCGAGGGGGACCGCGAGGCTCACCTCGAGCGGAGGCGGCACGTCGAAGTACGCCGCGGGCGTCACGGTCACCGAACCGACCGTCTTCGCCCACCGCGACGTCGGCTCCACCGCCTGCCCCGGCCGGTACGGCTACGCCCGGATGGACGAGATCAGGGCCGGGGTGGCCGCGCTGATGGCCGCCGGCTCCGAGCCGACCATCGCCGCCCGCTACGCCTCCGACCCGGCACTGCGCGCATCGCTGGGCGCGGCCGTGGGCTCGGGTGGGTCGACGGCCGGGGTCTCCTGGCAGCAGTACGAGCGCGGCTACATGTACTGGACGGCCAGCACCGGCGCGCACGTCGTCGCGGGTCAGATCTGGGGCGTGTACGCCGCTGCCGGTGGCCCGGCGGCGCTGGGTGCGCCGCTGACCGACGAGCTCGGGACACCGGACCGCGTGGGTCGCTTCAACCACTTCGCCAACGGTGCGTCGATCTACTGGACGCCGGCCACGGGTGCGCAGCTGGTGGGTGGGCAGATCCGCAACCTGTGGCAGCAGACCGGCTGGGAGACCGGGCCGTTGGGTTACCCGACCAGCGGCGAGGTCCCTGCTGCCGGCGGCCGGTACAGCACCTTCCAGCGGGGCACGGTGTTCTGGACGGCGGCGGGTGGTGCCGTGGAGGTGCACGGGCCGGTGGCAGCCGAGTGGTCGGCCCGGGGCGGGTTGTCCTGGGCGGTGCCGACCAGCAGCCAGGCGACGAGTGGTGCCGGTGTGTACAACACCTTCAGCGGTGAGCGGTCGATCTACTGGTCGCAGAGCACGGGTGCACGCGTGGTGCAGGGGCTGATCCGGGCCCGGTGGCTGGCCACGGGCGGGCCGACCGGGCCGCTGGGGCTCCCGGTCTCCGATGAGCACGCCGAGGCACCCGGGGTGCTGGCCTCGACCTTCCAGGACGGGGTCGTCTACTGGACCCCGGCGGGCGGTGTGCGGGTGGTGCAGGGCGCCATCGCCAGGCGTTGGGCGGCGTTGGGTGGCCTGGACTGGGGCTACGGGCTGCCCGTCACCGATGAGCTGACCCCTCCCGACCGGGTGGGTCGGTTCAACCACTTCGCGGGTGGGGCGTCGATCTACTGGTCCCAGGCCACCTCGGCGCATGCGGTGCAGGGTCAGATCCGGGACCTGTGGGCGTCCATGGGCTGGGAGACCGGGATCCTGGGGTACCCGACCAGTGACGAGCTGGACACCGCGGACGGCGGGGGCCGGGTCAACACGTTCCAGACGGGTGCGGTGATCTGGTCGCCGGCGACGGGGGCGCGCGCGGTGTACGGCGGCATCTACACCCGGTACGCCGCGCTGGGCGGCGTGACGTCGCAGCTGGGCTACCCGACGAGGAGCGAGTACGCCGTCCCCGGGGGGCGGGCCAGCGACTTCGAGCACGGCCGGATCACCTGGACCGCCGCGCCCAATGTGATCACCGTCAGCTACGACTGAGTTCCGGAACGGCATGTCACCCTGTGCGTGGCAGCGGGACGAGCCCCTCACCCGGAGGGGCAGCTGCCGTCGGGCTCGGCGTAGCGGGGGAACGTGGCACAGGACACGGTGGAGATGGACAGACGGGGCCTCCGGGGCCCCGAGGGCGAGCAAGGAGCGCTCGTCCCCGCTCGGGAGCGACCGGCACCCTGGCAGGGAGTCCCGGTGCTGCTGGGGGTCGCGGGGCTGGTCACCGTGGTCGTCCAGTGGGTCGTCTCCGCCGTGGACGTGCCGGTCGAGTCGAACGTCGCCTCAGCGGCTGGAACGTGGACTGCGGTGCTCGGCACGGCGGTGCTCGCGTGCGCCGTGCTGGCCACCGGCGTCCCGCGCTGGGTCAGGTCCCTGGTGGTCGTGGTGGCCCTCACCGCGACCGCCACCGCGCTGCTGGCCTGGCCGCTGCACGGCACGTCGTACTACTTCGGCGGACTGATCAGCGACCAGGAGTTCCGCACCCAGTACCTGACCCGGCTCACCGACAGCGCGGCCCTCGCGGACATGAGCTACCCGGACCTGCCGCCGTTCTACCCCGCGGGGTGGTTCTGGCCGGCCGGCCGGATCGCGGCCTTGTCCGGCCTGGAGGCGTGGGCGGCCTACAAGCCGATCGCACTGGCGACGGTGGGGCTGACACCGGCGCTCGTCTTCTGCGTCTGGGAACGCCTGGTGAGCTGGCGTCCGGCCGTCGCGATCGCGGGGGTCACGCTCGTCCTGTCGATCTCGCTCGTCGCCACCGAGCCGTACTCCTGGCCGGTTGCCGCGTTGCTCCCGCCTGCCGCTGTGCACTTCTGGCGACAGATGTCCCGGTCGGCGGGACCATCGCTCCGCGGATTCGTCCCGGTGGGCCTGTACCTGGGGCTGGGTGTGAGCACGTACACCCTGTACGCGCTGTTCGCCGCGGTGCTGTTCTGCGTCCTGGCTGTCGTGCACGTGCTGACCCGACGGCGGGAACGCCGGACGGCGTCGCTGCGCGAGTCGGTGGTGGGGCTGACGACCGTGGCCGTCACGGCCTCGGTCATCGCGCTGCTGGCCTGGTCGCCCTTCCTCCTGCAGGCCGTGCACTCGGGCCTGGGTGACAACCACGCCGCCAGGTTCCTGCCGACCAGCTCCACGGAGCTGCCCGGCGTCCTGCACGGCGATCCATGGGGACTGCTCCTCATCGCCGGACTCGTCGCGCTCCTGGCACGACTGTGCGGGCGCTCATCCCGGCACTCCTCCGTCTTCACCCCGCTCCTGGTCGGCGTCGGCTGCGCCTACGGCTGGTACGGGTTGAGCACCGCCGCCGTCCTGGCACACACCACGCTGCTGAGCTTCCGCATCGAGACCGTCCTCGTCCTCTGCCTGGGCATCGCCGGCGTGCTGGCGACGGCCGAGCTCGGCCCGGTCGTCGCAGCCGCTCTGGCGCGGCACGGGCTCGCGGCCCGGCGGCTGGGCGTGGCCGCGGGCGTGCTGGTGGTCCTGGCCACCACCCAGGTCGTCACGGACCGCAGCGAAGACCTGGAGCCGCGGGTCGAGCAGGCATACAGCACCCCCTACCCCAGTGGCGCCGACGCCCTGGGCCGCCAGGACGCCGGGCGGGAGGAGGGGTGGAGCGACGCGCTGGCGGCCGAGATCAGCCGGTTGACCAGCGCGGACGCCCACGACCTGGTCGTTCTCACGACCAACTACTCGTTGCTGTCCTTCCAGCCCTACCGGTCCTTCCAGGAGATCACCCCGCACTACGCCAACCCGCTCGCCGACTACCCCGACCGCACCGCCTACCTGGAAGACCTGGCAGCGAGTTCGAGCACCGGTGAGCTGCTCACCGGCCTCGACGCCGCGACGTGGACCCCGCCGACGGTCTTCGTGCTGGGCGTCCAGCCCGACGGCCTGCACCTCCGCCTGTGTCGGGACGTCTTCCCGGCCGACCCGAACGTGCAGTTCTTCGACGTGGTCTTCGGTGCTGACCTGTTCGCGTCCCCGGCGTTCACGACAGCGGAGGTCGGCCCCTACCTGATCGCGGTCCGGCGGACACCGTCCGCGTGAGGGGTGGCCGGCCGCGTCATCAGCTGGCCCACCCCGCGACGGTTCGGTCCTCCACCGTCACCTCGGGCTGGGCCAGTGCCTCCCGGGGCACCCAGCGCAGCAGCGTGATCGGCCGCTCGAGCGGCACGCCGTCCTGGTAGACGGGATACACGACCTGGTCGACCAGTTGCGCGGCCGGTGCGTACGGCCCGCCCACCGCCGCCGCGACGATGATGTCCCCGGCGTGGTTCGGGTAGGCCGCGGCGATCCGCCAGGTGGGCACGTCGGTGGTGCCCTGAGCCTGCACGCTGAGCCGCTGGCAGGGGAACACGAAGGCGACCGGCCAGTCGACCAGGGCCGGCTCGGTGGCCGGGACGACGTCGCTGAACGGCGTCGTCCCGGGTGCGCGGGGCGCGGACACGGCGAGCGGTTCAGCGGAGTCCGTGCCGCCGTCCTCGGCGACCAGCCGCACGAGGTCGGCGTCGGCACCCGCTGCCCGGACGTCGAGCCGGACGTCGCGGGTGCCGAGCCCGCCCTCCGGGTCGCTGAAGCCGATCTCGCCCAGGGTCTCGACGTCGGCGCCGGACTGCCGGCCGAACTCCGCGACCAACCGGGTGCCGACGCTCAGCGGGCCGTCGACCGTGACCGTCAGCGGGACCGCGCCGGTGCGGAGCGGCTCGGTCAGCGGGTACCAGCCGGTGACCAGCCGGGCCGGGCCGTCGCCGGCCCCGTCACGGTGCGCGTCGGACGCCGTCCAACCGGGCAGGTCGACGCCGGCCATCACCAGCTCGCCGCCCTCGACCTCGGCGAAGCCGTCGGTGACGGGGGTGTCGCCGACGACCCCGACCGCCGGTGCCAGCAGCCCCGCCACCGGGTCGGTCTCCACCGACAGCCGTTCGGCCAGGCCGCACGGCTCGCCGGTCAGCGTCTCAGCGGTGTCGCTGGCCAACGAGTAGGTGTCCCGGCGCTCGTAGCTGGACTTGGCGAAGCTCAGCAGCTCCAGCGCGACCGTGGCCGCGAGCACCAGCACGGCGATCGCCGCGGGGGAGGGGAGCAGCCGCACCACTCGCAGCCGGACCTCCGTCTCGTCCCGCAGCGCCGCGGCGACGCACAGCGCAGCAGTGCCGAGGCCGGCCACCACAGCGAGGGCCAGCGCCGCCCCCGACGCGGTGATCCCCAGCAGCCGCGGCGAGAGGTCGTTCCACGGGATGGCCAGGTCGGAGAGGTAGGCCCACTGGTTGTACCCGGCGTAGGAGAGCGCCGCGACCATGGCCACGGCGGTCGTCGCCGTGCCCCAGGTCCGCACCCAGCCCACCGGCACCGACCGCACCGGCGCCCCGGGCACGGAGCCGGCCAGGTCGTCCCGGTCGGCCAGGCCGCGCCGGGAGAACAGCTCCAGGTCCACCAGCAGCACCGCCGTGCCGGTCACGGCGAACGCGCCGAAGTGCAGCGTCCACTTCGTCGGGGTGAACAGCAGGACCACCAGGGACAGCCCGAGGCCGGTCAGCAGCCGGAGGACGAAGGGGCGCACGTCCGCGGCCACCCGGCGCAGCTGCCAACGGATCCCGGCCGTGGCCAGCAGGGTCAGCAGCACCGGCACCCGCCGGGAGATCGGGCCCTGCACGTCACCGGCGGTCAGCAGCAGTGAGTAGCGCTCGTACTCCTGGTACCAGGGCAGCGACCCGGGAAGGTCGGTGCGGATCCGGTTGGCCAGCCGGATCGCCGCCAGCGACTGGTCGCCGAACATGAACAGCACGGTGGTCGCGGCACCCGCCGCAGCGAGCGCCAGCAGCGCCCACCAGCCCAGGTCCCGCCGCTCACGGCACAGCCGGAGCAGCGGCACGACAGCCGCGACGAACGGCAGGAACGCGACCGCGCCGGTCGGGGTGACGGCCAGCGTGGCCCCGGCGACGACGAGGCCCACCGCCAGCGGGGCGACCGCGCGCCGCTCGAGGGCGCGCTCGACCAGCACCAGGGAGACGGCGAGCCCGACGACGACCCAGGCCTCCGGGCGGACCCCGAGCCCGAAGGGGAGCCACCACGCACCGAACACCACGGCGGCGAGGACGTAGCGGCGCAGCCCTGCGCCGGCCGCGCCCAGCCGGGGGAGCACCGCCCGGCCCAGCACCAGCCACGCCGCCAGGCCCAGCAGGGCGGAGGGCACGCGGAGCCAGAGGGTCGAGTCGCTGATCCGCGTCCACAGGCCGAGGACCTCGTAGAACCAGCCGAAGGGTGCCTCCGGCGCGCCCAGCCACCGGTAGACGTCGCTGACGTACCCGTTGCCCTCCCGGCTGCGGATGATCCCGGAGATGTACCCGTCGTCGATGGTCAGCGGCCCGATCGCCGTCCAGCCCGCGAGGACCAGCGCGACCAGCACGTCGACGACCCAGCGGGCGCGCGCCCGGACCGGCCGGCCCGGGTCGGCGGACGCCGGACGACGCCGGTCGGCCCGGGCCGCCAGCACGATCGCGGCGAGCAGGCTGACCACGGCGAGAACGCCGAGGGTGTACTTCCAGCCGGTCGGCGAGGTCTGGAACACCGTGTCGGCGGTGACTGCCACCCGGCTGCCCCGCGTGGAGTCGAGCTCGCTGAAGACCCCGGCGACGCCCGGCCGGACGTCCCCGTCGACCTGCTGGAGGACCCGCCCGTCGCGGCTGAGCGCGGTCCCGGTGACGGTGCTGACCAGCGTCCAGGAGCAGTCTCCGTCCGCCGGTACGGGCACCGGGTCCAGCGACGTCCCGCCCACGTCGACCTGCAGCCGGCCGTCGGTCGACCGGACGGTGAGCCCGTCGGGCAGCCCGGGCCCGGGAGCGGCGTCGACCGGCGTCGTGCTGACCAGGACGTGGCCGGCGTCGGAGGAGGCCCGGGCGTCCGTGCAGCTGACCGAGGCCTCGAGCCGCTCGGGCCGGTACAGCATCAGCGGGATGGCGACCGCCGAGGCGTCCCCGGCCGTGCTCGGCCAGGCGTAGACGGCCTCCGGGCGCTGCACGGGCGCCACCACGTAGAGCACTGAGGAGACCAGCGAGACCAACGCCAGGGCCAGGACCGCCCGGCGGACCCGCGGAGCAGGGACGGAGGGCTGGCTGTCCTGGAACACACCGGGAGACTAGACAGCGGACCTGCTGACCCCCGGGGCGTGCCGAGTGCGTGGGGACTCGTTCGTCACGGTCGTCCCACCCGCCCCCGCCGCCACGGTTCGGTCGGGCGCTGCGGCCGCTGGGCGGCCGCGGCGGTAGCCTTCGCGGACGTGGCTGTCACCAATGTGTCCGGCGGTGCCTGGGCTGCCGCCCGCGCCGACCTCGTCGGAGGGTGGCGGCAGCGGGAGCTGTGGGGGCATCTCGGCTGGCAGGACATCCGCCAGCGCTACCGGCGGTCGGTGCTCGGGCCGATCTGGATCACCATCAGCATGGCGGTCACCGCCGTCGCGCTCGGGGTGCTGTACGCGGGCCTGTTCGGCAACCCGCTGGAGAAGCAGCTGCCCTACATCCTCGTCGGGTTCATCGTCTGGGCGTTCATCTCCGGCTGCATCCTCGAGGGCGCCGACGTCTTCATCGCCAACGAGGGGCTGATCAAGCACCTGCCGGCGCCGATCTCGGTGCACGTCTACCGGCTGGTGTGGCGGCAGACGCTGCTGTTCGCCCACAACCTGATCGTCTACGCGGTGATGCTGATGGTCTTCCCGCGGGCGCTGCACTGGTCGAGCCTGATGGCCTTCCCCGCGTTCCTCCTGCTGGCGGTCAACGGGGCCTGGGTGGCGCTGCTGTTCGGCATGGCCAGCGCCCGCTTCCGTGACCTCAACCCGATCATCGGCAGCCTGGTCCAGCTGACCTTCTTCCTCACCCCGGTCGTGTGGATCTACGACGACCTGCTCAACAGCCCCAACCCGACCACCGCGGAGCGGGCCCGGATCGCCGAGGTCAACCCGTTCCTGCACTTCATCGAGATCATCCGCCGGCCCATGCTCGGCGAGTCGCTGGTCTGGCACAGCTGGGTCATCGTGCTCGCCATCACCGTCGTCGGCTGGGTCGTCACCCTGTGGGCGCTGCGCCGCTACCGGTCGCGCGTTTCCTACTGGGTCTGACGGCGAGAGAGAGGCTGCACCCGTGGTCCGCATCGAGACCAACCACGCCAGCGTCGAGTTCCCCATCTTCGACGCCAAGACGAGGTCGCTGAAGAAGGCGGTGCTCGGCATGGTCGGCGGCAACATCGCCTCCGACGAGCGCAAGGTGCCCGTCATCGAGGCGTTGCGCGACATCGACATCCGCATCGAGGAGGGTGACCGGGTCGCCCTGGTCGGGCACAACGGCGCCGGCAAGTCGACGCTGCTGCGGCTGCTGTCGGGCATCTACGAGCCCACCCGCGGGACGGCGACCATCGAGGGCCGGGTGGCGCCGGTCTTCGACCTCGGCGTCGGCATGGACCCGGAGATCTCCGGCTACGAGAACATCATGATCCGCGGGCTCTTCCTGGGCATGAACCGCAAGCAGATGGAGGCCCGGGTCGAGGAGATCGCCGAGTTCACCGAGCTCGGCGACTTCCTGGCGATGCCGCTGCGGACCTACTCCACCGGCATGCGGGTGCGCCTGGCGCTGGGTGTGGTCACCAGCATCGACCCGGAGATCCTGCTCTTCGACGAGGGGATCGGCGCGGTGGACGCCGCCTTCCTGGACAAGGCACGGGACCGGCTGTCCGAGCTGGTGCAGCGGGCCGGGCTGCTGGTGTTCGCCTCGCACTCCGACGAGTTCCTCAAGCAGCTGTGCACCTCGGCGATCTGGATGGAGCACGGCCAGGTCAAGCAGACCGGTGAGCTGCGCGAGGTGCTGACCTCCTACAAGGGCCACGACCCGTTCCCCAACGACCCGCCGGTGACCGTGCCCGCCGCCCCGTGGCCGGCCCCGCTCCCGTCGGGCCGGTCGTGACCGGTCCGACGGCCGGCCTCCCGGCGGGCCCGGACGGGCAGCGGGTGGTGGCGGTCGTGGTGACCCGCGCCCGCCCCGGGCTGCTCGCCGAGAGCCTGGCCGCGCTGGCCGCGCAAACCCGGACCGTCGACCACGTGCTGGTCGTCGACAACGGCCCGGACGCCGAGACCGCCGACGTGGTCGCCGCCTCGGGACTCCCGGTGACCTACCTGCCCTCGCAGCGGAACCTCGGCGGGGCCGGCGGCTTCGCCCTCGGCATGCTGACCGCGCTGAGCATGGGCGCGGACTGGGTGTGGTGCGCCGACGACGACGGTCGGCCCGCCGGGGACGACGTGCTGGCCACCCTGCTGGCCTGCGCCCGGGACCGCGGCCTGGCCGAGGTGAGCCCGGCGGTGGTGGACAAGGCCGACCCCACGCTGCTGGCCTTCCCGCTGCGGCGCGGTCTGCGGTGGCGGCGCTCGCTCCAGGAGTTCGCCGACGTGGACTTCCTCCCCGGCTACGCGTCGCTGTTCAACGGCGCGCTGTTCCGGGCCGACGCCCTCGACGCGGTCGGCGTGCCGGACTACCGGCTGTTCCTGCGCGGGGACGAGACCGAGGTGCACCGACGGCTGGTGCGCTCCGGGTTGCCGTTCGGCACCTGCCTGCAGGCGGCGTACGTGCACCCCGAGGGGACCCAGGAGTTCCTGCCCATCGCCGGCGGCCGGCTGTCCGCGCAGTACCCGCCGGACGAGGCCAAGCGGTTCTTCACCTACCGCAACCGCGGCTACCTGATGAGCCAGCCGGGCATGCGCTGGCTGTTCCCGCTCGAGCTCGTCCGCTTCAGCTGGTTCTTCCTCGGCCGCCGCGACGTGCGCGGGCTGCGGACCTGGCTGGGCCTGGTCCGCCAGGGCCGTCAGGAGCGGTTCACCCGCCCCTGACGGCCCCGCCGGTCACTGGGTGAAGGCCTTCTGCCAGTTCTCCGCCGAGGTGAGCTCGCCGTAGGCACCGCGGTAGTCCGCGGTGGCCTGCGGGAAGCGCCGCGCGATCTCCACGTTGAGCCGGACGGCGCTCTTGGCCAGCCGCCAGAAGACCGCCGGGTTGCGGCGGCGCAGCGTGACGCCACGACCGTCGGCGGTGCCCACGGTGGCGCTGTCCAGCCGGGACAGGACGAACCACTGCGCGTCCTGCGAGGGGATCTCCAGCTGCGGCCGGGGCCGCTCCTCGGCCATCGGCCGCAGGTTGTTCCGGATCGCCCGGACGGCGGCGATCGCGATCGACCTCTTGCCCACCGGCGGCTGTGCCATGCCCTCGGTGACCACCGCGCTCATCTCCGGCTCGGGGATGTCCGACCGCTGGGTGATGACCCGGCCGTCGACGTAGGAGGCCTGCTCGGCGCGCACGCTGGGCAGCGCCTCCTTCAGCGCCGGGAACACCGCCGAGGGACCGGCGAGGAAGTCCTCGTAGGCCCGCACGTGCAGCGCCACGGCCGCGTACTCCAGCCGGAACAGGTGCTTGAGGTCGGCCTTGAGCGCGCTCCGCACGATGCCGCCGCCGCGCTTGTGCGGGCTGTGCAGGGCGGCGACGATCAGCCGGTTGCGGGCGAAGAAGTACGCCTGCCAGTCGGTGACGTCGTCCTTGTCGGTCCACGCCAGGTGCCAGATCGCGGCACCGGGCAGGGTCACCGTGCGGTACCCGGCGGCACCGGCCCGCAGGCCGTACTCGCCGTCGTCCCACTTGATGAACAGCGGCAGGGGCAGCCCCACCTGCTCGGCCACCTCGCGCGGGATCAGGCACATCCACCAGGCGTTGTAGTCGACGTCCACCCGGCGGTGCAGCGCCGGCGTCCGGCGCAGCGAGTGGTGGGCGAAGTCGTGCTGCATGACGGCGTGCGCGGCCGGGCGGTACAGGAACGAGTACCGGTCCACGACCTCGCCCATGGTGTGCAGCACCGAGCGGTCCTGCATCGCCAGCATCTGCCCGCCGACCAGCATCGGGGCATCGGTGAAGCGGCTCAGCGCCAGCGCCCGGTGCAGGCTGTCCGCCTCGAGCTGCACGTCGTCGTCGAGGAAGAGGACGTGGGTGGCGTCGGTGTTCTCCAGCGACTCGTGCATGGCCCGGGCGAACCCGCCGCTGCCGCCCATGTTGCCCTGCTCGACCAGCCGGAACCGGTCGCCCAGGGACCCGGCGAGGTCGGCGTAGCGGGCGTCGTCGCGCACCTTGCGGTTGCCCTGGTCGGCCACGACCACGGCGGCCAGCTCGGCGAGCACGACCGGGTCCTCGGCGATCGTCGCAACCGCGGCCAGGCAGTCGACCGGCCGGTTGTAGGTGCAGATGCCGACGGCCAGCCGACCGGGCCGCAGCGGCTCGCGGTCGGCGTACCAGCCGGCCTCCTCGATGACGACGTCCTCGTCGGCGGTGAGGTCGAACCAGTACCAGCCGCCGTCGATGAACGGGGCCAGGTCCAGCTCGAGCTCCACGGTGCGCTCGGTGCCGGCGACGGTGGCCCCGGCCGCGTGGATGACGTCGCCGTTGGCCTTGCTGCGGTAGACGTCGATGCGGCAGGCACCGGACAGGCTCAGCCGCAGGGTCACCGTGGGCAGGGAGGTCCAGCGCCGCCAGTAGGCCGCCGGGAAGGCGTTGAAGTAGGTCGCGAAGGACACCTCGTCGCCGGCGCTCAGCTCACCGGTCGAGCGGGACCGCACCCGGACGCGCTCGGAGCGCTCCTCGTCGACGTAGAGGGTGCGGACCTTGCGGGGGTCGGCCGGCCGGGGCATGAGGACCCGCTGCAGCAGGGTGACGGCCTTGCCGGGGACGAGGTCCTCGGGGGCCAGGTCGGCAACCAGGTCGGGGTTGACCGAAGTGCTCGTCATGGTGGGATCAGTCCTCGGTCAGTCGTCCAGGCGGCCGTCGAGCGACGCGCCCTGGTCGAAGAAGGGGCGGATGCGGTTGTCGAACATGCTCAGTGCCGACCCGATCGCCATGTGCATGTCCAGGTACTTGTAGGTGCCGAGCCGGCCACCGAAGAGGACCCGCTTCTCGGCGGCCTCCCTCGCGGCGAGCTCGCGGTAGGTCTCCAGCTTGGCCCGGTCCTCGGGGGTGTTGATCGGGTAGTACGGCTCGTCACCGGTCTCGGCGAAGCGCGAGTACTCGCGCACCACGACGGTCTTGTCGGTCGGGTAGGCGCGCTCCGGGTGGAAGTGCCGGAACTCGTGGACCCGGGTGTAGGGGACGTCCTCGTCGGCGTAGTTCATCACCGAGGTGCCCTGGAAGTCGCCGATCGGCAGGACCTCCTGCTCGAAGTCCAGGGTCCGCCAGCCCAGCTCGCCGGCGGAGTAGTCGAAGTACTTGTCGATCGGCCCGGTGAAGACGGTCGGGACGTCGGCGGGCAGCTCGTCGCGGACGTCGAAGAAGTCCGTGGACAGCCGCACCTCGATGTTCGGGTGGTCGGCCATCCTGGTCAGCCAGGCGGTGTACCCGTCGACGGGCAGACCCTCGAAGTCGTCGTTGAAGTAGCGGTTGTCGAACGTGTAGCGCACCGGCAGCCGGGCGATGACCTCGGCGGGGAGCTCGGTGGGGTCGGTCTGCCACTGCTTCTTCGTGTACGCGCGGATGAACGCCTCGTACAGCGGGCGACCGATCAGCGAGATCGCCTTCTCCTCGAGGTTGGCGGCCGACGCGGTGTCGATCTCACCGGCCTGCTCGGCGACCAGGGCGCGGGCCTCCGCGGGGCTGAAGCTCTTGCCGAAGTACTGGCAGATCGTGCTGAGGTTGATCGGCAGGGAGTAGGTCTGGCCGTCGTAGATGCTGAAGACCCGGTGCTGGTACTTGGTGAACTCGGTGAACTGGTTCACGTACTCCCAGACACGCTTGTTGGACGTGTGGAAGAGGTGCGCGCCGTAGCGGTGGATCTCGATGCCCGTCTCGGGTTCGGGTTCGGAGTAGGCGTTGCCGCCGATGTGGTCGCGGCGGTCGATGACCAGCACCCGCTTGTCCAGCTGGGTGGCGGCGCGTTCGGCGACCGTGAGGCCGAAGAAGCCCGAGCCGACGACGACGAGGTCAGGGCTGCCTGTAGTCACGGCTGGCGACGATACCGTCGCGGGCGGGGGCGGGCCGTCCCTGCCGGGGCCCCGGTGCCCCGCCCACCCCATCGGTCACACCCGGGGCCCGGCGACCCACCGGCGCGGCCGGACGCCTCCGCACGACCCTCAGGGGCGCAGCGCGGCGACGGTCCGGTCGCCGACCTGCGTGCTCACGAAGTCGGGGGAGTCGAAGAGGTCCGCCGGGAGCCGGACGGACCACGCGGTCGAGGTCGCGGTGAACGGGTCCCACGACGAGGAGGAGAACCGGTAGCCGTCCTCGTCGAGGGCCAGCACGAAGACCGTGGGCGCCGTCGGGTCCGCGCGCAGCGCGGCCACCACCTCCGCCGGCGACCGCCCCTCCAGGTCCTCCAGGAACTCCTGGCGCTGGCGGTAGTCGCCCACCGGGTTGGAGTACAGCTCCCACCACTGGACGTACCCGTGCAGCGGGGTGGTGGCCATCAGCGGGATGTCGTCGGTCAGCACCGGCCCGGTCTCGGACTGCCCGGCCGCGCGGGAGGTCCGCTCCACCGCGGCGTACAGCTCGTCGGCCGAGGGGTCCCCGGTGAACTGCTGCCGCATGGCGGGGCTGGCCACCACGGGGTGTGAGCCGTCCGGGTAGGCCACGCCCCGGGCGAGGTCCCGCAGGTCGCTGTCGAGGGAGAGCCACTCCTGGGCGTGCGCGCTCGTCCCGACGAACAGGCCCACGGCGAGAGCCGCCGCCGCCGGTCGCCGCCAGTCCCGGCGGCGGGTCCAGCGGGCGGCCTGCGGCAGGAACTCCACCACGGCGAGCGTCCCGCCGGCCAGCAGCGCGGTCGACAGCACCAGGACCAGCCGGTGCGCCAGGACACCGCCGCCCAGCTGCCCGAGGACCAGCTGGACCACGCTCAGCACCAGGACGGTCACCACCAGTCCCTGGCAACCGCGCAGCCGGGGGTGCGCCCGCCCCGACAGGCCCAGCAGCGCCACGGCGCCGAGCACCGCGAGGGCGAACCAGGGCGACCCGGTGACGGTGAACAGGTGCACGTAGGACTCACCCTCCACCCACGAGGTGGCCGCCGAGGACGGTCGGCCGGCGTCGTCCCAGGCCAGCGCGAAGGGACCCAGCCAGGGCAGCACCAGCAGGACCGACGTCAGGCCGGCGACCGCCAGCTCCCGCCACGTCGCGCGGATCCCGCGTTGCGCGGCCACCAGGAGCACCGCCAGCACGCCCACGGCGGCGTAGAGCAGGTACAACCAGGCCGCCGCGGCCAGCGCGACGCCGAGCGCCACCCCCCGGCGCCAGCCGACCGGCCCGCGGGGTGCGCCCCACCAGGTCAGCAGCGGCGGCAGCGACAGGGTCACCACCCAGCTGTAGGGCTCCGACGCGCCGGCGCCGAGCAGCGTCGTGGCGCCGAGCCAGGCGGCGGACGTGGCGGGCTGACCGATGATCGTCACCGCGAGCAGCAGCGCGGACAGCCGGGTGCTGCAGGTGCGCCGCCAGAGCCAGAAGGCCAGGGCCGCGGCCAGGAACATCGTCACGACGGCCATCCACTTGTAGGCCTGCCAGGCCGGGACGCCCGTCGTCGCCGAGGCGGCTCCCACCAGCCAGAACCAGCCGGGGGAGTAGAAGGCCGGGGCGTCGGCGTAGGTGTAGTCGGCGAGGCTGGTCAGGTCGTCGGCGAACCGGGTCGCGTACTCCAGGCGGAAGGACTGGTCGCCGAACGGGCCGGAGAAGAACCAGTCGGTCCCCTGCAGGGAGATGACGGTCAGCGCCGGCAGGAAGCAGGCGACCCCGGCAGCGGCGGTGTGGTGCGCCACGGCGGCCCGCCGGGTGAGCAGCCAGCCGAGCAGGCCGGCGGTGAGCAGCGCCACCAGGGACGCCTGGTACTGCAGGTGCAGCTCGCCGACGTCGGTCAGCACCGTGTGCAGCAGCCACAGGGCGGCGGGCACCACGGCCCAGGGCAACAGCCCCAGCGCACCCGGAGCCCGCCATGAGCGGCCGGCCGGCTGGACGGGCGCCGTGTCCTCGGTGTCCTCGGTGTCCCCGGGAGGGACCTCGGCGACGACGTCGGGCTCGACCACGTCCTGCACGTCGGCGGTCCTCGGGTCGGACTCCATGTACGTCCTCATCCACGGGCGGCAGGGCTGCGCGTGCCGTGCTCCGCTGCGGGAACGTGGCCGTGCGCGCCGTGCCATCAAACAGGGGTCGTCGGGCGGCCGGCCACGGGCCCGGTCGGCGAGGGCGGGTACGGGTGGCCTGCGGCCGCCGCAGCCGCCCGGCGGACCGGCCGTTACCTTGGCCCGGTGTCCGCCCTGAACGAGCCGCCGCTGCGGGTGGTCGCCGTGACGTACTCCCCGGGGGAGTCGCTCGACGGCTTCGTCGAGTCGCTGGCCGAGGCCACCACCGCACCGACCGACGTCGTCCTGGCCGACAACGGCTCCACCGACGGCGCCCCCGAGCGGGTCGCGGCGGCACACCCGCACGTCCGGCTGCTGCGCACCGGCGGCAACGTCGGCTACGGGGCGGCGGCCAACGCCGGCTTGGCCGACGTCCCGACCGGCTGGGCGCTGGTGGCCAACCCCGACGTCCGCTTCAGCCCGGGGTCGGTGGACGAGCTGCTCGCGGTCGCCGCACGGTGGCCGCGCGCCGCGACCGTGGGCCCGGCCATCCGCACCCCGGAGGGCGAGCTGTACCCCTCCGCCCGCGACCTGCCGCGGCTGTCCACCGGGATCGGCCATGCGCTGCTCGGCTGGGTCTGGCCGGCCAACCCGTGGACGGCGCGCTACCGCCGTGAGCGGGAGGCCCCGCGGGAACGGCCGGCCGGCTGGCTGTCCGGGTCCTGCTTCCTGGTCGACCTGGCGGCGTTCCACTCCGTCGGTGGCTTCGACCCGGGCTACTTCATGTACTTCGAGGACGTCGACCTGGCCGCGCGGCTGGGCCGGCGCGGGTGGCTGAACGTGTACGCGCCGTCGGCGGTCGTCGTCCACGAGGGCGGGCACGCGACCCGCCGGGAACCGCACCGGATGCAGCGGGTGCACCACACCAGCGCACTGCGCTACCTGTCCGCCGAGCACCCCGGCCGGGTGAACCTGCCCCTCCGGACGGTGCTGAGGCTGGGCCTGGGGGCCCGGTTGCTGGTCTCCTGGGTCAGCGGCCGGGTGGCCGCCGGGGCGCGCTTCCAGCGGGCCGCCGACGAGTTGGACCGATGAAGGCGGCACGGTGCAGCACGCAGTGATCATGGCCGGCGGCTCGGGGACGCGGCTGTGGCCGCTGTCCCGGTCGGCGCGGCCCAAGCAGCTCCTGGACGTGGTCGCCGACGGCGACGGCGACGGGGACGGGGACGGCGCGCACAGCCTGCTGGCCGAGGCGTTCACCCGGCTGCAGGCGGTGCTGCCGGCCGACCGGATCTGGGTCTGCACCGCGGCCCGGTACGCCGCGGCGGTGCAGGCGGCGCTGCCCGCGCTGCGCCCGGACCGGCTGGTGCTCGAGCCGGTGGCCCGGGACACCGCCAACGCGGTCGGCCTGGCGGCGGCCCTGGTCGCCGACGTCGACCCCGACGCGGAGCTCGCCGTGGTGAGCGCCGACCACGTCATCCGGCCGGTCGAGCGCTTCGCCGCCGCGCTGCGCACCGCCTACGACGTCCTGGCCGTGCGGCCGACCGCGCTGGTCACGCTCGGGGTGACCCCGACGTCGCCGGCGACCGGCTTCGGCTACGTGCAGAAGGGCGCGCCGACCGAGGTCACCGGCGCGGCCGAGGCGGCGTCGTTCCGGGAGAAGCCCGACCGCCCCACCGCCGAGGCGTACCTGGCCAGCGGTGAGTACCTGTGGAACTCCGGCATGTTCGTCTGGCGGGCCAGCACCGTGCTGGCGGCGCTCGCGGAGCACCTGCCCGAGTCGGCCGCCGGGCTGGACCGGATCGTGGCCGCGCCGGCCGGGCCGGCGCGGGAGGCGGTGCTGGCCGAGGTCTTCCCGACCCTGCCGAAGATCAGCGTCGACTACGCCGTGCTGGAGCCCGCGGCCGCCGAGCCCGGCCGGGTGGTCGTGGTCGACCTGGACGTCGACTGGCTGGACGTCGGTTCCTGGCCCGCCCTGGCCCACACGCTGACCACCGACGGGGCGGGCAACGCCACCCGGGGCCTGACCGTGCTGCTGGACAGCGCCGGCAACGTCGTCCTCAGCGACGACCCCGAGCACCTGGTCGCCCTGGTCGGGGTCCGGGACAGCGTCGTGGTGCACACGGCCGACGTGACGATGGTCTGCCCGGTGACCGACGCCGAGCGGGTCAAGCAGCTGCTGGCCGCGGTCGAGGAACGCTCCGGCACCCGCTACAGCTGACGAAGGGCCTGCCTGCAGGGGGGCCGTTCCAGCACGTCACGTCGCCCGCGTGCTCACCCCTCGCGCAGTGCGGCGACGAGCCGACCGTCGACCCGGGTGGTGACGAAGTCGTCCGAGGAGAAGGCGCTCACCGGCAGCCGCACCGTCCACGGCGCCGAGGAGCCCGACGCGCCGTCCCACGCCGCGGACCCGAAGGTCACGTCCGTGCCGTCGACCTCGAGGACGAAGACGGTGGGCGCGTCCGCGTTCGCCCGCAGGGCGCTCGCCAGCTGATCAGCCGGCTCGGTGGCGAGCTGCTCGAGGAAGGCCCTGCGCTCGGGGTACTCGCCCAGCGGGCTCGAGTACAGCTCCCACCACTGGATGTAGCCGAAGAACGGCGAGGTGGCCAGGAGCGCCTCGTCGTCGGTGAGGACGACGCCGGTCTCGGGCTGCCCGGCACGGGCCGCGACGCGCTCCGCCGTCTCCGCCAGCTGGTCGAGCGAGGCCCGGCCGGCGAGGGCCTCACGGGTCTCCGGCCGGGACAGCGGGGAGAGCTCGCCGTCGGGCTGCGGCACGTCGTGCGCCAGCTTCCGCAGGTCGGCGTCGCCGTTCGTCCACTCGCGGGCGTGTCCGTTCACGCCGATGAAGAGGGCGACGGTCAGGAGGGCCATGAGCACGCTGCCGGACGTCACCAGCGGCCCCAGCCGGCCGAGCCAGCCCTCGGGCAGGGTGGCCAGCAGCTTCTGCGCTCCGAAGACGCCGGCCGCGAGCAGCGCGACGCCCAGGACGATGAGCAGGCGGTGGAAGAGCACCCCGGCACCGGACTGGCCGAGGAAGACCTGACCGAGGCCCAGGACGGCGAGGGCGCCGCCCACGGCCTGGCAGCCCAGGAGCCCCGAGCCGTGCCAGCGGCGGGCAGCGAGGACGGCCACCGCCCCGACGAGCGCCAGGACCACCCAGGGGGACGCGGCGGGCGTGATGAGCGACACGTAGGAGTCGTTCTGCACGTACGTGGTGGCGAGGGCGTGCGGCCGGCCGGCCCGCAGCCACGCGACGACGAACGGCCCCAGCCACGGCGACACGAGGACCACCGTCGCCAGTCCGGCCGTCAGCACCTCGAGGAGCACGCTGCGCTCCCGCCACCGCAGGGCGGCCAGGACGAGGACGGCGACGACCGCCACCACGGCGTAGAGGAGGTACAGCCACGCGGCCACCGCGATCGCGGCGCCCAGCAGCAGGGCCCGGCGGAGCTGGAACGGTCCGCTGCGGCCGGCGAACCAGGTGAGGAGCGCGGGCAGCGGCAGGACGACGAGCCAGCCGTAGGGCTCGTAGCCCCCGGAGAACATGAGCGTCTCGCCGCCCAGCCAGCCGGCCCCGGCGAACGGCAGGCCGATGACGGTGACCGTCACCAGGACGGCGGAGAGCCGGGTGCTGCACGTCCGCCGCCACAGGGAGAAGGCCACCGCGACGGCCACGTAGAGCGTGGCGATGCCCACCCACTTGTAGGCGTGCCAGGCCGGCGTGCCGCTCACCCGGGCCACGAGTCCGACGATCCAGAACCAGCCGGGGGAGTAGAAGGACGGCGCGTCCTGGTACGTGTAGTCCTGCAGGCTGCCCAGGTCGGCGGCGAAGCGGGTGGCGTACTCGAGGCGGAACGACTGGTCACCGAACGGACCGGAGAAGAACCAGCCGGTGCCGTGCAGGGAGATGAGGGTGAGACCGGGGAGGACCGCCGCCACCAGCGCGCCGGCGGTGTGGTGGGCCCAACGGCTCGTGCGGGTGAGCAGGTACGCCAGCGCCGGCGCGGTGACCAGGGCCACCGCCGCCCCCTGGTAGTGCGCTCGGAGTTCCGTCGCGCTGGGGAGGAGGCGGTAGACCACCGCCACGAGCAGCGGCACGACCACCCAGGGCAGGACCACCGGGACCGACCAGCCCCGAGGGACGCGTGATGCCAGGCGGTCGTCCCCTCGGGCGGTCCTCCAGACGTCGGAGGCGAGGCGCGGGGTCGTCGGGACGACCAGGTCGGCCTGGAGGTTCATGCACGTCCTCGGGTAGTGGCCCCGCCGGTGGTCCGGGTCGAGGGAACGGGTGTCACGGGACTGGTCCTACCGGAGGGCCATCCGTTCCCGGCCGACCCGCGGCCACCCGTGGGGCGCGTCTCGTCCTGTGGGGCACGCCGAGTCGGATGGGACTCGTGAGGTCGGAGCCGCACCGGCCCCCGGGGGCATCCGGACGCGTGGTTCACTCGCCGATGTGAAGGACCTCGATGTCGCCGCTGTCGTCACCGGAGGGGCCTCCGGCCTCGGGGAGGCCACCACCCGCGCGCTGACCGCGGCGGGCGTGGCGGTCACCGTGCTGGACCTCAACGGGGAGCGCGGGCAGGCGCTCGCCGCCGAGCTCGGGGGGCACACCACCTTCGTGCGCACCGACGTCACCGACGAGGAGTCGGTGCAGGCGGCGATCGACGACGCCACGGGCAAGGACCGGCCGCTGCGCATCGCGGTCAACTGCGCCGGCATCGGCTACGCCGCCCGGGTGCTGGGCCGCGACGGGTCGCCGCACGAGCTCGCCGCGTTCACCCGCACCGTCGGCGTCAACCTGATCGGCACCTTCAACGTGCTGCGGCTGGCGGCCGCCGCGATGGCGCGCACCGAGCCCGACGGGGAGGGCGAGCGAGGGGTCGTGGTCAACACCGCCTCGATCGCCGCCTACGACGGCCAGATCGGCCAGATCGCCTACGCCGCCTCCAAGGGCGGCATCGTCGGGCTGACGCTGCCGGCCGCGCGGGACCTGTCCTCGGTCGGCGTCCGGGTGTGCACGATCGCCCCCGGCCTGGTCGACACCCCGCTGCTGGCCTCGTTGCCGGAGGAGGCCCGCACGGCACTCGCCGCCGGCATCCCGTTCCCCAAGCGGCTGGGGCGCCCGGAGGACTTCGCCGAGCTGGCGCTGGACATCGTGCGGCACGGTTACCTGAACGGCGAGGTCATCCGGATGGACGGCGCGCTCCGGATGGCGCCGCGCTGACGCGCAGCACCGAGGGACGGGCCGTGGGGGAGCAGCTGCTGGTGCGCGACGCGCCGGCGTACGAGGACGTCTGGGCGCCGGGCTGGGCGCTGGACGTGCGCCGGGTGGTCTCCCGGGACAGGCGCGGCACCGGCGACCCCACGCTGCGCATCGCCGAGGACGGCCTGTGGCGCACCACGACGACGCCGGACGGGCCGGCCACCGTGCGGCTGACCGGCTCGGTGACCGCGCTGCGGGTGCAGGCCTGGGGGCCGGGGGCGGACTGGGCCGGCCGGCGGGTGCCGCGCTGGCTGGGCGCCGAGGACCGGGTGGCGGGCTTCGACGCCGACGTCCACCCGCTGGTCGCCCGGGTCCACCGCACCACCCCGTGGCTCCGCCTCGGCAGCACCGGCCGGGTCTGGGACGCGCTGGTGCCCGCCGTCCTGGAGCAGAAGGTGACCGGCATCGAGGCGCACCGCACCTGGCGGGAGCTGCTGCGGCTGACCGGGGACCCGGCGCCCGGCCCGGCGCCGGCCGGGATGCGGGTGGTGCCCTCGCCCGAGCAGGTGCTCGCGGTGACCGACTGGGAGTGGCACCGCTGCGGCCTGGACGGCGCGCGCCGGCGGGCGCTGCGGGCGGTGGCCTCGGTCGCGTCCCGGCTGGAGGCGGCCGCGCACGGGGAGGACGGCTGCGCGGCGGACTGCGCCGACCTGCGCCGGCGGCTGCAGTCGGTCCCCGGCATCGGGGTGTGGACGGCGGCCGAGGTGGCCCAGCGGGCGATCGGCTGCCCGGACTCGGTGAGCGTGGGCGACTACCACCTCAAGAACCTGGTCGGCTGGTCGCTGGCCGGGCGGAAGACCGACGACGCCGGGATGCTGGAGCTGCTGGAGCCCTGGCGGGGTCACCGCCAGCGGGTGGTCCGGCTGCTCGAGGTCGGCGGCAGCATGCCGCCCAAGCGGGGCCCGCGGATGAGCCCCACGGACCACCGCCGGATCTGACCCCCGGCCTGTGCGGCGGACCGGCCGGATCAGCAGAGCTGGTCGCGCGCCTGGGCCGGGTCCCCCGGCACCCGGAAGGACGTCAGCTCCGGCGAGTGGACGATGTTGCTGAGGAACCGGCTGACGGTGAGCCTCCCGCTGGTCGCCTCGATCAGTTCCGCCGCCTCGCCGCAGGCCAGGACCTGCCGGGCGGTACCGACCGGGGACGTGTCCGGCTGGGCGCCGGTCCCGACGTCGTCGGGGGCCCCGAAGCGCGCGAACAGGTACTCCCGCGGGAAGACCTTCTCGTGGCCCGGGCGACCGGGTGGGCCGGGGGCGATGTGCGAGCCGATCGGGTCGGTGAGCCCGAACCCGTCGATGACGAACACGTCGAGACCCGCCGCGACGCCGTAGAAGCCGGCGTTGCCGACGGAGAAGACCATCCCCCCGGAGGACGGACCGATCACCTCCAACGGGGTCGTCGTCGTCACCGGCACCACCTGGACGACGATCTCGTCCATGCCCTCGCGGTCAGCCCGGACGACCTGGTCGGAGTACTGGGACACACCGGCGCCACCGTGGTCGGCGAGGGTCACCGGGTGCTCGACCCCGGCGAGCGCGGCGTAGAAGCCCCGCTCGTCGGCGATGCCGCTGTCGGCGACGCCGTCCGGGTAGCTGATCCGGAGGGCGAACACGGAGGCGACGGCCCAGACCGCGGCCGCAGCGACCAGCGCGCCGGTGACGGCCAGCCGACGCCGGGTCAGCGGCAGGGCGGCCACCGGGCACAGGGCCAGGAAGACGCTGGGCATGAGCAGACGGGCGTGCATGAAGTCGCCCCCGACCCGGACCACGTACAGCGCGTGCACGGCAGCCGCGCCGAGGACGACCAGGACGAGCGCCCACTCCCGGCGCTGCCAGCGCGCCTGGGGGGCGAGCACGGCCAGCAGCAGCACGGCGATCAGCGCGGGCACCCAGAGGAGGTGGGGGGCCACCAGGTCGGCGAGGTAGGTGAAGCCGCGGCTCCACAGGGGGCGGCTGGACTCCTTGGCCACGGCGGTGTTGGGCACCAGGAGCCCGTAGTAGCCCATCCGGAAGACCTGGTAGGCGACGGGCAGCAGGCCGGCGAGCACGAGGCCCAGCACCCGTTGCCACCAGCGTCCTGCGCCGGCGATCACCACGAACAGCAGCAGGATGCCGGCGATCACCGCGAAGTCCGGGCGCACCAGCGGCCCGAGCCCGAGGACGACGAGCAGCCACACCGGCCGGTGCGGGGCGGGCCGCTCGGTCTGGACCCAGCGCACGATGCCCCAGAAGGTCAGCGCGATCCAGCTGAACGACAGCCCCGTCTCCAGGCCGGACGTGGTGAAGTCCCAGGTGGGCGGCAGTGCGGCGAACACCACGACGCCGAAGGGCACGGTCACCCAGGAGGCCGCCTTCGACCACAGCCGGCCGGCGGCCAGGGAGGCGAGGGTGACCGCGACGGCGGTCAGGGCGAGCCCGAGCAGGACGCTCGCCCAAGGCGCAGCGTTGCCCGGGACGATCGCGTCGACGACGGTGAGCACGAACAGCCACAGCGGGCTGGTGGCCACCTCGACGCGCTCGCCGGCGTTGAAGACCGGTCCGTGCCCGGCGAGGAGCTCCTGGACGACGCGGAAGTTGATGAAGGCGTCGTCGGAGGTCCACCGCCGGTTCCAGCCGAGAGCCAGCACGGCGAGCACGACCAGGGCGGTGAGCCCGTGGTGGAGCGTGGGACGGCGCCGGCCGGGAGCGTCCGCGGATCGCGCAGGGCCGGACCGGTCCGGTGGCGTCGCGACTGACGTGCTTCCTGACAAGAGCTCGCCCCTTCTCGCATGTCTCGCCTCGGAAGGCGGGCGGACGAGCAGTACGGTCTGGCCCGCCAAGACCCCAGGCGGGCGCCCGGTGAGTGGCCCCCGCAGGGCACGATACGAGGTGGACGCTCCTGCGCGAAATCGTCCACCCGTCCGGCTCCGCAGCAGGGTGGGCGAGGACCTCCGCGGGACCGAGGCGCCGCTGTCACGTGCCATCGGCCTCCCGTGGGGCGCTCAGCCCGTCAGCAGTCCCAGCAGGTAGGCGCCGTAGCCGCTCTTGCCCAGCGGTTCGGCGATGGCGCGCAGGGCGTCGTCGTCGAGCCAGCCGTTGCGCCAGGCGACCTCCTCGATGCAGCCGATCTTGAGGCCCTGGCGTTCCTCGACGACGGAGACGAACTCGGTGGCCTGGCGCAGCGAGGCGAAGGTGCCGGTGTCCAGCCAGGCGGTGCCGCGGTCGAGCACGGTGACGGTGAGCCGGCCGGCCTGCAGGTAGTGCTCGTTGACGGCGGTGATCTCCAGCTCGCCGCGGGCGCTGGGGGTGATGGTCCGGGCGACGTCGACGATGTCGCGGCCGAAGAAGTACAGCCCGGGCACGGCGTAGGAGCTCTTCGGGGTGGCCGGCTTCTCCTCGATCGACAGCACCCGTCCGGCCTGGTCGAACTCGACCACGCCGTAGTCGGTGGGGTTGGCCACGTGGTAGGCGAACACGTGCCCGCCGTCGGGCTCGGGCAGCCGGGCCAGGGCGGTGCCCAGGCCGGCGCCGTAGAAGATGTTGTCCCCCAGCACGAGCGCCGCGGACTGCCCGGCGAGGAAGTCCGCGCCGATCAGGAACGCCTGGGCCAGGCCCTCGGGGCGGGGCTGGACGGCGTACTCGATGCGCATGCCCAGCCGGCTGCCGTCCCCCAGCAGCCGGGCGAAGGCGTCCCGGTCGTCGGGGGTGGTGATGACCAGCACCTCGCGGATCCCCGCCATCATCAGCGTGGACAGCGGGTAGTAGATCATCGGCTTGTCGTAGACCGGCATGAGCTGCTTGCTCACGCCCAGGGTGATGGGCCACAGCCGACTGCCGGTCCCACCGGCCAGGATGATCCCGCGCACCAGGTGACCGTATGCGGTCCGCGCGGTGATCCCGGCCGGCGGGGAGGCGGAGGTCACCCTCCGGGATGAGCTCCGCCGTGGCGGTCGGCGCTGCGCGCGCCGGGTTGGCTAGCGTCTGCGGTCATGCGCGTCCTGGTCACCGGCGGTGCCGGCTTCATCGGTTCGCACTACGTGCGCACCATGCTCTCCGGGGGTTACCCCGGCTTCGAGGACGCGGCGGTGACCGTCTTCGACAAGCTCACCTACGCCGGCAACCTCGCCAACCTGGCCCCCGTCGCGGACAACCCGCGCTACCGGTTCGTCCAGGGCGACATCTGCGTGGCCGCCGACCTGGACGCCGCGCTGCCCGGGCACGACGTGGTGGTCAACTTCGCCGCCGAGTCCCACGTCGACCGCTCCCTCACCGGCGCGGCCGGGTTCGTGCTGACCAACGTGCTGGGCGCCCAGCAGGTGTTCGAGGCCGCCCTGCGGCACCGGGTCCGCCGGGTGGTGCACGTGTCCACCGACGAGGTCTACGGCTCCATCGAGCACGGCTCGTGGACCGAGGACCACCTGCTGGAGCCCAACTCGCCCTACTCGGCGGCGAAGGCATCCAGCGACCTCATCGCCCGCGCCTACGCCCGGACCTACGGGCTGGACATCTCCATCACCCGCTGCTCCAACAACTACGGGCCCTACCACTTCCCGGAGAAGGTCATCCCGCTGTTCGTCACCAACCTCCTCGACGGGCACAAGGTGCCCCTCTACGGCGAGGGCGCCAACGTCCGGGACTGGTTGTTCGTCGACGACCACTGCCGCGGCATCCAGCTCGTGCTGGAGCAGGGCGCGACCGGGGAGTTCTACAACATCGGCGGCGGCCGGGAGCTGTCGAACAAGGAACTGACCGCGAAGCTGCTGGAGGCCACCGGCCGCGACTGGTCCTACGTGGACAACATCGTCGACCCCCGCGGCGGCGGGCACGACCTGCGCTACTCGGTGGACTACTCCAAGACCGCCGCCCTGGGCTACGCCCCCCGGATGGGCTTCGAGGACGGCCTGGCGCTGACCGTGCAGTGGTACCGGGACAACCGCGCCTGGTGGGAACCGCTCAAGGCCGCCGCCGCCACCGCCCGCGCGTGAGCACGCCCGTCTCCTGGCTGGTGACCGGCGCTGCCGGGCAGCTGGGCACCGACCTGCAGGCCGTGCTGGCCGGCCGCCCCGGGGACACCGTCACCGCCGTGGGGCGGGACCGGGTCGACCTCACCGACGAGGCCGCCGTCCGCTCGGTCGTCCGGGAGTGGCTGGACGGGTCGACCGGACGGCGTCCGGTGCTGGTCAACGCCGCGGCCTACACCGCCGTCGACGCCGCGGAGACCGACGAGGCCACCGCCGAGCTGGTGAACGGCGCCGCGCCGGGCTGGCTGGCGCAGGAGCTCGCCGGCCGCGGCCGGCTGGTGCACGTCTCCACCGACTACGTCTTCGACGGCACCGCCACCGAGCCCTACGCCGTGGACGACGACCCGGCACCACGCACCGCCTACGGCCGCACCAAGCTCGCCGGGGAACGGGCCGTGGCGGCCGCCGGTGGGGAGGCGGTCGTCGTCCGCACCGCCTGGGTCTACGCGGCGCACGGCAGCAACTTCGTGCGCACCATGCTGCGGTTGGAGGCCGAGCGGGACACCGTCTCCGTCGTCGCCGACCAGACCGGCAGCCCCACGTGGTCCGCCGACCTGGCCCGCGGGCTGGTGCAGGCGGCGCTGTCCGACGTCACCGGGCTGCTGCACGCCACCAACAGCGGCGCCACCACCTGGCACGGTCTGGCCCGGGCGGTGTTCGAGCTGTCCGGCGCGGACCCGGCGCGGGTGCACCCCACCTCGACGGATGCGTTCCCCCGCCCGGCGCACCGGCCCGCCTACAGCGTGCTGGACCCGGCCAGCTGGACCGCCGCCGGGCTCCCCGCGCTGCCGCCCTGGCAGGAGTCGCTCCGGGCCTGCCTCGCCCAGCTCGGCGCCCTCCGCTCCTGACCGGCCGTCCGCAGTTCGCCACAGGCGTGCTCTCGGCGAACCGCGGACGGGTCAGGCGTCGCGCAGCTCGGTGTAGCGGGCGGTGCACTGCTCCAGGGTCGGCAGCAGGCCCTGCTCACGGGCCTGGGCCAGGGTCGGCGCGCCCAGGTCCTTCGCCGACAGCTCGAACTCCACGTCGGCCGGCCAGGGCAGGTCCAGCTCGGGGTCCATCGGGTGCACCCCGAACTCCCGGCCCGGTGAGTACCCGCTCGACACCAGGTAGGTCACCGAGCTGGCGTCGGCCAGCGACACGAACGCGTGCCCCAGCCCCTCGGCCAGGTACACCGCCCGCGGTTGCTCGCTGTCCAGCAGCACCGCGTCGTGCACCCCGAACGTCGGCGAGCCGACCCGCACGTCCACGACGACGTCGAGCACCTTCCCGGCCGGGCAGTACACGTACTTGGCCTGCCCGGGCGGCACCAGCGCGAAGTGCACCCCGCGCAGCACGCCCCGGGCGGACACGCTGTGGTTGGCCTGCGCCAGGGTCAGCCCGAACCCGGTGGCCTCGGCCAGCACGTCGGCCCGGTACCACTCGGTGAACCGGCCACGGGCATCCCCGTGCGGCACCAGGTCCAGCACGTAGGCATCGGGGACGGCGAGTTCGCGGATCTGCACGCCACGACGCTAACGGCCGCCGGTCGGCGCTCGGCGGGACGTCCCCCTCAGGTGGGGAGTGCGCCCATCCGCAGCCGGCCGACCAGTCCGCTGCCGCCCAGGGTGGCCACCGGCTGCCAGCGGGTCGCCCAGCCCTCGGCGGAGAGCTGGACCAGGGCCGCGCCGACGATCGCACCGACGGCGAGGGTGGCCCGGGGGGACACCGGCTCGGCCAGGTGGACGTCGATCACGTCGCCGTCGTCGCCGTCCTCCTCGGGCCCGTAGCGGAAGACCACGGGGAACTCCGGCAGCGCGGCCACGGCGACTCGGAACGCGTCGGTGGCCGCGGCGAGCGCGCCGGCCCGGGCGATGAGCCGGTCCGCCGGCGCGCGGCCGGGGACGACGTCGCGGGTGCCGGTGCTGAACAGGTCGCCGGGCCCCAGCCGCACCAGCGGGCGGGCCCCCGGGTCGGGGTCGGGGGCGGTGAAGGCCAGGCCGCGGACGACCGCCACCGGCACCCCGGCGAGTTTGCCCTTCACCAGGTCGCCGGCCGCGGCCAGCTCGTCGACCACGGCCACCTGGGTGGTCTCCAGCCGGTTGCCGTGGGCGTCGACGGACCCGCGGTGGTCGACCAGCGCGGGCAGCCCGGCCGCGCCGATCGCCACGTCGCTGACGCCGTCGCGCCACGGCCGGCCGAAGGTGTCGCTGACGACGACGGCGACCGTGACACCGAGCAGCTCGCGGAGCCGGGCGCGCAGCAGGCGGGCGGACGCGTCGGCGTCCTCGGGCAGCAGCACCAGCGCGTTGCTGGCCACGTTGGAGGCGTCGATGCCGGCCGCGGCCACCACCCACCCGTGCCGGGTCTCCACGATCCGGAGCGGGCCGCGGCGGGCGACCACCCGCACCGTCTCGGCGTCGATGGCGCGCTGGCGGGCCGTCTCCCGGTCGGTGCCCGGTTCGACCCGGACGAGGTTGCCCTCGACCTTGGCCACCACCTTGGAGGTCACCACCAGGACGTCGCCGTCGGCCAGCCACGGGGCCGCGCCGGCCAGCGCCCCGGCGAGGTCGTCACCGGGCCCGAACTCCGGCAGCCCCGGCACCGGGTGGACCGAGATGCCGGCCGTCGGCTCAGGCACCGGCGGCGTCGAGCGCGGCGCGGGCGAGCGCGCGGGTGGCCTCGGGGTCGCTCATCAGCAGCGGGACGGCGCGGACGTCGACGCCCGGCACCGTGGCGCGGTCCCCGGTGTGCACCAGCCACGCGTCCAGGACGCCGTCGGCCGACCGGGCTCCGTAGTGCCTGCCGACGCCCTCGGCGCTGACCTCGACCCCGACCACGGGCAGGCAGCGGTCGGCCATGCCGCGCAGCGCCGCGCCGTCGACGATGGGGGAGACCCCGACGACGCGGCCGGCGGCCGCGCGGACGGCGTCCCGGATGCCCGGCACGCCCAGCACGGTGCCGATCGACACCACCGGGTTGGACGGGGCGAACAGGACGGCGTCGGCGGAGGTCAGGGCCTCGACGACGCCCGGGGCGGGGCGTGCGTCGTCCACCCCGACCTGGACGAAGGCCTGCGCATCGAGGGCCGCGCGGTGCCTCACCCACCACTCCTGGAAGTGGACGGCCTGCGGGCGGCCGGTGCCGGGGTCGGTGACGACGACGTGGGTCTCGACCCGCTGGTCGCTCATCGGCAGCAGCCGCACCCCGGGCTGCCAGCGCTGGGCGAGCGCGGCGGTCACGTCGGAGAGCGGGTAGCCGGCGTCGAGCATCCGGGTGCGGACGAGGTGCGTGGCGAGGTCCCGGTCGCCGAGCCCGAACCAGGTGGGCTCGGCACCGTAGGCGGCCAGCTCGCCCTTGACCGTCCAGGTTTCGCCGCGTCGTCCCCAGCCGCGGTCCTCGTCGATCCCGTCACCCAGCGTGTACATCACGGTGTCCAGGTCGGGGCAGATCCGCAGCCCGTGCAGGGTCACGTCGTCCCCGGTGTTGACCACGGCGGTGACCTCCGCTGCAGGGACTGCAGCGAGCACGCCACGGAGGAACCGGGCGCCGCCGACGCCCCCGGCGAGAACGACGATGTGCACGCCACCATGGTGCCTGATCGTCAGATGTGCACTGTGCACCGGATGGGCTCTTGCCGATCTATACGAAACACGCCCGATGACCTCGGCAGATGGTGCTGTGCTAGACGGCGTGTCGGGGTCTGCTGTCACCACATCAGTACATGTTGTGACTGGTGGGACGCGTGGTACCGCTCGTTACACCGACCCGACTTGACCCCGACTCAACGACACGCGTGTAATTCCGACGTTGTCATCAGGCGCTGGCGGTCCGGGAAGAGCCCGGAGCGAGCACCGTGACGGAGCGAGGGGACGCAACGTGATGGCCGAGGTGTCGTGGTTGAGCGAGTACAAGAGCGCAGCAGCAGAGTCGACGCCGGCCGCCTACGGAGCGGACGTGCTGGGCAGGGCCGCGTCCTTCGACGCCGGCTTCCCGGGCATGGACGCCGACGACCAGGGCTGGCAGGAGCAGGCGCTGTGCGCCGAGACCGACCCCGAGGCGTTCTTCCCCGAGAAGGGTGGCTCCACCCGCGAGGCCAAGAAGATCTGCACCGGCTGCGAGGTGCGGACCGAGTGCCTGGAGTACGCGCTGTCCAACGACGAGCGCTTCGGCATCTGGGGCGGACTGTCCGAGCGTGAGCGCCGCCGGCTGCGCCGTCGCGCCGTCTGAGGAAGGACCTCCTCGCCCCCCACCACTCGCGAGCTCGCGGCGGGGCCCTGCGAGGAGCCGTTCCAGCCCGTCACCTCGGGCCGTTCCATCGCGTCACCTGCACCACCTCCCCTCGCACGGTCGGCGCAACGAGGCGCCGGCTCGCGGGTGGGCCGACCTCCGCGCGGGGCACCTGCCCTGATGTGGTCGACTGGACCCGTGTCCACCCGGGTCGTCGACGGCCGGGCCCGCGTGGTCCGGGAGATCCGCGCCGCCACCCCCCTCATGGCCGACCTCGCTGCTCCCGTCCCCGCCTCAGGGCCGTGGCTGACCGCGACCCTGAACGCGCAGCCCGTCCGCCCGTTCGCGCCGGTCTCCACCCGGGCGGTGGTGGTCGAGCAGTCAGGCCTTCCTGCAGGGGCCCGTCGCGAGCCTGCGAGCGGTGGGGGGCAGGGAGGTCCTCCCACCGACGGGCTGGCCCTGCTGTCGCTCCGGCGTCGCGGTCCGGCGACGGCGGTCACCCTGCTGGGTGCGGACCCGGGTCCGCTCCCCGGAGGCCGACCGACCGGCCGGCTGTACGCGCGGGACGACGAGGTGGCGGGTCGGCTGGCCGAGGGGGTCGCCGACCTGCTCGACGGTCTCCGCGGCCCGTGGACCCTGCACCTGGCCGGCCTGCCGCTGGGTGACCCCACGCTGCGACGCCTCGCCGCGGCGATGCCCGACTCGTCGCTGGCCACCAGTCGCAGCCGCCGGCTGGTCGACGAGCTGGACACCGTCGGCGAGGTGCGCCGCAGTCGCGACCCCGCCGAGGTGGAGCGCCGGCTGCCCGACGTGCTGGCCCGGGTGCCCGACCGGCAGCGGACCTTCGTGCGCGCCGCGGCCCGGCTGCACGCGGCGATCGGCCAGCTGGAGGTGGCGGTGGTCCCGGCGGTGGACGGGCCGGCCGCCGTCCTGCTCACGCTGCTGGACCGTCGCCCCGCCGGGGAGGACCGGTGGCCGTGGTGGGGGTCGAGCGACGTCGGTGGGCTGCGCCGGGAGCTCGGCTCGCCCACCGTGGCGCTCACCGCCTCGGCAGGTCTGCGCCGGCTCGGCCGCCGCGGTGCCGCCCGCCAGCTGGCCGGGTAGTCGACCGGTCCGTCAACCGGGCAGCTGCAGCACGTTGACCCCGCGGTCGGCGGTGGTCGAGGCGCTGTCCAGGCCGAGCCGCACGACGCCGGTCGCCGGGACCGGAGCCCCGGCGGCCGGGGCCGCTCCGGCGGCGCTGACGGCCACGGTGAGCTGGTACGCCCGGCCGGTGTAGGCCGGCGCGCTGCCGTTGGGCCGGGTGTAGGTGGCGAACCGCCCGACCAGGTCGATCCGGTCGCCGTCCCGGGAGAGCTGCAGGTCCGGGTCGGCGAGGTCGGCGTACTCGGTGAGCGACCGGGCGCAGCCGGCGCCCACCGGGTCGGCCGGGGGCTCGGTGGTCAGGCAGTTGAAGGTGGGCAGCCGCACGTGGGCCAGCGACCGGCGCCCGTCGGTGGTGACGCTGACGCTGGGGTAGGTCACGGTCAGCCCGACGGCGCGCGGCTCGAGCACGACGCCCTCGAACGTCACGCTCGCGGCCACGCCGGCCGGGCCGAGCGGCACGGACTCGAAGGCCAGCGCGGCCGCTGCGGTGTCGGTGGCCGGTGCGGGGACGGC